>CACZZL010000012.1 GCA_902785605.1 uncultured Bacteroidales bacterium
CCGCAGAAACTGACGCTACTAATGGCGACAAAAATGTCGCCAAAATGCAAATTATAAGAAAGGAAAATAGAACATTAGTGCATAGGTATTACCTCCGTATTACCTCCGTATTGCCTCCGATGTGATACCGATGTAATACCGATGAGAAAAATAGAACATTATGGAACGAATCAGTAAGGAAAAAATAGAAGAAGCCTGCTTACAGGGGATCCTCCAGCCGATGGAGATCGAAGGCAAAAGCGGCTACCGACTAAGTAATAATGCTACTTTTTGACGAGGATACCTGAGCCCGTTAGTACTGCATGCGTCCCCCTATTAGGGGAGTATGCGTACGTACTAAGGGCGTCGAGCGGCATCCTGTCAAACGCCGGATAGCGGCCTGCACAAAAGAAGAAGAGACCCCGCGGGGCTAACAGACGAAGAAAACCGGACAGAGACGTGACGTACATGTCCGTAATGGTCGCGAAATGGTCGCGGGTTTAACCGCTAAAAGAACGGTAAGAACCCGCAGGGGTAATGGCGCTTAGCCATCCTAGGCGGAGGCCGCTCCTTCCGCTTCAACGGAAGGACGCTCCGGGAAAAATCGCTCGAGAGGGCGATTTTTCTTATTTCGGCGCTGCCTCAAACGATTTTTTCTATTTTTATTTGCACATGTCAAAAAAAATCACTACCTTTGCAGCCGCAAAGGTTTTGGATAAAGAACGAACGATGGATATTGCACTGGAAATCATATTGTTAGTCATTGCGTGGCTGTGCATAGTCGCAGGCATCATCGGCTGTGTTGTGCCGGCAATGCCCGGCGTGCCCCTGGCATATATCGGGTTGATCATTGCCCAGTTCTCCGATTGTGTGGATTTTGCGTGGTACACGCTGGTCATCTGGGGATTCGTGACGATAGGCGCCTTGTTGATTGACTATGTCGTGCCGGCATGGGGAGCCAAGCAGTTCGGCGGCACCAAATGGGGCATGTGGGGCAGTACGCTCGGCTTGCTGGTAGGTCTGTTCTTCGGCGTATGGGGCGTGATCATCGGCCCGTTCGTCGGAGCGGTGGTCTTTGAACTGCTCGGCGGCAAGAAAGTGTGGGAGTCGTTCAAAGCCGGCTGGGGCACGTTCGTCGGTCTGCTGTTCAGCACGATCGTGAAACTGATCTGCTGCGGTTTGATGGCGTTGGTGCTGCTATACGGAATGATCTGGTGATAATCGGGAAGGAAAACGGTGTATGTTGAGAGAAGGATGGCATAGAAGAGTAGGGATTGATCTGCTGGTGTGGCTGGTGGCTATACTCCTGTGTATGTTGTGGCGCTGGGTAGCGGATAAGAGCGCTATCGGAGTCTATTGGGCGATGTTCGGCGTGCTGACCGTGCTGTGGGTGCTGGTGGGAATGCTGGTGCAGGTGTACCGCTCGTACAAGGAGACCTGGTTCTGGCAAGCCGTACTCGCACTTATCCTGGACGCCGGTATATTAATCGGACTCTGTTGGCTCGTTCTCCCTCGTCTGCCCTGGGGACTGTCCCCAAAAGTGGCGACATGGACCATCATGCTCGTCGGCGCCATTGATACCCTTGTGGTCCTGCTGGAGCATTACTGGAAGTATGCGACCAACATGACCGTGCCTGCTATGCAGGTGGAGCACCGTGACAACGCCACGGTCGCCCGTCCCGACGAACCGCGTAGCGCCGCGTCGATGAACTCCATTCATCAGTCGGTGCTCAGTGTGACCACAGAAGAGGACTACCAGATGCTGCTGGAGCACGCGAAACTGGATTCCAAACAGACCAAGGCTGTCTGTGACCGTAACCGGTTTGCGTTCTTGCAGATTCCTGACTATCAGTATTATACATTAGTTGACTTGACTCTTCTTAACGATGCCAAAGGTATCAACAGACGTTTCTGTATCGTTAACCGGAAACTGCCGGACAACGGACGTTATGTGTGCTGCTACCGGCCGCAGGAATATATCAAAAAGAAGATCCTTGCCAAGTATCCATGGGGCATCAATTGGCTCGTGTATTGCCTCTATTTCTTCACCAAACGCGTGCTGCCGAGACTGATGCTGACCAGCCGTCTGTACTACGATCTGAACAAAGGTCGCAAGCGCATGTTGTCCAAAACGGAAGTGCTGGGACGACTGTATTATTGCGGCTTTGAGGTGGACGAGATCGTGCCGATGGGACATATCGAGTATGTGTTCGCACACCGAATCTCGCAGCCCTATCCGCAGGAGCAGTTCAAGGTTTACGGCCCGCTGATTAAGTTACGTCGTGTGTGCAAGAACAAGGAGTTCCGCTATTTCTACAAAATGCGCACCATGCACCCGTACGCGGAGTATATCCAGAAATATGTGTTCGATGCACGCGGAGGTATGGATATCTCTGACAAATCGAATGACGACTGGCGTATCACAACCTGGGGTAAGTTCATGCGCAAGTACTGGCTGGACGAACTGCCGATGCTCATCAACTGGCTCAAACGCGATGTCAAACTGGTGGGTGTACGGCCGTTGAGCAAAACCATGTTCGAGACCTATCCGAAGTGGCTGCAGGACAAGCGGACGCTGACCAAACCCGGACTGATACCTCCGTTCTATATCGACCATCCGAATACCTTCGATGAGCTGTTTGCCAGTGAAGATAAGTATCTGACAGAGTACCTGGCACATCCGATTCGTACGGATATCAAATATTTCTTCCTGACCATGCGTTCTATCCTGACGAGAAAGACCCACAGTGCTTAGCGAATTAGAAACATATTTAGCCTTGGTGCGTGCCGCGTTATGGGGCGAGAAAAGGCCTTGGCCGGTGGAGCGGACGAACCATCTGCTGGAACTGAATGCGCTGCAAGGAACAGGTCCGTTGGTGTATCCGATGGTGCTGGATCAGGACGAACTGCCGTCCGCTGCGCGCACTACGATGAAGAGCGTGTGCCTCCAGACCATGCAGCAGCACGTCAAGTTACAGCACACCCTGAGCGTGGCGCTGGACGCACTGGAGAAAGCCGGTCTGCATGTCGTTGTGATGAAAGGGGTCGGCTTAGCCACTCTGTACGCCGAACCGCATTACCGCAGCTGGGGAGATATAGACCTGTTTGTCGGAAAAGATCAATACCATCCGGCTTGTGCCGTGATGCGAGATACGTTTCCTCAGGCGTTGAAGTTCGACGAGGAGTTGGATCACTACAAGCACTATAACCTGATCGCAGATGGCATCTCCATCGAGATACATCGCGTGTCCGTCGGACATCAACATCCGGTGGACGAGATGCGATACGACAAAATCGAACATTTCGGAATGACACACGGTGAGCGGATTGCCGTGGAGAATGTCGAGATGACGATTCCGGAACCGACCTTCAATGCGCTGTTCGTCTTACTGCATTCATGGGAGCATATGATCACCCAAGGCGCGAATATACGGCAGTTGTGCGACTGGACGCTGCTGGTACATCATTATCATGACAGGATAGATAGTGAGCGGCTTAAACGCGACTTGGAATCCTTGCATCTGCTGGATGTGTGGCAGTTGTACACATGGATAGCCGTACACCATCTGGGACTGAAACAGGAAGAGGCATTCTTCTACAGCGACGAACCGGCTCACCGGGCAGAACGCTTGCTGAACGATCTGCTGTTAGGCATAATGATCGAAAACAGACATTCCGGCGAAGCACCCAAAGGACGCGTGAGGCGTAAGATGCACACGATGCAGGAACGCATGAAGAACGCCGATCGAATAGAGCAGTACAGCCCTGCTTATGCACGGCATATGCGGGCTACCACTTGGCTGAATGGTGCCAAACGGTTCTTTGCAAAAGACAGACACTGGGAATAATGGTAAAGAAATACGAAGATATAATGCGCGCGCTGCGCGCGGACGAGTACGCGCCAATTTATATATTGTGCGGCGAAGAACCGTATTACACCGATGCCGTGCACGCGTACATAGCGGAGCATGCGCTAGACGAGATGGCGCGTGAGTTTGACCAGCAGACCCTGTATGGTCGTGACTTGCAAGGTGCTGATATAGCGCCGGTTATTGGCGCAGCACGCGGATTCGCCATGATGGGCGGACGCAAGGTGATCATCGTACGCGAAGCGCAAGCAATAAAGAAATGGGAGGCGCTCAACGCGTATATGGACAATCTGATGCCGCAAACGGTCCTGGTCATCTGCTACAACGGCAAACCCGACAAACGCCAAGGTGTGTGGAAGAAAGCGGCAGAGCACAAACAGGTCGTCTGGTTACAATCGGATAAGTTGCGCGACTACGAAGTTGAGCGGTGGATTGCGAACTATATTCAGGAATTCAAGCGCCAACATGCAGAAGTCACCATCGATCCCCGTGTAGCGCCTATTCTGGCAGACCATCTGGGCACAGACCTGAGTGCTATCGTAGGCGCCTTGCAGAAACTGATAGACGGACGCCCCGAAGGAGTGAACACCATTGATGCGGCCCTCGTGGAACGGAACATCGGTATCTCTAAAGACTACAATATCATGGAGTTACAGGCTGCGCTCATTCGTGGAGACGTAGCACGAGCCAACCGGATTACGCAGTATTTCGCGTCCTCAAAGGACCATCCCATGATTCGGGAAATGGCGCCTTTGTTCACGTTCTTCTCCAATCTGTTGATGTACCATTACCTGCCCGACAAGAGCCAGGCGAATGTGGCCAAAGAACTGGGTATTAATCCCTATTTCGTGAAGGATTATGTGGCAGCAGCCAAGCGTTTTCCTGCCGGTAAAACCTTCCTCATCGTCGGCTATCTGCGCGATACGGACGCACGACTAAAAGGCATCAACAATCCTTCCGCCAAGGATGCGGACTTGTGGAAGGAGATGATTTACAAGATTCTACATTAAAGGCTAAAGGCTAAAGGTTAGAGGCTAAAGGCTAATGGCTAATGGCTAATGGGATAGAGGGCCGTAGTAGTCGTATGGAATCGGTTGCCAGGTGGAAGGATAGCTATTTATGCTAACCCATAGAATACTGTCCAGATCAGCACGGTGAAAGACATGCTCCTGTACCTTCGCGGTGCTTTTTCTTGCGTCTTCCGGTTGGAACATCAGCTCCGCTTCGTGCAAGGCAAGGAACTCCGCTTCTTCCGCTTCTAACTTGGCAAGCACTTTCGGATAGATCTTATCAAACAACTGGGGATGCGCGGTGTACCACACCAGCGATGAATCAAACTGCGCCTGCGTAATATCGTGTTTCTCAAGTACTTGTGCATAGTAGATACGCTTGCTCTCTTCGTTATAACGCATACCGCTGAGTTGCAGCATCGCGTCGGTCTTGTGCAAATCAACCAGTACATCACGCATCTCCCAAGAGTGCAGAATACCTCTCGGACGACAGGAGACGGCTAATGCTGCGACGATAAGCAGCATTAGCATGGGTGATTTGATATGGGACATTGGAGATTTCATTTCTCTTCTGCGGGTTCTTGTTCTTTCTTTTTAAAATCTGTATTCAGCTGTTTGGAATAGAAGAACAGGATGACGAACACAGCCACCGTGATGCAACTGTCCGCGAAATTGAACACCGGACGGAAGAAGATCACCTCTCCCGCACTATTGTGTATCAGCGGAAAATAGAACATATCAATCACCTTGCCGTAGAACCAATCGGCGTAGCCGAACAACTTACCGTAGAACACACAATCGATGATATTGCCCATGGCTCCGGCAATGATGAATGCGATCGTGATGATGTATCCGACGGGCGTCTCGGGCTTGCGAATGAGAAGGTGGGTGTACCAACTCAATGCCACTACCGCAACCAGACGGAAGAGGGTCAGCGCGAACTTAGGCATCCACTCCAGACCGAACGCCATGCCGTTGTTCTCAATATAACACAACCAGAACCAGGAAGTGATCTCATGGCTCTCGTTCAGGGCAAAATGCGAGGCGATGTAGAGCTTGATGATCTGATCGATGACAAGGGATAGCAACACAATCGCCGTCACCGCAATGCTCAATGTCAGCGTGCGATTTTTCATAACTTAAATGCTTTCTTGACTTGCTCCAGACGGTCCAGTTTCTCCCACGTGAACAGTTCAACCTCGCGTGTATACGGCTTGCCGTCTGCATCGAAGAAGGTCTTGGTAACCACCTCGTTGGTGCGGCCTACATGACCGTACTTGGCGGTCTCTTCGTAGATCGGCTGCGTCAGTTTCAAGTCGCGGATAATAGCCGCCGGACGCAGGTCAAACAGTTGGCCCACCACCTTTGCTATCTCGGCATCGCTGAGCGCTACTTGTGCGGTGCCGTACGTGTTGACGTACAGCGAAACAGGTTCCGCTACACCGATCGCGTACGATACCTGTACGAGTGCCTCGTGTGCAACACCGGCTGCTACCAGATGCTTGGCAATCCAACGGGCTGCATACGCTGCCGAACGGTCCACCTTGGACGGGTCCTTACCGCTGAACGCGCCACCGCCGTGTGCACCGCGACCACCATAGGTGTCCACGATGATCTTACGTCCTGTCAAACCCGTGTCACCGTGCGGACCGCCAATCACGAAATTACCGGTCGGGTTAACCAACAGCTTCGCGTTCTTGTCCGCCAAAAACTCATGGAGCAGGTGACTGTAACGGCTGTCACGCGTTGCAACACGCGGCAGTAAGATATCAATGATATCTTTCTTGATCATCTCCGGAGTCACTTCTTCACCGCATGGCAAACCTGCTCCGGTTCTAAACCGGTCATGCTGTGTGCTGAGCACAATCGTATCAATACGTACGGGGCGGTTATGTTCATCGTACTCGATCGTCACTTGCGACTTGCTGTCCGGACGGAGATAGGTCATCTGCTGTCCTTCCTTGCGAATACGCGCCAGGGTATAAACGAGGGTGTGGGCCAAATCAAGCGTGAGCGGCATGTAGTTATCCGTCTCGTCGGTCGCATAACCGAACATCATTCCCTGGTCGCCGGCTCCTTGTTCCTCTTCCTTGGCACGGCTGACACCCATGTTAATGTCCTGAGACTGAGCGTGTAAGGCGGTTAGAATTCCGCAACTCTCCGCTTCGAACTTATACTCGGCCTTCGTGTAGCCGATGTCGGCAATCGTCTTACGGGCAATCTGCTGGATATCCACCCATCCGTTGCAACTCACTTCGCCGGCAATCACCACTTGACCGGTGGTACACAGCGTCTCGCAAGCCACGTGCGCCTGCGGGTCCTGCGCCAGCATGTTATCCAATATAGCGTCCGAAATCTGGTCGCTCACTTTGTCCGGGTGTCCTTCAGACACCGATTCTGATGTAAATAAATAATTCATTGTTGTAGTTCTAAAAAAAAAGTCCACAAGCGACTGTTTATGCTCGTGGATAACACGTTTTAGCATTGTTTTAACGAGGTTGCAAGCAGTCAAATCCGTCCTCGGTTCCAAAATCGGGTGCAAAAGTACTACAAAAAAATGATATATGCAAATTTTTCGAAAAAAAAAGCGCCCGATGGACGCTTTTTCCCGTTTTTCGTTGTGTTATGCGTTTTTGCGTTTTTCCAATTGGCCTTCCAATGCATTGAGGCATGCATCCAAACCTTCCTCAAACGTGTCTGCGGTTTTCTCAGCGAACAGGCCTGCGATGCGCACTTTCACTTCCTTGTTGTTGTTGGTCTGCGGTTTGATGACCGACATGCGGATCTCTACCTTGTCGTCACCCGCCAAGTGACGCTCAAAACGATTCATCTTCTTCTCAATAAACTGCTCGAGTTTTTCTGCCATCTCGAAATTTACGGCATTGATTGTCAGATTCATAGCAATTCAAATTTTATAAGGTTAAACATTAAATAAATTCACTCATTCGCCCTTTCATTATACCACTCTTCCAAACGGGCATTGAAATCTCGTCGGTTGAGCGTTTGTGCCCAGTTGCGGACATCGTCGGTACGGTCCTCGAAATGGATGGTGACGGTGCGACGCCATTTCCAATTGGTAGACAACTTGGAGAACCAACTGTGCTCCAATCCCCACATGCGGCACAGGATCACGCGTACGCCTTCCGGCAGCTCGCGGCACACTTCGTACGCCACACGCCGGTTGCCGATCACTTCGCGGTTGACCAGCATCACATGTCCGCTGGGATAGAGACAGACGGGTTTGCCGGCTGCGAGCGTATCAATGGCTACGCGGCTGAGCTGTCTCGTCGCTTCCACGCCTTCCTCCCTCGTCATGGCACTCTTGGTCAGGTCGGGCACCTCCATGACATCCGCCATCTTCAGAAAACGACCATACACACTGTGCCGGACAAAGCGCTCGTCACTCATCGGACACATCGGCAGCCACCATTCTTCTGCGAACAGAATCACCGGATCAATGTACGCCGAATGGTTCGGCATAACGAGGTGTACACTGTTGTCCCTCAACACTTCTTCTCCCGTCACTCGGATATCGTAGTGCAGGTGAAGAAAGAACTTCACTATCTTCCCAAGCGTAAACCGATTCATAATCGAGTGCAAAGTTACAATAATTATTTCGGATTTCAAATTTATGATTTCAAGTTTGTGCTTTTTTTACCCTTTAAATGCATTTTTTATTAAAAAATGTCATGCGCGCTTGCATATGTAAAATATTTTTTGTACCTTTGCAGCCGGATTAAAATGGGTTGAGATCATTTTATACAATAAATAACAATAATTATGAAAAAAATCTTCTCTTTGATGGCAGCGGCTCTGATGAGCCTCACCATGGTAGCAGGACCGAATGACCTGCTTTGGGATTACACGGATGCCGCTCCGAGTAGCAGTCCGGATTCATCGGCCGCTAAAAACGGCGCGTTGTATTTTAACAACAAGGTCAACGATGCCGCAGGTACGAACAACGGCCTGAAGGGTATCAAGTTGAACAGTAGTGGTTACTGCTGCTTTACGAAGGCGGCTGTGTCCGGTAAACTGAAACTGAGTTTCGGTCCCCGTAGCGGTAGCAACGCTGCTGATATCGAGGTTTGGAACTGGAGCGGTGACAAGAGTGCGCAGACCAAAGGGGATACGAAGTACGCTACCACCGGTCAACTGACCGAGTACGGCACGCAGATCATCGAACTGACTGCAGAGCAGAACAATATCTACCTCTGTCGTGGTGTGAACACGGAGACGGCGCTGCAGAAGATCCAGTTTGTAGAGGATGTCGCGCGTACGTTTGTGAACTTCAAGATCGAGTTCCGTGACAACCCGTACACCGTTCTTGAACCCGCAGCCGGTCTGCCGGAAGGCGTAGATGTGACGGGGACGAGTTACAATGGTGGTCAGCACGGTATTTTCGGCGGTTCTATTACCGTTCCTGTTGACGGACCGGTTAAGTTCACTATCGGCGCTTGCCAGTTCAGCGGCACTCCGATCAACGTGAAGAAGGACGGGGTAGATTTTGCGACGGTCGATAACAAAGCGGCTTGCGGGGAGACCGCGGGCAGTTTTGCGCAGAACGTCGTGTATGTTTATACGGGCGATGCGGGCGTGCTGACGTTTGAGTTGGCGGGCAATACGTATGTTCCTTATTTCTTTGCAGAAGCAACGGATATTGTGCCGTGCGAGATCATCTTCAAGGATCAGAACGGAGAAGTGCTGAGCCGTGTGGAGACCTATGAAGGCGCTACTTTAGGCATTCTGCCGGAAGCGAGTGTACTGCCTGAGATAACAACCGGTGAGGTTTTCCGCGGATGGTTCTATTCGAACAACAAGAAAGCCGTTGTCGGTGACCCGATCACGGGTAACACCACCATCCAGGCCAAGGTGACGCCGATTGAGACTGCTACGGTAGGTAGCGTGCAGACCTATAACTTCGCGGATCAGACTTTCTATCCGGAAGATCATGAGACCGTTGAGGTGCTTGGCGGTGCATTCCATGACGGACAACACGGCTGGTATTTCGCCGCAGATGGCTCGATTCGCGTAGCCGTAGCCGGCAATGCGGTGGTAGTTGTGACGCTGTGTAAGTATTCGGAGAGCGGTGACGTGAACGTAGTGGCAGGTGAACAAGTGCTGGCTACCTATCCGGTAGTGAAGAACGAGACCCCGGATGGAACGGAACTGACTGCGCAATACGAAGGTAATGCCGGTTGGTTGACGATCAACTGGACCGCAAAGCAGTACATTCACAAAGTGGTGGTTTACAACGTGTTGGACTTCTTGGAGAAAGATGAGAACACCGGTTATTACATCGTACCGGCAGGTGACGTGGCTTCGTTCCTGATGGCGATTGTGCAGGCTCAACCGGGCGATAAGATCTTCCTGCCGAACGGTACGTACGATCTCGGTGAGACCGTGCTGACGACCATCAGCAAGAACAATATCTCCATCATCGGTCAGTCTATGGAAGGTGTAATCATCAAGAATGCGCCGGACTACCGTAAGGAGAGCATTGACCAGACAGCAACGCTGAAAATCAATAAGAACGTATCGGGTACGTACCTGCAAGACTTGACGCTCCAGAACGCACTCGATTACTATAAGAACGACAACGGCCGTGCCGTGGCACTCTGGGATCAGGGAACCAAGACGGTTTGCAAGAACGTGCGTCTGCTTTCGTACCAGGATACGTATTACAGCAACCTGCAAGGGGCTGTTAAGTACTTCGAGGATTGTGAGATTCACGGAACAGTGGACTTCATCTGCGGTGACGGTAGTGTCTATTTCAAGAACAACTTGCTCTACTGCGAGAAGCGCAAGAAAGACGGTGGCGGTAGTGACGCTTTGACCGCTAACAACGGTCCGGCTACGGATAAGGGTTATGTGTTCGAAGGTTGTACGGTAAAATCGGAATGTCCGGTCGTTTCGATGGGCCGCGCATGGAACAACACTCCGTCTGTATCGTTCCTCAATACGCTCGTAGATTACAGCGCCGGTCAGTTTGGTTTCGAGAGCGGCGATATTCAACGTTGGACCAAGAAACTGATGAACCCGAATGCATGGCCGCAGTTCGGTGAGTATAACACCCACCTGGCTGACGGCACCGTGCTCACTCCGGCATCGAATGTTGTTACGTTCCTGGACGAGAAGAGCGGTAATGCTACACAAGATATCGAGACCGTACTGAGTGCAGAGAATGCAGCAGCGCGTACCATGGAGTGGACGCTGGGTGACTGGAGTGCAACGGCTAAAGCTGACGCTACACAAGCCGTTTGCGAACTGACAGCAGAAGAGCTGGAGCCGAACGGCATCTATCTGGTAGAAGGAAATGGTGAGTTCCAGGCAATCATCCTCGGTAGTGAGTTCATGGATCGTTTCGCGTTGTATGATGGTGTCAACTACACCGTTCGTAAGGCGAACGCTCGCGGTGGTTTTGGTCTGAAAGCCGGTGAAGAACCGCACGAGGGTATCACCAATACGGAGGTCAGTAATGACCAAGTGAAGAAAATAGTTCGCAACGGACAAGTAGTTATCGTTCGTGACAATAAGGAGTATAATGTGCTGGGTGCACAGTTGTAAATAAAGGATTGAAGATTGTGGATTGGTTTATTAATCTGTTTATTGGCTCGGGAATAGCACACTCTATCTGTGTGCTATCCCTTGCTATAACCATAGGTATTTTTTTAGGACATAAGCTTAAGTTCAAAGGTATCACCTTGGGCATTACGTGGATTCTGTTCTGCGCAATTGCCTGCAGTCATTTCGGTATGCGTCTGAACAAAGACGTGTTGGATTTTGCCAAAGACTTAGGCCTTATTCTGTTTGTCTATTCCATCGGCCTGCAAGTGGGACCGTCGTTCTTCTCGTCTTTCCGCAAGGGCGGATTGAGTCTGAACATGTTAGCCCTGAGCATCGTGCTGTTAGGTTGTATCACGGCGTTTGTGATTCATCTGATCAGCGGTGAGCCGGTGGAGGTAATGACGGGTGTGCTGTTTGGCGCAGTGACGAACACACCGGGTCTGGGTGCTGCGCAAGAAGCGTTTGCCGGGACGGGTGCTGATGCCAGTATATTAGCCAGCGGATATGCCATGGCCTATCCTTTGGGTGTGGTTGGTATCCTCGTCTCGCTCCTGCTGATCCGTTGGATCTTCCGTATTAAACTGGATAAGGAAGAAGAGAAAGTGTCCGCTGAGAAAGGGGATGTGCAGCAGCTCCAACGCTTTGATATAGAGCTGATGACACCGCAGATGGAAGGTGTCCGCGTACGGGATCTGAAGAGTCTGACGCATGTGGACCTGATTGCCAGTCGGGTGCTGACCCAAGATGGCACAGAGTATATGCCCGATGCGGACTCGGTGCTGCATGTGGGCGATAAAGTGCGTTTTGTAGGTGACGCCAAGGATGAGCGAACGGTTCTGCTCTTAGGCCCGAAGACGGAAGTGAAATGGGAGGAGAAAGAGAAGGACGTCCATCTGGTGAACCGGCATATTATTGTGACGAACTCGAAGTTGAACGGTAAACGTATCAGCGATCTGAAGATTCGCGAGGCGTATCAGGTGACCATCACCCGAATCCGTCGTGCCGGTATCGAGCTGTTGGCAACCCCCGAACTGCGTCTGCAGATGGGAGACCGTCTGACGGTAGTCGGAGATCAGGCCATCGTAGAGAAGATGGCTACCAAGTTCGGTAACTCGACCAAGAAACTGGATGCACCGAACCTGGCAACGTTGTTCTTGGGCATCATCTTAGGTATCACTTTAGGCTCGCTGCCGATTGCTATCCCGGGCTTGTCGCAAGGCTTCAAACTGGGTATCGCCGGAGGTTCACTCATCATCGCCATCCTCATCGGAGCGTTCGGACCGAAGTTCCATCTGGTGACCTACACCACATCGTCTGCCAACCTGATGATCCGTGAAATCGGAATATCGTTGTTCTTGGCAGCCGTAGGTTTTGGTGCCGGAGAGAAATTCGTCGATGTGTTACTCAACGGCGGTTATGTGTGGATCGGCTACGGTGTGTTGATCACGATGATCCCGCTGCTGCTGGTCGGTTTCGTGGGACGTAAATGGATGAAATTGGACTATTTCACACTGATGGGTCTCATTGCCGGTTCGACAACCGACCCGCCTGCATTGGCCTATGCGACCTCGCAGTCGAGCAATAACGACCGTGCGGCTGTGGCGTATTCAACGGTGTACCCGCTGACGATGTTCCTCCGAGTGCTGACGGGACAGTTGATGATCATTCTGTTTGTTTGACGACGAATAGGGACATATTACGACTGGCCGTGCCGAGTATCCTGGCGAACATCACGATTCCGCTGGTCGGGATTGTGGACACGGCGATAGTCGGGCATCTGAGTGATGCTGCGGCAATCGGCGGAATAGCCATCGGCACCATGCTCTTTGATTTGCTGTACTGGAACTTCGGTTTTCTGCGGGTAGGTACCAGCGGACTCACAGCCCAAGCCTATGGGAAAGGACAAAGGGACGATGTACAATGTACAAAGGTGCCTGCGGAGTGCCGTAAGATACTCACGCAGAGCATCACGATTGCGTTGATCGCTGCATTGGTAATCTGGGCCATCCAATGGTTGTTTGTGACGGCCGTACTGGCTGTCGTGCCTTGCTCGGACGAGGTGGCACGGGTGGCAAAAGAGTACTTCTTCGTGCGCATATGGGCTGCCCCTGCAACGCTGATGTTGTTCACATTCAAAGGCTGGTTCATCGGTATGCAGGACACTATGAGTCCGATGGCGGTGGATATACTGGTCAATGTGGTGAACATGGCAGCCAGTTATTATCTGGCCGTTTATACCCCCTTGGGTGTGGTTGGTGTGGCGCATGGTACGCTGATTGCCCAATACAGCGGATTGCTGCTCGCGATACTCGTGATGACGTTCAAGTACCACATCATACACATCGGCCTGCGCGAGATCATCGAAGCAATGCGCTGGTCGCAGACCAAACGGATGATGGCGCTGAACGGTAACTTGTTCATTCGCTCGCTCTGTTTCATGGTGGTCTATGTGGGCTATACCTCGCTGGCCAGCCGTTACGGCGACACCGAACTGGCAGTCAGCAGTATATTGATGAAACTGTTTATGTTCTTCTCCTTCTTCGTGGACGGCTTTGCATATGCCGGCGAAGCCTTGGTCGGAAAAGCGATTGGAGAATTAAAAATTAAAAATGAAAAATTAAAAATCAGCGGTGTTGTCCGTGCGCTGTTTAACTGGAGTATCGGAGTGGGGCTGCTGTTCACAGCTGTCTATGCCCTGTGGGGCGATGAGTGCATGGCGTTGATGACCGATGATGCAACGGTGCTGGAAGCGACCGGTCGGTACATGGGATGGTTGATCGCGATGCCGATAGTCAGTGCGTTGGCATTCATGTGGGACGGAATCTATGTCGGAGCTACAGCCGGCAAGCAGATTCGCAATGCGATGATCTGGGCTGCTGTAGGATTTGTAGGCGCATATGCCCTCTGTTACCGGTTCTGTGGGCCACAGGCATTATACATAGCGTACTTTGTGCACTTGGGTGCCCGGGTACTATACTTGACAATAAAATGGAAAGATTTGGAATCATAGTTTTACTCGCGCTCTGTCTGGCAGGGTGTGCGAAACAGGACAACGCCCGTTATGAGCGTCCGGCTCTGCGTGTCCGTACCCTGGTGGTGACACCGCAACAACAAACGGCGTCCTCCCGGTATGTGGGCTCCATCGAGGCCATACGTGAGGTGCCGCTTAGTCTGCATATGAACAGCCGTATTGAGGCGGTGTATGTGCATAACGGCGAACGGGTGCGTACCGGACAGGTGTTGATGCTATTGGACAGTACGCAGGCGAAGAATGCCGTGCTCTCAACACAAGCCTCTTTGCATCGCGCGCAGGATGCCCACGCTCGTGTGAAGCAAGTGCATGAGAAAGGAGTAGTGACCGACCAGAAAATGGTGGAGGTGGAGTCGCAACTGGCGCAAGCACAGGCGATGTATGAAGCGGCACTGCAGCAACTCAAAGAGTGTTCGTTGGTAGCACCCTGTGCCGGGGTAGTGAGCGGATTGGACGTGGAGAAAGGGCAGCATATTATTCCCGGCAGAACGCTCTGTTCGCTGTTGGATGTGAGCGCTTACCGCGTGGTGTTCACCGTGCCGGAAGCAGAGATAGGAGGCGTGGGAGAGCATGGTCAGGTGACCTGTCCTGCGATTGACGCTTCGTTCCCTATAACAGTTACCGAAAAGAGCCCGAGTGCCAACACCCTCACTCATACCTATGACGTAGCGGCACGGGTGCATGGCGGAACAGAGGCCTTGTTGCCCGGTATGGTAGCGGTGGTGCAGATGCAACCTTCCGCACAAGACGCTCCTTCCGAGAGTATAGTTCTTCCTGCCCGGTGTGTGCTGATGAAAACAGAAGGTCCTACTGTATGGGTGGTGAACCAAGGACAAGTGACTCGTCGCGCCATCACGGTGGACGGCTATCTGGCAGACGGTGTCAAGGTGACTTCCGGTCTGCAGGCCGGAGATACAGTGGTGACGGAGGGATACCAGAAACTGTACAACGGGTGTAACGTGATTTGTGACGTACAATAAGAAATGAAGACGCAAAAACACATAGAAGGTGCAATGCGTAGGCACGGAGTAGTGATCGCACTATTCCTGCTGATGATGGCGTTCGGTATATGGTCGCTACCGCAGCTGAACAAAGATGAGTTCCCGCAGTTCACCATACGCCAAGGATTGGTAGTGGCGGTCTATCCGGGAGCTACGGCGCAAGAGGTGGAAGAGCAGGTTACCATACCGCTGGAAGACTACATCAACTCGTTTGAGGTGGTGGATAAGTCCAAGACTTTTTCATACTCCGAAGACGGCATCGTCTATGTCTATGTGATGCTGCGCAATTCGGTGCGAGACAATGACAAAGCATGGACCAAGATACGAGCCGGTCTGCCGCTGTTGCAGCGGACACAGATGCCTTCGGGCGTGCTGCAGACTTTGGTGATTGACGATTTTGGCAATACTTCTTCGTTGCTGATTGCTGTGGAAAGCGCCCAGCGTTCACCGCGTGAACTGGAGCAATACGCCAAACAGGTCTGCTCGGCCCTGCGCACCATCCCCGAGATGGGCAAACTGCGGATCATGGGACAGCAGACGGAGGAGATAGCGGTCACCATCGATGTGGAGCGACTCTCGATGTACGGCATCAACCTCAACACGCTGCAAGCACAACTGGCTATGCAGGGGCTGCGTACCATTGGCGGAGAGAACGATGCGCAGGGTACAATGCAAGTCGTGCTGCCTTATCAGTCTGAATATGAGATACAGGAGCAGATCATCTGGTCCGACCCGCTCACCGGTAGTGTGGTGCGATTGAAAGATGTGGCTTCGGTACAACGCCGCTATCAGAAACCGAAGCAGTATGTCGCCTATGACGGAGCATCGTGTCTGATTCTGAATCTGGAGATGGTGCCCGGTAATAACATCGTCGCATTCGGTGACGAGGTGGACAAGCAACTGGCACAAGCCATGCAGACACTGCCGCCGGATATCCGTTTTCACCGCATCACCGACCAGCCGAAAGTGGTGAACCATTCGGTGCTCTCTTTCTTGCGGGATATCGTCATTTCCATCTTAGTGGTGATCGCGGTGATGCTGTTGCTCTTCCCCTTACGTACCGCATTGGTCGCTTCAACGGGTGTGCCGGTTTGTACTGCTATCTGTATCGGTATGATGCATATTACCGGTATTGAACTGAACACCGTGACGCTGGCAGCCCTGATCTTCGTACTGGGTATGATCGTGGATGACAGCGTGATTGTGATTGACGGGTACACGAACCTGTTGGAACGTCGTCATTCGCGTTGGTACTCAGCGGTGGTCAGCACGAGTCTGCTGTTCATACCGATGTCCCTGGCCACTATGGCGATCTCCGGTATGTTCTTCCCTATGACCCATATCATTACCGGGCCGTTAGGTGAGTTCGTGCAACTCTTCCCCTGGGCTGTGTTGTTTGCGCTGGTAGCAAGTATCTTCTATGCTTCTTGGGTGACACCCTATTTATCGTATCGTTTCATCAAACTGCGCAAGGACGAAGAGTGGACGCTCTTTGAGCGTGTGCAGAACCGATTCTTCGGTTGGCTGCAGTCGTCGTATCAGCGTATGTTGCAGTATTGTTTTGACCGACCGATTATCGTATGGAGCCTGCTGATAGGCGCTACGGTGATTGGCCTTGTGCTGCTGATGAACTTGAACCTGCAGTTATTACCCAAGGCCGAGCGGGAATTCTTCGCCGTGGAGATTCATCTGAGGGACGGTGCTACGTTGCAAGAGACGGCGGATGTGGCAGACTCGCTTGCGTCCATCTTGCGCCAAGACGAACGTGTGACCAGTGTCACGTCGTTCATCGGACAGTCCTCTCCGCGTTTCCATGCGACCTATTCACCCAACACACCGCGTACCAATTATGCGCAGTTGATTGTCAATACCAAGTCGGACAAGGCGACCGCGCAGATACTCAAGACCTATGGCGAGCAATACGATAATTATTTCCCGAACGCCTATGCCCGATTCAAGCAGTTGGACTATCAGGCAGTAAAGAACCCGGTTGAGTTTCGTGTACAAGGAGAAGACCGAGCCGTCATGGCGCGGATAGCAGACAGCATAGCGTGTTACATGGAGACGATGCCTGAGTTACAATGGATCCATACCGACTACGATAACATGACGGCTTCCACGCGTATCGTGCTCAAGGCAGACGAGGCAACACGGTTAGGTGTGACCCAGACAATGCTCTCGCTCTACTTGCGCGAAGTGACCCAAGGGGCAACCGTCACCACCTTGTACGAAGGCAGTCAATCTGTTCCGGTAGTGCTCTATACGGCAGGAGCAGATACGATGAACACAACGCAGTTAGCGTCATTACCTGTCCCGACGGCTGTGCCGGGAGTATGGGTACCGCTACGGCAAGTGGCAGACCTGGAACCCGAGTGGCACCGCACTTGTCTGGAGCGACGCAATGCTGTCAAGACAATTACCGTCGGGGCTGATTTGCGAGGAGCAACCAGTCAGGTGGATGCGGAGCGTAAGATCCAACAGTGGATAGATACCAACCTGACCGAACTGCCGGAGGGAGTATCGATTTGTTCCGGTGGTTTGTCGGAAATCAATGCGCAGATCCTGCCGCAGATATTATGGTCCATTGTGGCTGCGCTGGCGGTGATGTTGGCATTGCTCATCTACCATTTCGGCAAACTCGGCCTGGCGCTCTTGGCCCTGTCCAGTTCGATCTTGTGCCTGTTCGGCTCCATGCTCGGGTTATGGCTCTTCGGATTGGATATATCCATCACGGCCGTATTGGGTATCGTCAGTCTGATTGGTATCATTGTGCGGAATGCGATCATGATGTATGAATATGCGGAAGACTCCCGCAAATACAAACAACTGAATTATCGGGAAGCGGCCTTCCAAGCCGGACTGCGACGAATGCGTCCTGTCTTCCTTACATCGGCTACTACCGCTCTCGGTGTGCTGCCTATGATCATCGCAGCAACCGGTCTTTGGATGCCGATGGGGGTAGTGATCTGTTTTGGGGTTATCTTTACTTTGCCGCTCACCGTGACGATTCTGCCGGTGGTATATTGGCAGGTGTACAAACATAAAGACGCTGCATGAGAAAACGACTATACATAGGACTGATTATCAACTGCCTCCTGTTGAGCGGTGTCCGGGCACAAGTCCTGACGCTGGATTCGTGTCTGCAACTGGCACGGCAGAACAACCCCACGCTCAAGCAGGCAGAACTGGGTGTCAAACGGGCGGAGCAGGTGAAGATGCAGATGTTGACCAAATACTTCCCGCAAGTGCAAGGAACCGGGTTTGGTTTTCATGCCCTGGAGCCGATTGTGGAAGTGGGAATAGATGATGTTAACAATGCCGATGTGCGGGATATCCTCAATACGCTCTACGAACGATTTGGAAAGGATTTGGGCTTAGACCGATCCGTGACCATGTTCCATTACGGTTATATATTCGGTGTGACAGCTGTGCAACCTGTTTTTATGGGAGGTAAGATCATCAGTTCCAACCAGCTGGCGAAAGTGGGGGTTGAGTCGGCCAGAGTCAAATCCGATATAGCTACACGGGATGCGCTGGAGCAAGTCGAACAGACCTATTGGCTGCTCTATGGTTTGCAGCGTAAACAAACGATAATCAATGATGTCAATCTGCTTTTAGACACCTTGACCCAAGTGGTGGAAGCGTCGGTTGAGGCGGGATTGGCATTACCGTCAGACTTGACGTATGTGCAGATACGTCGCGATGCGGTACAGCGTCAACAACTGCAGTTGCTCAGCGCACAACGGCTGGCGCGACAAGCTCTGGGATTGGCTATCGGAATACCGGTAACAGACTCGTTGGTATTGGCAGACTCGCTGGTAGTGGAAGAGTTGACTGCGGTCAGTCCGCAGACGACCATCACCCCGGAAGCGAACCTGTTGGCCCTTCAAGTGCGGGCTGTCGAATTGGAGAAAGTGATGGTGTTGGCAGATGCCTTGCCGCAGATAGCGGTAGGAGCCAACTACTCGTACGGTAAGTGGCAGACGAACATCAAAGACAGCCAATGGTGGGGACGTGATACCGGAAACGGTTCCGTCTTCCTGACTCTTAAAGTGCCGTTGACGGCTTGGTGGGAGACCGGGCATAAGCTCAAAGAGAAACAGTATGCGTTGGAGCAGGCGCAGATACAACAGGAGTATGTAGGCGCGCAACTCGAATTGCGTACCCAACAGGCATATGACCAGGTGTTGGAAGCGCAAGCGTTGCTCGTCATCCAAGAGCGGACTGCTACAAGAGCGCAGGATCTGTACTTCCAGACCTTGGCTTTTTACGAAGCAGGCATGGCCACCATCACCCAACTGATGCAGGCACAAACGGAACTGACACAGGCACAGATAGAATGGACGGATGCGCAGATCGCGTACCGAATGTACGTGAAACGGTATGAAGATTTGTGTCTTTGACAATATGAACCAATGCACGGAGCAGGAGGTGAACCGTATGCTTCCGCTCGTCAGTGCGCAGCGGCGCGAACAAGCGCTTCGCTACAAGCACACGCTCGGACAATTCTGCTGCCTCAAGAGTTGGCTGATGCTCGAAGCAATGTTGGATGAAGGGACGAAAGGTTTAATGGATGAGTGGAAGTACAACGAGCATGGAAAACCGTATCTGGAGAACGGTCCATCTTTCTCCATCAGTCACTGCAAACAAGGGATCGCGGTGGCGATCGATGAACAACCGATAGGCATTGATATAGAGGGAATACGGCGAGCGGATCAAGATCTGATCGAGAGAACGATGAATGAGGAGGAACGAGATGGAATGGATGATCGGAAATTCACGCGCTTATGGACGCAGAAAGAGGCCATCGTCAAGGCACAAGGAGTAGGGATCCTGTCTTTTGAACAACTGCAAGGTATCAGGAGTCAGGAGTCGGGATTTAGGATGCAGACGATTGAGAAAGACAACTATATATACAGTATAGCATACAAATAACACAAGCATATGGAAAATTACATTGTTTCGGCGCGTAAGTACCGTCCGCAGACCTTTGAGTCTGTAGTTGGTCAGCAAGCGTTGACACAGACACTGCAGAACGCGATTCGTCAAAACCATTTGGCGCATGCGTACCTGTTCTGCGGTCCGCGTGGAGTGGGTAAGACCACTTGTGCGCGTATTTTTGCGAAGACAATCAACTGTCTCAACCCGCAGAACGGCTTTGACGCCTGCAATGAGTGTGAGAGTTGTAAGGCGTTCAATGAGCAGCGGTCGTTTAATATCCACGAACTGGATGCGGCATCGAACAACTCGGTGGAGGATATCCGTTCGCTCATTGACCAAGTGCGCATCCCGCCGCAGATCGGTAAGTACTCCGTCTATATCATAGACGAGGTGCATATGCTCTCCGCGGGCGCGTTCAACGCGTTGCTCAAGACGCTCGAAGAACCGCCTTCATACGCGATCTTCATTCTCGCTACTACCGAGAAGCACAAAGTGCTGCCGACGATCTTGAGCCGCTGCCAGGTGTATGACTTCAACCGCATCACTGTGCCGGACACAATTGCATACCTGCAGGCTGTGGCGCAAAAAGAAGGCATCACGGTCAGCGAAGAAGCGCTGAACGTGGTGGCACAGAAAGCAGATGGCGGAATGCGTGATGCATTGTCGATCTTCGACCAATTGGTGGCGTTCTGCGGCACTACGATCACGTACGAGCGTACCATCGAAGTGCTCAACGTGCTGAACGTCGACTATTACTTCTCGCTGGTAGACAACGCGTTGGCGCATAACACAGCGCAAGCGTTGCTGCTGTTCAACGAGGTGCTGAACCATGGATTCGATGCCGGACATTTTGTGACGGGTTTTGCCCAACACCTGCGCGATGTGCTGGTGAGCAAAGACGCGGCTACGCTGCCCTTGTTAGAGACGAGCGAGGCCATCCAAAAACGCTATGCCGAGCAGGCACAGAAGTGTCATCCGATGTGGCTGTTCCAAGCCCTGGATATACTCAATACCTGCGACATCAATTACCGCACGGCGCGTAACAAACGATTGACGGTCGAACTGGCATTGGTCAAGTTGTGTCAGCTGGGCGTTGCAATGAATCAGCCTGCTGCAGTCAGTCCTCAACCGGCTCCTGCTAAACCGGCAGCTCCTTCTCAGCCTGCAGCTCAACCCGTTCAACAGGCTCCGCCTGCTGCGGCTCCACAACCGGCTGCCAAAGCTACCATTCCTTCGATGCCCAAGATACCAAGTGTGAACATCAGTTTCGGTCTGAGGAAGCAGGAACCTGCCAACAACGCCGAAGCAACCAACATCCAAACAACGACCGACACTCCTGTGCAACAGGAGCCGAATCGCCCTTTTACGGCTGACCAACTCAGAGACGCGTGGGTTGGTCTGAGCGAAACCTATAAGGACGAACCGCGTCTTAAACAGTTGATAGAGAACTATGTACCGCAGTTGATAAGTGAGACCATGGCCGAGATTCAGATGCCGAACCCCTGGCAGATGGATCAGATGCGCAGAGCAATGCCGCAACTGTCCCAACAACTGCGTGCAGCACTACATAACAGCGAACTGCGCATCCAACTGGTACAACAGCAGTTCACTCAGGAGCAGATGGCGTTCACGTCCGAAGAGAAATACCAAGTGATGGCGGAGCAGAATCCTGCGCTGGCACAACTCAAAGAACGATTGGACTTGCAGATTGACTGATCACTGAATACTGATTACTGATGGCTGACCTTCTAAAATACTTGCCGACAACCCGTAAGGAGACGGATTTGCGCGGATGGGATGAAGTGGACATTGTCTTCTTCACTGGGGATGCGTATATTGACCATCCTTCTTTCGGTGCGGCGGTATTGGGTCGAGTGCTGGAAGCCGCCGGGTACCGAGTGGCGATTGTACCGCAACCGGACTGGCACGGGGATTTTCGGGACTTCAAGAAGTTCGGTCGTCCACGGCTCTACTTTGCTGTGTCTGCCGGTAGCATGGATTCGATGGTGAACCATTACACGGCAGCCAAACGTCGTCGTTCGGACGATGCCTATACTCCCGACGGCAGAGCGGGAGCACGACCGGACTACTGCACCATCACCTACTGCAAGATACTCAAACAACTCTACCCCGATGTGCCGGTGGTGATCGGCGGTATAGAAGCGTCGATGCGGCGACTGACTCATTACGACTACTGGCAGGACAAACTGATGCCGTCCATCCTCGTGGACAGCGGAGCGGATCTGCTGGTTTATGGCATGGGCGAACAAGCCATGACGGAGATAGCGGACCGCATGGCGAACGGCGAACGGCGAATGGTGAATGTGCCGCAAACAGCCTATCTGACATCCGACAAGTCGGAAATACCGTCCGATGCTATCCTGCTGGCTTCGCACGAAGAGGCGCTACGCGACAAACGCAAGCATGCTGAGAACTTCCGATTGATGGAGATCGAGTCGAACAAGATTCATCAAACGACGCTCGTGCAACCGGTCGGCAAGAAGTGGGTGGTGGTTAACCCCTCTTATCTGCCTATCACGACCGAACAATTGGATGCAATCTACGATCTGCCGTACCAATATGCGCCGCATCCCAAATACAAGGACAAACGTATTCCTGCGTACGACATGATCAAGTGGTCGGTGTGTATGCACCGAGGCTGCTTTGGCGGTTGTTCGTTCTGCACCATCTCGGCGCACCAGGGCAAGCAGATTGTGTCGCGTTCCAAAGAGTCTATCCTGCGGCAGATACAAAAACTCAGCCAATTACCGGACTGGCATGGTATCATCAGTGACTTGGGCGGACCGTCCGCGAACATGTACGGCATGCACGGAAAGGACATGTCCCTTTGCGAGAAATGTGCACGTGCCAGTTGCCTGCAACCCGCGATATGCAAGAACCTCAATCAGGATTTCGGACCGGTGTTGGATATCTACCGTACCGTGGATAAACTGCCGTATGTCAAGCATGCGTTTGTGGGGTCGGGTATTCGGTACGACCTGATGAACGAAGAGTATGCCCGCCAACTGATCACCCGTCATGTGTCGGGACGACTCAAAGTAGCACCGGAACATAGTTCCGATGCGGTACTCAAAGTGATGCGCAAACCCTCATGGGCGAACTACCTGAAGTTCCGGGAACTGTTCCTGCGTATCAACAAAGAGGCGGGACTGAACCAGCAACTCATCCCGTACTTCATCTCGTCCCATCCCGGATGCACCAAACGCGATATGATGCATTTGGCGGATGAGACGAAGAAGATGCATTACCGGCCCGAACAGGTGCAGGATTTTACGCCGACACCCATGACCCTGTCCACGACCATGTTCTATACAGGCATCAATCCCTATACGGGCGAGCCGATATACGTAGCACGGACACCGGAGGAGAAAAAACAACAGAATCAATACTTTTTTTGGTATAAGAAATGAAATCAACGTTTTTTAAGAAGCATTATCGGATCAACCCGGAGACGCTGCAACTGGAGCGTATTGAGCACGGAGTAATGTACTGGCTGCGCAGGTCGGGAGGTTATATCATCGGAGGTATATGCCTGGGCATACTCTTTTTCTATGTGTTCCTGTACTTCTTCCCGTCTCCCCGTGAGGCGTCGCTGATGCAGTATAACCGTAACCTGTCGGCACAGATGGAAGTGATGAACGCGCAGATCGACCAAATGCAGATCGTGCTCAACGACCTGTCACAACGCGATGACAACCTCTATCGTGCTATCTTGGGAGCCGAACCGATTCCGCTTAGTGCCCGCATGGGAGCTACGCAGCAGATATCGTACTACGATTCGTTGGCGCGCATGACCAATACGCAGCTGGCCGCGGATCTGCAGCGTAAGGTGGACCTGTTTGAACATGAACTGTACGTGCAGGCGCGTTCCTATGAGGAGATACTCGACTTGGCGAAGAACCAAGAGGTGCGTATGGAGAATATCCCGGCCATCCAACCGGTACTCAACAAGAACCTCAAACACATGGCTTCGGGTTTCGGATGGCGTGTCGATCCGGTCTATCATATCCGTCGCTTCCATGAAGGAATGGACTTCTCCGCTCCTGTCGGCACGGATATCTTTGCTACCGGTAATGGTACGGTCACATTGGCAGGTTGGCGACAGGGATACGGACAAACAGTAGAGATCGATCACGGCTTCGGCTACTCGACGCTCTATGCGCACTGCCATAAGTTGTTTGTTCGTCCGGGACAGAAAGTGAAACGTGGAGATGTGATTGCGCTGGTGGGAAATACGGGTAAATCGACCGGTCCGCACGTGCACTACGAAGTGCATTACAACGGACGTCCGATAGACCCGCGTAACTTCTACTTCTACGATCTTAGTCCGGAAGACTACGACAAGATGGTACAGCTGTCCGGTAATATGGGAAACATGATGGACTAACCTAAGCGGGAGATGTGCTCCAACTCTTTCTCGTCCAGTATCTGAATCTTACGTCCGTTGATGTTAACGAGCCCTTCTTGGGCGAATTGACTGAGGGTGCGGATGGCATTGGATGTGGTCATGTTACTCATGTTCGCCAGATCCTCACGGGGCAGTAACATGGCTAATGTCTTCCCGTCCGCTTCGAAACCGTAGTTCTTGAGCAGCAGCAACAGACTCTCTGCCAAACGTCCACGGATATGTTTTTGGGTGAGGTTAACGGTCTGAATCTCCGAGAATGCCAGGTCCTTGGCCATCATCAACATCACGTTGTAGCACAGCCCTCCGTTGTTACGAATCAATTGTTGGAAATACTGGCGTTCCAGACGATATACGATCGAGTCTTCGAATGCACTGGCGCAGGAGTTGTAGGGCTCATCTACGATGCAGGCACGGTAGCCGAATACATCATAGGGCTTGAGTAAACGGATGATCTGTTGCCGCTGACCGATACCCTCTTTGTAGATACGAACCTTGCCCCGAAGCAGCATCCACATATAGTGTGAATCATCCCCTTCGCAGTGGATAATCTCGTTCTTAGCATAACGGACTACCTCTACATGCTCTACAATACAATCACGCTCTTCCTTTGTCAGTGTTTGCCACAGCGGGTTCAACTCCCACATGGGCGCAAAGTGCTCTTCGTTTTGTTTCATGCTGCAAAGATACAACATTTTTTTGATATACGCAAATGTTTTTTTATTTTTTAACCAAATTCCTTGCATATATGCAAAAAAAGCAGTAACTTTGCACCGCAATTTGCGGGATAACAAAAACAACATCATTATATGGAAGTAAATTACCTTGAGTCGCGTCATATCGGATTGACTCCGGAGGACGAGAAAAACATGTTAGAGGCCGTTGGTGCTGCATCTCTGGAAGCATTGGTACGTGAGACGATGCCGGAGGATATACTCCTGCCGGAGAGCATTGAGTTGGACGAACCGCTCACGGAGCAGAAACAGTTGGAGAATGCCGATGTGCTGCTGAACGAGAACCTGCCGTACCGCTCCTATATCGGTCGCGGATGGTACGGAACCATCACACCGGCCGTGATCCGCAGGAACATGTTGGAGAACCCCGTTTGGTACACCAGTTATACACCGTACCAGGCTGAGGTAAGTCAAGGACGATTGGAAGCGTTGTTTGTGTTCCAGACGATGATTAGTGACCTGACCGGACTGCCCTTGGCCAACTGCTCGTTGCTGGACGAAGCAACCGCTGCGGCTGAGTCGGTGACGATGATGCGCAATCTGCGTAGCCGCGAACAGGTGAAAAACAACGTATCCAAAGTATTTGTAGATGAGAAAATATGGCCGAATACCTTATCGGTATTGCGTACGCGCGCTGCGGGACAAGGCATCGAGATCGTGACCGGCAGTTATGCGGATTTTGAACCGACAGCGGACTATTTCGGCGCATTGGTTCAATGGCCCAACAGCGACGGTGCCATCGAGGACTACGAGACGTTTATCGAGGATTGTCATGCGGCCGGACTGAAAGTGACGGTGGTGGCAGACCTCATGGCATTGGCTCTACTCAAACCGCTGGACGCGGATATCATGTGCGGTACAGCGCAGCGCTTCGGCTTGCCGATGGGCTTTGGCGGTCCGACAGCCGGATATATGGCGACGCGTGATGAGTTCAAACGCGACATGCCGGGACGTATCATCGGTCTGAGTAAGGATAAGTACGAGCGTCCTGCTTACCGTCTGGCGCTCCAGACCCGTGAACAGCATATCAAACGCGAACGGGCCACATCGAACATCTGTACCGCGGAGGCGCTGTCGGCGATGATGGCAGGTATGTACGGCGTCTATCACGGAGCGGAAGGTATCCGCGAGATAGCCGAAGGTATTCACGGCAAAGCTGTGTACCTGAGCGAGATGCTGCAGGCATACGGCTACGAGCAGGAGAACGTGGAGTTCTTTGATACGCTGAAGATAAGGGTTAATGGCGAATGGACGGAAGGACTAAAGGAGAAGGCCGAGGAACTCGGAATCAACCTGTACTATGACCCGCAGGGTTGGATCGGTCTGTCTATCGACGAGACGGTGGATATAGATGACATGAACGACCTGATCGAACTGTTCGCTGAGGCTTCCGGTAACATGCCGATGTACGAAGAGAGCGACGAGGCGTTCGAAGGACTCTGGGCAATCGACGAGAACCGTGTACGCGATATCGACTATCTGCAGGCAGAGGTGTTCAAGAAATACCATACAGAGACCGAACTGATGCGTTATTTGAAGCGTCTGGATCGCAAGGATATATCGTTGGCTACTTCGATGATTCCGTTAGGCAGTTGCACGATGAAGTTGAACCCGGCTGCGGCGATGATTCCGATCACCATGAGCGGCGCGACGGATGTGCATCCGTTGGCTCCTGCTGCACAGGTGGCCGGCTATCAGACGATCATGGAGGAACTGCAAGACCAGTTATGCGCCATCACAGGCTTTGATGCCTGCACGCTGCAGCCGACTTCCGGTGCGGCGGGCGAATATACCGGACTGGTCGTTATTCGCGAGTACCTGCGTCGTCAGGGTCAGACCCGGCGTAATGTGTTGCTCATTCCGGCATCCGCGCATGGAACGAACCCGGCTTCGTGTGTACAAGCGGGATTTGTGCCTTGCGTAGTCAAATGCGACGAGCAGGGTAACACGGACTTGGCAGACTGGAAAGCCAAAGCGGAAGAGAACAAAGACGTACTGGCAGGATGTATGATCACGTACCCGTCCACGCATGGTATCTTTGAACAGGCCATCCGCGAGATGATTGAGGCCATTCATACGAACGGCGGACTCGTTTATATGGACGGCGCGAACATGAATGCACAGATCGGTTGGACCAATCCGGCTTATATCGGTGCAGACGTGTGTCACCTGAATCTGCATAAGTCCTTTGCCGCTCCTCACGGAGGTGGCGGACCGGGAGCAGGTGCTGTGTGCAGTACTTCCGAATTGGCAGACTGCCTGCCGACAGAGGATGCGAACCGTGTTTCGGCAGCTTTGTACGGTAATGCGGACATCGCACTTATCTCATGGGGTTATATCGCCATGATGGGTGCAGAGGGACTGCGTCATGCAACAGCCGCGGCTATCCTCTCGGCGAACTACATGGCCAAACGACTGAAGGATGCTTATGGCATCGTCTATACCGGCAAGAACGGTCGGGTAGGACACGAACTCATTCTGGACTGCCGTCAGTTCCATGCCATCGGTATCACAGAAGCGGACATTGCCAAGCGTCTGATGGACTACGGCTATCATGCACCGACCTTGTCCTTCCCGGTTCATGGCACCCTGATGGTAGAGCCGACGGAGAGCGAGTCGTTGGTAGAGATCGACCGTTTCTGCGACGTGCTGCTGCAGATTCGTCAGGAGATAGCGGACATCGAGAGCGGTAAAGCGGACAAAACGGACAATGTGCTGGTGAACGCGCCGCACCCGGAGTACGAAGTGGTGGCAGACGAGTGGAGCCACCCCTATACCCGCAAGCAGGCTGCGTACCCGACGGAATGGGTAGAGCAGACGAAGTTCTGGTGCCCCGTAGGAAGGGTGGATAACGGCTTCGGTGACCGTAACCTTGTTGCCAAATTCTAAACAGGCATCCTGTGAGAGAGAATATAAAACAAAAGTCCAACCTCCGCGAGCATCTGAAAGAGTACAGGCGTACCTTGCCGTGGATCATGCTCAAGGAGCTGTTCATGATCGTCCTCAGTACGATCCCTTATGCCCTGACTGTGAACCAGCTGTTAGTGCCGCACGCTATCGTAGGAGGCGGCGTGACGGGTCTGTGCGAGATCATCTATTTTGCGACCGGGACGTATGTGCCGATTTGGTTCAGTAGCGCGCTCATTAATATCATTCTGCTCATCATTGCCGCCATCACGGTAGGCAGAGGCTACGCCCTGCGTACCATATGGGGCGTACTGTGGCTCACGATCTGGCTCAAAGTGATCCCTATCGCTCCGGTGCCGCTGCTCACGGATTCGTTCATGGCGGTGGTGATAGGAGGTCTGTTCACGGGCTGTTTCTTAGGGATATGCTTCCTCAACAACGGTTCTACCGGAGGTACGGATATCGTCGCCATGATCGTCAACAAGTACCACCATCTGCCGATGGGAAGGGTGCGGATATGACCATTATCTCATCGGCTTTCTTCCTGCCTACCATCCAGGCGGCAGGCACACAAGGCGCGATAGAGAAAATACTCTTCGGTCTAACCTATACGTTCATGAGCTCGACGGCTGTGGACTGGGTGATGAACAGGATGCGGCAGTCTGTCCAGTTCATGATCTTCACCCAGAAACCCAATGAGATAGCCGAAGCAATCATCACGCAGGCACACCGAGGATGTACGTTTCTGGAGGCGGAAGGCGGCTTTAACAAGAGGCCGATGAAGGTCGTTACGACCATCGCTCGTTCGTATGAGTCCGCTACGATCTTCCGCCTCGTGCGATCCATAGACCCGAATGCGTTTGTCAGCCAGAGTCAGGTGCGCGGTGTGTTCGGGCAAGGATTCGACCCTATGGTGAATGGGAAGTAAAGGCTAAAGGCGAAAGGTTAAAGGTTATAGGTTAGAGGCTAAAGGTTAGAGGTATGTTACGATATAGTTCGTTTGTCAACCCGCATAACATGGCACAGCACGAGTCGCGTGTGCGTACCGTATTTGAGTACTTTATGATCATCTTCGGCATATTCCCGATGGCATTGATGGTCAACTGGGTGTTACTGCCGCATGCGTTTGTGGGAGGCGGTTTGACAGGTATCTGTTCCGCGATCTATTATGTGACCGGAGGACTGTTTCCGTCTATCTTCCCGGAGTACGGCGGCGCTATCCCGGTGTGGCTGACGACCTTTGTGTTTAACGCGATTCTGCTTCTTATAGCCGGACTGACGGTGGGCTGGCGTTTCTGTATCCGAACCATGGTCGGCGTAGCTGCTATCACGTTCTGGTACCGAATCATACCGATCTTACCGCAACCCATCATCGCGGACCCGTGGTTGGGGGCTATCATCGGCGGATTCGTGTTCGGGCTTAGTCTCGGATGCGTGTTGGCTGCGAACGGTTCGTCGGGAGGCACGGATATCGTAGCTATGATTGTTAATCATTACCGCAATATATCGCTGGGTAACATCATGTTGGCGTGCGATATCGTCATCATCCTCTCGGCTTTCTTCTTGCCCTTGCCCGAATCGATGCTCCAGGAAGGCGGCAATCCGACCTATCTGCAGATCAAACGTGTGCTCTACGGTGTGGCGATGACCATCTCCTATACGGTGGCAGTCGATTGGATCATGGCGCGGTTCAACCGCTCTGTCCATTTCCTCATCTATTCGGCGAAGTACGACGAGATAGCCACGGCGATCAATACGACTGTGAACCGAGGTGTGACTGTGCTGGATGGAACGGGTTGGTATTCCAAGCAACCGGTGAAGGTGATTTCGGTGCTGGTGCGTAAGCCGGAGAGCTCGCTCGTGTTCAGTCTCATTCATCAAATTGACCCGAATGCGCTTGTGTCAATTGCCGATGTAGGTGGCGTTTTTGGGTCCGGTTTTGACAAAATAAAGGCAAAATAGCATTTTTTTTGCCAAAATATTTGGTCAGTTCAAAAAATTGTTGTACCTTTGCACGCTTTTTCCCCAATAGAGTATTAATGGGGGTCCCTGGAAATTTTAATTTTTGGGGAGAGCGGAGGCACAAGTCATCCCATCGATTAAGCGGAGCGGTATCGATTTTATGATCTTGTTGCCGAACGCGAAGGAGAGTTGTCTGAGTGGTCGAAAGAGCCGCACTCGAAATGCGGTATACGCATTACGTCGTATCGGGGGTTCGAATCCCTCACTCTCCGCAAGGTAAATGAAAAGGATGTCCATTGACGGGCATCCTTCTTCATTTATTCGGATAGTGGGGGCCTTCTGCACCCCCGGTCGGGAGTTCTTAGCTCGGGATAAACCCTCGCACGATTATTACTCATCTGCGTTATGCTACATTCCATAATCGTTTTTGACGCTTATGGGTAGCATATACGCATATTTCGTAATTTTCGAATCCCTCAATGATTATACCGGCGAGAATAGGAGTCTAAAATCTCTTCTCTGTGCTCGCGGGTCCATTTGAGCCATCCTTCGTCTCCAAATTCATCGGCAATACTATCGTCCTCGAACTCATCTGCATATCCTGGTATGATGCGGCGGACTGCATTTCTGAAATATACGGAATCCAAGTGGAAGAAATACATAAAATGCCCTTCATAAAGTATCTCTGCCCCTGCTCCGTCTGACCATGGATACATCCGAATATATGCGTCGCGGAAAAGAGGATTGTATTTTGAACGAGCTATCGCCATGCTGTCGAATACCAAAGACCGAAAGTTACACGGGTAGTTCCATTCATAATCATACACCTCGTATTGTTCCTTGTTTTGGGGCATAGCTTGTAAAAGTTCCTTGTCTGTGATAGTCTCGTTCCTCATGATCTTTTCATACAAGTTCGCCAAGTAGTTATTATACATCCACTCCTTAAAATAAGATTTTACAGACCATTGATAATATCTTAACGTGGTGTCTTGGTGCTGCATTTTGACAAACTTACCGCTCTCAATGGAATAGGTTGTTTCTGATAATTCAAAGAGCAACGTATCAATAAAATTCCTTCCGGTAATAGGTTCAGCTCTATAGTCCTTTAAGACATATATATCGGAATCGGAGATGGTCAGCAACTGATCATTCAATTGATACCCACGTTTGAAATGGTTCCTAATCTTAACAGAATCGCTCAAGCCGATGCCGTATATTTTATCGCATTCAACATCATAAAAGTCTGATAGGATGTCCGAGATAGTGGTATCCTGATAATCCACCAAAGCCAAAGTGTAATCGTCTGCATTAAAACTCACCAATACCATCTTATCCGGATAGCGAGACCAGCGGACAGAAACGTTTGTTGGCTCAATGGGATCTTCCTCATATTGTTGGTTTAACTGATCCACATATAGCAGAGTAGCCCTTTTAATGCTTTCCAACAAGATGCTATCCTCTGCGGTTGTCTTTTCCGTACTCTCTGTTGTCGTGTTTTTGTGACAAGCCGTCAGACAGAGACAGGAAAGGAGTATAATAAATAGCCGTTTCATAAATCTGCAATTTTAGAATAATGGTTAATATCCGCCTTTGGTGATGCTTTTGATTATAGATGTTTATTATTTTACTTGATTTATCTTGTTGCAAACTGCTTGTACATGATCAAGACCGTAGAGTAGCGCGTGGCTATCTATTCCCATCCATGCAAAAAGAGTTTGTATCTTTTGATACTCATTGATGATATACGAGGTATCGACCGTTTGTGAAGAGTGTGTAAAACATATTGGCTCATGGTGCGCAATTCGATTGCGTAATGTGTTCACCTTATCCAACTCATTAAAGATATATGTATTGTTACAATTGAACTCTGCAGATGACCTTGGTTTGTTCGGAAATACCTTCAACAAACATTTGCCGCTAGCTCGATACTGCACATTGGCGAACATATACTTCCATGTACCCATATTGAGCGCCGATAGGAGTTTTGAGTGCTTGTATGTGCCATCGTGTAGCAATTTATTATATGCTTTCTGTATTTGTGTGCGCGACTCTGCCATCTTTGGATCATCAAATATACCGCCAGGCATAATCGCATCACGCAGCCAATCGTTGCCGAATAACGCAACCATTCGTTTGTCGATAGCATTGCGGAGCGCAACTTCAAAGCAACTGACAACTGTGAAAACTTCTTGTGAAAGGTGTAAGTTGTTACGATACAGTGTCATGGCCTTGTTTGTATCGCCGTTGCACGCATCGAGGTATCTTCCCATCCTTTCTGCCGACATTATATCCTCAAAATCGGTATATTTCATAAAAAATGTAATTTTTTTGTCAAAATATTTGCACAATTCAAAAAAATGTAGTACTTTTGCATCGGAATTCCCGGTAGTCCCTGACGCAAGTCAAACTATCGGGTGTCGTTTTAATAGTACCCTTGCGTTCAAAATCGGTCGCAAAGGTACTACTTTTTTCTGACATACACAAGAATTTTATCATTTTTATCGGCCTTCATTTCATCATTAGAAAGTTTTTGGAAAATAGTTGGAAAAACTATATATCATTTTTATTAGAAAAAAGTTGATTCAAGATTTTTTTGTACCTTTGCATAGTTTTTCCAAGTGAAGAAAAACGGGTAAAAATCGGGTAAAGCCGGTTTAAATATCCTCAAAATTTGATTTATTAATCCGCTGTATAAGGCAGGAAAAGACACTGTAACAAGCATTTGCGTGTTTCGGGGGTTCGAATCCCTCACTCTCCGCAGGGTAAATGAAAAGGATGTCCATTGACGGGCATCCTTCTTCATTTATTTGGATAGTGGGGGCCTTCTATTCCCCCGATCGGGAGTTCTCCGCCGCTTCGCTCTGTCGATTATTACTCATCTGCGTTATGCTACATTCCATAATCGTTTTTGACGCTTATGGGTAGCATATACGCATATTTCATAATTTTCGAATCCCTCACTCAATCCAACTACTGACCTCTATAAACTCATTGGAATGAGTTGGTATAAAAATGCTTTTCCCGGAGCACCAGGAATCGCGCAAAGAAATGTAAGTTCCATTATTATAAATGAATATCTTGTATATAATGGGCATCGTTTCCAAATGCCAGTAACCGCCCCAATGACCATAATTGATTTCCATATATTGAGCTACTTTGCCTGCATTCTTGCGATTTATCTCATTGGAAGTCGGGACACCTCCCAGGTAGGTTGATAATGCTTCTTCCTGTTTCATGAAAAGATACAAAACAGGATTTTTAACATTTAAATGCGGTATGTAAGTCGAATCTACAGAAATAATAAAAGAACTATCTTTTTTAATATCTAGCATTGAACGATAGTTTTTTTCGTCAAAATCCGCATTCAGGATGGTTACCGGTACATATTTGGGCAGAACAATATATGGATGAGTTGTTCTATTTGAATAATGCAAGAAAACTTGTTGGAATACACTATCAATGGTAGCATTACTATGCAGACTATGAAATCTTGCAAACTCCTCTGATTGTTTGTGCCATTGATAAAAGAAAGTATCAGAAAGTAATGAAGGTGAGCAACCGGTTACAATCACATCATCCCAACAGTTATCATACCGTAACTTGAGTGTGATGTCATATTTTTGTAAAGGTTCGTCTGTGAGATATATTGTATCCGGAAAACAGCAAATATATGAAACTACCAGATATTTTACATTTTGAGAACGCTGCGTCACTAAGTAGAATTTACCATCATAATCGGAAACAGTCCCCCAGGAAAGCTCATTACCAATACTTTCATGTGCTTTGATATAGGCACTGATGATAGGTTCTCCTTGTTCATCAGTGATAGTACCAACAATGCGGATAGTATCTGATGCTTGCGCTGTGAGATGACAACAACCAATAAGCAATATGTACAATAGCCGTTTCATATATCATGTATATTCAATGTGATTATAAACCGGTTCTAAACAACATTAAACCCAACCAATTTGTCGTAGTTAACGGGAGGGTACTTCGATAGGGAGAATTATCATTATGTTTCTTATACAAGGTATCAGATTGCGAACTAAACCATAATGAATCTTGATACACAAAGGGTGCTTCATTATAATAGCGGATTTCCGGATGCATTTCAGAATCCAATTCAGTTATCGTAATAGATACTTGAGGGAAATTACAGATATATGTTCCTCTAATGTGTTCACGCCAGAAGAATTCGTATATGTCCACCGAGCCGTCATTATGAAAAATAAACGCACAGCCGTCGTCGTCATCGTATACGTAATAGCGATCTACATAAGGTGGTTTTGAACATGATGCCACAAGGCAAATAACAGATAATAAGAAAATAAACCGTTTCATATATAACTATCGGGTGTCGTTTTTATAGTACCCTTGCGTTCAAATTCGGTCGCAAAGGTACTACTTTTTTCTGACATATGCAAGAATTTTATCATTTTTATCGGCCTTCATTTCATCATTAGAAAGTTTTTGGAAAATAGTTGGAAAAACTATATATCATTTTTATTAGAAAAAAGTTGATTCTTTTGAACAATTATGCCAAAAAAGACGGTCGATACGCAAGTACACCAACCGCCCTGTTGAGCAGGAGAAAATAGACTATATGCTGCGTTGTGCGCTGATGGCGCCGAGCTCCAAACGGACCAACCCTTGGGAGTTCATTGTCGTGCGCGACGAGGCGAAACTGCGTCAGATGGCGGGTTGCCGTACGTATGGCAGTCAGATGTTCGACACCGCGATGGCTGGTATCGTCGTAGCGCTCGACACCAGCCTGAGTGACGCGTGGATGGCGGACGGCGCCATTGCTGCGGAGCACTTGCTGCTGGCAGCTGAAGAGCAGGGCCTGGGTGCATGCTGGTGCCATGTCTATTGCCGCGAAGCGTCGGAGGAATTGATCAAGAGACTGTGTGATATCCCTGAAGACAAGACCGTGCTTTGCGTCATCTCGCTCGGCTACAAGGACGAGGAACGCAAAGACTACGACCTTGCCAAGCTCAAATACGAGAAGATTCATAACGAAAAATATTAATTGATCATTATTCATTGTAATGAAACCTATAATTGCAATTACAACGGGTGACACGAACGGTGTCGGCTACGAAGTGCTGTTCAAAGCGCTGTTGGAGGCGCATATCTTTGAGGTGATACGTCCCGTCGTTTACGGTAATGCTGCGGTGGCGAAGCACCACTTGCAGACCTTGGATGAAGACCATCGTAATGTAACGTGGAATGTCATCGACACGCCCGAACAGGCGAAGGACGGTCGAATGAACCTTATCGTCAGTTATTCGGACAATGTGCAGGTTCAGTTAGGTACAATGACCGAGGACGGTAATAAAGCGGCCAAGGCATCGTTAGACCGTGCGTGCAAGGACCTTAAGGAAGGACGTGTGCAGGCATTGGTGACGGCTCCGCTGAACAAAGAGGCGCTGCACGGTGGTCATACCGAGTACTTGGCTGCGCAGTTTGGCGGCAGTGAGCTGATGATGCTCTGTTCGGATAACCTGCGCGTAGCGCTCGTGTGCAATCACGTCGCGCTTGCGGACATCCCTGCGCAGATTACGGAAGAGCGTATCATGGCTAAGTTGAAACTGCTCAACCAATCGCTCAAACGCGACTTCGGATTGGAGAAACCGCGTATTGCGGTGCTGGCGCTTAACCCGCACGCAGGCGACCAAGGGCTACTCGGTAAAGAGGAGCAGGAGATCATCGTGCCCGCAATCACCAAGTCGAAGGAGCAGGGGATTTGGGCATTCGGTCCGTACGCAGCGGACGGGTTCTTCGGTTCCGGACACTTCGCCCATTTTGATGCCGTGCTGGCTATGTATCACGACCAGGGTCTGATTCCGTTCAAGACCTTGGACATGAGCGGTGTGAACTTCACGGCCGGTCTTCCGGTGGTACGCACCTCTCCCGATCACGGTACGGGGTATGACATCGCCGGTAAGAACCAGGCAGACGAGTCGTCCATGCGTCATGCGATCTATATGGCGTTGGATGTGCTGCGTCAGCGCGCCGAGTACGACGAACTGACAGCTGACCCGCTGCCCTTTATCGAACGTGCGGATTCGGAAGGCAAGCCGCGCCGCGAATTTATTGATTTTAAGACTACTAAATATAACGATGACAAGCAAAGAGATTAGACAATCCTTTTTGGATTTTATGGCATCGAAGGGACACCAGGTCGTTCCTTCTGCGCCGATGGTAATCAAAGATGATCCGACGTTGATGTTTACCAATGCCGGTATGAACCCGTGGAAGGGCATCATTCTGGGCAATGACCCGATCAAGTACCCGCGTGTAGCGGACAGTCAGAAGTGTCTGCGCGTGAGCGGTAAGCACAACGACTTGGAGGAAGTAGGTCACGATACCTACCACCACACCATGTTCGAGATGCTGGGTAACTGGTCGTTCGGCGACTATTTCAAACAAGAGGCCATTGATTTTGCATGGGAGTATATCGTGGATGTGCTCAAGATAGACCCGTCTAACCTGTACGCAACTGTGTTCGAGGGTTCGCCCGAAGAGGGCCTGAGTCGTGATGACGAGGCGGCATCTATCTGGGCTAAACATCTGCCTGCTGACCATATTCTGAATGGCAATAAGCATGATAACTTCTGGGAGATGGGTGATACCGGTCCTTGCGGCCCGTGTTCGGAGATCCATGTGGACAGCCGACCAGAGGACGAAAGGCGAAAGGTTAGTGGACGAGAGCTCGTGAACAAAGATCATCCGCAGGTGATCGAGATCTGGAACATTGTGTTCATGCAGTACAACCGCAAGGCAGACGGCAGTCTCGAACCGCTGGCTAAGAAAGTGATCGATACCGGAATGGGCTTCGAGCGTCTCGTGCGCACGATCCAAGGCAAGACGTCCAACTACGACACCGATGTGTTCCAACCGATGCTCGCCAAGATCGGCGCTATCTGCGGTTGCGAATACGGCAAGGACGAGAAGACCGATATCGCTATGCGTGTGATTGCGGACCATATCCGTACGATCGCGTTCGCTATCACGGACGGCCAGTTGCCGTCGAACGAGAAAGCGGGATATGTCATCCGTCGTATTTTGAGACGTGCGGTTCGTTACGGATATACTTTCCTTAACATGCGTTCGGCTTTCCTCTACCAACTTGTGCCGCAACTGATTGCTGACATGGGTGAGGCATACCCCGAATTGGTGAAGCAGCAGAATCAGATCGTACCGGTCATCAAGTCCGAGGAAGAAGCGTTCCTCCGTACGCTGGACAAGGGTATCGGTCTGCTCGATAAACTGATGGACGAGGCACGCAAAGCCGGTAAGACAGAGATCTCGGGTGTGGATGTGTTCACACTCAAAGATACCTATGGCTTCCCGCTTGACTTGACCGAACTTATTCTTCGTGAGAATGGTTTTACCACCAACGAGGACGAGTATAACAAAGCGCTGGAGCACCAGAAATCCATGGGTCGTGAGGCCAATAAACAGGACCTGGGCGACTGGACCGTGCTGGCAGAAGGCGAGACGGAGTTTGTCGGCTACGATGAACTGAGCTGCGAGACGAAGATCCTGCGTTACCGTCAGGTGAGCCAGAAAGGCAAATCGTTCTACCAGGTCGTACTCTCCAAGACACCGTTCTATGCGGAGATGGGTGGTGAGGTAGGCGATACCGGAAAATTAAAAATTAAAAATGAAGAATTAAGAATTATTGATACCAAGCGTGAGAACGGTCTGCCGGTACATATCATGACGGAACTGCCGGAGGAATTAAAAATTAAAAATGAAGAATTAAAAATTATCGCTGAGGTGGATGCAGAGCGTCGTCAGGCGATCGCTTGTAACCACTCGGCAACCCACATTATCCACTACGCTTTGCGTGAGGTGCTGGGTAAGCACGTAGAGCAGAAGGGTTCGTTAGTAACTCCGGAGAGCTTGCGTTTTGACTTTAGTCATTTCCAGAAAGTGACCCCGGAAGAGTTACGCCAAGTGGAGCGCGTAGCGAATGCGCTGATTCGTCAGGACCTGCATCTGGAAGAGAGTCGTCACACTCCGATTGCGGAAGCCAAAGCGATGGGAGCGATGGCGCTGTTCGGAGAGAAGTACGGCGACGACGTGCGTGTCATCAAGTACGGTCCGTCGGTGGAGCTCTGTGGCGGTTGCCACGTACAGAGTACCGGTCGTATCGGTTCGGTACGTATCATCATGGAGACTTCGGTTGCAGCCGGTGTACGTCGTATTGAGGCGGTGACGGCTGCCAAATCGGATGAACTGTATTACATGGCGCAGGACACGCTCAACGACCTGAAAGCGCTCTTTAACAACGCCCCGGATCTGATGAATACGGTTCATAAGTTCCTGGACGAGAACGCATCCCTCAAGAAACAGATCGAGAAGCATATGGAACAGCAGATCGCGCAGTTCCGTGACCATATCATCGGCCGTGCGGAGAGTTTCGACGATATCAAACTGGTGCGTATTGAAGGTGAGGAAGACCCGGAGATGATTCGCGGTGTGATGCCGCTGCTGCGTGGTAAGTTCACCGATGTGAAGTTCGCTGTTGTAGCCGCTACGCATTGGAATGACAAACCGACGATTGCTGTGTTCCTGAGTCAGCCGCTGGTGGACGAAGGCAAGAACGCAGGCGCGATGATCAAAGCTGCGGCTAAGAATATCCAAGGCGGTGGCGGTGGCCAGCCCTGGTTCGCTACAGCCGGTGGACGCGATGTCAACGGCCTCAATGCCGCCATGGAAGAACTGCTCGCTGCGCTCAAATAAATAAATCGTACATCGTAAATCGTACATTGTAAATGAGATTGCCCTCTTCTTATCTGCCCGAGAAAATACGTAGTGCTGTCCGCTTTGCAGTGGTCGGCACTACGGGTATGTTCATTCAGACCGGAATGTTCATGCTGTTCTTGTGGACTTTCGGACAGCCGGAGAAAGGGCAGGGGGCATACTACGTGGCATTTGCTTTGGGTTATGCGTTTGAGGTCATACCGAACTACCTGTTCCTTAACTGGTACACGTTCGGGACTCGGCCTAACTTGAAGAACGCCGGCGGGTTTGTGTTGGCGCGCGTCGTTAATCTGGGCGTGCAGTTAGGATTGCTGCCGTTAGTGCTGTGCTGGCTGCCGACCTGGCGCGACGACCTGATCAGTTACGTCGTCATCTTCATTGGCGGATGTATTAACTACTTGATTTGTTTGTTGTTCTTTAAAAAGAAAAAAGAATGAAAATATACAGAGCGAACATCATCTATACCCCTACACCGGGTAAGTTGGAGATTATCCCGCACGGCTATATCGTCGTGAAGTCGAACGGTCTGGTGGATGGCATCTACAAAGAGTTACCGGAGAACATGGATTGGAGACGTCAGGTAATGGATTTTGGCGACAAGATTCTCATTCCTGCGTTCAACGACCTGCACGTCCATGCCCCGCAGTACCGTAACATGGGCTTGGCGCTGGATCTGGAGTTGCTGCCTTGGCTCAATACCTACACGTTCCCGGAGGAGACCAAGTACGCCGATCCGGATTATGCCCGTCGCCTGTACCGCCGTTTTGTACACGAGCTGTGGATGCAAGGCACGATGCGCAGTGCTGTGTTCGCAACCATTCACCCGGAGGCTACCCGTATTCTGGCAGACCTGTTCATTCAGGCCGGCATGGGTGCGTATGTAGGATTGGTGGGAATGAACCGCAACAGCCCCGATACGCTGCAGAACACGACGGCTGAAGTGATCGACGGCATGCGTATGCTCAAAGCGCACCTCGATGAGCACGGTGACGGATTGGTACAGCCGATCATCACACCGCGTTTTGTGCCCTCGTGTTCGGATAAGATGCTGACGGCTCTTGGTGCGTATGCGAAAGAGACCGGTCTGCCTGTGCAGTCGCACTTGAGCGAGAACCGCTCGGAGATCAATTGGGTTAAGGAATTGGAACCCGACACGACCTGTTATGGTGGTGCGTATGATAAGTACGGTCTGTTCGGACAAACGCCGACGCTGATGGCACACTGCTGCTACACAGACGGCGAAGAACTGGAACTGATGCACAAGAACGGCGTGTATGTGGTACACTGTCCGATGTCGAACAGCAACCTCTCGTCGGGAATGGCTCCGATACGCAAATTCCTCAACGCAGGCATCAACGTGGCACTCGGAACAGATGTGTCGGCAGGTCACCATATGTCGATGCTTCGTGTGATGCAGTACGCGATTCAGGTCAGCAAACTGAATTACGCCCAGACCAAGGGTGAGATGTCGTTCCTCAGCCTGAGCGAAGTGTTCTATCTGGCGACTAAGGGGGGCGGCTCGTTCTTCGGCAAGGTGGGTTCGTTCGAACCGGGTTATGAGTTCGATGCGTTGCTGATCGACGATACGTATCTCAATTACGACCACTACACGCTTGAGCAACGGCTCGAACGCTATATCTATTTGGGCGACGACCGCGATATCAAACGTCGTTTCTGCTGCGGTGTCGAGTTGACAGAGCCGGTCATGGACTAAAATAGGCTAAAGGCTAAAGGTTATAGGCTAAAGGTAAAGGCTAAAGGTGAAAGTGTTTCGTCCCATAGAAGGCTTATCGTTGGCTGAGTATTTGCAGATCGAGCAGGACTTGGTCAAGGAGGTGCAAGAGCCGACACTGTTCACATGGATTGTGTCGCCGACCGTCATCTATGGACGGCATCAGAGTGCGGAAGTGGAGGTGAATGAGGCCTATTGTGCGGAGCACGGGATCGCCGTTGTGCAGCGAAAGAGCGGGGGAGGATGTGTCTATGCGGATAAGGGCAACCTGATGATATCGTATATAGAGCCATCAGCATTCAGCCGTCAGCATTCAGAGAGCGCTTTTACACGGTTCTTGCTCCTCATCGCCCGGGCGCTGCAAGAGAAGGGACTACCGGCCGTGACAACGGCGCATAATGATATATTAGTGGATGGCCGCAAAGTGTCGGGCTGGGCATGTTACACGGGTCCTACGGGAACGATCGTACATGGCACGATGCTGTATGACGTCAACCTTGAGGCCTTGCAGCAGGCCATCACACCGACGAAAGAGAAACTGGCCAAACATGGCGTGGCATCCGTTCGGCAGCGGGTGGCAAACATCAAAGAATTAACCGACGCGTTCGCGGACATTCACGCGCTACGCGCATATATAGAAGCATATGGAAATTAGTTTACGTGCACAATCGATGCCTGAATCGCCGATTCGTAAATTGGCGAAGTACGCTGACGAGGCGAAGTTAGCCGGTGTACATGTGTATCATCTCAACATCGGTCAACCGGACATCAAGACACCTCCGCAAGCCATGGAGGCGGTGAAGAACTACGACCAGGACATCTTGTCCTATTCGCCGTCACAGGGTCTCAAATCTTTGAGAACCAAGATGGTGAGTTACTATGCCGATTACGGCATTGACCTGTCTCCGGACGAGATCATCATCACGGCCGGCGGTTCGGAAGCCATCATGTTCGCGTACATGAGTTGTCTTAACCCGGGCGATGAGATCATCGTCACCGATCCGTCGTACGCCAACTACATGGCGTTCGCTATCTCGGCAGGTGCGGTGGTGAAGAGCGTCAAGACGGATATCAAGAACGGGTTCAAGTTGCCGCCGGTAGAGGAGTTCGAGAAACAGATCACGCCCAAGACGCGTGCGATTCTTATCTGTAATCCGAATAACCCGACGGGGTATCTGTACACCAAGCAGGAGATGCGTCAGATCCGCGACCTGGTGCAGAAATACAACCTGTACCTGATATCGGATGAGGTGTATCGTGAGTTCATTTATACCAAGTCACCGTATATATCCGCTTGTCACTTGGAAGGCATCGAGCAGAACGTTATTCTGGTGGACAGTGTCTCGAAGCGTTATTCGGAGTGCGGAATCCGGATTGGTGCGCTCATCACGAAGAACAAAGCTGTGCGCGAGGCGGTTATGAAATTCTGCCAGGCACGTCTTAGTCCGCCTCTATTCGGACAGGTGGTAGCGGAAGCGTCGCTCTCGACACCTGAAGACTATATGCAGGAGGTGTATGACGAGTACCTGAGCCGCCGTAATTTCCTTATCGACCAACTCAACCAGATCCCGGGTGTGTTTGCTCCCGCTCCGACAGGTGCGTTCTACGTCATGGTCGAACTGCCGGTGGACGATGTGGAGAAGTTCTGCAAGTGGTGCTTGACGGATTTCCAATACGAAGGTTCAACGGTCATGATGGCTCCCGGAACAGGTTTCTATACCAATCCGGAAGACGGTCGTCACCAGGTCCGCATGGCCTATGTCCTCAACAAAGAAGACCTTGCCAAAGCCATGCTCGTGCTACGGAAGGCCTTGGAGGCGTATAAGGGATAGCGGTAAATTGCATCACAAATCAAAAGTCACAAACCAACAATCATATGAACAATCTTTTTTCTTTGGAAGGCAAGAACGCATGGGTAACCGGCGCTTGCTACGGAATCGGCTTTGCGATTGCGAAAGCGTTTGCACAAGCAGGTGCTAATCAGCTCATTTTTAATGCCCGCAGCCAAGAGGCGATCGACAAGGCGTTGGAGCTCTATCGCGCGGAAGGTATAAGGAACGTGCACGGGTACGTGTGCGATGTGACGGACGAAGCGGCTGTTAAGGCCTTGGTGGAGCGTATCCACGAAGAGGTCGGACCGATTCATATTCTGGTCAACAACGCCGGAATCATCAAGCGCATCCCGATGCATGAGATGAAACGGGAGGAGTTTCAACAAGTGATCGACATTGACCTGGTGGCACCGTATATCGTTAGCGCCGCTGTGTTGCCGGAGATGATGGAGCGCCGGGAAGGTAAGATCATTAATATCTGCTCGATGATGTCCGAACTGGGCCGCGAGACCGTAAGCGCGTATGCAGCTGCCAAAGGCGGTTTGAAGATGCTGACGCGTAACATCTGCTCGGAGTACGGCGAGTACAATATCCAATGTAACGGCCTTGGCCCGGGTTATATTGCTACCCCGCAGACCGCACCGCTGCGTGAACCGCAGGCAGACGGCAGTCGTCATCCGTTCGACGCGTTCATCTGCGCCAAGACGCCAGCCGGCCGTTGGCTCGAACCCGATGAACTCGGTGCTCCGGCAGTGTTCTTAGCAAGCCACGCTTCCGATGCAGTCAACGGACAGATATTGTACGTCGACGGGGGTATTCTCGCGTATATAGGTCGTCTGCCGAAGTAAAGGCAAAGTAAAGGCGAAAGGTTATAGGCTAAAGGCTAAAGGTTATAGGCTAAAGTTAAATCAAAAATCAAGTATGAAAAAGACTTTGTTTTTCATTCTCGCTCTAATGAGCTTTGTGTCCTGTCAGGCGCAGCAAGAGGCGGTGAAGGCGAAAGTGTATGGGCGCTATGTGCCGGAGCGTAAGGATGATTTTGCATGGGAGAACGAGTATGCGGCTTTCCGCATGTACGGACCGGCGCTCAAGTCGGAGAACCCGTCCAACGGTGTGGACTTATGGCTCAAGGCGAGTCCTGAGTTAGTAGTGGACAGTTTCTATTACCGCGAGCACGTGTTGGGGCTTCCGTATCATATCAATTACGGCAAAGGCCTGGATTGCTACAAAGTGGGCCACACCTGCGGTGCAGGAGGATTAGTGGTGTTAACGGCTAATGGCGAAGGGGCGAACGGCGAAGGTTATCAAACTTGGATAGGCGGTCCATATGATCGTTGGACGATTGTGGAGCAGACGCCGGATAAGTTCGTGTTCCGCCTGGAGTACGACAGTCTGTTGGTGGCAGGACATGTATTGCAGGAGACGATCACCATTACTGTCCAAGCCGGTAGTCCGATGAATGTAGCTGAAGTGGTGCTGACAGAGAAGGGGGAAGAGGTTACGGGTTACGGGTTACCGGATCTCCTCGTAGGTGGCGGTATTTATCTGCATGAGACGGTGGATGAGGTGGAGTATATCGGTCGGGATGCGATCCAATACACTGAGGATGCGTTGAGTGACAAGACTGCTGCGCAGATGAATTATGACTACAACGGCTCCACGAGCCAAGGCCGCATCACACTCTTTGTCCGCACACCGGGTGCAACTAAAGTGGGGCTGATGGATGGTAATGCGATATCTGTTCGTCCATACATCTTAGGCGACACGCTGACCTACTATTTCGGTGCTACCTGGTCCGAGTGGAAAGAGTAATAATGTGTAAAAATTGACAGACAATAAAAGGCGGTTCGAACTGCCTTTTATTTGTTTATAGGTCTAAAACAACCATAAATTATTTGAAAAATCTCTTTTCTATTGCGTAATTCAAAAAAAAGCAGTACCTTTGCACCTGAAAATGTTTTGGCTTTTCGGAATCTGGTAAATTCATGGCATCCAAAACATTATTGCACTATATGACACATAGGGCGTGGATTGTTGTATTGTTGTTTGGACACCAGGGCATACCAGAGCCTCGAAAAGCGGAACAACAAGATTTCAGTCCCGCTTTTTTTATATATATGCGGGGTAGTGTAAAACCTTATAATTGCTGAATTATGGACAGAAGTCAGGCATTAAGCGAAAAAGCTATCAAGAGAATGGGGCTTGATAAGAAAAAAGAAGAAAGTCCCTTGAGTAAAGAAGTTGTCAGAGAATGGGAAACAGAGCAAGAGTATTGGGTTGAATGGGAAAAAGAATTGAAAGAAGATCATGCTAAATGGTCAACAAAGATCCAAAATTTCTTTGTGTATCGTATCAGTTGGCGTACGCGCGACCGGTGGAGGAATATGAAATGGTATTTTCATAACCTTAAGACATTCCAGCCTATTCTGAAAACTTGGCGTTCATATGATTATCATTATCAGGTTGATCTATTCAAGTTTGGTATTGAGCAACTCATTAAAGCGAAAGAATACTATGGTAATGAATGTGCAGAAGATGCTGAAAAACGAATTGGCGCGATGAGAGCATTAATCGCTGAAATAGATAGAGATTATGAAGAAGAGGTTTATGAACGATTAAATTTTGAGCGAAGAAATAGTGGACGCGTAACAGAATATGCTGATGGATCTGTCTGTTTTCACCATGACCGAGTGGGTTATGAAGATGAAAGGCATAATTTATTTGAAGAAATAGCAAAAGAGCGTAAGTTGCACTATCAAAAAATATTTGATTTAATCATCGGCCAGGACGAAGAAGATATCAAGACAGAAATAGAGCGACGCATTGCCGCAATGTCCGAAGAGGAAAAGAACTCCATGTCCGAGGGAGAACTATACCGCAAATTGTACATGGAAGTATGGGATGGTTCAGGAATAGAGGGTTGGTATGATTAAAGATGGCGATTCTATGATGGAAAAAGATATACTCCGACAATTATTAGAATGCGAAGATTTTGAGCAAGTAATAGAAATCACTTACGGTAAACGCGGTACACCTTCACGTGAGGCTTATGAGGCGGAATGCGAGGAATGGTTGAAGGGGAAAAAGAGTTGAACTTCTCTCTATTACGTGTAATAATTGACGTATTTTGTGTAAAAAACACGCATGTGGGTGCGTACACTTGCGTATGTAAAAAAAAAGTCGTATCTTTGCGGCGTGAATTGTAAAGTACAGTTAGCAAACAAACCGAATATAGTAAAAAGAAGGAACTATTATGTTAGGGATGAGAGAATCAAATAGTCCGGTAACAGGGCAAACAGCACGCGATATTCGTATGCAGTTGTGGCGTGTGGCAAGCAATCACCAAAACGAGTTCGATCATCAAATGGCAAGTTTGCGCAGAGACGCAAAGAAGCACAAACGTTACGAAATCGTATGGAAAGACTAACGATTGCACATCTTAAGGGAGTAGAGGAGTTGAAAGACTTCTATTGCAGCGTGTCTAAAATGGACGAGTTTATTCATGGAGGCTTAGAGGCAAGTCTTCAGAATGACTATTGTAAAGCATATTCGGTGAGAAATGAAAAAGGAGATTTGGTTGCATTTTTTGCGCTAAGTTTTGATTCTTTACAACTTGACTTGGATGATATAGATGATTTGCAGAATGGTTGGACGGATTCTTCTACTCCGCAACCAACGCAGGAGTATTTCCGTACGTTCTGGTCAAAAGTCCATTATCCAGCTTTGGAGATAGCTTATTTGGCAGTGTCGGAACAATATCAGAAACAACACATTGGTACGCAAGTGTTAGAGGCAATTGACGAAATGGCGCGCCAACAACAATTTGCAGGATGTCAATTCTTAACGGTTGGCGCGTATGTGTCTGAAGAGTATAGTGCGGTAAAGTTCTATACCAAAAATCATTTTGCGAAATTAACTCCTGTGCCTATTCACGACACACTCCGCATGTATCATAATTTGTTGACTAACTGATTTTGGAAACATTGTTGACCATTTTGGACTAAAAAGTCGAAATAATCAAAAATAAATAAACCAATTTTTTTACAAACAATTAAATTTAAATGCTTATGAGTGCAGCGCAGGCAATAGCAAGTAGTCGTTTTCTGACAGCGATGGGGCCGATGATAGAGGATGAGCAGAAGATGAATACTGTGTTGAGCTATATTATTTCTCTTAGAGCAGATGGAACTCCTTGCCAATTTACGGAACAGGAGATAGTTGCTTTTGCAGACAAGGCAGAGCAGGAATATGCTGCGGGTGTAGGGATGATGAGTCATTCGGACTTTATGCAGGAGGTTGCTACATGGCAGAGATAAAATGGCACGAAAGCGCCCGCGAACATTTGCGTCAAATCTTCGACTTTAATATTGATCATTTTTCGGAGACTTATGCATATTCGATTTTGGGAGAGGTGTTAGACGAAGTGCAAGATTTGGAGAAGTTTCCGAAAAAAGGTGCGCCTGAACTTTTGCTCAAAGGAAGGGAATATGAGTATCGTCATCTTGTGATTAGAAAGAATTATAAAGTGATTTACTTTCTTGTTGAGGATGAAGCGCATATCGCGGCTGTATGGGATGTCCGCCGAGATCCCCAAGCACTTGTTCAATTAGTAGTAGATAATCAAAAATCAAAATAAATAATAAAAACCAATTTTTTTACAAACAATTAAATTTAATGCTTATGAAAAACAATTTTCAAAGTAACGGAAAAGGCAGAAATCAGCGAGTCTGGCAACTGCTAATTTCCATGCTAATCATCCTCACGATGGGAATCGGACAGATGTGGGGATACACATTTTCCTCTGCTAATATTGTGGCTGGAAATGTTGTGCAAGATAATGTGACTATCACTACAACAGCTACTAGCACAACTAGTGTGAGTCAATATTATAAAGTTGGTTCTACAAAATATGCTGCTGATATAGTGCCTGTTAAAGGCAAATGTAATGGCGGTACACTAGGCGGAGTGACAGACTATATTGAAATTAAGGCAAGTGAAAATTGTTATTTAAATTCTCCTATAAAGATTCAAGGAATAAGTAACGGAACAACAACTATCAAGAAGTTGGCTGTACTGGGGTGGAATGGAGATGCCGCCAATGATAACCTTGTAGTCGCGCAAAATCAAGAATTTTTAGGTTACGCTCAAACTTCATTTGAAGCTACAGAAGTTACCATTAGTTTTACAGGCACTGTCACAACAATACGTCTCTATGCTCAAAGTAGGGTAAAAAATGGAGCTTTAAGTAGTGCTAGTGGTTATACTCAATATGGTGATGGATCGCAAGTGAATATTCGCCAAATTGATGTAACTGCTGGTTATTTTGTAACAATTAATCCTAATGGCGGAGCATATGCTTCAACTCCTTCTGGTTGGAGCTATGACAATGTAAATAAAAAGTATACTAAATATGTCGCTAGCGGAAGTTTCAGTGCACCAGATGGTCTTTCTAAAGGAACTGATGTTCTGAGTTGGAAGGACAATCATGACAACGATATTACTTTCCCGGTAACGATAAACAAGGATACAATATTTGTTGCACAATGGGCTACATCTTCTTGCAACGAGCCGACAACGGCATTTGCAAATGGAAGTTATACGGTTGATGGAACTCCGTTGATCTTGAGTTCGCTTATCTCTGATAGTCAAGGTGAAGGTACTATTTCCTATTCTGTAAAAGATGCTAACGGTACGGGCGCAAGCATTGCGGCTGGTGTGTTTACGGCGACTACCGCAGGTACTGCAACCGTAACGGCTACTCAAGCAGCAGACGCTACGAACGGTTACTGCCAAAAAGTAATGGAAGCTACTATTACAGTTTTGGCTGCTGGTGCTGTTGAGTATAATATCAGTTATGCGGATACGAAAGGCGCTACCAATAGTAACCCTGCTAAATATACAAAGGGAACAGGAATTGCTGAATTTGCTGCTTTGGCTGATGTGACCGATTTCCACTTCACAGGTTGGAGTCCTGCATCGATCTCAGCTGAGGCAACAGGCGCACAAGAGATTACGGCTCAATGGGTAGCTGCATATAATGTAACCTTTAGTTATGGCACAGGTGGCGGAACAGTTCCGACTTCATTCCAGAAATGGGAAGGTGCAAAGTTCAATCTCCCGGGACAAGGATCGATGACTGCTCCGAGTGGTAAGGTATTTGACGGTTGGAAAGCCGGTGGCACCAAGTATGCTGAAAATGCTGAATATACGATGGGCAATGATGCCGTTGAATTTGTTGCTCAATGGAAAGCAGTTCCGACAACCCTCTATTCGTTGACGGTTACAAAAACAAGCCAAGTAAACTTAAATAATGGTGGTGCTCAAGATGATTTGTCTGATGATGCTACGATTGTAGGCGGTGGTGCTTATATGCAAAATGACCATGCTAATAACCCACAACAGATTTTGGGTTCTACAAAGTTGCAATTCAAAGCTGGTACAGTGACATTGGTAATGACATTGACCAATGCACTGAAGGAAGGAGATACCATTAAAGCGACCGGTTTAAATTCGGAAGGACTTTGCTTTGGTGTTACATTTGATCGTGCAGGAAGTTTAGATAATCAGCTTGCTTCTGATGCATCTTACTTCATCGTTCCGGAAGAATTTGAAGGTAAAACTACATTATATGCATGGAGACATAGCGGTAGTGGTACAACTTGTGCTTCTATTATTATTCGTCGTCCTGCTGATAGACCTATTTTTTCGACGGCAATTACGTTGAGTGATTTGAAGGTAAACAACCGTTCGATCTCTTCGGATTCGTTGGCTACTCTTGTGTCTACTCATTCGTTGACATTAAAGGACGAGTTTGCTGCTGCTCCGGAGATTAAGTTCAACGAGCATAAAGTGATTACTTATGACGATGAGCTTCTTCCTGCTACAAAAGTAACAGATAAGGTTTATACGGTTACTGCTACTACCTCAGGCGACAACTGGCAGGCACAACAAGAAATCAATAGTGTTACCTATACTGTAACGGCTCCGAAGGTAAGTGCAGCAAAGGTTTATTACTATAATGGTGCAACGAAGTTAGGCGAAGAAATCGTGGCTATCAATGGTAGTCCTGTTAATGCTGGTGACTATGAGGATGATGTCAATTTGGCTGATTTCGTAGATTGGTATAGCGATCCGGATTTGGCTGAGGAACATAAGATTGCTAACATCGCTGCATTGGTTGTAACGAAAGACACTACCGTTTATGGTAAGTGGACGAACCAATACGCTACCAGCATCAATATTGAGCAGTGGGTATTGGATAATGGTAAGGGAGCGAAGACCACTGATCTCCTTTCGCAGTTAGGTTCGCATTATTTTGCAACAGGTATTACATATGTTGCCGGTACAAATGAACTTGACTCGTTGAATGATGATCCGAGCAAAGATAACCGTAACTATGCTTATCTCGGTTTAAAGGTAAAGACGAGCGGCGCAATGCTTGACTTCCGTCTGCAGAATGGCCAGACAGTAAAGGTTAAGTTTGGGAACGTAGGTACGACCCCGAAGGTACAATATAATAATACCGGCGATTATGCTAACATGACTATCACTGATGGCGTATATTCCTATACCGCAACAGGCAATGACTATATCAGCATCAAGACGGCTGACGCAAAGGCAGTAGTCTTCAAGCAGATTATGATTGGAGCAGATCCGGCTATTGCAGCAGTAACGCTGCCTTGGAGAGTGACGTATGACGCTAACGGTGGTACGTGCGGAACGGCAAGTGCTATATGGAGCGGTGCCGCTCTGATCTTGCCTGATGTAACTCCTGCAGATGCTGATCATACATTCGCAGGTTGGTACGACGAGGTATCTGGTGGCTCGCTCATAGGTGCAGCAGGTGCAAGTTATACTCCGACGGACAATACAACCCTCCATGCACAATTTGCTCCGGTAGAGTACGCTGTTAACTATGCAGCCGGTGATCACGGCTCGGGTGACATGGCAGCCGCTAACGTAGGCTGGGGTACCGAGTACACAGCTGTGGCTAATGGCTTCACTCCGGAGACAGGTTATATCTTCGCAGGTTGGGCTGTATCTGGCGTTGATGGCGTATCTTCTATCGCTGCCGGTGGCTCGTTCACGATGCCGAAGAATCCGGTAACGCTCACCGCTCTTTGGGAGGATAACAGCAAAGTAGCCGTTATTGTAGAGACGAATGTTAAGTACGAGAGCCTTGCAGATGCAATTACTGCCGCTGAGGCTGGACAAACCATTCAGTTGTTGCAGAATATTGAGCAGGCAAATGGTGTTGCTATCGCCAAGAACCTCACTCTTGATTTGAACGGCAAGACCTTTACTTGTACCAGCGGTTCGAATGTAAACAGCCGTGCGATTAAGATTACTGCCGGTAATGTAACCATTCAGAACGGTTCGATCATTGCTGTACCGACGGCTAACTTCGAGGGCGGTTGCTATGGTCCTATCCGTATTGAAGGCGCTTCGACTAATGTGACACTGGAAGACCTTACTCTCCAAAACGGTCGTCACTATGGCTTGGGTATCAAACTCGTTGAGGGAACCCTCAGAATGGAAGATTGTACCGTTATCTCTGAGAACGGTGGTGGTGGACTTGAGGTAGGCGAAGCCACGGCTGATGTAATCAACTGTACGTTCACGCAGACCGGTCTGGACAACGCGCACGCTTGGATCAGTACCTGTTTGGCAACTTGCGACAATGGTGTACTGAATGTACAAGGCGGTACTTATACCTCTGAGCACTATTCGATGTATGTATATACCTCCGGTGGTGAGATGAATGTTGAGAGCGGAAACTTCACCGGTGATGTAGTGAACCAAGTAACCCTTTCTTCTTATCCCGATGCAGTAGGTGCAATCAACATCTCCGGCGGTTCGTTCGAAGGTGCAGGTGGTAACCCGATTCAATTCACAACAGATAACTCAGGTGCTACTTCGATCGCTATCTCCGGTGGTACATTCGATGCTCCGGTTGAGAATAAATACTGCGCTCCGGGCTATATTCCTTCTGCTGAAGTAGCTCCTGGCGTATATACCGTAGTGCCGAAGGACGGCGTTGAGATTATCGGCGTTGTTACGACGGGTGGTACCAACAAGACTGTTACTGGTTTGTATAAGGGCGATGCATCTGTGAACTTGGATAATAACAAGAAGATCGGTGAAGGCAACAAGTACATCTATGTAACGCTCAAAGAGGGTTATACCTTCGAAGAGAATGATGTGCTGATCGTTGATGTAGATGGTAAGTCAGACCTGACTTCTGAAAAGGCATTGGAGATTACGACCGGTGTAGGTAATATAGATGGTGCAGTATGGAAGACCTTGGTAGATGCCGAATATAGCACAGGTGAGAACATCATCTCGTTGGAAGGTATTGCTGCAGGTCAGACCTCTATCGGTTTGAAGCGTTCTACTAACCAGAATGCTAAGATCAATGGTCTCCGCGTTCTTCGTCCGATGAATCCGGTACTGAAGAAAGTAACGGTTGCAGGTGTTGAGGGAACTCCGGATAACACGAACCACGTGGCTATTGAGGTTCCGTTCACGACAGCTGATGATGCTTTGGACGCAATCGCATATGAATGGGTTTCCAATAGCAATAGCGATGCATGGACAGCAGCTCACGCTCCGGCAGTTGCTAATACTTGGGAGTTTGGCGTAGAGAATACTGTTACCTTTACTGATAAGGATGGTGACAAAAGTGTTTACTATGTAACTATCAGCAAGGCAGTTCCGTCGAGTGATGCTACGCTTGCAACGTTGACCTATGGTACGCCTGCAACAGCTATCGCATTGGCAGACGGCGTATTTGAATACAACGTTGAGTTGCCTTATGGCACAAGTGCTGTTCCTGCTTTGGCAGCAACTGCTCACCATGCTGGTGCAAACGTAACGGATATTGACAATGCTGCTGCATTCGTTAACCGTCACGCTACTTCGACTGTAACGGTAACGGCTGAGAATGGAACGACTACTCAAGACTATACTGTTAACTTCATCGTAAGCCGCTTCGAGAGCAAGGTTCTTTGGGATGGCTCTACAATGACCGCTTTGAGCGACATCACAGCAGCAGCTGCAGCAGCAGGTGTAACGGTAACAACAACTGGTGTTTCTGTATCCAGCTTCAGCGCTAAGACCTGTGAAGAGAATGGTAAATCTTATACCAAGGCTCTTGACTTCGGTGGTAAGACTCAATCGACTCGCAACTTCGGTATTGTGATTCCGACAGGAAAGGTGGCTAAGGTATCTGTAGTTTACCGCGCAAAGGGCACAAGCAGATCTATCATGGTAGCAACTGCTTTGTCTGATGCTGTTAATGAGAGTACAATTACATCTGTAGAAGCAGTCGATGGTTCGAACTTGTATATCATGACTGCTGATATGTTCGGAGGTGGTACATTGTACATCAACACTACGGAAGGCTTCCATGTACATGAGATTAGCTTGCAACTGGCTGACGGTTTTGCACGTTCGTCGATGTTGGGCAACGGTGTACTTGGTACGATTTGTGTTCCGAACAACGTAGCTGTTGAGGACATCCAGGGTGTAACAGTTTATGAGCTGATGGGTCGTGACTATTCCAACTATGGTAAACTGGCATTCGATGAAATCGTTAGCGGTGAACTCGAAGCAGGTGCTCCGTATGTATTCCAAGCAAACGGCAACCATATGGCTATGCTCTACGGTGCGACACATGTTACTGATCCGGTTGATAAGGGCAACGGTATGTACGGTACGTTTGAGCAGATCGTGCTGAACGACTTGACCGACGTTTACTACTTTGCACAACGTGCATTGTGGAGCTGTGATGGTGCACAGACGCTGACCGTTGCTGCTAACCGTGCTTATGTGAAGTTGAGCGAGGTTGGTGAAGTGCCGAGTTCAAGTCCTAATCCTGGTCGTCGTCGTATCCTGATGACTGTAAACGGAGAGAAGGTCGCTACAGACATTGATGATGTACAAGGCGACAATGTACAATGTATCAAGGTAATGATCGATGGTCAGCTCTACATTCTCCGCGGAGAGAAGATGTATGACGCTACAGGTCGCTTAGTAAAATAAGAAATAAATTAGAATTATGAAAATGTATAAGAAACCAATTATTGAAGTTACGGCTGTTAATACGGAGTACATGATGCAAGACCTGAATGTGTCCATTAATGGTGGTAGCGGAGATCCGAATCCGCACGCAGGTATGCCGAAGCGCGGAGATCTTATCCCTTAATCCTTTTCGCGACGCGAAATCTATTCATCCAAAGGCAGCTCACAAGGCTGCCTTTGGTGGTGATGGGATGTAAAGGCGAATGGCTAATGGATATAGGCTAAAGGCTAAAGGTTATAGGCTAAAGAGTGAAGGGATTTTAATTCTGAACCCGATAATGGACCGTAAATGGACCGAGATTGGACCGAGATAGGACCGAGTAAAGTCTAGGATTGGTCCGAGATTGGACCGTAAATGGTCCGAGAATGGACCGATCCAACACCGAGAATGGACCGATGAAGTCTCGCCACAAAACAGGGCGAGAGGAGACAAACGGGGCGAGAGGAGACAAACAGGGCGAGAGAAGACAAACGGGGAACAAAAAACAGGCAGCGGGGCTGTCTGTTTTTGTGATGGTTGAGCGATTCGTGAAACGATTCGTTGAGCGATTAATGGAGTGTTAATTACTCACCTGCTTCTTCGGTCTCAACATCTGCGTCGGTAGCAACGGTAGTCGTAACCGTCGTGTCATCCTTGGGCTGCTGAGCCGCTTTGGTCATACCTGCTGCGATGATGCTCATTGCTACGATCACAGCGAGCAGGGTCCAAGTCGCTTTCTCCAAGAAGTCAGCCGTCTTCGGCGCACCCATTACCTGGTTACCGCTCGAGAAACCGGCTGCCAAGCCACCACCTTTGCTATTCTGCACCAATACGAGGAGCGTCATAAGGATAGCAGCTAAAAATACTAAAACAGTAATAAAAATGTACATAATTATTTAAATTTACGATTTACGATTTACGATGTACGATTTATTTTTTCATTTAGTGATTTAGCGGTACTACGCAAAATCGGGTGCAAAGGTACAACAAAAAATGCATATATGCAAATTTTTCGGCAAAAAAAGCATTTATATTTGTATATATGAAAAAAAAGTCGTATCTTTGTAGGCTTTTTGCGAGGTAAACTATGACGCAACAGGAATTATTAGGTATCAAGCAGCGGTTTGGGATTATCGGTATGAGCCCGCTGCTCAACAGAGATATAGAAGTCGCCGTACAGGTGGCCCGTACGGATTTGAGCGTACTCATTACCGGCGAGTCGGGTGTGGGTAAAGAGCATTTTCCGAAGATTATACATGCGTATTCGGCGCGCAAGCACGGGCCGTACTTTGCTGTGAACTGCGGTGCTATTCCGGAAGGGACCATCGACAGCGAGTTGTTCGGTCATGAGAAAGGTGCGTTCACGGACGCGAAGAACGAGCACAAGGGCTATTTTGAGATTGCTGACGGAGGTACGCTGTTCCTGGACGAGGTAGGCGAACTGCCGCTGCAGACTCAGGTGCGTCTGCTGCGTGTGCTGGAGACGGGTGAGTACTTGCGCATGGGCTCGAGTCAGGTGCGTAAAACGAACGTGCGCGTGGTTGCTGCGACGAACCTTAACATGCGTCAGGCGATCGACGACGGCCGGTTCCGTGAGGACCTGTATTACCGTCTTAATACGGTTGAGATACGTGTGCCGGCGCTGCGTGAGCGCAAGGAAGATATACCTCTGTTGTTTAGAAAGTTCGCAGTCGATTTCTGCAACCGCTACCAGATGCCCGTGCTGTCGCTTAACGATGAGGCGACGCGGCTGCTGCAGAACTCCTACTGGAGAGGAAACATCCGTCAACTCAAGAACCTGGCCGAGCAGATAGCGGTCATTGAGTTGGATCATCAGATCAACGCCGAGACGCTACATCGTTACTTGCCGGCCGAGGAGCACCAGCAGGGACTCGTGCTGCGCACGCCGACCCAAGAGGCAGGTAAGGACTACTCGCACGAGCTCGGTATCCTCTATAACATGGTGATGCAGAACCGCAAGGAACTGCAGGATATGCAGGAACGAATTAGTGAATTAACGAGTGAGCGAATGAGGGAGCTGGCGCACACCGAGAAACCGGGATACCGGGATTCAGAAGAAGTGCCGTCAACACCGACCATCACCATCTCGCGGCCCGAAGAGCCGACGCGCAAGCCGATCGAGGCAGAAGAGATAGAGGCCAGCCTGCGTGTCGAGGACGGCGAGAAAGAACTGATTCGCCGTGCCCTCGAGGTGACGGACGGTAACCGCAAAGAGGCGGCAGCGCGACTCGGCTTCTCCGAGCGGACGCTGTATAGGAAGATTAAGGAATACGGACTTTGATTGACGATTGAACAATTGACGATGTACGATTGATTGACAATTGAATATAATTGACGATTTCGTAATGACGAAGGGATATAGGTACATATTATTAGTGCTGCTGGTGCTGACGAACGGATGTGCGATCAGTTACAAGTTCAACGGGGCGAACATCAATTACCAGACGACGCACTCGATCTCGATCGCGGATTTTCCGAACAACGCGGCCATGGTCAACCCGTCGCTGAGTACGAACCTGACGGAAGGTATTCGGGATCTGTACATGCGGCAGACGCGTCTGGAGGTGCTGCGCAAAGGCGGGGACTTGGAGCTGGAAGGAGAGATTGTCGGCTACGACATCTCGCAGGGCGCTATTTCGGCGAACAGTTACGCGGCCGAGAGCAAGTTGACGATCCGTGTGACGGTTCATTTTACCAATAATATCTACCCTGAAGAGTCGTTTGACAAGACCTATTCGGCGTTCCAGACCTTCGATGCTAGCCAATTGCTGTCCGATGTGCAGGACCAGTTGTGCGAAGCTATCATCACCGAGATCGCGGAGAGTATCTACAATGATACCGTGGCGAAATGGTAGGCCATTTGGCAAATTGACGATTGGACGATTGACGATTGGACGATTGATTTACGAATGAAAATTATTGACGATTTTATGAATAAAACATTGAAATGGATTGCGTTGGGACTGGTGGCGGTGACGGCTGCCGGTTGTGTGACGCAGAAGGAGATGACCTATCTGCGGGATGCAGACTCAGCGAAAGCGGATTCGATCAATGCGCATTTCACGCCGCAGTCGGAGATGATCATTCGCAACGGCGACATGCTGACGGTGTTTGTGTCCGCGTTGGACAAAGAGGCGGTTGCTCCGTATAACCTGCCGACGGTCGTGTTCAACAGCCCCGGTTCGACTTCGGTGCAGACCACTCCGATGCTGCCGTATTACACGGTAGATGAAGAGGGTGCAATCGACCTGCCGGTACTGGGTAAGGTGCAGGTGGCCGGTCTCAAACGGACCGAAGCGGAGGCGCTCATCAAGAGTCTGCTGGAGGCGCAAGTCGTTCAACCGACGGTGCAGGTTAATATGATTAATGCACGCGTGTCGGTGCTGGGTGAGGTGGCGACCCCGGGACAGATTCCGTTCACCAAGAACCGCATGACCATCTTCGAGGCCCTGGCTGCGGCCGGTGACTTGACGGTGTACGGTCAGCGTCATAATGTGCTGGTGACCCGTGAGGTGAACGGTAAGGTGGAGATGGGCCGCGTTGATCTGCGCAGCACCGATATCTATACGTCGCCGTACTACTACCTGCAGCAGAACGATGTGGTGTATGTATCGCCGAACAAAGTGCGTGCTGTGAGCAGCGCCAATGCCGGTCTTTGGTTGAGTATGGTCTCGACTGTAGCCAGCGCTGCGACCGTCATTGTAACCGTAGTTAATGTAGCCCGTCCGGCTTCTACTTCTACCTCTAAATAATGAATCCTATGGAAAATAAGAAGAACGAGATAGATCTGCGCAAAGTGCTGCGCGTAGCGTTGGAGCACTGGTGGTGGTTTGTGCTGAGCGTAGTGCTGTTCATGGCGCTGGGTACGGCGTATTACTTGCGCAAGTCCCCGTCCTGGACGACGGACGCGGCGATTATGCTGCGTCAGAAAGATGCGGCAAGCGGCATGGAGGCTTTCTCCATGTTAGGCCTCACGGGTAACCAGGCAGCCGAAGACGAAGTGGTGGTACTTGCTTCGCGCGGATTGCTGTACCAGGCGATTGATGCGCTTGACCTGTGGGAAGCGAACAGCAAACGAGGCGGTCTGCGCTGGGAAGGCGAGTTCCGCAACCCCGCGATGACGATCGAGTATATTGACTTGACCGAGGACGCCCAGAAACAGTCGTTCAATGTGACGGTCAAACCGCAGAAAGACGGGTATAAAGTGAAGACCAAAATGGGCTTCTTCCATCGTTCGTCGGTTAAGGTGGCGGACCTCGATAGTCCAATCGAGACCGGTGTGGGTACGATTGCGATTCATGCGAACCGTCCGCTGAGTGCCGACACGACCTATCGGGTGCGTCATGCGCGTCGTGAGTTGGTCGTAGCCGGTTACCGCAAGGCGATCAAGGTGTCGCAGCATAAGAAAGAGTCGAACATCATTACGCTCTCGACCTCTTCTCCGATGCCGGAGCGTGACAAGGCGCTGCTGTATCAGATGATCGAGCAGTACAACCTCAATGCGGTGGTGGACAAGAACATGATTGCGACTAACACGGCGCAGTTCATTGAGGAGCGTCTGTCCATCATCACCGAGGAGTTGAGTGAAGCGGAGAATGCGGTGGCGTACTACAAAGAGCAGAACAACATCGCCGACATCGCGACCCAGGCGAGCCTGTTCTTACAGGCCAGCAGCATGGAGCAACGGGCGTTGGCGGAAGTGGAGACTCAGTTGAGCCTGATCGAGTATATCGATGAGTTCCTGCGCGACGAGAGCAAGAGCGAGAACCTGATTCCGTCTAACCTCGGTGTGACAGACGCTTCGCTGACGAGCGGATTGTCGGAGTACAACGCGCTGCAGTTGCAACGTATGCGTATTCAGCGTACGGCGACGGAGATGAACCCTGTCATTGAGCAGATGAACGATCAGTTGGCTTCCATGCGCCGTAACATCATTGCGACTATCGGTTCGGTACGCGAGAGCTTGCTGATCCGTAAACGCGGCCTGCAGGAACAGGACACGAAGTTCAACCAGCAGATTCAGGACGCGCCGGAGCAGCAACGGGAGTATATCCGCGTCATGCGTCAGCAACAGATCAAGGAGCGACTCTATATCTACCTGTACGAGAAACGGGAAGAGAACGCGCTCATGCTGGCTGCTACGTCTATGCCGGCGAAGATTTTGGATATGCCGCAACGCGACGTGCGCAGCCAGAGCCCGCAGCTCAAGAAGTTGCTGATGCTCTGTTTCCTGCTCGGAATCCTTTTCCCGGCCGGAATGCTGTACCTGTTCGTGCTGCTCAACGATAAGATCGATGATGCGAAAGAGTTCGAGCGTCGTGTGAACGCGCCGCTGTTGGGACAACTGGTACAGAACAGCCGTAATGCGCATATCGCGATTCATGAAGGCGAGTCGACCGTGTCGGCCGAGCTGTTCCGTCTGATTCGTACCAACCTGCGGTTCGTGCTGCCCAAGGAAGCCAAGAATCCTGTTATTCTTGTGACCTCGTGCATCAACGGCGACGGTAAGTCGTACGTGTCGAGTAACACGGCTTTGTCCTTGGCGATGTTGGGTAAGAAAGTGGTGCTGGTCGGTCTGGATATCCGCAAGCCGATGCTCGCGACGTATTTCCACCTCAAGACCAAAGGTCATCTGACGGACTATTTGGCCGAGCCCGATGTGACACTGGATGATATCATCGTACCGAGCGGTGAGCATGCTAACTTGGACCTTATCCCGTGCGGAACTATTCCGCCGAACCCGTCCGAGTTGCTGCAGACCGATCGGGTAGAGCAGTTATTTGCTGAGTTACGCAAGCGCTACGATTACATCCTCGTTGATACCGCGCCGGTTGCTCTGGTGAGCGACACGTATCTGCTGGACCGTGTAGCTGACATGACGATCTTCGTTTGCCGCTATAAGTACACTCCGTCGGAGATGATCGAGTATATCAACCAGATGATCGAGCAGAAACGGATGCACAATGTGGCATGTGTGCTGAACGGTGTAAAAGGACTAAGAGCCGGTTACGGTTACGGAGCGAAGAAGAAATGAGATTCTTTTGATTGACGATTGGACGATTGACGAGGTACGATTGATTGACGATTGAAAAATATTGACGATTTATGACTACAGACGAACTGAAAGAAAGATTTAGAAAGTTTTCTATCAAAATTATTGGGCTTGTAAATACAATGCCGAATAACATTGCGGGAAATGCAATTGCAAAGCAGATAGTTCGTTCTGGGACTTCTCCGGCTGCTAATTATAGAGCAGCCTGTTTGGCAAAATCGAATAAAGATTTTCTAAACAAACTGAAAATGGTAGAGGAAGAGATAGATGAAACGTCACATTGGTTAAGCGTCATTATGGATGCAGAACTTCTGCCTCGGACACAGGTGGAAGACTTGTATGACGAAAGTGTTGAATTAAGACGAATTGTAACACGTTCCATTTTAACAATAAGGCAAACAATAGATGCAAAGGAACGTCAATCGTAAATTAATCAAATCGTACATAAATCGTACATCGTAAATTTGTCAATCGTCAATAATTATGGTTGTTTGTGTAGCAGAGAAACCGTCCGTTGGCGCGTATATAGCGAATGTGTTAGGCGCAAAGCAGAAACACGACGGCTATTTCGAGGGTAACGGATACCAGGTGACCTGGACGTTCGGTCACCTGTGTGCGCTGTTGGATCCGCAGGAGTACACAGACCAGTGGAAGAGCTGGAGTCTGAGTTCGCTGCCGATGATCCCGCCGCGTTTCTCGATCAAGGTGTCCGGTGATGCGGGCGTACACAAACAGTTCAACGTGATCAAGAGTCTGATTGCACAAGCCGACGAGGTGATCAACTGCGGTGATGCCGGGCAAGAGGGAGAGCTGATCCAACGCTGGGTCTATCAGCAGGCAGGGTGTAAGTGTCCGGTGAAGCGTCTGTGGGTGAACTCATTGACCGAAGAGGCGATTCGGGACGGTTTTGCACAACTCAAGGACCAATCGGAGTACCAGCATTTGTACGAAGCTGGTATGATGCGCGCGATTGGCGATTGGTTGTTAGGTATGAACGCTACGCGTGCGTATACAATAAGGTACGCGCAAGGGGTAGGGCGGAATAGGCAAGTGCTGTCGGTGGGCCGTGTGCAGACTCCGACGCTCGCGCTGGTCGTTAAACGGCAGGCGGAGATCGAGCATTTTGTGCCTCGTACCTATTGGGAGTTGAAAACGGAATACCGCGACACGCTGTTCAGCGCGCAGATTCCGGTAGAGGAAGGCGAGTATGCCATCACGTCCGAAGAGCAGGGACAGGCATTGGTGGACAGCATCAAGGACCTGCCGCTGACCATTACTAATGTGGAGAAGAAGAAAGGGCTGGAGTACGCGCCGAAGTTGTATGACTTGACTTCTCTACAGGTGGATTGCAACAAGAAGTATAACTTCTCTGCTGAGCAGACGCTGCAACTCATCCAATCGCTCTATGAGAAACGTGTGACGACCTATCCGCGTGTGGATACGACCTATCTGAGCGATGATATCTACCCCAAAGTGCCGGGTACGTTAGCCGGTATCAAGGATTATTATCCGTCCGTCGCTCCGCTTATCGGTGCCAAGTTGCCCAAGTCGAAGAAGGTGTTCGATAACAAGAAAGTGACCGACCACCATGCGATCATTCCGACCGGGCAGCGTCCGGAAGGGCTGAGCGCGGACGAGAAGAAAGTGTATGATTTGGTGGCCCTGCATTTCATTGCGGTGTTCTATCCCGAGTGCGAAGTGAGCAAAACGACCGTGCTCGCCAAAGCGGGTGAGATCGATTTCAAAGTGACGGGTCGTGAGGTACTCAAGCCGGGATGGAGAACGGTGTTTGATAATGTACAAAGTGACAATGTACAAAGTACAAAGGATAACTCCGCTGAAGCGGAGAACGACGAGTCGTCCGAGGAGTCGAAGTCGCTGCCGGCATTTGTGAAAGGGGAGAGCGGACCGCATATCCCGCAACTGAAACAGAAAACGACCACTCCGCCGGCGTATTATACGGAGGCGACGCTGCTGCGAGCCATGGAGACGGCCGGTAAGACGGTCGAGAACGACGAGTTGCGCGAGGCGATGAAAGAGAATGGTATCGGTCGTCCTTCTACCCGTGCTGCGATCATCGAGAAACTGTATCAGCGGAAGTATATTGTCAAGCAAGGTAAGAGCCTTAGGGCTACGGAGACGGGTATCAACCTGATTCATACCATCATCTCTCCACTGCTCAAATCGGCAGAACTGACCGGTCTGTGGGAGAAGAAACTAAGGGAGATCGAACGCGGTGAGTATGCTGCACAGGATTTTCTGAATGAACTCAAAGAGATGACATCCGGCGTAGTGATGGATGTCAAAACGAACAAAGCCGGTATGCTCTGTCCCGTCTGCCGGCAAGGTCTCATCATTCGCGGCAACACGCAGTACGGCTGTTCCCGCTGGCGCGAAGGATGTACCTATCGGGAGCCGTTTTAGATTTAAGATTTTAGAATTCAGATTTAAGATTTGTAAAGTATATTTAGCAAAAAATGCACATGTGCACAATTTGTGTCAATTTTTCCACATAGAATAGACGTTTTTTGTGTACTTTTGTGCCGTGTTTAGAAAAACAAAATTCATTTAACTTAATATCAACACAAACAAACATTCTTTATGAAACTGAATTCCAGTTTATTCCGTACCATGATGCTGGCTGCTTTGCTCCTGACGGGCTTGGCAGTAGAGGCTCGTGTGATTAGCGGAACAGTGACGGACCAGACAGGTGAGACGGTGATCTCCGCTTCTGTCATGGTCAAAGGTACCACCATTGGTACAGTGACGGATTTTGACGGTAACTACACATTGGATGTACCGGCTGATGCTACGGTTCTTGTCTTCTCTTATGTGGGCATGAAGTCGCAGGAGTTGACGATCACGGGAGACGTGATGAACGTCGTGCTCAAAGAGGATGCCGAAGTGCTCGAAGAAGTGGTAGTGACCGGTTACGGTACGACCAAGAAACGTGACTTGGTGACTTCGGTTGCTTCGGTTAATGCCGACCAGTTGAAGGACATTCCGGTCGCTTCTGCCAGTGAGGCGTTGCAGGGTAAGTTGGCCGGTGTGGCAGTTACGACCACAGAGGGTAGCCCCGATGCCGATGTGAAGATCCTTGTTCGTGGAGGTACCTCCCTTACGCAGTCCAGCGACCCGTTGTACATCGTGGACGGATTCCAGGTTAGTTCGATCGCCGATATCTCGCCGAGCGATATCCAATCGATGGACGTATTGAAAGACGCTGCGGCTACCGCTATCTACGGTGCCCAGGGTGCTAACGGTGTTATCATCATCACGACCAAGGATGCCGATAACAGCGCAGACGACAAGATGCAACTCCATTTTGACTATACCGGTTATATGGGTTGGAAGCAGATGGCTAAGAAGTACGACATGCTTGATATCGATGATTTCGTACTGATGCAGTACGAGTATGCACACTACCGTGCGAAAGGTAACACGGCTAATATCCCGTCGAACTTCAACCAATATTTCGATCCGCAGTATGCGTCTACCTTGGATAAGAGCCAGATCATGACAATTCCGGATATCCAGGCTTATTGGCACGGACAGAAGGTAACGGATTGGCAGGAAGAGACGTTCGGTCATCACGGTCTGAACAGCAACCACAGTTTCACCGTCAGCGGCGGTAACAAGGCAGCTAACTTCTCGCTGTCGTACAACCGTATTGACGACGAGGGTATCATGTACGGTTCGGATTATAACCGTAACAACCTGAGCTTCAAGTCGAAGTTCAAACCCATCAAGGACCTGACCATCAGTTTCACAGCTCGTTTCTCGAACACCGAGGTGCTGGGTTCGGGTACCAATACGGCACAGGATGCAGGTTCGAAGACCGAGAGCCGTGTACGTAATGCGATTGCTTACTCGCCGATCGAGTTGTTCGCAAAGGATAATGTAGCCGGTCTGGATGACTATGATTCGTTCGGTTCGCTGTATGATCCTATCACGACTATCAACCATAACTACCGCAAGAAAATTGATAACAAATACACCTTGCAGGGTTATGTAAGCTATAAGTTCGCTAAATGGTTCACGTTCAAGACCGAGTTGGGTTACGAGGGACGCTATCAGAACCAAGACCGTTACTATGGTCCGACGACTTATTACTCCCGTGCAGGTGACGGTTTCACCTATGCAGGCGGAGCAGGCTACGGACATGTTGTAGCAACGAATGAGAAATCCAGCCGTTTGAAGAACACCAACACCCTTGAGTTCAAGAAGAAATGGGGTGAGAACCATGACCTCGGTATCTTGATCGGTCAGGAGTTGCAGATTCTCAAAGGCGAGCTGCGTACCAATAACGGATTCGGTTATGATCCCAGCCTGACGGGTGACAAAGTGTTCAATTATATCGGTTCAGCGAAGGCATACACCGAGAAATCGTATGTGAATCCGACGGATAACATGCTCTCATTCTTCGCACGTGCCAACTACGTGCTCTACAACCGCTACTACATCACGGCTACATTCCGTGCGGACGCTTCGACGCGTTTTGCCAAGGGTAACCAGTGGGGTTACTTCCCCTCTGTAGCAGTTGCTTGGCGTATCATTGACGAGCCGTGGATGGAGCCGGCACAGGATGTGATGTCTAACTTCAAGCTGCGTCTGTCTTATGGTTCGGTAGGTAACAACAACGTGGACCTGGGTTATCTCCGTTCGGAGTATCTGGCAAGTTCGGCTGCTTACAGCGGTCTGTTTGATACCAAACTGACGGACGGTGGTGCCGATGTGATCGCAGCCAACTCCAACCTCAAGTGGGAGACCACTATCACCCGTGACCTCGGTATCGACTTCGGTTTCTTCAACGAGCGTTTGACCGGTACGGTGGATTTGTATTGGAACAACACCAAGGACTTGATCCTGAAATATGCACTTGGCGGTCTGGGTGGTTATAACTACCAGTACCGTAACATCGGTTCGACGGATAACAAGGGTGTCGAGTTTGCCCTCAATGCCGTTGTTCTGGATCATAAAGCAAAGAGCTTGAGTTACGGTTTGACCATCAATGCCAATATCTCGCATAACTACAATAAGGTGGTTGACCTTGGTGGTATGAATGAGTACCTCGTATCGTCGGCTTGCTTCTCGTCCAACTACGCGAATACGGACTATGAGTTCAAACTCACTCCGGGTTCGAAGGTAGGTGACATCTGGGGTTACCAGACAGAAGGTTGGTACACACCGAATGATTTCGTATCGTACAATCCGGCTAACAACCGTTGGTATGCAAATGTGGATGAGGACGGTGACGGCAACCCGGATAAGCAGGCTGCTATCACGACGATCCTCGGTGAGGCTCGTCCGGGTATGGTTCGTATCGTGGACCAGAACGGTGACGGTGTGATCGATGACAAAGACCGCGTAGTGCTGGGTAACACCCAGGCGGATATCCAAGGCGGTTTCGGTCTGAGCTTCTTCATCGGCGGTGAGAAATGGGGTAAGTTCGATGTCAATGCCCAGTTCACCTACAGCGTAGGTAACGAGGTGCTCAACCTCTCGGCACTGGACTATGGAACGATCTTCGACAAATCCAAACTGCGTAACAACACCGCTAATGTGGCTTACGGATCTCGCTACTCGCTGTTCCAGGCTAATGGTAATTTCATTCCGACCGATTATGTCGGTGCAAGCGGTAAGGTGGAAGGTGACGACTATGCAGCTATGACCGCAGCGCTGGCTTCTGCTAACGCGAACGCTATCACGGCTAACCCGATCAGCGATAACATCGCGTTGACGGACAAGTACGTAGAGAACGCTTCTTACCTTCGTCTGTCTTCGCTGACGGTTGGTTACACGCTGCCGGAGACTTGGCTTAAGACCGCGCACATCAAGACTGCTCGTATCTTCTTCACGGGTTCGAACCTGTTCTGCGCAACCCCGTACTCGGGTGCAGATCCTGAGGTGGACACCCGTTCGAAGATCAACCCGCTGGCTACGGGTGTCGATTTCTCGGCATTCCCCAAGAGCCGTGCGTTCAACTTCGGTGTTAACCTTTCCTTCTAATCGAATCGGAATAACGTAATAACGAAACATGAAAATTATCACGAATATGAAAAAGCATCAATATATTGTATTAGCATTGGCCGCTGTAACATTAGCGGGGTGCAATTTCTTTGACTCTGAGTCGCCTTCCGCTATGGATGCTGCTACCGTATATGCGAATGAGAACAGTACGGAGCAAGTCATTGCCGGCGTGTATGAGCAGTTCGGACAGGACAAGTCCTACCGTAACCGTTTGGCATGCGGCTATCAGGGCATGAATACCGATGTGGAGCACGGTACGAAGAACTCGGGCCAGGCAGAGTGGAACATCTACGCGATGACTCCGACGAGCGGTGACCTGTCTACTGCGAACGGTAAGGACCCGTGGGGTTATCTCAATTCGGCTATCGAGCGCTGCAACAACATCATCGAGGGAATCGAGCAGTACGGTGACACATCGTCTGTTAAGATGCGCTATCTGTTGGGTGAGGCTTATTTCCTCCGCTCGTTCTGCTATCTGGAGATGGTGAAGTTGTGGGGTGATGTACCGCCGCGTTTTGTATCCATTTCCAAGGATCCGGAAGGTATGAACATGAAAAAGTCCGACCGTGTGGACGTGCTCAAGCAGATCCGTATCGACTTCAAGAAAGCGGCTGAGTTGATGCCGTGGTCGAATGACTGCCCGGGTACAGCGGCTAAGACGACCTGCCGTCCGAGCAAGGCTGCTGCGTTGGCGTTGCTGGCACGTGTTGATCTGATGTATGCCGGTAAGGGTGTACGTCCGGACTCCTGGCAGAGCGGACCGGTGTTCCTTGTGGAAGATGCTGCGCTGCGCGCAGAACTGAATACGGAAGTAATGTGGGCATGCGCGCAGATCATGAACGCAGCCGGTGAAGCTGCCAAACTTCAGGCTAACTACGAAGATATCTTCAAGAAGATCTGTGCTGACGAGACCAATTACTACAACTCCGAGGTGATCTGGGAGATCCCGTTCGCAGACGGTAGCCGTGGACAGGTGCTGCAGTACAACTGCACGAAGATGGATAAGGCTGTCGGCGGTCTGAAAAACAATGAAGGCGGTTCGAGCAACTCGTCCATCGGCATTGTGCCGACCCTCTATTATGACTTCGAGGCCAACGACGTTCGTCGCGATGTGACGATGGCCCGTTATATCTGGGTATACGATGATGGTTCGGAGTTCAATAGCAGCGACCGCGAGAAAGTAAGAAACGCTTTCCCGGGTGTGGATGTGGACAACCACGAGAAGTTCCTGTATCAGAAACGCAGTATGATTGATAGCTGGTACGGTAACAAGTACCGCGTAGAGTGGATGAGCCGTAACCGTACCGGTAACGACGACGGTATCAACTTCCCGATCATCCGTTATGCGGATGTGCTGCTTATGGCTGCTGAGGCTTCGATCGGTGGTATCGGCGGTGATATGCCGACCAATACCTATGGTATCGACGGTGCTGCATGCCTCAACCAGGTACGTTCCCGTGCTCATGCAAGCAACATAGCACTGACGATGGCTAACATCCAGGAGGAGCGCAAACTGGAGTTCACGGGTGAGTACATCCGTAAGTACGACTTGATGCGTTGGGGTATTCTGAAAGAGACCCTGCTGAACGCACACGAGCGTCTGAACCAGATGAACCTGCACCAAGGTGAGTTCGCAGAACTCCAGGACACCATCTATTACCACTATAAGTACGTAGGTGATGAACTCAGTTTCTCGACCGGTATCAAGGGCTTCGTGATCGACTCTGTTTACGGTCTGAACAAGGGTGAGTTAGGCCAGCCGCCTTATACGCTTACCGGCGGACTCAAAGGCTCGCTCTACTCCAGCGAATCCAGCGGACGTGCACTCGCTTCGGATAACTATATGCTGTTTGACCGTGAGTTCCCGGATCGTCTGAACGGACGTCAGTACTGGCCGATCTTCTCGGTGAACGTAGGACAGTCCAACGGCGCGTTGTGGAATGACTACGATTATGTCTCTGCAGGAGAATAAGAGTTTATGAAACTTCGCACATCTCTATGGATGCTCTGTGTGCTGCCGTTGATGGTAGCATGCAAACCCGGTGATACGCCACAAGAGCCGACTATCGATTCGGATGCCGAATTGGTAGCGGCTTGCCGGCATATAGAAGGCGGTGGTGCTGCTGTGACCGGCGGTGACGGTGGTAAGATCTACCGCGTCAGCCGATTGGATGACGCAGAAGATCCCAATACGGGACTGCCCGTAGCAGGAACGCTACGTTATGCCGTGAACCAAACAGGTGCAAGACGTGTGATTTTTACCGTCTCGGGTACGATTCATCTGGATCGGGAACTGCGCATCAAAGCAGGCAATATCACTATTGACGGACAATCCGCTCCGGGTGACGGTATCTGTATTGCGGACTATCCGCTTGTAATCAATGCGAGCAACGTCATTGTGCGTTTTGTTCGTGTGCGTCTGGGTGATGTGAGCAACACGGAGAGTGATGCTGTGTCGGTGAACGACGGTACGGGTATTGTGCTGGATCACCTCAGCTGCTCCTGGTCCGTGGATGAGTGCGTGAGCTGTTACGGCAACACGGATTTCACGATGCAGTACTGTATTGTGTCCGAGTCGCTCAAGAACTCCGTACACGGCAAGGGTTCGCACGGTTACGGCGGTATATGGGGAGGAACGAACGCTTCGTTCCATCATAACCTGCTGGCGCACCATGACAGCCGTAACCCGCGTTTTGATCACTCGTACGTGAACAACACCTGCTTCGGTCCGATCGACTACGTGAACAACGTGGTTTATAACTGGGGCGGTAACTCAACGTACGGCGGTGAGGGTTTCACGCAGGCGCGCAAAATTAATATGGTGAACAACTACTACAAGCACGGTCCTGCTACTCCTTTGTCCCGGCAAAGCCGTCTGGTGGACCCAACGGTCAGTTGCAGCTATTGTTCGGACGGTCACACTCTGATTCCGGGTAAGTTCTGGCTTGCGGGCAATTATATGTTCGGTTCGAGTGAGGTGACCAATGATAACTGGAAAGGTTCGACCGTGAACACGTCTGCTGTCAAGGCGACCGCGCGTTGGACGGAAGGCTTGACCGCGCTCGTGAACGAGCAGAGTGCCGAAGAGGCCTATGAGACCGTGCTGGACAAGGCAGGCTGTTCGCTGCATCGAGATGCAGTGGATGAGCGAATCGTGAATGAGGTACGTAATGGTACGTTCACCTATACCGGTTCGAACGGCTCAACCAAGGGTCTGATCGATACGCAGTCTGATGTGGGAGGATGGCCTGAACTGCAGTCGGCAGACAAACCGCAGGATACCGATTACGACGGTATTCCGGACGAGTGGGAGGAACAATACGGACTCAATGCCAACGATAATGCGGACGGAAATGCGATCACTTTAGTGACCGGATTTACGAATTTGGAAGTCTATATGCGTTATTTGGTACGAGATTTGTATTAGGATGTACGAAGGGACAATGTACAATGTACAAAGTAGTTAGAAATTTTGAAATTTAGAGATATGAAACGGTCATTATTTATTTCTGCGCTGGCGCTGATCAGCGTGCTGGCAGTTGCTCAAAACCCGTACGATAAGTATTACACGGCGGATCTGCCTTGTGCCGTAGAGCACGTGCAGCCTGTCGTTATTCCGGACTACACGGTAACGCTCACGGATTTCGGTGCTGTGGGAGACGGTGTGACGGATTGTTCCGAGGCGTTCAAGGCCGCGCTTAAACACCTGAAGAAACAAGGCGGCGGACACCTTATTGTGCCTAACGGAACCTGGTTAACAGGCCCGATCAAGCTCATCAGTAACTTCGATCTGCACCTCGAGGACAATGCAACCATCCTGTTCTCGACCAACAAGGAGCTCTACGTACAGGCATCGGACACGCTACGCGACGGTAGCAAGAAGTGTCACGCCTGCGTCTACGGCTCCAAGCTGGAGAACGTAGCCATCACCGGCTACGGCACCTTGGACGGACAGGGCATCTACTGGCGTCCGGTTAAGCAGAAGAAAGTGAGTGAAGAGCAGTGGAATGAGTTGCTGGCGATGGGTGGCAAAGTGATGGCGGACGGCAACAGTAAGAACTGGAAGATATGGTATCCGTTCAACCTGAAGGCCGAGTATAACGTGCCTAATATTGCTGTTGATGCGATCACGCAGGAGAAGATGCGTCCGCATTTGGTGAACATCACCGACTCCAAGAACGTGCTCGTTGAGCATGTGCATCTGCTCAATTCGCCGAAGTTCCACTTGGTGCCGACCCGTATTCAGAACCTCATTATCGACGGTGTTAACATCCGTTGTCCGCACTGGGCGCAGAACGGTGATGCCATGGACCCGGGAAATATACAGGTAGCTCTGATCGTGAACTGCAACCTGTCTTGCGGTGATGACGGAATCTGTATGAAAGGCGGTGTAGGACAGAAAGGTGTGGATGCCGGCCCGCAGCGCGATATCCTTATTTGCAATGACACGGTCTATCGTGCACACGGTGGGTTTGTGATCGGTTCCGAGTTCAGCGGTGGTATGCAGCGAATCGTAGTGAAGGACTGCCGTTTCGAGGGTACGGATATCGGTTGCCGTTTCAAATCGGCTCCGGGTCGTGGTGGCTGGTGTGAAGACATCTACTGCTACAACATCATTATGAAGGATATTCTGGAATCTGCGTTCCTCATCTCTTCCGGTTATGCGGACAAGGGTGCGGGCGTGAGTGCAACGGACAGCGATAACAAGAATGCGTTCTTCCCCGATTGGTCGAACATCACATTCCGTAACATCACCTGTATCGGTTCCAAGCAGGCGGTGGAGATTCAGGGTCTGAAAGGTAAGCCGGTTCACAACATCCTCTTTGACCAGGTGACGATCATCGGTAACCGAGGCGGAATCAAAATGGAGTGGGCGGAAGATATCAATTTCATCAACTGTAACATCAACCCCAAACCGATGCCGATCACGGACTATAAGAAGATCAAAAACGTCCGTTATAACGGTAAAGATCCGGACGCAGCGGAATAAAAATCAAAAAATCTACATTTTTCGGCAATATGTACTTGCATATATCCGAAAAAAGTAGTAATTTTGCAGCAGATTTGTAAAACGTAGTTTACAACAAACCAATATTAACAATTTTAAAACTCAACAAGTATGAAGAAAATTTTCCTCTTCGCTGCTGCTGTTGTTGCAGCTATGACAATCAATGCTCAGGAGCCCAACGTAGTTGTTCTCTCTGAGGTAGCTAACTACATCGATTTCCAGGCTCTGAGCGTATCGGATCCGGCTATGACTTCTTCCGTAGTTACCAGTACGGCTCCGTACGAGCTGGCTAACGGTTCGAAACTCGTAGGTTTCCTGAAATCGGACGGTACAGAGGCTGAGAACAAATGGAATGTTAAAGAATCTTACAACACTACGATGCCGACTCCGACTTGGCAGAATGTGGACTCCCTGAAGGCTGGTACTATGTTCCGTGCTGCTTCGGGTACGACCATTGAGTTAGGCGCTTTCACTACTTCTGCTGAAGGTGGACTCGCAGTATTCTATCAGCCGAACGGTGATAGCGAGCGCGGTGTAGAGGTTTATGTTTACGGCGAATTGGTAGAGGGTACCGACTTGACCGGTAGCGGTGCAAAGATCGACGGTATCCGTCCGGCTTATGCAGGATACATCACTCTTCCTGCCGGCTCATACGACGCAGGTGACGTGGTTATCAAACTCGTTGTAAACACCAGCAATATCTTCGGTGTTTCCATCGAGAAATTGCAGGGTCAAGGTGTTGAGAACGCAGAGGCTACCATCAAGGCTATCAAGCGCTATGAGAACGGCCAACTCGTTATCATCAAGAATGGTGTGAAGTACAACGCTCTCGGTACCGTTATCGAGTAATTCGTATCTTCAACGAATTCAATAAATGGCTCGCCAACGCGAGCCATTTTTGTTAGTATTCAGTATTCAGTTTTCCGCTATCTTGAGTGCGGCGTTGATGCCGTCGAGAGCTGAGGAAGTAATACCGCCGGCATAACCGGCTCCTTCTCCGCAGGGATAGAGTCCCGGGGTAGAGACGGATTGGAGGGTGTCGGGGTCACGCGGAATACGGATGGCACTGCTGCTGCGGCTCTCGACACCGACAATGACGGCATCGTTAGTGAGGAAGCCCGGGTACTTACGGTCAAAGTCACGGAAACCTTGTAGTAAGCGTTTACCGATATGTGCGGGTAGCCATTGGTCCAGACGAGAGGGGATGATGCCCGGCAGGTAACTGCATGCCGGCAGACTCTTGCTCTCTTTGCCTTCCACGAAGTCTTTCATTCTCTGCGCGGGCGCAACAGAGTCATTTTTAATTTTTAATTTTTCATTTTTAATTTGGGAAGCTTGCTCATATGCAAGCCGCTCAAGCGCTTCTTGATAAAGAAGTCCTTTGAGCGGGTCGCTTCCCTCTATGTCTTCGGGGTTGATCTGAACGACCATACCGGAATTGGCGTAAGGCGAGTTGCGGTGGGAAGCGGACATGCCGTTGACTACACACGAGTCCGGTGTGCTGCCGGCAGGAACTATATGTCCGCCCGGGCACATGCAGAACGAATAGACACCCCGTCCGTTGACTTGGGTAACGAGCGAGTAGGACGCGTTACCGACATAGTTGATGACTTCGAGATCGCGAGACTTCGAGATGTCGAGATGGTACATTAACTTATTGATGAGCGGTTGCGGATGCTCCGCACGCACGCCCATGGCGAAGCCTTTGGTCTCGAGCGCTACGCCTTCAGCGGCTAACATGCGGTAGGTGTCATGGGCGGAGTGACCAATCGCCAGTATTACTGGCGTAGTTGAAAGTTCTTCCGATCTGCTGACGCCGTATGGAAAGTTGAAAGTTGAAAGGCTTTCTATTTTGGTCTCGAAATGGATCTCTCCGCCGTGAGCGAGGATACATTCGCGCATTCGTTTGATGATAGTCGGCAGTTTATCGGAGCCGATATGGGCGTGTGCTTCGTAGAGGACGGTGTCGGGCGCGCCGAAGTAATGGAAGAGTTCCATGACGCGCTGCATGTTACCGCGTTTCTTGGAGCGGGAGAACAGTTTGCCGTCCGAGAAGGTGCCGGCACCTCCTTCGCCAAAGCAGTAGTTGGACTCGGGGTTGAGTCCTTCGTTGCGGTTGAGCAGGGCGATGTCTTTCTTGCGCTCGCTGACCTCTTTCCCGCGTTCGTAGATGATGGGTTTGATGCCATGTTCCATGAGCGTGAGGGCGGCAAACAGACCAGCCGGGCCGGCTCCGATGATGACGGCTTGGCGCGGAGCGTTGTGCACGTCTTGGAACACAGGCGGCTCGTAGAGGGGGATAGGGGCCTCTTTAGCAACGGGTTTGCCGTTGTCGTCGGTCAGAATAGTGAGATGCACGCGCAACTCGCGTTGCCGTGCATCTATACTCCGCTTGACGATGCGCCATTGTTGTTCGGCGATATACGCTTCGCGGGGGCTAAGTGTCTGTTGAATGCTATCCACGAATAAACGGGTTTCGATCCTATCGACTACTTGCCAATCTTATTGAGAACGGCTTCCAGGCCGAGTTCTTTCACTTTCTCGGTGATCTTAGCTTCGAGTTCTTCGCACAAGTCGGGGTTGTCAGCCAGCACATCTTTGACTTTGTCGCGTCCCTGACCGAGTTTGGTGTCGCCGTAGGAGAAGAACGAGCCGGATTTCTTGATGACCTCGGTAGCTACTGCGAAATCGAGGATCTCACCAATGCGGGAGATACCTTCGTTGAACATGAGGTCGAACTCGGCTTTCTTGAACGGAGGAGCGACTTTGTTCTTGATTACTTTGACGCGCACCTGGTTACCTTTGATCTGGTCGCCGTCTTTGATTTGTCCGGTACGGCGGATGTCAAGACGAACGGACGCGTAGAACTTAAGGGCGTTACCACCGGTGGTTGTTTCGGGGCTACCGAACATGATACCGATCTTCTCACGCAACTGGTTGATGAAGATGACGGTTGTGCCGGTTTTGTTCACCGACGCGGTCATCTTACGCAGGGCCTGCGACATGAGACGTGCCTGGAGGCCGACTTTGTTGTCACCCATCTCACCGGTGATCTCTGCTTTCGGTGTGAGGGCTGCTACGGAGTCAATGACGATGAGGTCCACAGCGGCAGAACGAATCAGTTCGTCCGCGATCTCCAGGGCTTGTTCACCGGAGTCGGGTTGTGAAATGAGCAGCTCGGCGATGTTAACACCGAGTTTCTCTGCATAGAAACGGTCGAAGGCGTGCTCGGCATCGATGATAGCAGCGATTCCGCCTGTCTTCTGCACCTCAGCCATGGCGTGGATAGCGAGGGTGGTCTTACCGGACGACTCCGGGCCGTAGATCTCGATGATACGTCCGCGGGGGTAACCGCCTACGCCAAGTGCGTAGTTCAGACCCAGACTACCTGTCGGGATCACGGGAACGTTTTCAATATTCTCGTCGCCTAATTTCATGATGGCGCCCTTGCCAAAACTCTTGTCAATTTTCGCCATGGCGGCCTGCAGTGCTTTGAGCTTGTCTGCATTCGGTGCTTGTTTCTCTGCCATAATATATCTGATTTACGATTTACAAATTTACGATGTACGATTTATGTACGATTTGGTCATTTTTCCATTTGACCATTTCTCGGTGCAAAATTACAAAAAAAAAAGCACATACACAAGAATTTAATAAATTTTTTATTAAATTAATCGTATGAACTTAGTGAATTAAGAAGTATGTGCTCACTTTTTTTCAAAATATCTGCAATATTGTGTCAAACCGCAGGTTTCGCATTGTGGCTTGCGGGCTTGGCAGACGTAGCGTCCGTGGAGCAGAAGCCAGTGATGGGCTTTGGGGATGATATCTGCGGGGATGTATTGGACCAGTTGTTTCTCGGTCTGCAGCGGGTTCTTGCTGTTGGTTGTGAGCCCAAGTCGTTCGCTGACGCGGAAGATATGGGTGTCGACCGCCATGGTGGGTTGATTCCAAATGACCGCGCAGACGACGTTGGCGGTTTTACGTCCGACCCCTTGGAGCGTCTGTAGGTCGTCTATGTTATCGGGCACTTGGCTGTCGTAGACTTCGACTAAACGCTGTGCCATCTGTACCAGATGTTCGGCTTTGGAACGCGGGTAACTGACCGATTTGACGTATTCGAAGACCTCGTCGGGTGTGGCAGAGGCCAAAGTTTTGGGTGTGGGGTAGGCAGCAAAGAGGGCAGGGGTGACGAGGTTGACGCGCTTGTCGGTACATTGGGCCGAGAGCATGACCGCAACGAGGCATTGGAAGGGGTTTTCAAAATGCAGTTCGCTCTCAGCTACCGGCATGTTGGCTTCAAACCACGCCAAAATATTTTCAAACCTCGCTTTGGTCGTCATGATAGGTGCGGCTTAAGAATGTGAGTACTTGTGTCGCCTGTTGTTGCACAGAAGCGGTCTCCCGGGTAATCTCTTTTTTCTGTAACTTCAGCATCATAATCTGATAGAGTAACACGAGGCATGCTTCGATATCTGACATCGTAGGCCGGTCGGTTTTGGCCTTCAGTAGATTCAGACTCGGTTGCAAACGAATGATGGCAGCGCGGTACATGGCATCTTCGTTGAGAAGCGTAGTATGCAGGTCTTCCAGTTCGGAAAGCGCATTATTGGCTAAGGCCAAATGACCACCCTCTACGATACCTTCGCGATGCATCATCTCGTTTAGTTCATGTAACTCAGGTGTTGCCTCTGCATTTTGCGGAAACGCCCGCAAATAGTCCTCCATCTGCCATAGATAGAGAATATATTCCGCTATATTGTCTTTCTTAGATTTCATTCGAACAATGAATTCAATCGTCAATCAATCGTTAAATCGTCATTCGTCCAATCGTCAATCTCGCTCATGAAGATCTCAATGTCACGGCGATCCTTTTTGGTCGGGCGACCTGTGCCGCGGTCGCGACCACCGTTACCCGCCATACGTGCGAGTTCGAGTATCTCGAGTTGGGCAGGAGAGGTGCAATCCTGCAGGTACTCGGGTACCAGTTTGGCGCCGAGACGGTTCTCTGTCAGTTGGAGTACCTTATACGTATACGTGATCGGACCTTTGCGTACGTTGAACGTATCGCCGATCTTGAAAGTGCGGCTGGGTTTTAGCTGTACGCCATTCATCGTGATACGCCCGTTCTTGCAGGCGTCAGCGGCGATAGAGCGGGTCTTATAGATCCGCATTGCCCACAAAAACTTATCTACTCGTACTTCCATAATGAAAGTTTATAGTTTAAAGTTTATAGTTTAAAGAAGTTTTTAAGTTTTTAGTATAACGTTTCTTATAACTTTCTACTAAACGGCTTCTTTCAACTTTCAACTCTCATCTTTCAACTATTTGTTATTGTACTGGTTCATGGTTCGGTCGATGCCTTGGAGGCAGAAGGACGGAATGAGTTCGGTGGTTACTTTGAGCCGCTCGTCGATCTTCGCTTTCTCCTCGTCGGTCCATTCGCCGAGCACGAAATTGATTTGTGTTCCGCGTGTGTACTCGTTCCCTATACCAAAGCGTACGCGCGCGTAGTTCTCGGTACCTAAAACGGATTGGATATTGCCCAAACCGTTATGACCACCGTTAGAACCCTGTTTGCGAATACGAATCGTACCAAACGGCAGATTCAGATCATCCACCAATACCAGCATGTTCTCGACCGGTATCTTTTCCTGTTGCAACCAATAACGCACCGCATTGCCGCTGAGGTTCATGTAGGTGGATGGTTTGAGGAGCACGAGTTCGGCGTTCTTGACGCGGCAGCGTCCGATGAAACCGTATCGCTTGTCTTCCCACTTGACCTCTTTAGATGCAGCGAAGGCATCGATCATCATGAAACCGATGTTATGGCGTGTACCTGCGTACTCGTCACCGATGTTACCAAGACCGACGATTAAGTATTTCATATTATTGGGGCTGTCAGCATTCAGCTTTCAGCATTCAGTTTTTTCTTAATAAATAGAGGCGAGACTTGCGCCTCGCCTCGTTGTTCTCAGCGCTCAACTTCTGACGGCTGATGGCTGATGGCTGACGGCTGATAGCCGATTAAGCTTGTTTGCTCTGGCGTGTAGCCTTCACCTCAGCGACGCAAGCGTCAGCGGGGTTAACGAACTTCAAGCCTTCGATCTTCACGTCAGCAACGGCGATCTTCTTAGCGAGGCCAAGGTTGGTAACGTCGATGTTGATACGATCAGGGAATGCGGTGTAGATACCACAAGCTTTGAGTTTGCGCATGTTCTGAACCAGTTTACCACCGGCTTTAACACCCTCAGCAAGACCGTTCAGTTGAACAGGGATCTCTACAACAACCGGCTTCTTCTCGTCTACTGCGAGGAAGTCAATGTGCAGGGTCTTACCATCGATCGGGTGGAACTGAAGCTCCTTAACGATTGCTTTGGTCTTGGTGTCACCAACAGTCAGGTCAACGATCTGGGTGTCCGGGCTGTAAATGAGTTTGCGAACGTCAGCAGCAGCTACCGTGAAAGTAGCGTTGATGCCACAACCGTAAATGTTGCAAGGAATGAGTTCCTCTGCGCGGAAAGCCTTAGCAGCTTTCTTACCGTACTCGCTACGCGGAGTACCTACTAATGCGAATTCTTTCATTTGAATAATAATTGTTTGTGTTACTTAATACCGTGTATTCCATACACATAAGCCTTCAGCATTCAGTTTTCAGCTTTCAGACTATAAAGGCTGCCTGCGCAGCCTTTTGTTGTCCACCGAGGAGTCGAACCTCGCTTCTCGGAACCAAAATCCGGTGTAATACCGATATACGAGTGGACAAAACCATTTACGATTGGACGATTTACGATGTACGATTTATCGCCTTCTCGCCAAAAGCGGGTGCAAAAGTACTGCTTTTTTTTGACATACGCAAATATTTTTGCACTTTTTTTCACTTTTTATGCTTTTTTTGTTATTTTGCGATGACCAAATAGTAATTTTTCTTAGCCACAAGGGCACGATTAACTATTATTTGGCGATGACCAAATAATAATTTTTCTCACCCTGACGGGCACGATTAGCTATTATTTGGCGATGACCAAATAATAATTTTTCTTACCTTTTTGGAAAAGGAGGTACTTTCCGTTCAGCAAATTAGCGTCGGTGAGTGGGGTGGCAGGGTCGGTGAGTTTCTCTTTGTTGAGCGAGAAGCCGTTGGCCTGGATCATCTTACGCGCTTCACCTTTGGAGGGGAAGATGTGGGTCTTCTCTGCGAGCAGGTCCAAGGGACCGATGCCGGCTTTGAGTTCGTCCATCGGGATCTCATAGGTCTCCACGCCGTTGAAGACATCGAGGAAGGTAGCCTCGTCCAGTGCGCGCAGGGTGTCTGCGGTCGCGTTGCCGAAGAGGATGTTGGACGCTTCCACTGCAGCGTTGTAGTCCGCCTCGGAGTGAACCATGCAGGTTACCTCTTTGGCAAGACGTTTCTGGAGTACGCGCAGGTGCGGAGCCTGTTCGTGCTCGGCGATGAGGGCTTCGATCTCCTCGCGGGTGAGGGAGGTGAAGATCTTGATGTACCGTTTGGCATCATCGTCGGAGACGTTCATCCAGAACTGGAAGAACTTATAGGGGCTGGTGTATTTCTTGCTCAACCATACATTGCCGGACTCGGTTTTGCCGAACTTGCCTCCGTCGGCTTTGGTGATGAGCGGGCAGGTGAGGGCGAAAGCCGTCTTGCCGTTCATCTTGCGCATGAGCTCGATACCCGTGGTGATATTGCCCCATTGGTCCGAACCGCCCATCTGCATGAGGCAGTTCTTGTGCTCGTTGAGGTAGACGAAGTCGTAGCCCTGGAGGAGCTGGTAGGTGAACTCGGTGAAGGACATACCTTGCGAGAACTCGCCGTTGAAGCGCTTCTTGACGGAATCTTTGGCCATCATGTAGTTGACGGTGATGAGTTTGCCGATATCGCGCGTGAAATTAATAAAGGTGTAATCCTTCATCCAATCGTAGTTGTTGACCAGTTCGGCTGCGTTGGGCGCGTCGCTGTTGAAATCGAGGAAATGCTCCAACTGCTCGCGGATACATGCCACGTTGTGACGGAGAATCTCTTCGGTGAGCAGGTTACGCTCGGCGGATTTGCCGGATGGGTCACCGATCATACCCGTTGCGCCTCCGATGAGGGCGATGGGTTTGTGTCCGCACGCTTGCAGGTGACGCAGCATCATGATGCCGCAGAGGTGACCGATGTGCAGGCTGTCCGCCGTCGGGTCGATACCTACGTAGGCGGTAGTCATTTCTTTCATCAATTGTTCCTCCGTACCGGGCATAATATCCTGTAACATGCCTCTCCAACGGAGCTCTTCTACAAAATTTTTCTTCATATATTTGTTGTGTTTTATTATTCTATACTAATTGCCAAACGCCTTTGATTTTCGAGTGCTCTTTGTTGATGTAGCCATTCTTGCGGAGCCAAACGGTAGCGCGTTCAATGGTACTATCGTCCATATCCAGAATGGTCGCCATTTGCGCTTGTTTAATACGAGGGTTGCTATGAATCAATTCATATACACGCTTGATTGTTTCCGTCTTAAATGCGGGTTTTTGCGATTTTCCCGCATTGTTTTCCTGTGTCTGTGCGGGTTTTTGCAATTTTCCCGCATCTTCTCTTGGCTGTTCTGCAAATTCTGCAGGTGGGTTGATGACCAAATAGCGGCTCTTCAGTACCCATTGTTCACCAAATAGCAGATTTCTGAAGAAACGCTCCAGATAAACAGGGCTGTAGTCGATCCCTTGTATAGCGTTCTTATAATTCGCGCGAACAAGGGCATCGCGAAAATACTTGGAATGTGCGGCAAAGAGATCGTTATTCACATCAAATCCAATCGAGCGGAGATATTGGATGGCGAAGACTGCTGTTGTGCGCGTGTTGCCTTCTCCGAAAGCGTGAATCTGCCATAAATCTCCGACGAAATGGGCGATATGTGCTACAGTCCCGTCGGGAGACAGCCCTTTGTAACTAAACGGTTTCTCTTGTGCGATGTCATAGTCCAATGCTGCACGCAGATCTTCGTGGTTCAGATAATTGACCGTTCCGCCACGAAGCACAAACTCTTTCTTCGTAATATCATACGTGCGTATTTGTCCTGCATGTTTGAATACTCCGGCAAAAATACGGCGGTGGAGAGAGATGTAACCGTTTGTACTGAAATCCAAGGCTTGTGATGAAAGAATCTTACTGATGTTTCCGGCTACCTTATCCGCTTCTTCTCGCTCCTCATCTCCAGGCTCGCGGTCAGTTTTGCTGATGTAATAGGCATTGACAAGTTGCTGTACTTCGTCAATAGAGATCTCGCCTTCGATATTACGTTTGACGGTCTCTTTCATGTATTCTGAGGTTTCGAGACCATCGACTTGTTGCAAGCCGATAGCGGTGCGCCAGATCTGCGCACGCTCTTTTTTGTCGGGTTCTCCTTGGCGGATATACTCCTCAAAGTCCGGTTGATATGTCGGGATTTCTCTCATAAAACCTTTGCGGGTGCAAAGGTACGAAAAAAAAATGACATGTGCAAATAAAAATATTGATATGTATAAAAAAAGCTGCACCTCGTGAGAGATGCAGCCCATAAGTGAGTAAAGTTTGTGTTTTTCATGGAGTCCTTTTTCAAAGACTTTATTTCTTCCAATAGGTACCTATCGGATAACCGTTTTCGGAAGTGAGTTTGATGGTGTCACCTTTCAACTCATAGAAGACACGTTCGCTCTTGTGTGACGAGCCGGTGTCCTGTTTGCCATCCTTGGTCTCATAGAAACCGCCTGTGTAAGCTAGGTCGATGTAGTGATCCGCTTCGTTGAGGGTGTAGGTACCATAGTCCACCTGACGCTCGGTACGTTGCGTGCGCGCCTGGTCAGCATAGATTTCCCAACCCCACTCGAAGTCGTCACCGTTTCCGAAGTAGAAATACTCGCGCACAGGGGTTTCTCCGCGGTCGTAATCGCAAACGAACTTCACACCTTTGATCGGGTGTTGCGGATCGTTGCTGTTACAAGCTGTGAATGTCAATACACTGGCTACCAGTGCGATGGCGAAGATAAAGAATTTTTGCATACTGATTTATTGTTTGGTCCAATCTTCCTCCCAACTATATTCGCTACCATAGCCGCGAACGAGGTGGAGAGTGTTGCCGCTGATGCTAAATTTCATCTGCTCGTCGTAGGGTTCCCATTCGATCTCTCGAGCGGGACCACCGTCCATCGAGATGGTCTCGGTATCGTTGTGCACGGTGATGATGTCGCCATCGATCTTGAACGAACCTTTGATGACTACGTGCTCGTGAGGTACTACTTCGCGACCGTACATGTAATAGTCGTTGATGTAGGTGTAGTTACCCTTGCCGTCGAAGGTGATGAAAAAGTCCATGTCGTCAGAGGTTTGTGCCCATGTACCAACGATGGGGCTGTCAATTTTGTTACCCTCGCAAGAGGTGAATGCCAATACACTTGCTACAAGTGCGATGGCGAAAATAAAGAATTTACGCATAATGATTAAAATTTATTGCTTGGTGTATGTTTCGGTGTTGTCACCGCGGATAATGGTCAGCGTATTACCAGAGATGGCGTACTTGAAGTGGTCATCGTAGGGCTCAAAATCTGTTTGCTCCTCCATATGTTCACCGTCATTGGTCCACGAGAAACCGGTATAGTGTACATACACCATGTCTCCGTCGATCTTGTATGTGCCTTTGGTGATCTGACCATAGTGTACCTGGTCACCAAAGTACTTGAAGTCACTATAGGTGAAATTGTCACGTCCGTCGAAAGTAACTTTCTGTTCCGAGCGCGCATCTCCGTAGTCTTCGATATGTTGCCAAGTTCCTACGAGCGGATCGTTGGGGTAGTTACCGTTACAAGCCGTGAAGACAAGTGCGAGTGCTGCGAGGGCGAAAAATAATACTTTTCTCATATTAGACGTAGTTTATTGTTTGGTGAATACTTCGGGATCGTTTTGGTAGTCCTCGCCGTAGTTACGGATGATGGTGAGTTTGTTGCCGTCGATGGAGTATTTGATCTTCTCATCGTATCCTTCCCAACCGGGGATGTATTCTACTTCTCCGTTGTAGTTCCAGCCGTGCCTCTCATAGTGAACGGTGATGATATCACCCTTCACCTCATATTTGCCATCCATTAGCATAATGGCAATGAAATCCAGGTGCTCGGGGTCATGTTGCTGAGCTTGGAACTGAAAACCGTTGTGACCGTCAATGATGAGGGTCTGGGTTTCATAGAAACCAGTGGGAGTTTTCTCAGTGTCTCTGGACCAGGTTCCTACGAGACCGTTTGCATTGTTGTTTTCACAAGATGTGAATGCCAGTACACTTGCTACGAGTGCGATGGCGAAAAATAATACTTTTCTCATATTCTTTAATTCGTTATACATTCATTCCGTCATTCGTTATTCTACGCGGGAGTAATATCTGTAGGACTCTTGGACGGAGCCGTCCCACTCCGATGTAGTCGTCTGGCCTACGTAGAACACCTGGGGTGTCAGAGAGGAGATTTCTTCCCAACTGTAATCAGGAATCTCAGCCGGTTTCTCATCGTATCCATATGCGAACTTACCGTCTTTTATTGCCCACCAGCCGGTCTGGCTTGCGTACTCTTTCTGCTCATCCATGCGGGCAAAGACGATGTTGGTGGCAACAAACGTACCATCATCATGGAAGGTCCAATACATGACACCCGGGTCAGAGTGCTTCATTACATCCACTTGGCTGGTTTGGGTTTCGGTATTGTAGTAGATGTGTTGATAGAAGTAGTACTGACATTTCCAAGTACCGAGAAGGCTTTCAGCCGTTTTGGGCAATTCCTGACCTGCCATTTTGGGAACAATCGCGAAATAAATGTCGGCTTGCATCTCTTTGAAGTTGATGACAGCAAAATCTTTATTGTATTTTTTGATGGTCACAGCGATTCTTTCTTCATCTTCTCGTCCAAAAGAAAGTTGGTCACCTTCAATCCAATAATTAACCGTGTCGCTACCGTTGAAAATAGCTTGTTCGGTGTTCAGAACATCTATCACCAGGTGAGGCATAAAATCTAATTTTCCTTCTACATAGGAACTATCCACACGCCAGGTTGTTCCGGCTAACATAGCGGGAGTAACATCGGTTGAACCGCTGGGGTTGTTGCCGTCACATGCTGTGAAGGCGAGTGCGAGTGCCGCGAAGGCAAAAATAAGTTGTTTTTTCATAATTTTATTTCCTTTCAATTATTAGTTTTCTGTTTATTTTATGCGGACATAGACGGACTCGTAATGACGATGAGAGCCATCCTGGTAGTCATAGTCGGAGCCGGTGACGAGGTAGTCATCGTTGAAAACAAGGATGTCCTCGGGATGACCGTACTCGTGCATGTCAGCGAGAGAGGAGTAGGTGCCGAAGCAAATCTTTTTCTCTGCGACGTTCACTTCCCAGATACCTTCCATGTTGGGATTCGGGCTGGAGTCTTCAAATAGCATCTTGTTGTTCTCCTTGAACGTGATCCATGTGATCATACCGCCGGTGGTATAATAGGTCTCCTCAGAGCCGTCCACTTTGGTTTCCGTCGTGGATCCGATGACCATTTTGTACTTACCGAGCAGTGCCGCTTCGGAGATAGGGTTCTGTTTGTTGCGGTCAAGAGTGGGGAGTGCGGAGATGTAATAGGTCCGCACGTTTTCTGCATCACCAGTTTTGACTACCGTACCTTTTTCGTCCAACGAAACGATTTCGTACTTGGTCTCCATTTCGCCATCGTTGGTGATGTAGAGGAAGCCTTTTTCATATCGGAAGGCGCACACATTGTTGCCGATCTGGATCGAGGTCTCGCTGGGGAGGAAGATCGGCTGGCACATGTGAGTCGTGGTGAAATCACCGACATTCACCGAGTCGAGAAACCAAGTAGTACCGACGTAGTCCTTGATGTTCAACTCGTCCGGATTGGTCGGAGTGTTGGGGTTACAAGCCGTGAAGGCAAGTGACAAAGCCACAAAGGACAATGCACAAAGGATGAATTTTTTCATAATGTTTTATAATTTTTATTTGATTAGTTCTGCTACGTTACCGAGGATTTCGCCGACTACCACGTCCATAAGACGGGTGCGCTGGGAGTAGTTACCGATGCCTTTGCAGTGGTCCACGGTGAGGACGGCCAGTTGTTTGCCGGTCTTGATGTCGATGAGTTTGAGTTTGCCGCAGATGATGGCTCCACCGGTGTTCTTGCCCATACCGAAAGCCGAGGCAGTGCCGCTTCCCATATCGACCTGTGTGACGGTGAGCATGAATTTATATTTCGCCTTGGCGGGATCGACCCAGATACAGTGCGATTTGAGGTCGTCGTCTTTCGTCTTGGCGTACTCTTTCCATACGACAGGGGGTACGGTGATGAGGACACCGTCTCTATTTTTCTTGTTAAAGCACTTGCGTCCCGGGTATTTCTCCCAAGCGGTACAGTTGACGATGAAGCGCTTGAGTTCGGGCCAATCTTTGATCCAATCGGCGCCTTGCGCTTTGTTGTATTGGTCCACCGTGCCGTGTGTCTTGTCCACTTTGTTACTACGGTCGAACTCGACCACTTGGGCTTTGGACCAATCGATTTCTACATAGGCATACTCTCCGGCTTGGTTGAGTACGCTGAGGCTACCGGACTCCAGTTTGACTTCCGCAAAGAGGAAGGAACTGATGGTCATGAGAACGGAAATAAAGAAAATCTTGCGCATAGTCATTATTTTTGAAAAATAGTAATATTGTTCAAAACCACGCACAAAAGTACTGCTTTTTTTTCAAAAAGCACTTGCAAATCGTACAAATTTATTCTCAAATCGTACAAAAATGCAGATTCAGCTTATTTTTGCCTGTTCTGCTGGCGGAATTGGAGGGGCGTGAGACCGGTCAGGTCTTTGAATACCCGATAGAAGGTTGGGTCTGACGCGAAGCCGCTGAGTGCCATGGCTTGGGTAACAGCCTCGTGATCGGAGGTGTATTGCGGATCTAAAAGAATCGTTTTGGCATACTCGACGCGGTACTGTGCGACGAGTTGGGAGAAGGTGAAGTTGGAGCGTCGGTTGATGCACGCGGAGACATAGGTGCGGTTAGAACCGACAGCGTTCGCGAGGTCTTGAATCGTGAGATGCGGATTGGTGAAGAGCTGTTGTTCGCGTAAGGCGGTCGTGATCGCGTGAAACAGTTCATCGGTCTCGGCGGTTGTTGCCAGGTTAGCTTTCGCTTCGTCTCCTTCTTCCTGCGGCGCGACTGTCTCAACCGGCATCGTGGTGTGCGCGGCTACGTAGCCGAGGCTGAAGAGGAGAATGGACATCATCACAGCCGGGATGCAGACAAGCAGACTGCCGTCGAAGCGTTCGCGACCGAGGATGTTGAGCAGCATGGAGACGACCGCAGTGATGCCGATGAGGACAAGTAACAGCTGCGTCGGTTTCAATAAATGGCTACGGTAGTCGGTGTAGATGTTATCCAAGCGCTGTTGGGTGGAGTGCAGCAAGAGAAATCCGCGGGTCCAGACCCAGATGACTTGGAAAGCAAAGCACACGCGTGTGCAGAGAATCAGGCTGTCGCTGGTGAACCATCCGTAGCGTGTGTTGAGCGGAAAAAAGAGGGCAATGAGTGCAGCGGGAAGGAGCAGAAGCGACACTTCATACGTGATCTTCGTGCGCGTGAGTGCGCGCAGGTACGCATAATATAAAGGATATACGCACAGGTTAACGATCAGGTAACTCCAGTCGCCGATGAAACTCGGGCAGTCGGAGAAATAGAGCCAGTGGTCGGTGTACAAAACCGTGGAGGCCAAGTAAAAAAGAAGGATCGTCCACCGGATACGGGGTTCTTCTTTGTGCCGGAAGAATCGCACGATGAAAAAGATGAACCAGAAGAGGCACACCATCATCGGAAGCGAAATTATCCAGGAGTATAACAAGTTTGGCACGGTTATTGTAATACTATTTATAGAATGTTGAATATTTCTCCGGAATCTACCGGAATTAAATAGAGATTGTTTGTTATATTAAGGGAAAGAGGCTGTCGGGAGACAGCCCTTTTTTAGTTTTACTCGGTCACTTTACGATATTTACCTTCGATGAGGAGCATACCGGGTAGGATTTCGCCTCCGGAGATCTTGACGAAGGTGGTGTAGGGTAGTGTGGCCCCGTCGGCTTTTTCGAGCACGGCATTGTAGCGGTTATCCCATATGCAGCCTTTCTTGGCTTTGACGGTGGCTACGTACTTATAGGTCGTCTTGCCGGTCTCGGGGTCTTGGATACATTGCACGACTTGGAACTTGGAGCCCTCGGTGATACCTTCCTTCATACCGATCTTGGCCGCGTAGCCTTCTATCTTACCGCGTTCGTTGCTCAACACTTGGAAGACAGGGGTCTTGACTTTGAAGTCCTCGTACTGTTTGGCGAGTGCGACGATGTTCTTATCCATGGAACGTGCGCAGATGGTACGTACCAGTTCGGTGCGTTCGTATTGTCCTTTGAGCACGGATTTCTTGTCGAACTCGTACTCGTGCGCTACGTACTTGAGGCGGTAGGTGGTGTTGTCGTCCAGAAACGCCTGCACTTTAGCCGGGTCGGGTGTGCCGGTATAGTGGAATTGGTAGAAGACAGCGGCAACGGAGTCGTTCCACTCGAGCTGGTAGAGATAGGAGTGGGTTTTGACCTTGAAGCCGGTGAAACTGTCTGCTATCTTTCCTGCCGCGTTGGCCAGTTCGCGTCCTGAGCTGCCACCGGTGAGCCCGTCCAAGATACCTCCGAGGACACCCATCGCCAGTTTGGCAGCCTCGGCTTCCTGTTCAGCGGTGATGTAGGTGATGTCGTTAACGAGCACGAAGGTGTTGTTGAGCAACTCTTCGCCGGCATCACTCAGGGTAGCCAAACCGCGTGTGGTCTGCAGTGCGACGGCTACATCGATATCGTTGGCGTTGTACTGTCCGCGGGTCTGGATGAGTTCGGTGTTGAAGGTGGCGTCTTCGACGCTGGTGCCTTCCAAACCAAACCACTTGGCGATGATCTTTTTCGCCATCTGGTTCTCGTTGAGCAGTTTCTCGGTGAATTTGGCGTTTGCTTGCAGTTCGGAAGCGGTGAGTTGGTGACCGTAGGTGGCTTTGTAGTAACCGGAGTCACGGCGTTGCACGCCCCAGATGGTGCTGTTGTCTATGATACGCCAGCCGTTGATGTTGTGGTCATCGTACTTGTCGGGAATAGGCAGGGAGTCGAAGGCCTTGAAGATCTCGTAGCCGAACTCGTCCTCGGGGTGATAGACGAGGACCATGGCCAAGGAGTTACGACGATAGGACAATGCTTCTTCTGCTTGTGCCGACAATGTGACACAAGCGAGAAGAAGCATTATTGGTAATTTGTAAATGGTAATTGGTAATTTACTCATCTCTTACAGCAACGTTCTGAGGAACTCGATGTTCGTTGTTTGGGTCGGTTGGTGGTTACCATAGGAAACACCGATCTGACGCGCTGCATCGATTTGCAGTTTCTGGATATCCACACCGTCCTGGTATTTTTTCATCTCGAACTTCCAATCGTCCAGCACTTTGCCCTTGATCTCTTGATAGAGTTCCATGGCTTCGTCGTAGCAACCTGCGTCCGGCGTGATGAGTGCCAGGTACTGACCTGCCAGTGCGGCACCGGTAGCGTCCTGCGAAGCCGCCCAAGCCTGACGAGCAGCAGCGAGGTTGAGGTTACACTCGTTGTTGAGGTACTGCTGGTAGATCTCCAGGGTAGCCGCGATGGCTGCGTCGTATTGGTCACACTGTGCCGGAATGAGCGACACCAGTTCCAGTGCTTCCTCGTATTTCTTCTGTTTGGCGAGTGCCTGTGCCTGTTGGATGAGACGTGCTGCCTCGTGGTTGTAATAGGCGATGATTTTCTCCTTACCCTCTTTGACGAACTGTGCCAGTTGCGGACTCTGGAGCGGAATACGGCTCAGTGCGTCCATGTAGCACTTGTTCTCCGTCTCGCCCAGACCGCGTACGGTAAGGCTGGTGGAGGAGAAGATGGTCTTGGCATATGCATCTACAATGTAGAAGTTGAGTTCCATCTTCTCTGCGATCTTAGCAGGAGGACCGGCGATGACATCCTTGTCCAACGGGGTGGTGGTGACGGTCAGCACGAACTGGCCCATGTAGTTCATACCTGCGACACCGTTGCGGGTGAGCAATTGCGTCAGTTTGTTCTCAACGAGCGCTTTGGCTCCTTGCGGGAACGGCTCTACGTCTTCTACTGCATATACAGAGATAGGCAGGTACTCCGTTTCAGCTGCGAACATAGTTGCGCTTATCAGCGCGGCTACGAATATAGAAAAGATTTTTTTCATTGTCATACTTTTTTTTCGAGATCTCGAGATATCGAGACTTCGAGATTTCGATTGTTTTTATTTTTCACCGATGATGATGACCGCACGGCCGAGGCCTTTGACGAGCACTTTGCACGGGAGGTTGAACGGCTCTTGTTTGAAGTGTTTCGCCATTTTTCTTGCAAAACCGTTGGCATCGATAGCACGTCCGCGTTCGTCGTAAACAGGGATACGTACTTGGGTGAAGTTAGCTACGTTCTCCGAAGCGTACGGCATGGTGTAACGGCCTTGTACGGTGTTGAGTTGCAGCCATGCGTCAATGAGGTCGATGAGTTCGACACCGTTGTACTCGGTCTCCAGATCCACACCGGCAGCGTTGTTGGCAAACACTTTGATGTCCAAGGTGATCTCGCGACCGATGGTCTGCATCTCGGTGAAGTGATCCATGAGGCGGTTGTTGAAATTGTCCATGTTGGCTACGATAGCTTCTTCGAGGAGCACATCGACATCAGCGGTCAGAGACGGAGCTCCGGTGCCCGACGCTGCACCAATGGATTTGGCGGTGTAAGCGTCACGCGCCTCGAGGATGTAACTGATCGAGTGTTTCGGGCCGAAGTCTTTTACCTCCCAGCTGAGTTCGAGGATGATGTCACACTTAGCAACACGTGCTACCTCGTCCAGCGGGGACTCTGCCAACTCATTGCCGAGTTTGCTGACCGTCATGTTGTCTTCCATTTTCTGGAGTTCGAGGTTCTTGATGACCTGCTCCAGACTCTGCAGCGGGAACTGACGCTCTGCCATGAGGTCATTCAGTTTGGCGATGGCCAGTTTGAGACCCATGTCCTCTTGCAGTGCCTGTTTGTAGTTCGGCACTTTGGTGGTGATACCCATGTTCTCCACTTCAGTGTAATAGCCGTTGGAGATGCACCATACATCTGACGGAACAACCATCAGTTCGGGTTTCTTAATCTGCGCGCTCGCTACCAGCGCTACCAGCGCCAATGCGAGAGTAAAGATATATCGTTTCATTTTAGATTTGACATTTTAGATTTGACATTTTTTAATAGCGTCCTTCGGCGGGAATGATTTTGTCACGGACGAGTCGGTCGCGGAGCGCGTCACGGTTCACGCTGACGGTGATGGTGGTAACGGACTGTCTGCCGTCACGTTGGTAACTGGTGGTGCCGACACGTTTGTCCATGAGGCCTGCGTACTCTTTCCACGGACCGTTGTCCTGGAAGAATGCGCGGAAGTATTGCTCGTTCTTCTCGCGTGCGTTCATGTCGAAGCACAGCGGTTTGAGGTCGGGCACTCCGTTGGTAGCGGATTTGACACCGGAGAAGATCACTTCCTCCACTGCTTTGCGTTGTGCGTCGGTGAAGGCGATGGCGGCAGTGCGTGCGCGTACTTGAACGCGGATGACGAATGAGCCGTCATAATTGGAACTGAGTAGCTGGCTGGGGGCAGTATAGAAAGCCTGTGAACGCTTCGGACCGCAGCCGGTGAAGATGATAGCCGTCAGAACGGCCAGTATAATTGAAAACTTACGCATAATTTCAGATTTTTTAGAAACCATTATTTAAACCTTTGATGATACCGGCAGCCTCGAGTGCGCGACGCAGATCGTCTTTGCGAATGCTGACTACGACTCCGACCTTGTACTCTTTGCCGACCTTGACGGTCTCGGTGGTACCCGGCATGATAGAAGCGTATTTCTGGAACTCACCGCCATCTGCGAAGAAGCGGTTGAAATACTCACTGTACTGTGTCTCTACACCCGGCGTGTTGGCCATCGGGCGCTGCGAAACACAACCTTGTCCGCCTCCGTAGCCTTTGAAGATTACACCATGAACGGCGTTCTTACGGCATTGATTCTCTGCTACGGCTGCTTTGCGGCTGTAGGTCCAGACCTTGACCAGATAGGTACCTTGGATGGCATTTCCTGCACACTCAATTTCATAACGGAACTGGTTGGTGTCCTTGTCCGCTTTTTTCTTTGCACCTGCCCAAACCGGCATGCACAATGCTACAACGAGTAGCGAAAGAAGAAATTTTCTCATAAGCTTATATGTTTAAAAGATTATATTCCGCGGCAAAGGTACAAATAATTTTTTATATGTGCAAACTTTTTGTGTATTTTGTAACAAAATAACAAAAAAAAACGCACATACCTTGCGATATGTGCGATTTTGAATACAAAATGTTCAATTAAAATTTGTAACGAACACCGAGTGCGAGGCAGGTCATTTCCCAGTAGAGACCGGATTGGACACCACCCGCGTTGTTATCCCACATAGCAGCACCCAGAGTCGGACGCCAATCGATGGAGAGTTGGAGCGGGAACCAGAAATCGTACTCTACGCCTACGCGGCCTGCAGCACCGAGGAAACCCCAGTTGCCATTACCGCTGGCAACACCGTATCCGGGAACGAAGGTATAACCTCTCCAGCCGAAACCGCCGGCAAGACCTGCACCCATGTACCAGTGCCATTCACCTTTGTGCTCCCAAGGGAACGTAGCTCCGAACGGATCGATCCAATCGTAGGTAGCAGCAGCTTGTACGGTCGAGCCCCACATGTTGTTATGAAGGGTAGAACCTCCTGCTTTGGTCCAGAAATCCGAACGACCGTCGATAGAGTAACCGAGTTCGATCTCGATCATGTTGTTCTCACCAATACCGTGCTCATAGCTCACACCGTTGAACGCACCGAGGCGACCACCGATTGCACGCGGCTGTGCGTAAGCAACGAGGCTGGCTACAGCCAAAACAGCAATTAAAAGAATTTTTTTCATCTCAATTTTCAACCTAATTATTAATTCTTAATTTTTAATTTTTAATTACTTATTCAGCGCGAGCGCTACATTCACCGCGCAAGCAACGGTACATCCTACCATCGGGTTGTTACCGATACCCAGGAAGCCCATCATCTCAACGTGTGCCGGAACGGAGCTCGAACCTGCGAACTGAGCGTCGCTGTGCATACGACCGAGGGTATCCGTCAAGCTACGCTGAAGTACGGCTTGCCGGCGAGGATACGCTCTTTCTTGTACGTACCTGCTACCGGGTGTTGGAAGCGGGTCGGGTTCGTCGAGTTACCGGTGATCGAAACATCCACGTTCTCGTGCCAGAGGATTGCTACGCCCTCGCGAACATCGTCTGCACCGTAGCAGTTCACTTTCGCACGCGGACCGTTCGAGTACGCTTTACGACGAACCTCTTTCAGCTCACCGGTAAAGTAGTCGAACTCGGTCTGTACATAGGTGAAACCGTTGATACGGCTGATGATCATAGCAGCGTCTTTGCCCAGACCGTTGAGGATGCAACGAAGCGGGTTCTTACGAACCTTGTTCGCCATCTCAGCAATCTTGATAGCGCCCTCAGCAGCAGCGAACGACTCGTGACCTGCCAGGAAAGCAAAGCACTGTGTCTCCTCGCGCAGCAGACGAGCTGCCAAGTTACCGTGACCGATACCTACCTTACGATCGTCAGCTACGGAACCCGGGATACAGAAGGCCTGCAGACCGATACCGATAGCCTCGGCAGCGTCAGCGGCGTTCTTGCAACCCTTCTTCAGAGCGATAGCCGTACCTACTACATACGCCCATTTGGCGTTCTCAAAACAAATACGTTGGGTCTCCTCGCATGTCATATAAGGATCGAGGCCGTATTGCTCGCAAATCTGGTTAGCCTCCTCGATGGAAGCGATACCGTTAGCGTTCAGAGCGGCGAGAATCTGTTTCTCGCGGCG
>CACZZL010000013.1 GCA_902785605.1 uncultured Bacteroidales bacterium
CAGGCCGCGCATGTAGAGGCGGGAGCAATCCGGGTTGGTGGTTTCGGCTACACGGTGGGTTGCCAGGATCATCTTCTGGTCACCGGCGTGTTGCGACTTCTTGTTGATTTTGGTGAGGGCACCGCTGACGGTCTTGATCGCGTCAGCCCATTCTACTTTTGCCATAATTCGTTAAGGTTTAGGTGGTTAGTTAATAAAGGTTGTTTGTGTGTCGGGATAGTATCCCGACGAAATGGACGCTTGTTTGCCGGATAGTATCCGGCGTAATGGACAAAGCCTTAGTTCTGCTTTTTGTGCTTCTCGATGTGGTAGAAGCCAAGGGTGAGGATTTTGATGATGACTTCATACAAAACCTTTACCCAGTCTTTTTCTTCAGATTCTTGTTTCATTGCGGTAATAGTTAATGTTGTTACAGATCTCGAGGCGGGTCTCTTCACGAGCCGATTGTTCTGCCAACCATCTGGAAGTGAGTTGTTGCTCCATGTATGGTGACACAAGGATACAGCCTTTACTGTGCTCAGGTAGAGAGCCGCGGTGGAATCGTATGCCGGAACGTCCGGGTACTTGGATGAGGATCGGCAGCAGGCGTTTGAAACGCGGTGACTGCGTGACTTGAACTTTGTAGATCAAGGCGGGAACGAGGTAGTCGGCGTTTTCGAGAGTGTCGCAGATGTAGTGCAGACGTTCTACGAGGAGGCCGGTACGCTTGTTGATGTAGTGCGAGACGCGATAGAGCTTGCCGGGAACGGCCTTCGAGCTTACTCTCGAAGAAGAGGACGTACTGTTTTCGCGGATCAGTTTGTAATACATAGGTCACGAGCGTTTTTTATAGACGTAATCGATACCGAAGAGGGCTCCTGCGAAGGTGGCGGTTTCGCCGAACGCGACGAGGATCGTTTCGTGGATTTGTCCTTCCGGGTCGATGAACGTTCCGCAGAACAATAATACGAGTCCGCCTATACTCAAAAAGGTTGCGGCGATTAGTTGTAAATTCAGTTTCATAACAGTGTTTTTTTCAAATCTGATGCAAATATGCCCACATTTTTGCGGTTTTCGGTGAAGAATTTCTACACTTGTGGGGTTTATGGCGGTTTTTTAGCCTTTTTTCTGCATATTTGACGGATATAATCATCTGACATGCCGAATTGTTCGGCGAGTTGCAGGTAGATGTTGGTGAGCGGCATCGTGCCTACCAACAGATAAAACTGCTCGCGGATGCGTTTGTGCCGCGCGATTGTGGTTGCTCTCATGATTGCGGTGATTTGGGGTGTTTAGCTCGTGAATGGACCGAGAATGGACAGACAAAAGTCCGAGAATGGACCGATTCACTCGCGCCAAAACGGCTGTAGTACTCGGACATGATTTCGCGCTGTAGTTTAGTGCGGGCTTTGATAGTCGGAGCAAGTCGTTTGTATAGTTTGACTACACGGTTGTGGATGGTGGTTCTCATAGCCAAAGCCTGTTGGATGTCCGAGATTTGTGCCTGAATGGTCGTAACGCAATAGTCCACAATCGTTTGTTGACGGAACTTGGCGCGCTGTTGGCGGGTCGGGTTCTTGGGAAGTACGGGTTCGGGACGTGAATGGACGTATGTACGACCGTTTCTGGTGCGGAATGCTATAGGACCGAGATTGCCCGACAGGGCTTGGATCGGTTGATTCGGGTTGAATGTAACTCTTGCCATAATGGTGATGGTTTAGTATTCCTCGGAGTACCAGTTTTCGGACATATCGAGGAGGGGTTCTTGGAAGACTTTCTCGAACTCGGCGTTCTTTCTACTCTCTTCGAGGAAGATGTCATAGGGGACTCGCATGTTTTCGTAGAGTGCCGCTGATTTGCTTGGCACTTGTCATCCCCGATGAGGAGGAAAAAGTAGGCATTGTTGTTCCACTGACGAGCCCAGACGAAGAGGGCGTTAACGATGGCGGTGATGAAGGCATTGATAGCCTGGGAATGGATGAATTGTTGTTTTTTAGACATAGTGATAAAAATTTTAATGTTTGATATTTTTTTTGATTGCGTTATACATCTCGGCGGATTTACCGCTGAGGGTTTCCGGATCGAAGTTAGCGGCAGTTGCGTCGGTCATCTCAAAGAGCCAAGCTTCCAAGAGCGTATAGGAACCGTACGAGCTACCATATTTGGCGATGACCATCCGTTCGTGCTTCATCTTGTCGTTGATACCGGATTTACCGTTCCAGTTGGTGGGCACCGCAATGCAGTCTTCGATTGCGAAACGCGGGTTGTCCTTGATGGGTATTCCGTGCCGTTTTTGTTCTTGGAGGGTGTAGTAGATCTGCCGTTGGCGCATCAAGGAGAGTGTGTTCCAGTACAAGCGCGCAGAGCCGATGGCATCACGGAACTCCGGTTTGATCGGGTAAAGGACTTTGTTGAGCAGGATATCGAACGTGTCGCGTTTTTCGAGCACATCATCTATTGTTTCCATAAAAAAATCTTTTAAAAGAAGAGAGAAGCACCCGCTTGGGGTACTATGTGTAACATAGTGGGGTGCATTCTACTCTCTGCATAGTTTTCTTTATTCTTTTGAGCACTTTTCTTTTTCTTTTTCGCGGACTACTCGATCACTTTGACGGTGAGTTTGATCTCGTCGGGTTGTTTGTCGGGATAGAGTTCGACGAAGGTCTTGACATAGCCGTTCATGATGGCGGTACGAGCCTTGACGAGGTTCTGCTCTTTGACCTTTTCTTTGGCATTCTCACGCCATTTGACGGCTTGTTCTTGCTTGTACTTGTTGTAGTCGGCAAAGTCATCGTCAGCGGCTTTGGGACTGATTTCGTCTATACGTGCTTTGATAGCTTTTTCTTGGGTGCGCAGAGAGCGCAGTTGCTCTAAGTTTTTTGTTTCCATAATGGTTGATGTTTTTGTTGCCGCAAATATGCGACAAAGGTGAAAAAATGATTTTTGGTGCCGGATAATATCCGGCGGTAATTAACAAAGCTTTTAGGGTGCCGGATCAAATCCGGCGGTAATTAACAAAGGATTTTATTAGCCCAAAATGATCCAAAAAAGGAACAGGCTAGATCTCCATGTGGTGGGAGAGGTCGTGGTCCATGACGGCTTTGGGGTCGCATTTCTTGTACTTATCACGGATCTTGGCGAGTTCGGTTTGGAAGACCTCATCGGACATGGTGCGGGGATTCTGGAGTTCGCGCAAGCGGTCGTAGGTGAAGATGTGCAGGTCGCCATCGGGGACTGCGGCTTCGAGGGCGCGGCGACGTTTGTCCGCTTTGTGGTGCTGGGAGTAATCGAGCCAACATAGGAGATTCTCTGGGGCATAGTTGAGCAGTTCGTTGATGAGATGGTGGCATTGACCGAAATAGGGTTTGCCTTTGCTGTCGATGAAGGTGGGGCGTTCACCGTAGAAGATCTCGCCCATTGCGATATGAGCATTTAACTGGGTGGAGCCACTTTGTACGACGGGGGCTATATACCCTCGTCCTACTTGTTTTGCCCGCATAGCAGGTCCGTATTTGTGCGCTACTTTTTGCCCGGAGGCATTCAGGAAATACGCGCAACCCTCATGTCCCCAGAGGTTGAGGCGAGGATGCTTGCGGTAGTCTCGGGCGAGAAACCAGAGACGGGATGGTTGATTGTTTTGTATCATATGCATCGGATCTTTAGTGCAGCGACGTTGCTACAACTCAAATCCGGTGCAAAGGTATAGGTAATTTATTGATAATGAGTTATATTCGAATACTCTACTCGAAGCCTTATGAGACTTTATGAAGAAAAATGAAGTTTTATGAAGATTTATGAAAGACAAAAAAAATAGCACCGTGCAGGTGCTATTTTTATGCTCTGTAGCTAGAATAAAAATTCTGGTCAGAGAAGCCTGGAGTATCGGCGGAAGGCATACCGATTCTTCTCAATTCTGCCAGCATTGCCTCAGGCTTAATGGTAGATAAGATTTTCTCTTTTTTTATCAGAAGATAAAGTTCATCGCATATCTGCTTCATTTTCGGTAGACGCACGATATTACAAACCATCTTGTGTATTTGTTCACGTTCTTTCTCATCTATAACTGCAATATGGATGTATTTGAAGAGTTCTATTTGCGGCGATGCTGACGGTTCTTCAGCGTAATGAGGGATATCCGTTGGAGAGGTCACATACGTAATCTTGTATTGATTTCCAATCTGGGTACAATTATTGTTCTGGGTGCCGATGTTTATTTGTTGATATTTCTCTTCCATATTTTGGTACTTGATTTTGAGTTCTTTGTTTTCCGTGATGAGTTGTCTGTTTTCGTACTCCAGTTGTTGGTTGCGTTGCACCAGCGTGTGGGTGTCGATGAGGAAATCTTCCTCGGCGAAGTGCTCCTCTGCCGAGCGCAGGAAACGGTCATAGAGGGTGACTCCTTCCTCGAAATCCGGGTCGCGGTTGTCAAGGATGAGGTTACGGCATTGTTTAGCCCGGAAGCCCTCGGTTCGTTGGAGCATCGCAGCAAGGACGATCATGGTCAACGGCACGAGTTTTTTGTCGCACCCGAAACTATCATACGCCAGCACCTCATACTCTAACTGATCACCGGAACAGGTCGTAGCAAACATGTACGCAGCAATGTAATGAGCGGTGTTCATCACGCGCACCACAGGGATTTCTACATATACGCCATTATTGTCAAAATGTGCCTGCATAGCGTGCAACCCGCGGATAAAGATCTTATCGGCGGGAAAGTCCTGACAGAGCTCTTCTTCAGAGCGTCTGTCGCGGAAGTAGTCGCTATGTGGCAGACGAAGCATTAATTTTTAAAATCGGGCTGCAAAGGTACAACTTTTTTTTGAATTGTGCAACAAAAAAACCACCCTTTTTTAGAAGCAGGCAAAAAAAAGGCCCTAAAGGCAGAAAAATGCCGACTATTAGTCGGCGTAAATATCAAGAATCTTAAAAGCAAAAAAGAGAGTATAATTTGTAATGCACTCATAATAAACTATTTGTGTTTCACGCAATTTGCGCAGCGCAATTTGCGATTCATAATTTGGGTGCAAAGGTACGACCATTTTTTGATATATGCAAGATATAAGTGATTTTTTATTTCGAAAGCAATAATATATCTCGTTTTACAATTTAAAACACAATGTTTGTATTATAATACTTTGCGTCTAATGTTTGTTGTGAGTAATTCATTACTTTAACTTACCTCCCCACTTATACCGACGCACAAACCAGTTTTCTGCCACAACTGTGAAATCTGAATCGTTCTGCATCATTTTAGCTGACTCTTTGTCCACATATAAGAGTTGGTAGAGTTTTCTTTTGTAGTAGAAATTCAAATAAAAGTTACATGTGTAGTCGGTAGGTTCACCACTTGAATATTTGTCGTACTCTCTCCATAGCTTAATTTTATCTCCCCAGCCAGCTCCTGCAAAATAAGTATCTGGGATTTGTTGGAGAACAATAGTATTACAAATATCGCGGCTTTTATTTATTCGGCGTTTAATACTTTCCGTCACCACCTGTGTATCATCAGCTCCGTAAGCAGGAGGAAAGAAGACCAATGTAGAGTCTTTAAAAACCTTATCCTCTACGACTGCTAATCCCACATTACGTTTCAATGAGTCGTTATGCTGGATCACCATCGAATAAATATGCCAGTTGGGGTTTGTCCTTATATCAAATGGGAAGACTATAGGATCCACCCAGCAATGGAAATTCCATTGCAATCCTCTGCACTCCTCGCAAAACAAAGAATCCGTGTTTATTGCCGGAGCAACAGTTTTTAAATGATTGACTAATTCACAATATTCCTGTTTGTAAACACCAGTGCATCCGAGTCCACAGATACATATAAAAACAATAATAAATATACGCCTTCTCATTTTGTTTATTTAAATAAATTGTAGTAATATCCCATTAATATGGATTTTTGGTCATCTCAAACGTATAATGTCAATATGTTGCTCCTTAATCATCTTTCTCGTTGAATTCGTCAATCCATTCTTTCAACTTGCGCTGTAGGAGTGCCTTGTCCGGTAAATAGAGCGAATATTGTGCGGCATAGACATTTGAGTCTTTCGGCAAAGTCAGTTCAACCAACGCATCGCTCTTTTCCTCGCACAACAATATACCTATTGTGGGGTTCTCAAAGTCCTGTTTAATATAGCGATCATAATAATTGACATACATCTGCATTTGACCAAGATCCTGATGAGTTAAATCGCCAATCTTCAAATCAATGAGTACATAGCATTTAAGCAAGCGATTGTAGAATATCAAGTCAACGAAGAAATTACGTTCATCAAATACAAAATGCTTTTGGCGCGTCTCAAACAAGAAACCCTTACCCATTTCCAAAAGAAATTGTTGCATTTTGTTAATGATAGCATTTTCTAATTTCGATTCCGAATAGGCAGCCTCTCGCTTGAGACCAAGGAACTCTAGCGTAATCGGGTTCTTGATAACATCTTCCGGCTTTTCAATAGTCAGTCCTTCACGCGCGAGACGCATAACCTCGTCTTTGTTACGACTAAGAGCTAAACGCTCATATAAGCTGCTGCCTACTTGACGACTGAGTTGCTTAACTGACCACTGTTGTTGAGCGCACTCCAACTCATAGAAACTACGCGCCTCGATATTCTCAATGCGCATTAAGATAAGATAATGCGACCACGAGAGTATAAAACGAGGCAACTGAATTGGAGCAACGGCGTTGCTCGAATTTACAACCGCCTTAGAATCAGCAGTTTCTATATGATTCTCCAATTGGAGCAACGGCGTTGCGCTAATTGAAGCATTGGCGTATGCTTGATAAAACTGGCGACATCTTTTAAGGGTGTCAAAAGTCCAATCTTCGCCATATCGCTCCATCAAACGAGCGGACAACTGACGAAGTACTTGTTCTCCGTACTTTGCTCGTTCGCCTTGCTGCTCATCCTCCAAGATATAACGCCCAACTTCATAGCGAGTTTTAACCTCTGCTATCTTGACAGCGTTAACTACGTACGAGCGCGCTTGATCAATTAAAGAAGAAATGCGCTCGAACAATGCATCAATTCTTTCTGTCGTTTCTATATTAGCCATAACTTATATTTATCGGTCGTGATTATGCGTGCATATAAATAATCCGCTGCAAAGGTACAACTTTTTTTTGAATTGTGCAACAAAAAACCCACCTTTTTAATGAAGCAGGCAAAAAAAATCCCCCTAACAGCCAAAATTTCGCAAAAGAATCACCACCGGAGGTAGAGGTCGAGAAAAAAATTAGTACAGCAGGTGCATTTTGGACTTGTCGCGCCAGCCGGCTTGGTACTCGTTTTTGACGAAGAAAATTTTGAGGTCGGCCTGGTACTCATAGTTGGTGGAGTCGTGCCAGTTTGATGTACAAAGTTACAATGTACAATGTACAAAGGAAAAAATCACCCTCTAAAACGATTTTTCTATTTTTATAGAAAATAATTTGCACATATGAAAAATTTTTCGTACCTTTGCAGCGCATTTTATGTGAACACAAGAAATGAGACAACGGATACATAGGCTTTTTCTGAATGATCGGTTTATTTTGTCGGTCATTTTGATCAATTCATGCATCATCTACGCGCAAGTAGCAGGGGTAAGCAATATCGTGCTGGACTCCTTAGATTTGCTGTGCCTGCTGATCTTCATCGCGGAGATGATCGTCAAGCACATCGAGTACGGTGTGCGCGGCTATTGGAAAGACGGATGGAACCGATTGGACGGGTTGTTGGTCATCCTGTCGCTGCCGACATTAGTAGAACTGTTCATTCCGCTGGATATGATGAACCTGTCGTTCCTGATGATTCTCAGAATGCTGCGTATTGTGCGTTTCTTCCGCGTGCTGCATTTCTTCCCGAACTTCAGCAAAGTGGTCAAAGGTTTCAAGGATGCGATGCACGACTCGTACGCGATATTGCTCAGTTTCTTTGTGATCATCGTCATCTTCGGTCTGATCAACTGCAGCCTGTTTCGAGAAGCCGATCCGGAGCATTTCCAAACCCCACTCCGCTCTATCTACGCCGTGTTCCAGATGTGTACGCTGGAGGGATGGTACGAGATCCCCAATACGGTCGCAGCATATTACGGCGGTGCAACGGTGGCCGCCGAACTGGTACGCATCTATTTCTGCATCCTGCTGATCCTGGGCGGTATCATCGGCATGTCGTTTCTTAACTCCATCTTCGTCGATGCGATGGTGGCGGATAACAACGACGACGTGAAAGCCAAGCTGGATGAGATGCAGAAGACGCTGGATGAACTGAATAAGAAAATCAATCAATTGAACAAAAAGCAATAACTAAAAACACAACATACTATGTTTAACGAGAAAACAAATGGACAAAGCGGCATGATGTTTAACGCACTGACCGCAGGAAGTAAGATTGTAGGAACGATCACAGCCGATAGCGATTTTCGTATCGACGGTACGATCGAGGGTGATTTGAACTGTACGGGCAAGGTTGTGATAGGTGAAGCAGGACGTATCAAAGGTACGATCACCTGCCAGAACGCAGAGATAATGGGTCTGTTGGACGGTAAGATCACTTGCAGCCAGCAGTTGTCGCTCCGCGCCAACGGTAAGATCGTCGGCGACGTGCACACCAAGACCCTGATCGTCGAGCCGGGTGCGGTGTTCAACGGTACTTGCGCGATGGGAGGAGCGAAGGCAGAGCCTTCAAAATGAATAATTAATAATGATATAATCGTGCCTTTTGGCTAAGAATAATGAATATTTGTCTCATTAATCATTGATCATTAATCATTATATAACATGAAAATCAAACCGTTCAAGGGAATACGTCCGCCGAAAGAGTTGGTGGAGCAAGTGAGCAGTCGTCCGTACGACGTGCTCAACAGTGAGGAAGCACGTGAAGAGGCGAAAGGCAACGCCAAGTCGCTGTATCATATCATCAAGCCGGAAATCAATTTTGCGCCGGGCACGGATGAGCACGACCCGCGTGTGTACGATGCGGCCGTGGAGCAGTTCCGATTGTTCAAACAGAACGGCTGGCTCGTGCAGGACCCGACGGAGAAGTACTACGTCTATGCGCAAACGATAATGGCGAATGGACGAATGGGTAATGGCGAATGTGATAAGACCCAATACGGTTTGGTAGTGGGTGCATGGGTGGATGACTACCTGGAGGGACGCATCAAGAAGCACGAGTTGACGCGACGCGATAAAGAGGAAGATCGCATGAAGCATGTGCGCGTGCTCAACGCGAACATGGAACCGGTGTTCTTTGCCTACCCGCACCGCGATGACCTGGATGCGATCGTAGCCGAGGTGACCAAAGGCGAGCCGGAGTACGATTTTATCGGCGCACCGGAAGGCTTCCGCCACACGTTCTGGGTGATCAATGACGAAAAGACGATTGCGCGCATCACCGAGATCTTTGCCGAGATTCCGGCAATGTATATCGCAGACGGACACCACCGAAGCGCAGCTGCAGCACGCGTAGGTGCTGAACTGCGCAATGTACAAAGGGACGATGTACAATGTACGAAGGAGTCGGATTTCTTCCTGGCCGTGTGCTTCCCGGATAATCAGTTGAACATCATTGATTATAACCGCGTGGTGAAAGACCTCAACGGGCTGACAGAAGAGGAGTTCCTCAAGGCCCTTGAAGAGGACTTTGATGTACAAAGTTACAATGTACAATGTACAAAGGGAGATTATTCTGCAGTAAAGCCCAAAGCGCTGCATAACTTCAGCCTGTACTTGGGCGGTAAGTGGTACTCGTTGACCGCCAAAGCAGGCCGGTACGACGACAACGATCCGATTGGTGTGCTGGATGTGACGATCTCGAGCAATCTGATTCTGGACAAGATTCTGGGCATCAAGGATCTGCGTTCGGACAAACGCATCGATTTCGTAGGCGGCATCCGCGGACTCGGTGAGTTGCAAAGACGTGTGGATAGCGGTGAGATGAAAATGGCGCTGGCCCTCTACCCCGTCACCATGCAGCAGATCATCGATATCGCAGACAGCGGCAACATCATGCCGCCTAAGACCACCTGGTTCGAACCAAAGCTGCGCTCGGGATTGGTAATCCACGAGCTGAATTGACGATTGGACGATTGACGAGGTACGATTTATTGACGATTGAAAGATATTGAACGATTGAAAAATAGAAATTATATATATATATTTGCTATTTGCTCGTTGCTCCTGTGTCTGTCGAGTTGCAGTATACAGCAGCGGATCAAACGGGCGGATAAGAAGTTCGCGATCGGTGAGTACTACACCGCGGCCGATATGTACAAGCAGTGCTACGGCCGGTTGAGTACGCAGAAAGATCGGGAACTGAAGGGCTATGTCGCCTTCCGTCAAGGGGAGTGCTACCGCTACATCAACAACCCCAAAGCGGCGAACTGCTACCAGAGCGCGCTGCGCTGCAAGTACCAGTTGCAGGACTCGACGATCTATCTGCATGCAGCCCAGGTGCTGCAGTACCAAGGTAAGTACAAAGAGGCGATCAAACACTACGATTCGTACCTCGAAGCCCACCCGACTGACTACGTGGCGCTGGGCGGTAAGTACGCGTGCATGAAGATCGACGAATGGAAGCGCGAGACAAGTCGCTACCGTGTTTCGGAAGCGAAGGAGTTTGGCGCCAAGCGCGCAAGCAGCTTCGCGCCGATGTTTATCGGTGCCGGTAATGATGCGCTCATGTTCACTTCTAACCGGCAGGAGAAGCAGAAAGGCGGTTCGAAGAAACTCAAACGACCGAGTAACGTGACGGGACAGCAGCTGTTCCAGTTGTACCAGACCCGTAAGAACGCAGCCGGCGCATGGGAAGAGATCGAGTTGGCGGAAGGATTGTACGATGCCCCGAAAGAGGAACAGGCCAACGACTCGACAGGCGGTAAGCAAGCCGGCACAGCCGAGATGGGTGTGTGCTGTTTCACGTCTGACGGACGAACGATGTATTTTACGTATTCGAAGCCGGTGAACGGCAAGGACCTGGGTGCTAAGATCTACCGCAGTGACCGCTCCAGCGGCGAATGGGGTGAACCGCAGGAGGTGAAACTGTTTGCCGACAGCTCGATCACCGTCGGACACCCGGCACTCAATCCTGCCGGCGACACGCTCTATTTCGTGAGTGACGCGCCCGGAGGTATAGGCGGGAAAGATATATGGTGTGCCGAACTGGACAACAGCGAATGGGTCAACCCCCAACCGCTTGGACCGGGCATCAACACGACAGCCGATGAGATGTATCCGTACATCCATGCCGATGGTACGCTCTACTTCGCGAGCAACGGACATCCGGGTTACGGCGGTCTGGATCTGTTCAAAGCAACCCGCGACACGACGGTCACTGATTCGGTGGTGTGGGTGCTCTTTAATCTGGGCGCACCGTTCAACAGCAACGGAGATGATTTCGGTATCACGTTCGCCGGAGAGACGCAGGACGGGTTCTTCTCCTCCAACCGAGGCGACAAGAAAGGATATGACAAGATCTATCAGTTCACCCTGCCGGAGATGGAGTTCCTCGCTGAAGGACTGATCACGGACGAGGCGGGCACACCGCTGTCCGACGCCCAACTGCGTATCGTCGGTTCGGACGGCACGAACAGCAAAGTGAATGCACGCCGCGACGGCACGTATAAGATCAAACTCAAGAAGGATGTCAAGTACGTCATGCTCGTCACCGCACGCGGATACCTCAACGACAAAGAGCGGTGGAACACGCTGGACCTCAAGGACAGCAAGACCTACACGATGAACTTCGCGCTCAGCCCGATCAGCCGACCGGTGAAGATGGAGAACATCTTCTATGAGTTCGGCCGATGGGAACTGACCGAGGCCAGCACCGAGGAGTTGCTCAAGTTAGTGAAGTTGCTGCAAGACAACCCCAATATCACCATCGAGCTCAGTGCCCACACGGATATGAAAGGTAGCGACGAGTTCAACGCCGAGTTGTCGCAGAAACGTGCGCAGAGTTGCTGTAACTTCCTCATCGAGCACGGCATCGAGTCCGAACGTCTCACGCCGGTCGGATACGGCGAGACCAAACCCGTGGTGTGCGACAAGGCGCTCAACAAACAGTATCCGTTCATTCCGGTCGAGCAAGTGCTGGACGAAGCGTTCATCTCTACCCTGCCCGAAGACAAACAGGAGATTTGCCACCAGATCAACCGACGCACGGAGTTCAAGGTGGTCAAGACAACGTATAAACTGTATTAGCCGTCAGCTATCAGCCGTCAGCCGTCAGAAAGCTGAATGCTGAAAACTGAATGCTGAAAGCTTAAAATATTATGCAACAATATTTAGATTTATGCAAGCGGGTGCTGGAAGAAGGCACCGAGAAACATGACCGTACAGGTACCGGCACCAAGTCGGTGTTCGGTCATCAGATGCGGTTCAAGATGGAGGACGGTTTTCCGCTGCTCACCACCAAGAAACTGCATCTCAAATCGATCATCTACGAACTGTTGTGGTTCTTGCAAGGCGACACCAACGTCAAGTACCTGCAGGATCACGGCGTGCGGATCTGGAACGAATGGGCGGACGAGAACGGTGACCTGGGTCCGGTCTACGGACACCAATGGCGTTCGTGGCCCGATTATAACGGCGGTACGATTGACCAGATCGCCAATGTGGTCAAAATGATTAAGGAAAATCCGGACAGCCGTCGTATGCTCGTCAGTGCATGGAACGTAGCCGAAGTGGAGAAGATGGCGCTGCCGCCTTGTCACTGCCTGTTCCAGTTCTACGTGGCAGACGGCAAATTGTCGCTGCAGTTGTATCAACGCAGTGCGGATATCTTCCTTGGCGTACCGTTCAACATCGCATCCTACGCGCTGCTGCTGCAGATGATGGCACAAGTGACGGGACTGCAATGCGGTGATTTCGTGCATACGCTCGGAGATGCCCATATCTACCTGAACCATCTGGAGCAGGTGCAGTTGCAATTGACCCGCGAGCCGAGACCGCTGCCTAAAATGATTATTAACCCTGAGGTGAAGGATCTGTTCAGCTTTCAGTATTCAGATTTCAGCCTTCAGAATTATGATCCGCACCCGCATATCGCAGGAGTGGTAGCTGTTTAATTAAAAATTAAAAATTAAGAATTAATGATTTCCATTATCGTTGCTATAGCAGAGAACTACGCCATCGGCAAGAAAGGCGATTTGTTGTGTCACATGCCTGCCGATCTGAAGCATTTCAAAGAGATCACCAGCGGTCAGACCGTGCTCATGGGCGAACGAACGTTCTTCTCCCTGCCCAAGCACCCCCTACCCAACCGTCGTAACATCGTGTTGACAGACGTACCGGGTAAGACGTTTGAGGGCGCGGAAGCAGTCTATTCCATCAATGAATTGATGGAGAAGTTGAAAGATGAAAGTTTAAAGTTGAAAGAAGAAGAAGCCTTCGTGATCGGTGGCGGCATGGTCTATCGGCAGATGATGCCGCTGGCTGACAAACTCTATATCACCCATATTCATCACAGTTGGGAAGACGCGGACACGTTCTTCCCGGAGATTGATCCCGCCCTCTGGGAACAGACGAGCGCAGAACGTCACGAAGCAGACGATAAGAACCCCTATGCATACACTTTTTGCACATATAATAGGCGAAGCCGTTAAGGTCCGCGAGCAACAGGTCGCAGCGGTGCTGGCGCTCTTGGACGAGGGTGCCACGATCCCGTTCATCGCGCGCTACCGCAAGGAGAAAACGGGCAGCCTGGACGAGGTGCAGATTGCAGCTATCCAGACGCAGTACACCAAGTTGCAGGAACTGGCCAAACGCAAGGAGACCATCTATGCCAGATTGGCTGAATTAAAAATTAAAAATGAAGAATTAAATCGGCGCATAGACGAGTGTTGGGATGCAACGGAGTTGGAGGATATCTATTTACCGTACAAACCGCACCGTAAGACGCGTGCCGACATAGCGATCGAGAAAGGATTGCTACCCTTGGCCGAGCAGATTCTCCAACAACGTCCGATGGCGCTGCCCAAGGATGAGGAGGCGCTGCAAGGAGCACGCGATATCATCGCACAGCGCATCGCAGAAGACGAGAAGAGCCGTAATGCCGTTCGTCGCGAGTTCAGTTACACCGCGCTGCTGACGACCAAAGCCGTCAAAGCCAAATGCGACACGCCCGAGGCACAGAACTACAAGGACTACTTCGATTTCAAGTGCCCGCTCAAGCATATCCGCAGCCACCAGTTATTGGCGATCCGGCGTGCGGAGAGTGAAGGGTATATTCGTGTCGATATATCGCCCGACACCGAGAAGGCGCTGGATAAGTTAGCTAACCTCTGGCTTCGCGCATCCAACGACACCGCTTATCAAGTCGAACTGGCAATGGAGGACGGTTACAAGCGTTTGCTCAAACCGGCAATCGAGACCGAGTTCGCCGCGCTGAGCAAAGAGAAAGCGGACAAGGAAGCGATCCGGGTGTTTGCCGATAACTTACGCCAACTGCTGTTGGGCGCACCGCTCGGACAGAAACGCGTGCTGGCACTCGATCCCGGTTTCCGTACCGGCTGTAAGACCGTCGTGCTGAACGAACAAGGCGACATGCTGCTGCACGACGTGATCTTCCTGCACAACCTGCAAAGCACCAAACGTCTGCAGGAACTGATTGAGCAATTCCGCATCGAGGCGATTGCGATTGGAAACGGCACGGCGAGTCGCGAGACAGAGCAGATGGCGCGGGAAGCTATCAGCCAGGTCAGACCTGCCTCAGAACTCAGACCGCAGATTTTTGTGGTCAGTGAAGCAGGAGCTTCGGTCTATAGTGCGAGTAAGATTGCCCGGGAGGAGTTTCCCGATGAGGATGTGACCGTACGCGGTGCTGTGAGCATCGGACGGCGGTTGATTGATCCGCTGGCTGAGTTGGTGAAGATTGAACCCAAATCCATTGGTGTGGGACAATACCAGCACGATGTGGATCAGACAGAACTGCGCGAGAGCTTGCAGCAGACCGTGGAGAGCGTGGTGAACTACGTAGGTGTTGATGTGAACACCGCCAGCAAACACTTGCTGACCTACATATCCGGTTTGGGTCCGACGCTGGCACAGAGCATCGTCGACTACCGTGCAGCCAACGGTGCGTTCAGCAGCCGCAAGGAACTGCTCAAAGTGCCCAAGTTAGGCGCCAAGACCTTCGAACAAGCCGCCGGATTCTTACGACTGAAGGGTAAGAACCCGCTCGATAACAGCGCTGTGCACCCGGAGAGTTATGCCATCGTCGAGCGCATGGCTAAAGATCAGGGCTGCAGTGTGGCGGATCTGATTGCCAACAAGGAACTGCGGGACAAGATTGATCTGAACCGCTACGTCACCGCCGAAGTGGGACTCCCTACCCTGACGGATATTATGAATGAACTGGCACAGCCGGGACGTGATCCGCGCGGTGAGACGGAAGAGTTCGCATTTGACCCGTCCGTACATACGATTGATGACCTGCAGGCCGGCATGGTACTCCCGGGCATCGTGACGAACATCAGTGCTTTCGGCGCCTTCGTCGATGTGGGCGTACACAAGGATGGACTGGTTCATATATCCGAGATGGCCGACCGACGGGTGACCAACCCGCAAGAAGTGGTCAAGTTACACCAGCATGTCAAAGTGCGTGTGGTCGATGTGGACCGCGTACGAGGTAGAATACAATTGAGCCTAAAGGGAATTAAAAATTAAAAATTAAGAATTATATTATGGCAGACGATAAGAAGATCATTTTTTCGATGGTAGGACTGAGTAAGAACTTCGGTCCTCAGAAACAAGTGTTAAAGAACATCTATCTGAGCTTCTTCTATGGAGCCAAGATAGGTATCATCGGTTTGAACGGTGCCGGTAAATCAACCCTGTTGAAGATCATCGCCGGTATCGAGAAAGAGTTCCAAGGCGAGGTCGTATGGAGTCCCGGTTACAGCGTAGGCTACCTGGAGCAGGACCCTAAACTGGATCCCTCGAAGACGGTTCGTGAAGTGGTACAGGAAGGTGTACAGCCCATCATGGACATGCTCAAAGAGTACGACGACATCAACATGGCTTTTGCAGAGCCTGATGCGGACTTCGACAAGCTCTTAGCCCGTCAGGCCGAACTGCAGGACAAACTGGATGCGGCTGATGCTTGGAACATCGACCAGAAGTTAGACCGTGCAATGGACGCACTGCGTTGTCCGCCCGATGATGCGAGTGTGACTACTCTCTCCGGAGGTGAGCGTCGTCGTGTAGCGCTCTGCCGTCTGCTGTTGCAACAACCCGACGTGCTGCTGCTCGACGAGCCGACCAACCATTTGGACGCCGAGTCCATCGATTGGTTGGAGCAACACCTGCAGCAATACGCCGGAACCGTCATCTGTATCACGCACGACCGTTACTTCCTCGATAATGTAGCCGGTTGGATCCTGGAACTCGACCGCGGCGAAGGTATTCCTTGGAAAGGAAACTACTCGTCTTGGCTGGAGCAGAAGACCAACCGCATGGCGCAGGAAGAGAAACAGGCTTCCAAACGCCGTAAGACCCTGGAGCGTGAGTTGGAATGGATTCATATGGCACCCAAGGCGCGTCATGCCAAGCAGAAAGCGCGTCTGGATGCGTACGACCGCATGTTGAACGAGGAGCAGAAGGCCAAAGAGGAGAAGCTGGAGATCTTCATCCCGAACGGTCCGCGTTTGGGTAACAAGGTCATTAACGCCGAAGGCGTATCGAAGTCGTTTGGCGACCGTCTGCTGTTCGAGGACCTCAATTTCATGCTGCCGCCGAACGGTATCGTAGGCGTCATTGGTCCGAACGGTGCCGGTAAAACGACCCTGTTCCGCATGATCATCGGTTCCGAGAAAGCTGACAAGGGTACGTTCTCGGTCGGCGAGACGGTGAAGATCGGTTATGTAGATCAGCAACACACGGATATCGATCCGAACAAGAGTGTGTTCGAGACCATCAGCGGCGGTACGGAGTTCATTCGTGTAGCCGGTCGTGAGATCAATGCCCGCGCATACCTGAGCCGTTTCAACTTTACCGGCGCTGACCAGGAGAAGAAATGCGGTGTGCTATCCGGCGGTGAACGCAACCGTCTGCATTTGGCGCTGACCTTGAAGAGTGAAGCCAACGTGCTGCTGCTTGACGAGCCGACCAATGATATCGATGTCAACACCCTGCGTGCACTCGAGGAAGGATTGGAAAACTTCGCCGGCTGTGCCGTTGTCATCTCGCACGACCGCTGGTTCCTGGACCGTATCTGCACCCATATCCTCGCTTACGAAGGCGACGGTAAGGTGTTCTGGTTCGAAGGCAGTTACTCGGAGTACGAAGAGAACAAGAAGATGCGCCTGGGAGAAGAAGCGTGCGAACCGAAGAGAGCCCGCTACCGCGGACTAATGAATAATTAATAATGAATATCTCGTAATTGCTTAGACGGGTTAGTACATATATTCGGCAGCGGGGATTGTTGGTCAAAGACCAACCCGTGTTGGTAGCGGTGAGCGGCGGTGCAGACAGTGTGGCGCTGTTGGATGTACTGCAGCGAGCCGGGTATAGTTGCATTGCCGCACATTGCAATTTTCACCTGCGGGGTGAGGAGAGCAACCGCGATGAGGCATTCGTACGCAGTCTGTGCGAGCAACTGAACGTACCCTTGGAGGTGACACACTTCGACACTAACGCGCACGCGCACGCGCTCCATATAAGTATAGAGATGTCGGCACGGGATCTGCGCTATGCATGGTTCGATGAGATTGCTCGTGCACACGGCTGTCAGGCAATCGCGGTGGCACACCATCAGAACGACCAGGCGGAGACCCTGTTGCTCAACCTCAAACGGGGAGCCGGTCTGCGTGGTTTGGCGGGCATGCGTCCTGTCAGTCCCAACCCGATGGCACCTGACAGTGTGCCAGTGGTACGACCGTTGCTGTGCACTACGCGGGACTATATAGAACATTACCTGCGTGACAAACGCGGTCTGAGTTGGGTGACTGACAGCACGAATGCGGACCTCACCATTGCCCGGAATGCCGTGCGTGAGCAGCTGCGCAGTTACACCAAGGCCGAGATCGAGCACATGGCCCAAACGGCAGAGTACATGCAAGGGTACTTGGATATATTAGAAAGCAAGAATTCGCGCGAAGCAGGTATCGTGCGGTTATATGAAGAACTTCGCGAATACGGGTTCGCGGAAATAGATAAGCTATACGATGCGTTACAAAAAGGAGAAGGCGGCAAGACATTCCGCTCCAAAACGCATCAGGCTACGATAAAGAAAGGAAAATTATGCATCACTACGGTATAATAGGCTATCCGTTATTGCACTCGTTCTCGGCGAAATATTTCAACGAGAAGTTCAAAACGGAACATATAGATGCGGAATACTCGTTGTATCCGTTGGACAAAGGCGAATGGTCGAATGGCGAGCGGCTAAAGGAGTTGTTGGACACCCTCGATGGATTCAACGTCACCTTGCCTTATAAGCAGGCAGTGATTCCGTTCCTGGACCGATTGGACGAGACAGCCCAGGCGATAGGTGCGGTGAATGTAGTCTATCAGCGTGTGGGCTATAACACCGACTGCTTGGGATTCATGGACTCCATTCGTCCGCTGCTGCGTGAGTTCGACCGCAAAGCACTGGTTCTCGGCACAGGCGGTGCGTCCAAAGCGGCTTGTTACGGGCTGCGTAAGTTAGGAGTAACCCCTACTCTCGTCAGCCGCCATCCGCAAGAGGGGATGTTGGGTTATAACGAGCTGACAGAAGCGGTACTCAACGAGTACACCGTCATCGTCAACTGCACCCCCTTAGGCATGCTGCCGGACGTGGATAGTTGTCCGGAGATACCGTACGAGTACATTTCGGCACGACATTTGTTGTTCGACTGTGTGTACAATCCGGAAGAGACCCTGTTCCTGCACAAAGGCAAGGCCCAAGGGGCCACCATCCGAAACGGCATGGAGATGCTGGTCGGACAAGCCAAAGCGGCGTGGAAAATATGGACAAAGTGCGCCAAGTGGGCAGGACAATGTACAAAGGACATTTTAGATTTTAAATATATATGAAAAAAGTATTTTTATTGCTTATTGGCGCAAGCCTGATGGTTAGTGCGGCGAGCGCACAGATCGTGTCGCAAGACGAATCCGCACTGGTGTACTACAGTCCTCAAACGGCTATCAGCCTGGATTTCAGTTACACTGTGGAGAGTTACGAACGCGGTATCTATGCCCAATACGCCGAGAGTCTGCTCGGTATCCACGATGTGGTCACCCAAAACAAGACGACCTATTGTTTGAATAACGTGCGCATCGGCACTTCCACTTCCGTGGACTACACCCGTGCGCATAAGGTAACAGCCGATGCAGGTATCCCTATGTTGCTGACTATCAATGAGAAAGGTCTGCTCGTCGGTTACAACATGACAGCAGATGAGCAGCCGACTCGTAAGCCGGAACCTCGCAAGCCGGCAGAGCCGAAGAAAGAGGAGGACGGTCCGATGCCGCTTCCGGAAGAAGTGCTGAACGCTCCTACACTCGCTGCTCAGGCACAGGCAGCCGCTAAGCAGATCTTCCATATCCGCGAGACACGTATGTACCTGATCAACGGCGAAGTGGAGCACGCGCCGGCTGATGGTCTGTCGATGAAACTCGTGCTGGCTGAACTGGACAAACAGGAGCAAGCTCTCATTGCGCTGTTCACCGGTAAGAAGACCGTGCTTCATAAACATGAGCGTTTTACGCTGATGCCGGACAAAGAGCAAGAGTTGTTCTTCTTCTCGGAAGAGAACGGATTCACAGACGGTGAGAACGTGGATGCGGACACCATTCAGGTTTCGATGAACGCTACGCGTCAGCAATTGGCAAAGCCGCAAGAGACCAATAAGAAGAAGAAAACACCGGAACTGACGACGCTCGTTTATAACCTGCCGGGCAGTTGTGCAGTAGCCGTGAACTACAAAGGTCATGAGATGGCACAACGTACGATCTCCGTCGCACAGTTCGGCGTGGACGTACCGCTGGCCAAAGACTTGTTCACCGGTGCTACCCTTCCGGTCATTGTGTTTAGCGAAAAAACAGGAAACATCATATCAATCACAAAGTAATGGAGATTTGTGATTTATGATTTCAAGTTTCAAATTTATGATTTTTGATTTCAAACACATATTTGTCCTTTGTCTTTTGTCCTTCAGCGCAGTGGTCTTTAGTCCTGCTAAGGCACAGGAGATCAACTGCACCGTGACGGTTAACTCGGACCAGATTGAGGGTTCGAACAAACAGGTGTATGAGACGCTCAAGGCAGCGATTGAGGAATACATGAATCAGAACCGCTGGACCAACATGACGTATGCCGAGCAGGAGAAGATCGAGTGCAGCATGCTGATTGTAGTCAAATCGGTGAACGGCAATTCGTACAACTGCGAGATGACGCTGCAGAGTCGTCGCCCTGTATACGGCACAACTTACACGACGCCTATTCTGAACTTCAAGGACAACGCGTTCAACTTCACCTATCAGGAGTTCGACCGTATCGAATGGCAGCAAAACCAGTTCACGACCAACCTCACGGCGATGCTGGCGTACTACTGCTATCTGATCATCGGACATGACCAGGACAGTTTCCAGCGTTTGGGAGGAACACCCTATTTTGAGATCTGCGAGCAGATCGTGAATGCGTGTCAATCGGCTACGATGGATAACATCGAGCAGAAAGGATGGCTGGCTTTTGACAGCAACCGAAACCGCTACGCACTGATTAACAACCTGCTGGACGAAGCGTTTAAGAAATACCGTAATTTCTACTACGAGTACCACCGGCTGGGTTTGGATGAGATGAGCGGGAATGTAGCCAACGGTCGTGCCCGCATCGCAGAAGGTCTGCCGGTACTCAAAGAGGCCTATCGCGCACGCCCGGCTACGTATGTTATCAATACGTTCCTGGATGCCAAAGCCGATGAGTTGGTGGATATATTCAAAAAAGGAACGGACAAAGAGAAAAAGACCGTCTATGACTTGTTAACGGATATAGATCCTACTCGGCAAGCGACATATGATCGGATGAACGAAAATTAAAAATTAAGAATTAAAAATTAATGCTTAGGCATTTACACATACAAAACTACGCGCTGATCAGTCATTTGGATATTGATTTTGAGAGCGGATTCTCCGTCATGACGGGTGAGACAGGTGCCGGTAAGAGTATCATCTTAGGTGCGCTGGCTTTGGTACTGGGCGCACGTGCGGACAGCAAGGCGATCACGGATGGTGAGGACAAGTGCATCATCGAGGCGGAGTTTGACGAAGGGATCATTCGCCGTGAGTTGTACAGCAACGGCAAGAGCCGTTCGTTCGTCGATGACAGCGTAGTGACGCTGCAGGAACTCAAAGCCCTGGCTACCCGTCTGATTGATATCCACAGCCAACATGCGAACCTGCTGATTGAGAATGCGGATTTTCAATTGGAAGTAGTGGATGCGATCGCGCAGAACGAGGCGCAGTTGAATGCATACAGCACACATTATGAGGCGTATGTAGCCGCTGTGGAGCAGTTACACCAACTGCAGCAACTGACCAAGAAGAGTCAGCAAGATGCGGACTATATCCAGTACCGGTACAACCTGCTCAACGAAGCGCAACTGCAAGAAGGCGAATTGGAAGAGCTGGAGCAGGAGCAGTATCGATTGAGTCATGCCGAGGAGATCCAAACGGCTTTGGCGGTGGCGATTGAAGCGCTGAGTGGGGAGCAAGGCAGTGCCGTGGAGGCATTACGGACTTGTCACTTGGACGATGCGGCTCCCGAACTGCAGGAGCGGATTGAGAGTGCATGCATTGAGATCCGCGACATCGCGCAAGAAGCCGAGCATGCACTCAACCGCATCGAGATGGATCAGCAGCGATTGGAATGGGTCGAGGAACGGATCGGTCAATTGGAAGAACTGCTTCGTAAGTTCAGTGCAGCGGACCTGACAGAACTGATTGCTATGCGCGATGAGTTGGCACAACAGGTCAACCGATTGGACAGTTTTGATTTTGATATTGCGCAAGCACAGAAAGCCGTAGAGCAGCAGAAGAGCGTGCTGACCCAAGCCGCTGCTGCGCTGACCAAGAGCCGTAAGGCCGTGCTGCCAAAGATATGTGAGACCCTGATGAATGATCTCAAGCGTCTGGGTGTGGCACACGCCAAAGTGGAGATACCGGTTCGCCCGACAGAGGATTTCACCCCCAAAGGTTGCGATGAAGTGCAGATCCTGTTTGCCGCTAACTTGAACCAGAGTCTGCGGGCTGTGAGCGAAGTAGCCTCAGGCGGTGAGATCAGCCGACTGATGCTATGCGTCAAGGCGCTTATCGCTTCCACCAAAGGGCTGCCGACTATCATCTTCGATGAGATAGACACCGGTGTGAGCGGTGACATCGCTACCCAGATGGCTTCGATCATGCGGGAGATGGCGGCTCACCGACAGATCATTGCGATCACCCACTTGCCGCAGATAGCCGCGCTGGGACAACACCACTACAAGGTGTACAAAGCCGATACGGATAAACGCACCGAGACACATATCTGCCGACTGAAACAAGAAGAACGAATCACTGAGATTGCAACCATGCTGAGCGGCAACAACCCATCGCAGGAAGCAATTGCAAACGCGAAACAATTGTTATGTTACCATTAGCAGAACGACTGCGTCCGAAGACACTGGACGAATACATAGGCCAAAAGCACTTGGTAGGACAAGGGGCGATCCTAAGGCAGATGATTGAGAGCGGCAATATCGCCAGTTTCATTCTGTGGGGTCCTCCGGGTGTGGGCAAGACGACCTTGGCACGCATCATTGCGCACCAACTGCAACGTCCGTTCTACACGCTGAGTGCAGTCACAAGCGGTGTGAAGGAAGTGCGGGATGTGATAGACAAAGCCAAACGTAACTCCGCCCTCAACAGCGGCCTGTTTGCTCCTGCAGACAGCCGTAGCCCAATCCTGTTCATCGATGAGATACATCGGTTCAGCAAGAGCCAGCAGGACAGTCTGTTGGGCGCGGTGGAAGAAGGAACAATCACCTTGGTCGGTGCAACAACCGAGAACCCGAGTTTTGAGGTCATTACCCCACTCCTCAGCCGTTGTCAGGTCTATGTGCTGAAGTCACTGGAGAAAGAGGATCTGTTGGAACTGCTCAACCGTGCGCTGACTCAAGACGAGTATATCCGGTCCTTAGGCCTGCAGGTCAAAGACACCGACGCCATCCTGCGTTATAGCGGAGGAGATGCACGTAAGTTGCTTAATATCATCGAATTGGTAAGCAACAGCGGTGTCAAGATCATTGACAACGAGACCGTCACCAAGCAGTTACAGCAAAACCCGGTGGCATATGACAAGGACGGTGAGATGCACTACGACATCATCTCCGCGTTCATCAAATCCATTCGTGGCAGTGACCCGCAAGCGGCTATTTATTGGCTGGCACGCATGATTGAAGGCGGGGAAGACCCCAAGTTCATTGCGCGGCGACTCGTCATATCGGCGAGTGAAGATATCGGTTTGGCAAATCCGAATGCGATGTTACTCGCCAACACCTGTTTTGAGGTAGTGAACAAGATCGGCTGGCCGGAAGGACGAATCCCGTTAGCCGAAACGACGATCTATCTGGCGACTTGTAAGAAAGACAACTCCGCCTATTTGGCGATCGATGAGGCGTTGGCCAAAGTGCGCGAGACAGGCAATCTGCCCGTGCCGTTGCACCTACGTAATGCACCGACGAGCCTGATGAAAGAACTCGGATACGCAGACGGATATAAGTACCCGCATGATTTTCCGGGACATTGGGTGGCACAACAGTACCTACCCGACGAATTGGTCGGAACAGAGTTTTGGAAGAAAAATTAAAAATTAAGAATTAAAAATTAAGAATTGGCTGGCATATACGTTCATATACCGTTTTGCAAGAAGCGCTGCCTGTACTGCGATTTCTTCTCCACGACGCTATTGGAGCGGCGGGAGGAATACGTGAACGCGCTGCTGCAGGAGATAAAAGCTCGCAAGAACGAGACGGGGGAACCGATTCGTACCGTTTATATTGGAGGCGGAACACCCAGCACCTTAGATGTGAACGCTATCCGGCGTATCCTGCAAGCCATAGGAACAGAGGAGGCGGAAGAGGTTACGATGGAGCTCAATCCGGGCGATGCGACCGAAACGTACCTACACGAGATACGTGAAGCAGGCATCAACCGTTTGTCCATCGGCATTCAGTCCTTTGATGACGAGCTACTGCGTTTGATAGGCCGTCGCCACAATGCCCGGCAAGCGATTGAGGCTGTGCAGATGGCACAACAAGCGGGATTGGATAATTTGTCCATTGATCTGATGTACGCTCTGCCGACCCAAAGCATGGAGCAGTGGAAAGCGGATATCGATCAGGCCTTGAGGTTGGGTGTGCAACATATATCGTCCTACGGGCTGATGTACGAAGAAGGCACTGCGCTGACACAGCAATTGGAGCAAGGTCAGATTGAAGCGATTGACGAAGAGGTGGAGAATGCGATGTACGACACCTTATGCGAGCAGCTGCAGCAAGCAGGTTTTGTGCATTACGAGGTCAGCAATTTTGCGCTGCCGGGCTATGAGGCCAAACACAACAGCAGCTATTGGAACGGCACGCCGTACATAGGTATAGGAGCCGGTGCTCATAGTTATGTCAGGAATGTGCGAAGTTGGAATCCCGACAATTTGGATACCTATATTCGCGGCATAAAAGACGGCACCCTCGTACGTGAAAGCGAGACGCTGACGGAGAAGGACCTGTACAACGAGCGCATTATGTTGGGCTTGCGTACCTGCCAAGGTGTACCGTGTGAACTGATACAGAAAGAGACAGATACATTGCTGGAAGCGGGTTTGATCCGCAAGACCGAAACGAATCGGATTGTAGCTACCCAAGAAGGATTGCATCTGTTGAACCGAATCATAGAAGCTTTAATGGTTGACTAAAAATAGATACAGATATGGAGAATAAGAGTGAAAAGAAAGAAGGGAAAAGAAGTTTGAGGCGTATTGTCGCCACCACATTATGGTGTCTTTTTATCGGAGGGACTGTTACTGCGTTCCTTCTCATTTGGTTAATTTCCAAAGGCGCATTAGGCTATTTGCCCCCGCTGGAGGAGTTGCAAAACCCGAAGAACACGTATGCGAGTGAGGTCATCTCGTCGGACATGCAGTCCTTGGGACGTTATTACCGCTACGAGAACCGTATTGGCGTACAATACACCGACCTGTCTCCGGATTTGATCAACGCCCTGGTAGCGACCGAAGACGCGCGTTTCTATGCGCACACGGGCGTGGATTTCAAAGCGATGTTCCGTGCCGTCCTCAAACTCGGCCGGGCAGGTGGCGGTTCTACCCTCACCCAGCAGTTGTCCAAACAGTTGTGGTCGCCACGCGCCAACAGTTTTATGGAGCGTGCCATGCAGAAACCGATTGAATGGGTCATTGCCACCAAACTGGAGCGGCTATACAGCAAGGATGAGATCTTGCTGATGTATCTCAATCAGTTTGATTTTCTGTACAATGCCGTCGGTATTCAGTCGGCCTCACAGGTCTATTTCTCCACGACTCCGGCAGACCTCAAGTTGGAAGAGGCTGCGATGTTAGTGGGTATGTGTAAGAACCCGTCGCTCTACAACCCCGTTCGTCATCCCGAGCGTGCACTGAACCGCCGTAACACCGTGCTTAGCCAAATGGCCAAGTACGGCTATATCGACGAGGCTACACGCGACTCGGTGGCTGCGCTTCCGTTGCAATTGCACTTCAGCTCGGTTGATCACAAGCAAGGTATCGCGCCTTATTTCCGTGAGTACCTGCGTCTTACGCTGACTGCTAAAGAGCCCAAAGAGAGTGACTACTCGGAGTGGAACAAGCAGCAGTACGAATTAGACAAATGGCAGTGGGACAATAATCCGCTCTATGGTTTCTGCCAGAAAAACAAGAAACCGGACGGAACTAATTACGATATCTACAAAGACGGTTTGAAGATCTACACGACCATTGATTCGCGTATGCAGCGCTACGCGGAAGAAGCCGTCAGCGAACATATGCAGGCACAGCAGAAAGCGTTCTTCAAGGAGTTGAAACGCAAGAAGAATGCACCTTTCTCCCGCTCGCTGACGCAAGCCGAGATTGACGGCATCATGAACCGCTCTATTCGTCAAACGGATCGGTGGCGCATCATGAAGAGGAACGGTGCGAGCAACGATTCGATCATGCGTGCGTTCCATACACCCCGTGAGATGCAAATCTTCACCTATGACCAAGGCATGATTGACACCATCATGAGTCCGTACGATTCAATCAAATGGCAGAAGAGTTATCTGCGCTGCGGATTCATGTCAATGGACCCGCACACGGGGCATGTCAAGGCCTATGTCGGAGGACCCAACTTCGCTCATTTCCAGTACGATATGTGTACCAAGGGCCGTCGTCAGGTGGGTTCAACCGTTAAACCGTACTTATACACACTGGCCATGGACGAAGGTATGTGGCCATGCGACAAGACGGTAAATGAGCCCATCACACTGCTCGATGCCAACGGCAATGAATGGTCACCGCGTGATACGCACGACAAGTACAAAGGAGACACCGTCACCCTCACCTGGGGTTTGATGAACTCATCCAACTGGATCTCGGCCTACCTCATGTCGCTCTACACACCGGAGCAATTGGTTAAACTGATGCACTCATTCGGTATCCAAGGTCAGTTAGACCCGGTCATCTCGCTCTGTCTGGGCCCGTGCGAGGTGAGCGTTGAGGAGATGGTCGATGCCTACACGACCTTTGCCAATAAGGGCATCCGCACCGAGCCGCTCTATGTGACCCATATCGAGGATGCCAACGGTAACATCATCGGTTCGTTCAGCCCGCGCACCCATGAGATCATCAGCGAGACCACTTCGTACAAGATGATTCACATGCTGCGCGCCGTGCTGGATCATGGAACGGGTGTGCGCGTGCGCTTCAAATACGGCATCAACGCCCCGATGGGAGGTAAAACAGGTACGACGAACAATAACTCCGACGGTTGGTTCATGTGCTTCACTCCTTCACTGGTCAGCGGAACATGGGTCGGAGGAGAAGACCGCGGTATCCATTTTGATAACATGGCAGAAGGACAAGGTGCGTCAATGGCCTTGCCTATTTGTGCCATTTATATGCAGAAGATCTATGCAGATCCAAGTTTAGGCTACAGCCCGACCGAACAGTTTGATGTCCCCAAGTGGTTTGATCCAAATGCAGGGTGCAAGTAAGGTGAAAAGTAAAAATGAAAGATAAAAAATGAAGAATGAAAGAAACATATATAGCAGATGGATGCGAGGATGGATAGTCCTTACACTTTTCATTTTTCATTTTTCATCTTCCTACGCACAGCTCAACACCGACCGCATCACAGCGATCGGGCGGAATGCGCTGTACTTTGAGGATTACGTGCTCTCAATTCAGTACTTCAACCAGGTCATTCGCCTCAAGCCCTATTTGGCAGAGCCGTATTTCTACCGGGCGATCGCCAAGATTCAGTTGGAGGACTACCAGGGCGCATTGCATGACTGTAATGCGGCAATTGAGCGCAACCCCTTCTCTCCCGGCTGTTACTATGCCCGCGGATACGTCTATCGCCAACTCAACGAATGGGACAAGGCCGAGAAAGACTATACCGAGGCGCTGCTCTTCTCGCCGGAGAACCGCACCTATATGATATTGCGTGCTGACACGCGCGCGCAGATGGAGCAATATGATGCCGCGTTGGAAGATATCGAGTGGTTGCTTCGTCGGGAGCCGCAGTCGGCTTCGGCATGGAGCGAGAAAGGGCGCGTAAGCTTTCTTCGGAAAGATACGCTGACGGCACTGAACGCATTTGAGCAAGCTGCCAATTACGACAAAACGAACCCGGCTGTATGGTCGGCTCTGGGTGTAACGAACATGATGCTCAATCATGAGGACGAAGCGTACGTGCAATTAACACAAGCCATTAACTTAGGATCCAAATGGGCCGGAGACTATATCAACCGCGGTGTGTTGCATTATAAGCGGCATAATTACCGTGGAGCCTTATCTGACTACGATCAGGCCGTTAAGATCGCACCGCGCGATCCCGATTGCTATTACAACCGAGGCATCATGCGTCAGGAGGTAGGCGACTATAACAATGCGCTGTCTGATTTCAATACCGCTATTAAGTTGGCACCGGAGCGGACAGAGATGCGGTATCAGCGTGCGTTGGTTCAGATGCAACTCAAACAATGGAACGCGGTCGTAGCAGACCTGGATTCGATGATTGCCCGGTATCCCTATTTCCTGCCGGCCTATTACCTGGCCGCTCAGGCTAAGACGCAGCAGGGTAACAGTGTTGCCGCTTACCGGTATCGGCAAAAGGCGTATGAGTTAGAGCAACAAAAAGAGAGCATCCAAGCTAAACAGGCCGCTCAGCCGAACACCGATCTGATGATCGCAGGTGCCCAACCGCAGAAGAAAGATCACCGCAAAGAGTTTTCAACATCGGCCGCGCAAAACCAATCGGAGTTGCCGGAAGAGGAAGAACAGAAATATGACTCCCAGACACGTGGCACCGTACAGAAACAGTATCAGGACGTGATCAACGAGCCGAACATCGTACTCAGTTACTACAGTCAGGACCTGAGTCTGAGGCGGACGAACTACTACCACCCGTTGGTAGAGTCGATCAACAAGAGTCAGTTGTTACCGTCTAAACTGCGGTTCACCAACCAAGAGCCGGCATTGACGGCCGAGATGGTGGATTTCCATTTCGCAGAGATAAGCCGTTTGTCACTCTATATCGACCAACATGCGGATCACACCCAGGCGGATGACAATCTGCTGCCTTATGTGTTCCTGTCTCGTGCCGTGGAGTTCGCTATTGTGCAAGACTATTCGAGTGCTATTGACGACTGCACCCGCGCCTTGCAATGTCCGTTGGCAGACAACCGACTGCATGTCATCGCGACCTTCTGCCGTGCCAATTGGCGCTACCGTTTGCTGGAATACCAGCGCGCGACCGGTGAACAGGAAGGAACGGTCAACATGGATTTTGACATCATGCTGCGCGACTACGATCAGGTCATTCGCCTACAACCGGATTTTGCCTTTGCGCTATACAACAAAGCCAACATCCTTTGTGCCCAGAAACAATGGAACGATGCGATCGACTACTACACCCAAGCGATCAAACAGGACGCATACTTTGCGGAGGCATGGTTCAACCGAGGTCTGACGTATATCTACATCGGAGAGAATGAGAAAGGCTTGTCGGATTTATCCAAGGCCGGTGAGTTAGGTATCTATCAAGCGTATAACTTAATAACACGCTTTAAATGATGAATCATATATTTCGTTACATAGCCGTCATTAGTCTTTTTTCCTTTGTCGTTGTTTCGGCAAAGGCACAATTGCTGTACGAGATATCCGGTAATGGAGCGAAGCAGAAATCGTACCTGCTGGGCACCAACCGGCTGGTTGAGATGCAGTTCCTGGACACCATTCCGAATGTGTTCAAGTGCTTCAGCCAATGCAACAAAGTGATCACCGAATTTACGATGCAAGACTACGAAGCTATCTCCGCCTTGCGTCAGGCAGCCCTCCTACCCGATTCGGTCAAATTGAGCAATTTTTACAGCGAAACGGAGTATGAATATATAGACAATAGTCTTCGCATTACTTTAGGCATGGGATTGGATAAACTGTGTCGCATGAAACCGTCCTACCTAACCGAGATGTATCGAGTCGAATTGATGAAACAATGGTTGCAGTACGATGAGCAGAAATCAATGGAATCGTTGTTCGAATCGGTCGCTGCAGAGCGGGACATTCCGGTCATCGGATTGGACAATATCGGCGAGACCATGTACATGCTGTTTGACCGGGAGCCGTTCCATTGGCAATGCAAGGAACTGCTCAAAGTGATTCAGTATCCGGAGAACGAAGTGAGACAGGAACGAACGCTTAGAGACATGTACCTCAACGGGCGACTAAGTGATATTGCCTATCAGATCGAAGGACCGGACAACACCACCAGCATTTCGTTCTCCGACTACAAGGTCTATTGTCAGCGGAACAAGGAATGGGTCAAACGGCTCAAGCCCCATCTCACGCAAGGCGGGTGTTTCATTACGCTCAATGCCATCTATCTGGGAGGAGACAAGGGGTTGATTGAACAACTACGGGCAGCGGGATACCGCGTACGCCCGGTAAACAGAAACAACTTATTTAAACAACAATAAAGTATGAAAAAGATTTTTTATGTAATGGTAGCACTGTTGATGGCTGCCACCATGAGTGTTAACGCAACGCCGCAACGCGGTAAGTTTATTCATGTAGATGCTTCGACCAGCAAGAACCTGAAGCCGCAGATCGCTTTCTGCCAGGACCGCGTGGACGGAACAGATGTTACAACGCTGATTGTCAAGACGGTAGATGTGAATGCTTACAAAGATTTCACAGACGCTTCCCGTGTCCTGATTCGTTTTGCCGACGGTAAAGCAGTTCGTTTGAATCTGGTCAAAGGTGCGGAGATCAAGAAGTACAAAAACAGCGAGAAAGTAGGCCGTGAGACGATCTCCAAATACTGGACCGAGACGACCTATGAAGTGACTCCGGAAGTGATTGAGAAACTGGAAGCCGGTATTGCGATCATCAAGGTACGTGTTGTGATCAAAGAGAACGATGCCAAGGACTACGAAATCTCGGAGGGATATCAGGCTCGCATGGCTGCTGATCTGCTCAAGTCCTATCAGGAAGCAGCACAGCTCAACCGCAAAGCCAATGCTGATTTGAGCGATGAGGATTTCTAAGCGACTGCTGGTTCTATCTGTTTTCTGTTGCCTCGTTCTCGCAGCTCCGGCACAAATCGGTTTACAGGAATTAGGCGATTCGCTGATGGCATACACGGGTTTCTCCCGTGTGTGGAGTCCTGCTGTGCGCGTCAAACAAATGCAGGTCAACGGCAACAAAGTCACACTACGCACCAACATCACGTTACATGACTACCGCTGGACGCCTGCTAATGTCGCACAACTCAAGCGCAAAGTAAGTGTCTGGGCCTTGGGGCATGAGAACGGTAATGTCTCTATCTACAGCGGTAACACGGAGATCGAGAGCCTCATCACCGATTGCGCTGCCGGACGGCATACAGCTTCCCAAAAGGCCAAAGATCTGACCGATCGGCATATAGCCCTCTACCCTAGTCATGGATTGTATTTCAACCGTGATCGCAATGAATGGATCTGGCAGCGGGCCACACTGTGGACAACGGTCGAAGATCTGTACAGCCAGGAGTACGTGCGGCATATACGGAAAATGCTGGAGAATGCCGGCGCGACCATCTATATGCCTCGTGCTGAGGTGAGTGAGATGGACTTGGGTGTTTCCGGCATGCCGAAATGGACAGAAGGAGCCAGGTATTGGCTACAAGCACAAGCCGCAGACAGTGCGATTTGGGATCTATACGACGGTAATGAGTACAAAGACGACATGAAATGTCGTGCGATGTGGATCAACTCGCTGGATGCGCCTATTGACCTGTGTGTAGCCCTACACACGGACGGATTAGACAGCGGAGACGACAGCACGATTGTCGGCACGCTCGTCATCTATACCGCACGAGACGATGACGGTCAGGCTGTCCTGCGAGACGGACGCAGTCGGGAAAAGGTCAACCGCAACCTTGCCGATTGGATTCAGACCCAGATCACCAGTGATCTGCAACACATTGCCCCCGAATGGACCAGACGCCAACTCAAGGAAGCCAATTACTGCGAGAGCCGTGTGCCGGTGGTACCAAGTATCATCTTGGAACTGCTGAGTCATAAGAACATTGCGGACATGAAGTACGGTTTGGATCCCAAGTTCCGCTTTGCCGCTTCCCGTGCAGTGTACAAGGGTATTCTGCGCTACTTGAATGGTCCGAATGCCGTAGTACAGCCTTTGCCCGTAGAGCAATTGGCCATCAGTCGGGACGGTGTGCTTCGTTGGGAAGCGTCCGTCGATTCGTTAGAGCCGACAGCCGCTCCTTCGTATTATCTGGTGTATGTCCAAGCCAATGATGGTGAATGGGACGTGCAACAAGTGGAGAAAGCGACGCAACTGAAGATGGACACACAACGCGGGGTGCAATATAACTACTATGTAGTGGCCGGTAATGAAGGCGGTTTGAGTATGCCGAGCCCGGTCATCAGTGCCTATTGGAGCGAGAAGGAAGATATGCCGACAGCCCTTGTGGTGGATGCATTCAACGACACCTACGGACCGGAATGGTTCGCCGACTCTACCTATGCCGGCATCGTCCCGGGTTCGTATGCATGCGAGGACGGTTTCAGTTGTGCCTATATCGGCGAGCAGTGGAATTATCAGCGTTCGGCTATTTGGCTCAATGATGATAACTGCGGTTGGGGATCCTGTTATCGCGACCATGCGGGGCAGCTCACGATCGGCAACACACACGACTACACCGTTTTACACGGTCATGTGCTGCGTCGTATGAAAATCAGTTATGTGTCCTGCACGGCAGGAATGCTTGCTTCATTGAATACTAGCAACAACGAGTTCACCTTCGTGGATGTGATCTGCGGCAGACAACGGCAGCCTCTCAACGAGGAGACGAAACACCTGCTGGCACAGTACTTGAGTCATGGGGGACGACTGCTGATGAGCACGGATCACTTCAGTCAGATTGATCCCAAATGGGCCAAGCAATATCTACATGCCTCGTACTACGCGGCCAAGGCCACCCGTTCAGGTCGTATCACGACACCGAGACATCGTATGTATCAGTTGGTGATGGAGCCGAACGAGGAGCAGTTGTTTACCTGCACACCGGAAGCGCTCAAAGCAGAAGGGAACAATACGGTGCGCATGGCCACTTACGAAGATATGCGTTGTGTGGCGGGAATCGGTTTTCCGGCACCCGACAAGGAGCAGAGTTCGGTATCCAAAACACTGGTGTACAGTTTCCCGTTGGAGGCCGTACAAGACTTCGACAAGATCTATCATCATTCTGTAAAATGGCTGATTGAATAACATAATTTATAGAAAAGTGACATATACTCTTGTGTATGTCATTTTTTTGTAGTACCTTTGTGGCAAATTTGGAAAATATGGCATTTTTGGGACTTTTTAACAGAGAAAAGAAGGAGACTTTAGATAAAGGCTTGGCGAAAAGCAAAGAGTCTGTACTCAGTAAGATCAGTCATGTGATTGCCGGTAAGTCCACGATAGACGACGATGTGCTGGACAATCTGGAAGAAGCGCTGATCACCTCGGATGTAGGCGTAGAAACAACGCTTCGCATCATTGAGCGCGTACAGGAACGTGTCAAGCGCGATAAGTATATCGGCACGAGCGAATTGAATCAACTGCTGGTGGACGAGATTGCATCCTTGCTCCAAGAGAACAATGTAGAGGACGTACTGGACTTCAGTGCTCCCCTGCCGACCAAACCCTATGTCATCATGGTTGTCGGTGTGAACGGTGTGGGCAAAACAACCACCATCGGCAAACTAGCTTATCAGTACAAAGCAGCCGGTAAGAAAGTGTATCTTGGCGCAGCGGACACCTTCCGTGCAGCAGCCGTAGAGCAGTTGTGCATCTGGGGAGAACGTGTGGGTGTACCGGTTGTCAAACAGCAACAGGGTTCCGACCCTGCTTCTGTCGCCTATGACACCTTACAGTCCGCCAAAGCGAACGATGCGGATGTGGTGCTGATCGACACAGCAGGACGACTGCACAACAAGATCAACCTGATGAACGAGTTGACCAAGATCAAGAACGTAATGCAGAAAGTGGTACCTGATGCGCCGCATGATGTGATGCTCGTTTTGGACGGTTCCACCGGACAGAATGCATTTGAGCAGGCACGTCAGTTCACGGCTGCCACACAAGTATCGTCACTGGCTATCACCAAACTGGACGGAACCGCCAAAGGCGGTGTGGTCATCGGCATATCGGACCAATTCAAGATCCCCGTTCGCTATATCGGTTTAGGTGAGCAGATGACCGACCTGCAGTGTTTCAATCGAGTAGAATTTGTTAAATCACTAATATTATGAGTTATCGTATCGAATCGGATTTGTTGGGCAACTTGCAAGTGCCCGCAGAAGCCTATTATGGTGTACAAACACAACGTGGCATCAACAACTACAAGGTGAGCAACCTGAAGATGTCTGATTTTCCCGAGTACGTTATTGCTATCGCCTACATCAAACTGGCAGCAGTAGAAGCGAACCATGAGTTGGGTGTCATCAACGATGAGATCTATGCCGCAATCGCACAGGCCTGCCGCGAGATCATTGACGGCAAGATGCACGATCAGTTCCCCACCGATATGGTACAAGGCGGAGCCGGTACAACGGTCAACATGAACGCCAATGAGGTCATTGCGAACCGTGCTTTGGAGATCATGGGACACCAACGCGGTGAGTATCAGTTCTGTTCTCCGAATGACCATGTGAACTGCGCACAGAGCACCAACGATGCCTACCCTTCCGCTTTCCGCTATGCGTTCATCCGCATGAACAGAGGTTTGGAAGAGGAGTTGAAGCGTCTCATCGCATCGCTACGCAAGAAAGGAGATGAGTTCAACGACTCCATCAAGATGGGTCGTACGCAGCTGCAGGACGCTGTGCCGATGACCAGCGGACAGGAGTTCCACGCGTTTGCCAACAACCTGGAAGAAGAGGTGGCTAACCTGGAGCGTAATGTCAATCTGCTCTATGAGATCAACATGGGTGGTACGGCTATCGGTACCGGTCTCAACGCTCGTGCAGGATATGCAGAGCTGTGCATCCAAAAGATGTGCGAGTTAACCGGAGAACCGTTCGTATTGGCCAGTGACTTGGTGGAAGCGACTCCGGATACGGGTGCTTATGTCAGTTACTCGGCTGCCCTCAAACGCCTTGCTGTCAAATTAAGCAAGACCTGCAACGACTTGCGTCTGATGGCTTCCGGTCCTCGCTGCGGTCTGCATGAGATCAATCTGCCCCCGATGGCTCCGGGTAGTTCCATTATGCCGGGTAAGGTCAATCCGGTCATCCCGGAGGTGACGAACCAAGTATGCTTCAAAGTGATCGGAAACGACACCGCTGTTACGTTTGCTGCCGAGGCAGGTCAGTTGCAGCTCAATGTCATGGAGCCGATCATCACCGAGTGTATCTTCGAGTCTATTACCTGGCTACGCAATGTGATGGCTATCCTGCGCGAGAAGTGTATTGATGGTATCACGATCAACCGCGAGCATAACCTGGAAACGGTGAAACACTCGATTGGTATTGTGACCGCGCTCAACCCTGTTATCGGATACAAGGCATCGACCAAGATCGCCAAAGAGGCATTGGAAACCGGTAAGAGTGTATACAACTTAGTACTGGAGCATGAACTGCTGAGCAAAGAGCAATTGGATCAGTTACTGGATCCGGCGCACATGCTTGCAGCTCATTAAGCGCAAACAGTTGCTATAAAGCAATAAAAAAGGTGGTCGTTGGACCACCTTTTTCTGTTGTGTTATCTGCGTACGCTTCCGCCTCCGCGGCTGCCTCCGCTTGAGCTTCCACCGCCTCCTCGGCTTCCGCCACCGTAGCTGCCACCACCGTAACTTCCGCCTCCGCGGCTGCTACCGCTATAACTTCCGCTGTGTGTGGATGTCGAAGGACGAGACGTTGACGTACCGGAACTGGAACTCGGACGATAGGTAGAACTCGAGGTTCGAGAGCTCGTTGTCGATGTCGAGCGAGTCGCTGATGTCGTACGATTCGTAGTCGAAGGACGAGAGCTCGTTGCAGATGTAGAGCGTGTGCTCGTTGAGCGAGTCGTAGTCGCTGTCGTAGGACGCGAGGTCGTTGCAGTCGAGCGAGTCGTCGTTGCTGTTGTCGAACGAGTCGTAGTCGCTGTCGTTCTGGTTGCAGGCGCTGCAGTAGTACGCGAGGTTGTTGCTGTGGAGCGCGTGCTCGCTGAGGTACGGGTTGCTTCAGAGCGCGTTGCTTCAGAGCGTGTTGCTGCCGTGTGTGTGCTACCGTAAGTACGACCGGTCGATGTCGCTGCTGCCGAACGAGAACTGCCTGTTGCTGCTGCAGAACGAGAACTACCTGCTACGGATGCTCCACGTGCGCTTCCGGAAACAGTTGCTCGCGATGAGCTGCGGATCTCTCGTGCATTGGTCATGCCTGCATTGCGGCGCTCGAAGGAGCGATCAGGATGAACGACAGCGTAGTCGCGGCGGCTGACACCTCGGTGCATCTCGTGATAGCCGTGATGAACATGATGTCCGGGACGGAAAGAGCACCAGTGGTGATGATGATGGTAAGCGTAGCAGTGATGCCAGTACCAGTCATGCGCCCAGCAGTGATGACTGTACCACCAGTGAGGATAATATCCCCAGTACCAAGGTGAGTTCCATGCTACCCAAACAGGGCTCCAGAACCAATCGTATATAACCGGACGGTATACGTAAACAGGCTCTATGATGTAGTTGGTACCATACACGTACTCATCGCCTATTACCTGAACGGATACTTGATCTTTCTCATCTTTCTCTACGTAGATGGAGGCTACGTCTTGGAATATATCTTTTGCGAGAACAGCTTGCAGAACGATCAGACGTTTGTTGCCTTCACCTATTTCCACTACGCGCAGGTAATCTACTTCCCCGTCTCCATTGAGATCCAGGTTACAGAATGCGCTGTCCGGGTTGTTGAGCATCGTCTCGAACTCTTCCAGGTTCTTAGCCTCTGCAAACAGCTTAGCTACAACCTTCAGATCGAGTCCTTCCGAGATGTCAGAACTGTTGGCAGATACGGTCACTGTTTCGTCTGCCCATAACGCCGAACTCATGAGCATCAGCGTCATCAGAAGTGTAGTTAATTTTTTCATAATCGTAAAATTTTAAAGGGTTTCACCTTTCATCTTTCAAATACCGTGCCAAACTCATCAAACCAGTTTCAGGTCATGGTGCATTTTCTCCTTTTTGGTACGCATATAACGCTCGTTCCAACGGTTTGGTTGAATCTCAATCGGCACATTCTCAACGATTTCAATACCATAACTCTCCAAGCCGACCCGTTTAACCGGATTGTTGGTCATCAGCCGCAGTTTACGTGCTCCCATCTCGCATAGGATCTGCGCCCCTACTCCGTAATCGCGCTCATCGGGACGGAAACCGAGATGCACATTGGCTTCCACGGTGTCCTCTCCTTCTTCCTGCAGCTTATACGCGCGTATCTTATTCATAAGGCCTATACCGCGTCCTTCCTGATTCATATAAACGATGATGCCGCGCCCTTCCGCTTCAATCATCTGCATCGCCTTGGTCAACTGCTCGCCGCATTCACACCGCTTGGAGCCGAAGATGTCACCGGTCATACAACTGGAGTGCACACGGCACAACACAGGTTCATTTTCCTTCCACTCCCCTTTGGTCAACACCACATGTTCGAGTCCGGTTGTCAGGTCTCGGAACGGCGTGAGCATGAACTCGCCGTTCTGCGTCGGCAGGAAGACCGTTTCGCCGCGCTCAATGAGCGGCGAATGGTTAGAGGCTAAAGGCGAATGATTACTTTCTCCATCTGCCATTTGCCTTTCGCCATGATTTAATCGGTAGTCGATTAAATCTTTTATCGTAATGATTTTGAGGTCGAAGTCCTTTGCAACCTCCTGCAACTGCGGCATTCGCGCCATTGTGCCGTCCGCATTCATGATTTCAATCAGGGCAGCGGCAGGTTGAAGACCGGCCAGACGAGCCAGATCCACACCCGCTTCGGTGTGTCCGGCGCGTTGCAGTACACCACCCGGTTTCGCGTAGAGCGGATTGATATGACCGGGACGGCCGAAGGTCTCCGGCTTGCTGTTGGGATCCGCCAAGGCACGAATAGTAGCCGCTCTGTCGGCAGCCGATACACCGGTAGTACAGCCTTCCAGTTTATCAACCGTAACGGTGAAAGGCGTGCCCAGCATAGAGGTGTTGTTCGCCACTTGGTGCATCAGGTCCAGTTCTGCACACCGTGCTTCGGGAATCGGGCAACAGAGCACACCGCGACCGTGTTGGAGCATAAAATTGACTTTCTCCGGCGTTATCTTCTCTGCCGCAGTGATGAAATCACCTTCGTTCTCACGGTCTTCATCATCGACCACAATCACAAATTTGCCTTCCCGGAAGTCAATTAACGCTTCTTCTATTGTATTGATTTGCATATGTACTTATTTTGTCTTTTATTCGTTTTCCCATAATTGCCCATGCTTCGGGATTGAAGAGCGGCGAGTCCGTTGTTGCCTTGTAGGTCAAGAAGATACCTACGGGCAGCAAGATAAAGGAACTGAGCCACATTCCCGCCCAACACGGCCAGAGTGCTTCACGGGCCATCTTATATCCCGTGTTGTCTATGATGTAATAAATAATGAACAGTATCACCGAAATGACCACAGGCGCGCCCAAACCTCCTTTGCGGATGATAGCACCCAGCGGTGCTCCGATAAAGAAGAAGATAAGGCAGGCAAAAGCCAGCGTGAACTTACGGTACAGTTCAATCTCGTGCTTGCGGATATACCGCTCCGCGTCATCCAGCATGATGGCGTTGTACTCAATCTGATCGCGGTAGGTGGTAGCCCGCTCCTTGGCAATCGTGTACATCTGTTTTTTGCGTTGTACACCCAGCGATGCGGCAAGAGAGTCAATCGAATACGTCTTTCGCTCGTCCGGTGTGATCGAGGTTGGAATGATCACCTCACCTCGGCTGTTATCGCGTCCGAAGTAACGATTGGTGACCAGTTGATTACTCTGTTCCCTACACCGTTCTGCCGAAACCAAATGCACGGAGTCAATGGACGCGATCAGCTGGGACACGTTCTTGCTCACATGCTGATCCTCCAAGATGGACTCATCATAGCGATTGAAGTTCGTTGCAAAATCAATCACAATACGCTTATGGGAGAAGGTCTCACGCCGATACGGGATGTTCTTTGTGGTCTTGGTTGCCCGCTGCTGTTTCTGGCTCAGGTTCTCAAACGACTCGCCGTTGATCAGACTCAGTATCAAATACCGTTTGTCCGCACTCGCCGCCAACTTACCCGTATCCGCTACCATCACTTTCGCATTATCAAAACCCGATGAGTAGTCATAAATCATGATATTGAGCAACTCACCTTTCGGTGTTTTGTTGTGCACGTAGATATGATATCCGCTTATCTCGTCGTAGAATTCCCCGACGGGTATTTGCAGTTCAGGGCTTTTCTGACGAAGGGAGAAAATAAGCGCCCAGAGTTTCATCTGGGACTTGGGTAAGACGTTGTTACTGAAAAAAAACGCGCCGACACTGAGTAACGCAACCGTAAAAATGAGCGGGCGCATGATGCGGAACAGCGATATCCCGGACGCTTTCATCGCGGTCAGTTCGAACTTCTCCGCCAGATTGCCAAAGGAGATGAGCGAACTGAGCAAAATAGCCAACGGCAGGGCTAAAGGGACAACCGAAGCGGTAGCATAGAGAAAAAACTCCGAAAGCACCGACAGCCCGATACCTTTTCCCACCAGATCGTTCACGTGCATCCACATGAACTGCATCAATAAGATAAAGATCGCAATAAAGAAAGTAGCCAGGAACAATCCCAGAAAATTACGCAACAGGTATATGTCTATTTTCTTTACCAGTTTGGCCATCAACCTTTCGCCTTTCGCCTTTAACCCTTCAGGTTCTCCTTCACGAAAATGAGCGGTAACAGGTCAGCTGCCGATTCGAACACATACGTCTCTTCTTCGCCGTACAACAGTACTTCCATTTTACCGTGATAGCGATGCTCTGTTTCCAGCATCACTTGACGGCAGGCACCACAAGGAGCACCCGGCTCTTTGGTGAAGTGTCCGTCTGTGAAGCACGAAATCGCCAGGTGGGTGACGGGTTGCTCCGGATACTGTGCTCCGGCAGCGAACAATGCCGTACGCTCTGCACACAGACCACTCGGGTACGCTGCGTTCTCCTGATTCGCACCACGCACAATGATGCCGTTTGCCAACTTAGCGGCCGCTCCTACATGGAATTGGCTGTACGGGCAATAACTATGCTCCGTTTGCTCTTTGGCAATCGTTATCACTTCCCGTTGTTCATCGGTCAATTCGTCCCACTTATAGGCACGCATTTTCGTTGTTAAATTGTATTCTTTCATACTACTGATGAGGTTAAATTTCAGTTTTAGCGTGCAAAGATACGAAAATTATTTCGAATATGCAAATTATTTTAATAAATTTGCACGTATTTGGGTAGAAGAGATATCAAAATAAGGGGCTGAAGCCAAAAAGTGAATGTTTTTGGCCTGCAATACAGGGGATGGCAGGTCGGCAGGTTCGCCATGCCGCGGATAGACAAAAATTCGGAAGTTGGACAGGATATACTCATACTCGCGCCAGCGGTCAAAGATCGCCAGATTGTCTTCCCCTATGACGAGTGTGAATTCGTGTTCCGGGTATCGGTTTTGCAACGCACGCAGGGTGTTGGCGGTATAGGACGGGCGAGGCAGCGAGAACTCAAAATCCGAAGCGACCACATGCGGGATATCTTTCACGGCCTGACGCACCGCTTCCAGCCTTTCCTGCTCCGGCGCTAACGAAGAGGCCGGTTTCAACGGGTTATTCGGGCTCACCAGCAACCATAATTCATCCAGATCGGTGTGTTCGATCACCCATTTGACCAGCCCGATGTGCCCGTAATGCACCGGATTGAAACTGCCGCCGTATATACCGATTTTAGCCACTAACCTTTAGCCTTTAGCCATTATTATCGATGATTGCATCGAGTTGCGCGAACGCATGGTTCAGGTCATCGTTGATGACCACACGGTCAAAATGCTTCATATCTTCCATTTCAATGGAAGCTTTAGCCAGGCGTTTCTCAATCATCTCCGCACTCGTGTCTCCGCGTCCTACCAGACGACGACGCAGTTCCTCAATCGAAGGCGGGCAGATGAAGATAGAGGTAGCCTGATCGCCCAAGATGGATTTAAGTTTGAGACCGCCCTTCACATCCACATCGAACAGCACTTGCCGCCCTGCCGCCTCAATGCGGTCAATTTCCTCTTTGAGCGTACCGTAATAGAGGCCATCATAGACCTGTTCGTACTCGATGAAATCGTTGTTTTCTATTCGTTTCTGGAACTCCTCTACCGTAATGAAATAATACTCCCTGCCGTGCACTTCCTGCCCGCGCGGAGGACGCGTAGTGCACGATACGGAGAGTTCAAACAGATTCGGATGTTTGGTCAGCAGGTGCTTGACCATGGTCGATTTACCGCTGCCCGAAGGCGCACAAAAAATGTATATCATATAGGTTATGGGTTACGGGTTACGGGTTACAGGTTACAGGACATTCAGGACCTGCTCTTTGATTTGTTCAAGGATATCTTTCATTTTGACAACGATGATCTGCATCTCGGATTGGTTGGATTTGGAACCGAGGGTATTGATCTCACGTCCCATTTCTTGTGCGATGAATCCGAGTTTTTTGCCTACCCCGCTTCCTTCACCGGCCATCGTCTCGCGGAAGTACTTGATATGATTCGTGAGGCGCACTTTTTCTTCGGTGATATCGAGTTTTTCGAGATAGTAGATCATCTCTTGCTCAAGGCGATTACGGTCAATCTGCGCTTGGGTTTCTGCGGATAACTGTGCGAGGCTGGTTTCAAGACGCTCTTTGATCTTGGCTACGCGGCCTTTTTCGAAGGGTTCTACTTGCGCCAAGAGATCGGCGATGCCATCCAGTTTTTCCGTAAACATAGCCTGCAATGCGGCTCCTTCTTGGGTACGGAAAGCGATAAACGCATCAATCGCTTCGTTGAGCAATGTTTGTACCGCATTCCACTCCTCTTCCGTGAGGTCCGAAGTATCTTCTTGCACTTTGAGCACATCCGGGAAGCGCAGGATAGCTGCCATTACTTCCGCCGGTACATTACCAAACTGCTCTTTGTACTGCTCGGCGTAGGTTTTTGCAACGGTCCAATTGACGGTTGCAGGTGCGGTGGCACCTTGTTCCTCCTGAAAACACATCGCCAAGTCCACTTTGCCGCGCTCCAGACGTTGGTTCACAATCGTACGCAGGTCCAGTTCGTGCGCACGCAGTTGCGGTGCCAAACGAATGGACAGGTCCATGGATTTGGAGTTCAGCGAACGGATTTCGCATATGAGTTTCTTTCCTCGTAATTGGCTTTCGGCTTTGCCATAACCGGTCATCGATAAAATCATTTCCCTATACAGAATTTACTGAATATGTTTGCTAATACTTCCTGATTCGTGATCTGTCCTGTCACTTCGCCCAACGCGTTGAGACAATCCTGCAGATCGAGCGACAGCAGTTCACCGGACAAGCCGTCACGCAATCCGTTTTGCACACGAACAATCGCCTCGTGCGCACGGGATATTGCTTCATAATGACGGGCATTGCTGAGCATCACGGCAGATGTACTCATGGATTCCTTCGCGATACGTACCAGCTCCTGACGAAGCGGTTCTATATCGCCATTTTTAGCGGAAATCTTCAATCTACAATCTTCATTCTTCAATCCTAAATCCGCTTTATTGAGCACGCGAATAATCGCCCCCTTTGCTCCTTCGAACATCCTTTGTACATCGTCCTTTGTACATTGTACATCGTCCACGACGTGGACCACGATCTGTGCCTGTTCTGCTGCTTTGCGGCTGCGCTCCATGCCGAGGTTCTCGATCGTATCGGCACTCTCCCGCAAGCCGGCTGTGTCGATGAGGCGGAAGAGGATTCCGTCAATAATGAGTGTATCTTCGACCGTGTCCCGCGTGGTGCCTTGTATATCGCTCACGATCGCGCGTTGCTCGCCCAGGAGCGCGTTCAGCAGGGTCGATTTACCTACGTTAGGTGCCCCGACAATGGCGACCGAGATGCCGTTTCGAATGGCATTACCGGTTCGGAACGAAGCCATCAATGCCGCTAATTTCTGCTCGATCTCTTGGGCCAATGCTTTCAGTTCGCTGCGATCGGCGAATTCCAGTTCCTCATGATCCGCAAAATCCAGTTCCAGTTCAATCAAGGAGGTGAAATGCAGCAGCCGCTCCCTCAGACGGTTCAGTTCATCGGACACAGAGCCTCGTAATTGACTCAATGCCAGATCTTTCTCCGCTTTGGACTGCGCAGCAATCAAATCGGCAACTGCCTCCGCCTGCGTCAAGTCCATTTTGCCGTTCAAGAACGCACGGCGAGTGAACTCACCGGGTTGCGCCATCTGCGCACCAGCATCAATCAACCACTGCAACAAAGTCTGCTGGATATACAAACTGCCGTGACAGGCAATCTCTATCGTATCTTCTCCCGTGAACGAATGCGGGGCGCGGAACACCGAGCAGAGCACATCATCCAAGGTTTCGTCAGCGCGTTGAATACGTCCATGACGAACCGTGTTCGCCGCGGTGTCCGCCAAGCTTGTACGACCGACAAACAGACTATCCACGATACGGATAGCGTCCGGGCCGGAGACGCGAATAACGGCGATTCCACCGGAGCCGTAAGGCGTTGATATGGCACAAATCGTTTGCATTTTGATACACACCCCAAATTTCGTGCAAAGTTACTACATTTTTGCGACATATGCAAATTTATTTGCAAAAACTTGCACAATTCAAAAAAAAGGTGTACCTTTGCACCCAAAATCAAGTAAAGTTATGAAACGAGTATTATTGGTATTAATGATGGCATTGGTGACAATGAGCGGCATGGCACAGCATCATCATGACCGTCACGGTGACCGCGGACACGGCGGCCGTCACCATATCGAGTGTGCCACACGGGAACAAATGGCAATGACCATGCAGGTATTGGAGCAGCAGTCGTTTGATGACAAGAGACTGGAGATATGCAAGTTATGCGTGACGCTCGGTCACTTCTGTACCGAAGACCTGGCCCGCATGGCGGCTAAGTTCTCGTTTGACGACAACCGTCTGCAGTTCCTCATCTACGCATACGACTACTGCGAGGATCCGGAGAACTACTATGCCTTGCGGGATGCGTTCACGTTCCGTTCCAACTTCGACACGCTCATGGAGACCGTGTTGCCGGGTTACAGGAGATGATATCCACGTATTTTCATAAGGTATTAGTCACCGTTAGCGCCCTACTCTGCGCGCTAACTGTTTTTGGCGCGACCTATAACGGCCGCGTCGTGGACCAGAACGGTCAGGCGATCTCGTATGCGACCGTCTATCCGGAACTGCAACCTGAACAAGGAACGGCGACCAATCTGGACGGGCGGTTCACATTCAACACGGACCTGCCCAAACAGTGTCCGGTAGTGATCAGTTTTGTGGGATACGAGAAGTTGTCCCTTTCGTTGGCAGAACTGGAAGCGATGTCGATACAACGTCAGCCGTTGGTGCTCAAAGAACAGCCGATTGCGCTACAGGAAATGGTGGTGGCCGCCAAGCCGAGCAAGCAGCGTAACAAACGCAAGCAGATGGCGCAGTTGCTGCACGCCGTGTATGTAAAGATGCAGGAAGAGTTTCCCGATCAACCGGCTCAGTATCAAGTCGTCAGCGACGTGCGCATGAACAGTAACAACAGCACCTGGGGCATGGAGCAGATGATCGCCAATATCGTGACGATCCCGCAACAACAAGGACGTGACTCGGTGCAGTTCCAGGGCCGGTATTGCAAGCGTTTCTTCTCCGCGGAGAAACGGGCTCAGGCGGATTCGATTCTGGCCGGAGAGACGATCGAGCGCATTGAGAAACAGAGCACAGGCCAACAGGGTCATTCGATGCGCCGGGCGATCAATGCCGTGGACTCGGGTGTGGTGATTCACAAGACCCTGTTCGCGTTGGGTAACATGCGGTATGACTTCGAAGAGACAATGAACGATATCCGTCATTGGACGGTGAGTAACGAATCGGAAGGCGAGACCGTTCTGACGCATACGCAGAAGATCAGCAAGTACTTAGGTTGTTTTCAGTTGACGTTTCAGCGGCATTATATTGTGGATTCGCACACCTATGCGGTGGTACGGTTCTCCGAGCACGCAGAGGTCAAAGTGACCATTCCGTTCGGGTACAAACTGAACCAGGACCAGTTGCAGTTGCTCAATCTGTTCAGCATGAGTGACGAGCAGATTAATAAGTTCCGACTCCGGAAACTGCGCGGCACAATTGACTACAACACCATTTATCAGCGCCGGGACGGGAAATTGTACATCTTGGAGAAAAACATGTACTCCAATTCCTTTATCATCGGCAGCAAAGGTGTGGAGATTCCGATTGTCATAAAAGCAACACAACGCGTCACCGGATTGCAGACAGAAGGAGTCAAACCTTTAACGCCTGCTCAGGTAACACGTCGTGTCAAACGGGAGATCGTAGAGATCTACTGATTATTGCGCTGCCGAACGGCTTCGTAGATGAACACACCGGCAGCTACGCTGACGTTGAGCGATTCGATGATGCCGGTCATCGGCAGACGCACCTGATCGGTGCACAGCTTGAGGTTCTCCTCATAGATTCCCTTTTCCTCCGAACCCATCACAATACAGGTCGGGACGGTCATGTCCACGTCGGTGTAGTTACGCTCCGTATGTTCGGTAGCGGCGACAATGCGTATTCCGCTCTCTTGGAGGTATCGCAGGGCGTTTTGGAGGTTCTCCACTTTGCAGATCGGCAGCGTGTGCAGCGCGCCGGCAGATGCTTTGACGGCATCGCCGTTGATAGCCACACTCCCGCGCGTACCTATGATAAGCGCGTCCACGCCGGCGCACACGCATGTACGGGAGATTGCACCGAAGTTACGCACATCGGTCACACCGTCCAGCATCATCAGCAGCGGAGTCTTACCTTCGTCGTAGAGGCTCTGCACGAGGTTCTCCAGCGGATAGAACTCAATCGGGCTGAGGAACGCAATGACGCCTTGGTGGTTCTTGTCCGTGAACTGGTTCAGTTTCTCGACAGGCACTTTCTGCACCGGTGTGTTGGTGCCTTCCAGTTTGAGAATCAGTTCTCTGCCGATGGCAGAGGACATGTCACGGCGAAGCAGCACTTTGTCGAGCGCCTTGCCGGCATCGATTGCTTCCATCACTGCCCGAATACCGAAGATCATCTCTTTCTCTTTCGGACGTTTCGTGTCGTAAGACTTTTTTCTTTCAACTTTCAACATTCAACTTTCAACTTTTATTAGTATTTTAGCCAGTTAATAAATTCCTTGGGATTGGTTGTGAACGCTTTGGGTTCGGCCACTTGGTGTCCGTATGCATCCAGTTGCACGTAGAACGGCTGCGCGTTGGAGCCGTATTGTTCCCGTTGAATACGGGAGTTTTTGTCACCTACACCGTCTTTCTTGGCATCCACAAAGAGTTGAATGAACACATAGTTCTGCAGACGGGCTTTGACGCTGTCATTGTCGAGGACGAACGCTTCCATCTTACGGCAGTTGACGCAACCGTATCCGGTGAAGTTGACAATCACCGGTTTGCCTGTCTGACGGGCATACGCGAGGCCCTCTTCGTAGTCATAGAACACTTCCCTGCCCTCAATCGGCATAGGCGGTGCAAAGGCCGAGATCGCTTTGACGGGTGCGCCCCAGAGACCGGGCACGAGGTAAGCGGCAAACGCGAAAGAGGGGATGATGATCAGTGTTCGAATGATGATACGAACGATCGACTGCTTGTGAATACGGTATAACAGATAGATACCGATGCCTGCGAAACATAGGATCCAGATCGCGATGAACAGCCAACGCGGCAGGATACCCCAACCGTAAGCGAGGTCGGCTACCGAGAGGAACTTAAGCGACAATGCCAGTTCGAGGAACGCCAGCACAACCTTGAACGAGGTCATCCAATCGCCCGATTTGGGGGCACGCTTGAGCCATTGTGGGAACATTGCAAACAGCGAGAAAGGCAATGCGAGTGAGATTGCAAATCCCAACATACCGATTGCCGGTGCCAGCAGGCTGTGTCCTGCCGCTTCCACGAGCAGCGTGCCTATGATCGGACCGGTGCAGGAGAATGAGACAATGACCAATGTAAAGGCCATGAGCAGAATACTAAGGAATCCGCCTGTCGAGCGCGCTTTGCTATCCAGTTTGGTGGACCAGCTGTCCGGCAGTGTGATCTCAAACAGTCCGAAGAAAGAGAGTGCGAAGACTACCAACAGCAGGAAGAAGAATATATTCACAACCGCATTAGTGCTCAGGTCATTAAGTGCCGAAGCTCCGAAGAGCAGCGTCACCAGCAGACCGAGACTGACATAGAGCACAATGATACTCAAGCCGTACAAGACCGCGTTCTTGGCTCCCTTGTCCGTGCGTTTGAGGAAGAACGAGACCGTCATCGGAATGATCGGCCACACGCAAGGCGTGAAGATAGCCAGCAAACCGCCTAAGAGGCCCAGTAGGAAAATCAACCATAATGAGCGTTCGTCCCCCGAACTTAATGATGACGCTTCGCTTAATGGTGACGCGCTTTCAGCGCTTAATGATGCATATTCCCACACCTCCGGCGCAGTACACATCTTGTCGTCACAGGCATTGAAACGAATGGGGGTAAGGTCGGCTTTGGCGAGCGTGATCACAAACGAGTCCACAAACTCATCGTCGAACTCGCGTTCGCCGAACTCAATGATCGTCATGTGCCAGCCGGGTTCGATAGCTGCTTTCAGACGCACACTGTCACCTGTTTCTACCCCGCTCCATTTCACCGGTTCCACCAGTTGCGCAAGGGCTATTAGCGGCAAGAGTGCTGATAAGATAAATAATAGTCGTTTCATAGATATATCCGTCATTTTACTAATTGTCCGGTAATGGTGTATATCTTATCACCCCGGATGATATAAATCTGGTTGTTCCAAAGCAGTTTCACAGGTTTGCCAGACGCATCTTCTCCGTTTATCTTTATCGTCTCAATACCTTGCGTGCCCTGAATCTCTAAAGCTGCTTCAGAATAAGCCCATTCGCCGATAGGTTCTCCCAGTTCGTCTCTTGAACGCACGCCCCATGTATATTGGTATGAACCGGGAACAGGTGTCTCCATAGTGGAAACGCTGATTGAGGACGATGAGATAACACCGCTATATATTATTTCATCACCCTGACTGATGTAAAAATCAAACAGTTGTACAGGTTCCGTCGTCTCCCAATTAAACATGAGTACCGCAGAAGTCGGATTCAGTTGGCTTGCGGTAAGGTTAAAAGGCTTATACTCCTCCAAATTAACGAATACAACACGCACCGTTACATCATTCTCCGGCATCTCAAAACGATAATCCTGCGTGAGCGGAATAGTATTTCCATCTCCATCGGTTAGGATGATGGAATGGATGATGTTTCCTTCCTCCGGAGTGACATGCAGCGTCACAGTATCGCCGGCACAGATCAACTGCTTGGCGGCATAACTGCAGGTGCCGTTTCCTACTACCTCCGTATTGACGCGATGCCATTCAATCACATATTTGATCGGCGAACTCTTATACTTCGCATTGATATAGGCCTGTCGTGAGCCGGTAGGAACAAAAATCGTATCGGTACCCGCACCACTAAATGGGGATGAGGCTGTATTTGTCGGAGGCGTTGTACCGAGAAAGACGATACGCCGCAGATGCGAGTTGCCGTCAAAGGCCGACGAACCGATTTTCTTGACAGAGGCAGGAATAACCACTTCTTCCAAATCGCAGTTATAAAAAGCACTGGTGCCTATTTCCTGCAAGGAGTCTCCAAGTTCAATGTGGTGCAAGTTCTTACACGATTCAAAACAAAAGTCACCAATCTTACGGAAGTTAATACTCTTGATGAGCAGTTTGCGCGGTTTGCGGCAGTTGAGGAAGGAATAGCGCGGCAGTTCTGTAATACTATCGTGTACGCAGATATAGGATAAGGAGTCATCTTCCTCCAGATACGACGAACAAAGGTTTGCCCATGGGGCACCTGTGGTGGTTGCTTGTTCCGTATCATAGGAAGTGTTAATGACAAGCGAGCGCGTCTTGGTGCTATATTGTTTAACAGCGCCTCCGCCATACAAATCCAATCCATAATACAGATCCACGATATAACGAACGTCTTCCGACACCGGACTTCCGCAATACCCTTCTGATCTCGTCTTGTTAAAGAAGACATGCATAATTGCCCAGCCGTGAGGATCACTACTATAAGGCAATGCATATTGACGCGGGTTGTCCGTATTACCATCTCCCCAGTGGTCAAAGTAGTAGCCTTCTTTCGGCGTAGCTGTCAAGGTAACTATTTCATCCGGGCAGCCCGTATAGGAACTACCTTGACTTACTCCATTGGCAGTAATGGTAACGCGTCCATAGGATGAATAATCGTTGTATAACGAAAAGTCCGTTTTGCGAGTAGTATATAACGGTGTAACTATCAAATCGGAGGTTACAGCTACGGTCACCGGATTCGTAGTATAGTTGGTACTTTTATTCTTTTCACCATCTACTTTCCAATATACCACTTTATAACAAGATCCGGGGAACGCTTCCAGCGTTATGGAGTCTCCATACAGATACGTTTCTTTTTGCGGATAATAACGGGCTGTTCCTTTTGACGCGTCATTCTGAAGGGTTACCGTATATTCGGGACTATCTTCAAAAAGGGCCTTAATGGTGGTATTTTGAAGGATTGTAAAGGTATACGGATTCTGGTTAGAAAGGAACTTCTCGGTCGTTTCTCCATTTCCGTCTTGCGTACATGTCATCCATTGTACAAATCTCTTACCCGGTGTAACATTTGCTGTTATCGTGACAGATTCCTGTTCGTAGTAATTACCTCCACCGGTTACTGTACCATTCGCCGGATTATCCACCTGTAGATTCAATGTAACAATAGATGCCGGTCCGAAATATGCAGTGTACGTACTATCTCCGTAAAGATATATATATTTAGAGTAATGATTGTTTGAGGGGTTGTTATTCCAATAGAGGAATTTATAGGAATGGTTAGGTGTTGCCAATAATTCGACTCTAGTACCTGCAGCATACGTCCCTGCTCCACTCACGCTACCCATTGTGGGCTGGGCAGAAGTGGCAGTTACCGTATAGTTAGCCACCGATTCAAACTCCGCCCAGAGATAGGTATTGTTATCATCCGGACTTTGAATGGTATAGGTGCGCGTCGCGGTAGTCACTCCGTCTGTCCACCTCGTGAAACGGCATCCGGGCTTGGGAATAGCTTTAAAGTTGACTCTCGTTCCTATTGCCGCACATACATGTTCTGGCTCTGTCGCGCCTTTGCCGGAATTGGATGAATTACTATAAATGCAATATTGTATTGGTCGGAAATGGGCTGTCACGGTGACATTCGGTTTACTCAGACGGAAAGACCACGGCGTACTATAATAATCCGCATAGTAATCTGTGGATGTGAAATAAGCGAACTCCCACCCTTCATTTGCAGTAGCTCTGACCGTTACATATTCATTTGCTCTGTACGAGCCTCCGCCATATATCTTTCCTGCTCCATCGGGTTCAACCACCGTTGTGAGGGTGTAGTACTGCTGACTCGAACCGCCTCCATCGCTGCTGCTTGAAGAGAGAGTCTCTGTTACCAACCGAACCGCTAACCCCATATAGGTCTGCATCTCGGAGCTGCAATACATGTAATTACCCATGAAACTGATATTCGCTTTATCGGCAGACCAGTAATATCCCATAGATGAGGTACCGGAAACAACAGAAATAGAGCCGGAGCTATACCTATAACCTGCAGCAGGGAGGAACACTGCTCCTTTAGTCTGCATAGTAGAGAACTCGCTTGCCGTATAAACATTCGCATTATATGCGCGCGCACCCTGATCATATGAGGTAAAGGTGATGGAAGCCGGAGCAGTCCAGTTGTCCGGTAATAGAATCCATCCGTTCACACCGTTCACCTTAGCTGGACCACGCAACAAATAGGCATTGGGACGTTCGCTAAGCAAATATGCCCACTCACTCTGCGTCAATGTGCGATAGTCACCGCTAACCTTGCTCCCCCAATCGTAAGCCGTATTGGCGATAGAATTATAACCTCCTCCATAGACGACAGAAAGGCTTGTCTCATAGGGCATAAGATTGTTGTTTCCACTGGTTCCCCATCCGAAAAGATCTATGTATCCTGAATAGGTCGAGGATATATTGGAATTACTCTGCCCCACGTAATCGTATTGATTCGTGGCGAATGACCATGCCTTGGAGGAACAATGGTATCGCAAGTTCCCTTTGGAGAAATATACCTGTTTGGATGCAGATACAGAAAACTGTCCCGATAATTGGGCGTTTGCACTTGCGACAATCAGCAACAAGCCGATTAAATAAGTAAATCGTTTCATATATACTAAAATTTGATAACTGGATATTTGGATAGTCTTCTCTCTTTATAATAGCGGGATAAGGGCAAATAATATAATAAGGTATCTATTCATTTATCTTCTTTTGTTTCTTCGACAACTTCCTTTAATTGTAAGAAACGGTCAAAATCAGATTGATATAATTGATCTTGAACAATACGGTACTTCTCAAACTCTGTTTCTGCTTTCGCTTTTGCTAATTCCGCGGAGATACGTCCTGCGTCTTGCAGAATTTCCGAATCCCACAATGTAAGGAAACCATTCAACCGTTGTTCCCAATCGGCCATAGTCATCGGAATATGACGATGAGCTTGTACCTCTGCCAAATCAAGGTATGCATTGACTATTCGTCCTAATTGTTGAAGTTCATCTGCCGTCAGGTAGTTCTTAGCGATAACCACATCATAGCGGTGGATTTTTCCTTCCGGAGCACCTTCCCATGTTGTTAGGCCCATATGCTTTTTCTCTGCATCAGCACGTTCGTATATAAGTTCTGCCGCTGTATGTTGATGAACAGCATAATGAAGCTTATTCTGCACAGCCGCAAAGAAACGTTTTGTTGCCGTAGATGTTGGGTCATAGTCAATGCTTGTGGCATAGATATCCGTCACTTTTTGGTAGAAACGACGCTCTGAGAGGCGTATTTCACGAATCTTCTCTAATTGCTTCTCAAAATAGTCTTTCGTGAGAATCGTTCCGCCTTTCTTAAGTCGCTCTGAATCCATTACCCAGCCTTGTATGGTATAGTCTTTCACGATAGCGTTTGCCCATTTACGGAACTGCACAGCACGCTCGTTGTTCACCTTAAACCCGACCGCAATAATCATTTGCAAACTATAGTGCTTTACCTCTCGCGCCACTTGGCGTGTACCTTCAGTTTGAACTATCCTAAAATTTCGGATAGTTGCCTCCTCAGATAACTCATTGTCGCTGTAAATCTGCTGAATATGGTAATTCAATGTACGCACATCTACCCCATACAACTCCGCCATCAAACGTTGTGTTAGCCATAAATTCTCATCTTGATAGCGCAGTTCCACACTATCAGGTTGATCACCGATAGTACTTACAAACGTCAAATACTCTGCTGCTGACGAACGAAGAGTTATTTCATTATCTTTCTTTTGCTTTGACATATTATTCCTTATTTATTATTCCTCGCGGCGGATGTGGGCACCGATGGCATTGAGGCGGTTCTCGATGTCTTCGTAGCCACGGTCGATCTGGTCGATGTGGTCAATCTTACTCGTTCCTTCGGCACTCATGGCCGCGATGAGCATAGCGATACCGGCACGGATATCGGGGCTGGTCATGTTGTTATGCTTGAGTTGACGGGTGTGGTCGTGTCCGATGACCACAGCGCGGTGCGGGTCACAGAGGATGATCTGCGCGCCCATATCAATCAGTTTGTCCACGAAGAACAGACGAGACTCGAACATCTTCTGGTGAATGAGTACCGACCCGCGTGCTTGGGTAGCGACCACAAGGATCACGGACAGCAAATCCGGTGTGAGGCCGGGCCAAGGAGCATCCGCCATCGTGAGGATTGAACCGTCCAAGAAGGACTCGATCTGATAATGGTCCTGGGCGGGAATGATAATGTCATCTCCGTCCACATCGATGCGTATACCGAGGCGGCGGAAGGCATCCGGAATGATACCCAGGTCACGGTAGCCGACATTCTTGATACGCAGTTCCGAACCGGTGATAGCTGCCATGCCGATGAACGAACCGACCTCAATCATATCGGGCAGCAGGGTATGCTGTGCACCGTGCAGGGACTTCACTCCTTCGATCGTGAGCAGGTTAGACCCTACACCGCTGATGCGGGCACCCATGTTATTGAGCAGTTTGCACAGTTGCTGCAGATACGGTTCGCAGGCCGCGTTGTAGATCGTGGTTGTTCCTTCGGCGAGGACAGAAGCCATAATGATATTGGCCGTTCCGGTCACGGAAGCCTCGTCCAACAGCATGTACGTGCCTTGGAGGTGCTTACCGCTAAAGCGGTAGGCAAGCAGTTTGGAGTCGTATTGGAAGGTCGCACCGAGATTGACCATGCCTTGGAAATGGGTATCGAGACGACGGCGACCGATCTTGTCACCACCGGGTTTGGCATAGGTCACCTCGCCCAAGCGCGCCAAGAGCGGGCCGATGAGCATGACTGAGCCGCGCAGTTTATTGCATTTCTTAAGGAAGTCCGCACTGCGCAGATACGCCGTGTCCAGATCCGCCGCGGTGAAAGCGTACGTCCCCTTGGTCAGTTTCTCCACCTTAACGCCCATCGAAGCGATGAGGTCGATGAGATTGTTCACGTCGAGGATGTCCGGCAGGTTGCTGATGACCACCGTCTCCTTGGTGAGCAACACGGCACAGAGCACTTGCAGCGCCTCGTTCTTCGCGCCTTGCGGAGTGATGGCGCCATGCAGTTTATGTCCTCCTTCTACGATAAAACTTGCCATTTATCAATGAATAATTAATAATGAATAATGAATATCTTTTTAGATATAGTTAACCTCCGGGTGGATGGTGATGCCGAATTTCTCTTGGACGCTTGCAGCCACTTGTGCGGCAAGATCGATGATGTCTTGGGCAGAAGCATTGTTGGCGTTCACGATGACGAGCGGTTGCTTGGGCCACACCTGCGCACCGCCGAGTGTCTTGCCTTTCCACCCGCATTGCTCAATGAGCCAGGCAGCAGGAATCTTAACGCCCTGCGGAGTGGCAAAATGCGGCATATCGGGGTATTGAGCAAGCAGCGCATTGGCTTGCTGTTCGGGCACAAAGGGGTTCATGAAGAACGATCCGGCAGAACCTACTTCGCCTACGGTCGGCAGTTTGGCCATGCGCGTAGTGATGATCTCTTCGCGGGTCTTGGTCGCCTCGCCGGGTTTGACTTTATAGACCACCGAGGTGACGATGTATTTGCCCTTCAGTTCGTGCTTGAACGCACTGTCACGGTAGCCGAACCGGCACTCAGAATTGGTGAACACCCGTTCTTCGAGCGTCTCCACATCGATCGTATAGACACGCTCGATCACATCTTTGGCTTCCACACCATACGCACCGACGTTCTGCACGGCCGACGCACCCACTTCGCCCGGGATCAGACTCAGTTTCTCGAGTCCGCAGTAGCCCATGTCGGTCAATTGGGCGATCATGTCATCGAGTCGCAGACCGTTCTGCGCCTCCACGGTCTCGTCGTCCAGGAAACGGGCACGTGCCATGCCTGAGTGCAGGATCACACCGTCAAAATCACGGGTGAACAGCAAGTTCGAACCCTGCCCTATATGCAGGATCTTCTCACCGCGGTACTGCCGTAACAATTCGCGTAGTTCATCCAACGAATAATACTCCGCAAAAATTTTCGCTTTGGCATCAATGCCGAAAGTGTTATAGGCTAATAATGAGATGTCCTTTTCAATTTTCATTTTTCATCTTTCATCTTTCATCTTTCATTCTTCATCTTTCATTTTAGATGCAACAAGCATCTGACGGCATTCTCCAGTCTCCACGGGGAGATAATGAAACATTAACTACTTTCGGTCCGTCAGGCATGGCGGTACGTTTGAACTGCTGGGTGCAGAAACGACGCATGAAGGTCGTCAGCCACTTGTCGATAGTCGCTTCGTCGTAGCGGTCTTCGAACGCCTGCAGGGCCATGTATTTGATTTTTTCGCGGGTGAAACCGAAGCGCATGAAATAGAACAGGAAGAAATCGTGCAACTCGTACGGGCCCACTTTGTCTTCCGTCTTCTGGGCGATCTCACCGTTCTCATCGGTCGGCAGCAGTTCGGGTGAGACAGGTGTCTCGACCACATCCATCAGGATCGAGCGCAGCGGTTCGCCGTACAGGTTCTCTGCCGCATAGCGCACAAGGTACTTGACGAGGGTCTTGGGGATGCCGGCGTTGATGCCGTACATGGACATCTGGTCGCCGTTGTAGGTACACCAGCCGAGTGCGAGTTCGCTCAGGTCGCCTGTTCCGACCACGATTCCGTTCAGTTCGTTGGCGAGGTCCATCAGTATGAGGGTACGCACGCGGGCCTGCGCGTTCTCATAGGTCGCATCGTGGATGTCCATGTCGTGACCGATATCGTGCAGGTGTTGCGTCGCCACCTCGCAGATAGAGATCTCACGGTGGGTGATACCCAACTGCTCCATGAGTTGGAGCGCGTTCTGGTACGTACGGTCGGAAGTGCCGAAACCGGGCATGGTCACACCGACCACGCGGCTGCGGTCGTAACCCAACAGATCAGCCGTCTGCACACAGACGAGCAGCGCCAGCGTGCTATCCAAACCGCCGGATATACCGATCACGACCGTCTCGGAGCGGGTGTGCTCCCAACGGCGTGCCAACGCTGAGGTCTGGATCGAGAACACGTCCATGCAGTACTGATCTTCCTTGCCTTTCTTGGGCAGGAACGGCATGGGCGAGAACGTGCGGTGAACGGGTTCGGTGAACTCCTCTTCCCGCTCAATCGGTGCCACGTTGATATGACGGTAATGACCCGTTTTGTCTTTGGTGAAATTGGTGTTCCGCTGCCGGTCGGTACGCAGCCGCTCAATGTCGATCTCCTGAATGATCATCGAGTTGTTGCGTTGGAAACGCTCTCCTGCGGTTAGTATATCGCCGTTCTCGGCAATGTACGTGCTGCCGGAGAACACCACATCGGTCGTGCTCTCGCCTACACCTGAACTGGTATAGACATAGCCGCAGTGCACACGCACGCTCTGCTGTTTGATCATCTGACGGCGGAAGATATGCTTGCCGATGATGCAGTTGGAGCTTGACAGGTTGAAGATGATCTCCGCGCCCTGGATAGCCAGTTGCGTGGACGGCGGGAGCGGCGACCACAGGTCCTCGCATATCTCGATGCCGAAAGCATAATTACGGGTGCAGAACAGCAGGTCTGTTCCGAACGGCACCTCGCCGCTCCATATCTCTATCTTCGGGATGCGCGGAGAAATGCCACCGGGTGTGTATTCGCGGGCAGCGCGTCCTGATGTGAACCAACGTTTCTCGTAGAACTCACCGGTATTCGGCAGGTTGACCTTGGGCACGACACCCATCACTTCGCCGTCTGTCATGACGAACGCGCAGTTGAACAGGTCGTTGTCCACCTGCAGCGGTGCGCCGACCAGCACGATGATCGCTTTGCCGCGTGTGTAGTCACACAGCGCTTCCAGTTCGCGCATCGCACTCTGTTGCAGCGCTTGCGTGAAGAACAAGTCTGCACAAGTGTAACCGGTCAAACTCAACTCCGGGAAGCAGATTACCTCTACTCCTTCCGCCAAAGCCTCATCAATCTGAGCACGTATCTGCTCCGCGTTGTAACGGCAATCTGCCACACGCATTGTCGGCACTGCTGCCGCCACACGAACAAATCCAAAATTCGTATTCATAATTCAAAAAACCTTTGCGGGTGCAAAGGTAGTGATTTTTTTTGATATGTGCAAATAAAATGAGAAAAAATCGTTTGAGGCAGCGCCGAAATAAGAAAAATCGCCCCGAAGAGCGATTTTTCCCGTAACCGGTAACCGGTAACCGGTAACCTGTTACCCTGCGGATGCTCCGCATCGTACGCAGCGCCGCAGACGGACCAGAGGTAGGATTTCATGGTCTTTTTGCCGTTCGCAGAGTCCTTCTGCGCGAGGAACGCTGCCTGGTCGGACGACGCGTACTCCAAGCTGTCCTTACGAGCAGCTACTGCTGCTGCGACAGCGGCGAAGCGTACGCGGAGACGCATCTCCTTGGTCGTCACCGGAGTCGAGCGGGTTACGGAACTCAAGCCGCGCATGTAGAGGCGGGAGCAATCCGGGTTGGTGGTTTCGGCTACACGGTGGGTAGCGAGAATCATCTTCTGGTCACCGGCGTGTTGCGACTTTTTGTTGATTTTGGTGAGGGCACCGCTGACGGTCTTGATCGCGTCAGCC
>CACZZL010000014.1 GCA_902785605.1 uncultured Bacteroidales bacterium
AGACCGTCAGCGGTGCCCTCACCAAAATCAACAAAAAGTCGCAACACGCCGGTGACCAGAAGATGATCCTGGCAACCCACCGTGTAGCCGAAACCACCAGCCCGGATTGCTCCCGCCTCTACATGCGCGGCCTGAGTTCCGTAACCCGCTCGACTCCGGTGACGACCAAGGAGATGCGTCTCCGTGTACGCTTCGCGTCTGTCGCAGCTGCAGTAGCTGCTCGTAAGGACAGCCTCGAGTTCGCATCGTCCGACCAGGCAGCGTTCCTCGCGCAGAAAGACTCTGCGAACGGCAAAAAGACCATGAAGTCCTACCTCTGGTCCGTCTGCGCCGCAGCGTACGACGCAGAGCACCCGCAAGGGTAAGCGGCTTCGCCAAGCAAAGGAAAAAGCGTCCTCGTGGCGCTTTTTCTGTTTTATTCAAAGAACGCGTTTTTACTCAAAACGCAGGTACGGAGAGAGGCGGGTGAGGTCTTCGTCGGACAGTTCGGGAAGGGTGCGCAGTTCGTCCATGGAATGAAGGCGAATGCGTTGGCGGCGAAGCGTGTAGATGGCTTTCGCCTGGTTGTAACGTAAGTACGGGTGACGCTGCAAAGCGTCTATAGAACAGGAGTTTATGTCCATCGTGCGAATGGCTGCCGTGTCGACTGTGAAGTGCGTCAACAGGCTGTCCAGATGGCATTTGGCGAAAGGTTCGTCGGTCAGTTGAGTGGGGCTGTAATAGCCTCCGAGTTGTTCACGGTAGTTGACGATCTGTATCGCCGTGTAGCGTCCGATGCCGCGGATGAATTGCAGTTCGGTCGTGTCGCAGTGGTTGAGGTCCAGGATCGTATCTTTCTTCTCGTGTTTGACATAGCGGATACCCATCGAATCCCGCCATAACGAATCGGCTACACGTGCCGAGTCCCGGAGTCGCTTCAATTGTGCTCTCAGTTCCACGCGACGTAACGAATCCGCTATGCGGAAGGAGTCATAGCGTTGTTCCCGTTCGGCTGCCCATTCGGCGTAGCGCAACGAATCGGCAAGGCGCATGGAGTCCTTGCGTTCTTCCCAGGTGCGGTATTTCTTTTTGGGAGCAGGCTCGCCTTTCGGTGTCTCCGGCCACACGGCCATCACAATCCACACCACGACCGCAAAGCCGAAGATAATCGATAGCCCTATCCGTTGTTCTTTGGCTAACACGACGAATTGAAATTGAAATTAAAAATTAAGAATTAATTATTGTGCTGTGCACAATGCCGTCGGCGAGATGGGTCGTGATTTGATCACCGGGTTGGAGCTCGTTGACCGAGCGGATGACATGACCGTCCTTGGTGAGCAGGCTGTAACCCATGCGGTAGATGCGCTCGGGATTGCAGGCCGTCAGGCGTTGACGCAGCAGTTCGATGCGGTGGCGGCGAATGAGAATCTGCCGCTCTTTGGTGCGTTGTAACCGTACTCGGAGGTCGGCTATCCGCGATTTCTGCTCGTCCATGCGGTGAATGAGCCATTCGGCTACGGCAGTCGGGGTCTTGAGCGACAGATGCGCTACCAGGTCCAAAACGGAGATGTCCCGTGTGTGTCCGATGCCGCTGACGATAGGCAGTTCGAACTGCGCACACACCGCACAAAGGGTGTAACTGTCGAAACAACTGAGGTCGGTCGTGGCACCGCCGCCGCGGATGATGACAACGATGTCGAATCCACCTACTGTGGATATCTCTTCGAGTGCGGCAAGAATGGATTTCTCGGCTCCGGCCCCTTGCATAGTCGCGCCAAATAGCTGTGTATCAAACCGATAAGGGCTGTTGTCCAATTGGTGCTTGAAATCTTCGTACCCGGCCGCGTTGGCGGAAGATATGACGGCGATACGGCGAATGAGGGTAGGGAGTTGTAGCAGTTGTTGCGCTTCGAGCAGTCCGTCCGCCTGTAGTTGCAGGATCGTCTGCTGCCGTTGTCGGGCGATGTCACCGAGTGTGTAGGACGGGTCGATATTAACGATGTTGAGACTCAACCCATAGACAGGGTGGAACTGTATCTCTGTTTCTACCAGAATGGCCATTCCCGGCTGGAGCGTCTGGCCGGTCTCGGAGGCGAAATAAGCCAGCAGCAACTCTTTGTTACCTGCCCAACAGGTGGCGCGCACCTTGGCGGATTTACCATCTACTAACTCCATATACAGATGGCCGCCCCGTTCGCTGAGGCTGCTAATCTCGGCTTTCACCCAATAGGAAGGAGCCAGACTGTCGTCCAGCACTTCGCCGATGATGGCGCACAGTTCGGTGAGGGTAATTGGGGTCATGGCTTTCAATTTGACTGCAAAATTACTACAAAAATTGCAAATACGCAAGTTTTTACGGATGAAAATGCAAAAAATCCGTTATTGTGTATCCGTCTGTTTTCTCAGGGCGACGAAGTAGAATCCGATCAGCAGGACATAATAGAGCGCGATCAGGTACCCGTTGGTGTGGGCAGGGAACGTGCTGCCGGGCAGGCTCTCTATCCATCCGACAGAATGGTTCATGAGCCATGCGAGTGCTTCGGTCGCTTTGCCGATCCATTGTCCCGCCCAAGTTCCTCCCAAGGCAATCGTAGCCAAGCCAAACGGCACCAAGAGTGTGGCGAGCGGTAGGACGATGAGGTTGGTGAGCAGGAAATATGCGGAAACCTGGTGGAAGTAATAGATGGTGATGGGTAGCGTGCCTAATTGGGCCGCGAGTGAGACAATGACAGTGCCCGTGATCCATGCTACGATTCGACCGGCCCAGCCGCTCAAATACTTTCGGCTAAACCAACCCTCGAAGCCTTTGGCACAGAGCACAATCGCTGTGGTAGCCGCAAAACTGAGTTGGAAACTGACGCTCCACAGGTCTGTCGGGCGGAAGATGAGAATGAACACGGCAGCGGAAGCGATCGCATTGAGGCTGATGGGGTTGCGGTAGGCCATTCGGCTGATCTCGATCATACAGACCATGATGACGGCCCGCACGACCGAAGGAGTCATGCCGGTCAGCCACGCGTACGCCCACATGACGGTCATGATGATAAGGCTGATGGTCCATCGTCCGAAGCGGTTCTCGTGCATCGGCCGTAACCGTCCGCCCAGCGTGAGGAGCCACAGCACCAATCCGTAGATGATACCCGTGTGCAGTCCGCTGACGGCCAACACATGTGCGGCTCCGGATGCCTGAAAATGGTGTTTGAGTTCTTTGTTCAGGTCCTGCTTGTATCCCAAGGTGAGCGCCCCGACCGTGGCTAACTCGTCTCCTTCCAGGCCCGCGTCTGCCAGGCGTTGATAGAGCCGTTGCTGCATGGTGTTGGGCGTCTGTTTGGAATACGCGTACCGGTCCGGCGGGTCCATAAAAAGCAGTATTGCCGCCACCATCGGCAGCAGCAATACGATCATCGGATAGGAGCGGAAGTCAGCCATCATTTTTCATCTTTCATCCTTCATCTTTCATCTTCCGGATCGCTTCTTCGGGATCGTCGGCACCGAACACGGCACTTCCTGCCACGAGCACATCAGCTCCTGCAGCGAACAGTTCAGCTGCGTTGCGGGTGTTGACACCGCCGTCTATCTCAATGAGCGTGTTCAAGCCGCGGCGGTCGATCTCCTGACGGATGAAACGGATCTTATCCATGGTCTTGGGAATGAACTTCTGCCCACCGAAGCCGGCAAAGACGGACATGAGCAGCACCATATCCACTTGGTCCAGATACGGCACCAGACGCTGCACATCAATGTCGGGGTTGATGGTAAGGCAGGTACGCACCCCTTTGGCTTTGATGAGGTCCAGGATTGGCATAGGGTCTTCTACCGCCTCCAGGTGAAAACCGACCGACCATGCGCCGGCATCGCAGAAACGCTCCACGTACTTCTCCGGATGAACGATCATCAGGTGCACGTCCAACGGTTTGGTGCAGTATTGGCGCATTGGCTCCATGAGCGGAAAACCGAAGGAGATGTTGGGCACGAATGTTCCATCCATCACATCAATGTGTAACCAATCCGCTTCGCTGCGGTTGATCATCTCTAAATCGTCTGCCAAGTGTCCGAAATCGGCCGACAGAACAGAAGGGGCTATCAGTTTCATAGTATTACATTCCTTTCATTTTTCATCTTTCATTTTTCATTCTGTACCAGTTTATACCCCTTGTAGCGCACGGCGATGATTTGGTAGCCGGCAGGGGTAAGGTATGTACGTAAGTGGTTGATATACACGCCCAAGGAACGGGCGGTGAAAGCGTTGTCCTGTTTCCACAGGGCAGAGAGGATGCGGTGGCGGTCCACCACTTCTCCTTCATTGCGGCAGAGCATAAGCAGCAGGTCGCTCAGTCGGGAGGACATATGTTGTGTATCGAAAGTCTGATGCGTGGCATCGAACGTGTGCCCGTTGAGATTGAAGACCCGTTTCTTGCGTTCCTCATATTCGCGTACGCGCCGAAGAATGGCTTCGATGCGGCAGATGAGGATGTCCATGGAGAACGGTTTGGTCTGAAAATCATCGCAGCCCAACTGGAACGCGCGCATCTGGTCTTCGCGGTCGTTGCGTGTGGTGAGCACGATGAGTGGAATGAAAGGCAAACGGTGACGGATGTCTTTGATCAGTTCGTATCCGTTGATGCCGACACCCTGCAGTTCCATGAGTACCGCGTCCCAATATTCCCCGGCCAGCAGATCCAAACCCGCCTTGCCGTCACTGACGCGTTGCGCCTTGTAGCCGCGGCTGGTGAGGTAGTCGCAGAGCACGGTGGAAAGGCTGATGTCGCCGTCAATGATGAGAATCTTGGTCATGGAGATCAGAGTAGGAATCGTTTGCGCAGCAGTTGTATATCATCGTGCGTAAGGCACAATATATCATGCAGATAAGCGGTCATGCCGCCGAACTCGCGGTCAATGAGTTGAAGCGTGGAGATGAAGTTCGCCGTGGAGACACCCATGAACGCTTGGATGACCGCCATCTCTTTCTCGCCTCCCCCGCGTGCCAGCACATCGGCATTCAGCTTGTTGACAATCGGCCGATAGGCTTCGTTGCTCAGGTCAAAATCGGCAATGACGGTCTCGGGCTCCACGCCTAAGGCGAACATGAGGAACGCGGCTCCCCAGCCGGTTCGGTCTTTGCCTTGCGCACAGTGCCACAAGATGCCTCCGTCTTCGGGCGCCTCAATGATCAGACGCAGAAAAGCCGCGTACTGCAGTTGGGAGAACTCACTTCGGATGAGGGACGGGTACATATTCGCCGCCATGACCTGCACCTCGGGATAGAACGAGTAGTTGACGATGTGACGATCCAGTTCGAGGAAGGCCTCATCGGGAATGGGTTTACCGGTATCCTGCTCCGCCCGCATATCGATGGTCGGCAGCAGATGGTGCTGTACACCCTCTATCTCCCTGTCCGGCACCGCGTTGAACTCACCCAGGGAACGGAAATCGAAGATACGGCATAGGTTATACTCCTCCCGTAGCCGTTTTACATCCGCATCGCTGGCATCGTGCAAATGCGCGGTACGCAGCAGTCGGTGCGGCCGAATGAGTCGACCGCCTGCGCCTTGAATGCCGCCTAAGTCCCGCGCGTTGTCTATTTTGTCAAAAACAACTTTCACTTTGCAAAAACATGATCGATGAGTTGTACGAACTCTTTGTAAGCAAACGTGCCATCCAACTCTTTGAGCGAATCCGCCAAACCGCGGTAGTGCCATTCGTGCGAGGCTTTGTCCTTGACGTGGAAGATGTTCCATAGTGCATCGCCTTGCACGGCATAGTCCCGTGCGATCGCGCGCATGTTACTCAGTTTATCGCCCAAAGCCACGATCTTGGCATCGTGCGAAGCTGTGCGCAAGCGGTCTATCGCGGCCTGCTTGCGGTCATGCCAGCTGTCCTCTTCGCTCACTCCTTCCGTGAACTGGTCACTCTCTGCATGCACCAGTTCGGCTATGCGGTCTCCGAATTCACGGCGGATATCGTCCACGGTCACATCGGTGTCTTCGATGGTGTCGTGCAGCGCGGCGGCTGCCAGCAGTTCCTGATCGGGCGTGATGGTCGATACGATCTCTACCGCTTCCATGGGATGCACGATGTACGGAAAGCCCTTGCCTCTCCGCTCGGTGTTATGATGCGCTTGGACAGCGAAGATGATCGCGCGGTCCAACAGGTCGGTGTCTAAATATTTATTAGCCATCAGTATTCAGTTTTTCAGAATGGTCTCATTCAGAACAGCTCTGAACTCGGGCATCGGGCAGTGTGTACAGCTCTCAATGAGCAGGGTCTTCAGACCTCCGTAAATCCGTACGGTCTTTTCTATCTCTTTCAGGTCAGCGTTCGGTCCGCATCCTTCGATAGGGCAGTCGGGCGAATGGAAATACTCCTCGGCGAAAGCATCCCAGAAACGCGCTGCGGTAGCGTTGGACATGTGGTACTGCTCCAGCGTCCAGGACTCGTCATTGAGCTTGCAGCACAGATAGACCATGCCAAGGTCGAACATCGGATAGCCGTAACAGAAATCGCCCAAGTCAATGAAGTATTTGTCCCGCTTGCCGTCGTGATCGACGAAAATACCGTTGGAGAACTGAAGGTCCCCGTGAATAGCGGTGTCGGTATCCGGTGCCGCGGCAATGAACGCACGAAGTTTGTCTTTCTCTTCGTCGGTGAAGAAGGGATTTTCCTTAATCCAGTTGTACTGCCGATCTTTGACGTTCTCGAACTGCGTTGTGCTGACGTGCGTGTTGTGCAGTTGGAGACACATCTGTGCGAACTCACGGGCGTACTCTTCGGTATGCTCCGGGTCATCGCCGCAAGCGCGGGAGTAGGATTTCTTCCCGTCAATACGGCGGAAACGGATACCCAAGCGTTCGCCGTCGGTCACCAAGTCACCGGGTTCGGGACTCGGGATGCCGAGTTCATACACTTTCTTGGCCATCTCGAGTTCTGTACGTGCGGATTCGAAATTGCGCAAGTACAGTTTCATCATGATACTTGGGTCTGTCTTATGGTTAAAACTGGCACCATTGGCTCCTTCTCCGGTGCGTACGTAGTCGTTGAGGTCGATTAATATAGGTTCCATAGATTTTATTTTTGCATAAATGGCAGTGCTGCAACTGCCTGGTTATATGTTAATTCTGCGAGTGCTTCGTTTTGGGGGTTGTGCCCGTTGAGGGCGTTGAAGAAGCGTAATAAACCAATCTTACCGCCCCCTTGATTGAGGATGCAGACGATACAGATGTTCTGCAGTCCGACGGCCGAGGAGATGATATCCAGATCGGTGTTGCCCAATTGATGCCGTGCGAGTGCATACGCATCCTCTTCGTACTTGTTACGCAATTGCCGTACATCTCCCAGCGTGTTGCACCCCAGCGCTTTGAGCACGCGCAGGTAGCGAATGAGGGGCACTTCTTGTATCTCTGCCTGGTTGATGGCCGCGATGCGTTTGTTGAGTCGCTCAAACGGTTTGGCTTGAAGGTAACTGTTGAACGTGTCTCCGTCCAGCAGCACGTCGTCCAGTTTGCCGTTCTGTACGAGTTGCTGTACCCGTCTGCGGTAGTCGCTTATCTCCATGCGGATACGGCTGAATTCATCGTCCACCATCTCCAGCATACCCGCCAAGCGGTTCATTCGCCGCATATACTCACGCGGGATTTCCACACCGGACTTATAGCCGGTGTCATGGTTGATGGCTGCCCATGCGTGCTGCAGGGTCGTGCGTAACTGCAGTTCGAACCGGTACTCGTATCCGGGCAGCCGGCAGATGTAGTGCAGCGAGTTGTAGCCGAAGCTGTCCAACTGGTGCAAACGCCGTTTGTCCACGGAGTTGGTCCAGTCGATCTCAAAGAGTTGCTCCGACATAGCCGCAATGCGGTCCACATCATCCGTGTAGAACGTGATGATACGTGCACCGAGGATGTCGGTGATATCGCTGAGCGTGGCGTATTTGGATCCCTTCAACGCCAACTTGCCCTTCAGGCTCTCTTCGGTCTTGATGCGCGACTCAACAGCGGTCACTTCCATGCCGTTGCGCTCCAACGCTTCGCGGAGTGTGCGGGTCACCTCTGCCTGCATTTTTTCAAACACAGGCAGTGCCTCACGGTACTCCTCCAAGATCATTTCGCTGTGCAGATCCATATCAGATGATCTCAAAGAGACTGATAAAACCGGTCATCATGAATACTTGTCGGATGTCGGCATTGATGTTGCTCACTTGCAGCTTGCCCCCATCGGCCGCCGAAGCTTTCCGCAGGGTAAGGAACAAACGCAGACCGGAAGAGGAGATATACTCCAGCGCCGAGCAGTCCAGAATGATATGTTTGTCGGCCTGCTCCGCCAATTTCTGAATCTCCGGTGTGATTTCTGCAGCGGCTGCAGTGTCCAGTCTGCCGGTCAGACGGGCAACGATCGTGTTGCCGTCTTGTTCAATGTTGATGTTCATATTATATTTTTTTTGTAAGTGTCAAAATGTTCTTGTTTTCTTTCCGCTCATAGCGTACCTCGTTCATGATCTGCCGCACAAGGAAGATTCCCAGGCCACCGATGGGACGGTCTTCTGCCGACTGCGTGATGTCCGGTTCTTCCTGTTGGGTAGGATCGAAGGGCACGCCGCTGTCGGTGATGGTGAACACGATCTGCTCGGCGGATTTGTCTGCTTCTACAAGCACTTGTCCGCTTTGACCCGGGTAAGCATACAACATGACGTTGCTGACGGCTTCTTCGAGTGCCAGATTAATCGGCATGTTCAGGTCCTGCGGCAGCCCAAGGGTGTCGATCCATTCCGCCAAGGTCGGTATCTGCTTGATATCGTTGCGCATGATGAGTGTGAAATGGGTGCTGGAGTCCGTTGACGTATGCCCGGCAGCCGGGGATGCGTTCAGCATCCGAATGGCGAACATGGTCAAGTCGTCACTCTGCTGCGCTTCGCCGACGAAGGCGGCGACAGATTTTTGCATAGCAGCTACCAATTCGCCCGGCATCAACTGCGCGTTCTTCTCCAGGCACTCGTTCATTCGCTTTTCTCCGTATAACTCGTGCGCGCTGTTCTCCGCTTCGGTCAGGCCGTCGGTGTAGAGGAACAGGGTGTCGCCGACTGCCAGTTGCGCTTGTTGCTCTTCGTAGGTAAAACCGGCCAATACGCCTAACGGTAGGTTCGGCTTTGCCGGAAGCGGACGGCAGGAGGCAGCGAGTAGGATGGGCGCATCATGTCCGGCATTGCAGTAACATAGTTCACCGGTGCGCAGATCCAAGATACCGAGGAAGAGGGTGACGAACATGTTCTGGTTGTTTGCCTCTCCTGCCTGTGAGTCGTTCATCAGCGTCACAATCTGCGCGGGGCTGTCCATATACGACGTGCAACTGCGGAACAGGGAATGGGTCACTGCCATGACGAGGGCTGCCGGTACGCCTTTTCCGCTCACGTCGCCGATACAGAAGAACAGTTTATTCTCGCGGATATAGAAATCAAACAGGTCACCGCCCACTTCTTTGGCAGGGAGCACCATGCCGTAGGCATTCAGGTTCGGGAAATCCGGGAAAGGCGGGAACCGGGTAGGCAGCATCGCCATTTGGATATTACGGGCGATATTGAGTTCGCTCTCCATACGCTCGTTCTGCTCGGTGGAGCGGATGAGTTGTCGGTTGCTGCGGCCGGCATACCAGACGATGAGAATGAGCAGTGCCAAACCCAGTAACATCAGCACACCGACGATGCGTCCTATATGGTTGAGGTCGCGGAACAGTTCCTCTTCGGGAATAATGATCTCAATATGCCATCCTGTAGCGGCTATCTCCCGCTCATAGATGTTGTATTTACGACCGGCTGCAGTGTCGGGAGCCGAGACGATGTTCTGTCCCGTGCTGGACTGAATGGAGTAATAACTGTTGGCATAGACCTGCAGAAACTCCGACAGTCCTTGCAGATAGTCCAGTGACATGTCAATGCACACCACGGCCACCACGTTACTGTCGCGGTCATAGACGGGACAGGAACAGCTCACTACATACGTCCGTGCTCCCGCATTGTCCAGATACGGCTCGCACCACCAGCAGCTGTCATGCACAAACCCGTTCTGATACCACTCCATCCGGGTGTAGTCGTGCTCGGCACTGCCTATCTGACGCGTAAAGATACTATCCTCCGAGATACGGCTGCTGCACACTTCGTAGAAATAGCCTTTTTCGGGATAATAATCGGGCACGAAAGCGACGGCCATGCTCGTGTTCTGTCGCAGCACACTGATAGCCAGCCGCGTAGAGGCATAAACCGCATCCGGATACTCCAGATTTCTCTCCACCATGGCAGCTAAGGTCTTGGCCGCTGTCTCCATCTCGATCGCATGCACTTCTATCTCCAGATCCGCTTTACGCAACTCTGTTTTGGCACGCTGCTCCGCTTCGTGACGAATAGCGGCGCGGCTGCTGAAATACATAAGACAGGAGATGGCTTCCAGCGCCAAAGCGGCGACCAGAACAACCCAAATTCCCGAAAAAGAGCGTTTTCTTTTCATGCTTTACCAACCGTTGTAATGAATACGGCTGCAAATTTAATACTTTTTTTTGACATGTGCAAATAAATCTAAAAAATTACGGAAAAATACCCGTTTTCTTGCATATGTCAAAAAAAAGCAGTACCTTTGCAGCTGCAAAGGTGTCAGAAAGAGGATCAATATGAGCAAAGTACTTTTGATTTCGACAGGTGGTACCATTACAATGGTACGCGACAAAAAATCGCGTGCCTTGGTTCCGGCAGACATAGAGACGTTCAAGTCCTATATGCCGGAATTGGTGGGTGGTGATATACAAGTGGATATCCAGGCGTTCGACCCGCTGCTGGACTCGTCGGATGTGGATCCGAAGAGTTGGGCGCTGATGGCGCAGATGGTGTATGACCGCTATGAGGAGTACGACGGTTTTGTGATCCTGCACGGTACGGACACCATGTCCTATTCGGCCTCGGCGCTGTCGTTCATGCTGGAGAATCTGTCGAAGCCGGTCGTGTTCACCGGTAGTCAGTTACCGGTAGGTGTGTTACGCAGTGATGCCAAGGAAAACCTGCTGACAGCCATCGAGATCGCGACTGCCAAAGACGAGGACGGCAACGCTATCGTACCCGAAGTGACCATCTATTTTGAGGACCGTCTGTTCCGTGCCAATCGTACGACGAAGCGCAACGCTGAGCATTTCTCCGCGTTCAATTCCTATAACTACCCCGCGCTCGCGAAGGCGGGTGTGCACATCACCTACCAGCCGCATCTGGTACACTACAGTGACCTGAACGCTCCGCTCCTGCTCCACACGTCCTTCGACTGCAACGTGGCGGTGCTCAAACTGTTCCCCGGTATTCAGCAGCCCGTCGTGCGCGCGCTATTACACACGCGCGGTTTAAAAGGTGTGGTGCTCGAGACCTTTGGCGCCGGAAATGCACCGACCGACAAATGGCTGTATCGCGAACTCAAAGCGGCTGTGGACAAAGGTATCCTCATCGTCAACAAGACACAGTGTAACACCGGTTCGGTGGAGATGGGTTTGTATGCCGTGTCGCTCAACCTGATGAAAGCCGGCGTGCTCTCGGGCTACGACATTACTACCGAAGCGTTGCTGACCAAGATGATGCTCCTGCTCGGCGAACACCCCGACGACACAGACCGCGTACGCGAACTGCTCACCAAAGACCTCTGCGGAGAGGTGACGATAGACTAATGGACAATTGACAATTGAACAAGATATGAAAAACTTAGAACCCAAAGGTTTGTGGAACAGTTTCTACAGCCTTACGCAAATTCCGCGTCCGAGCGGTAAACGTAAAGAGATCGCAGACTTCCTGGTTAGTTACGGCAAGAGCCTTGGTTTGGAGACGCTGCAAGACGAGATCGGCAATGTGCTGATTCGTAAGCCTGCCAGCGCCGGCTATGAGAACCATCCTGGCGTTATTCTGCAGGGACACATGGACATGGTGCCGCAGAAGAACAGCGATAAAGTGTTTGATTTTGAGAAAGACCCGATAGAGGCCTATATAGAGGACAACGGCGAATGGGTGACGGCTGACGGCACGACGCTGGGTGCTGACAACGGTATCGGTGTAGCGACGGCACTGGCAATCCTGGCAGACAAGAACGCGGTTCATCCGCCTTTGGAGGCGTTCTTCACGATCGATGAAGAGACCGGTATGTATGGAGCCAATGACCTGAAAGGCGGCTGGCTGAAAGGTAAGTATCTGCTGAACCTGGATTCGGAGACCGAAGGCGAGTTGTACGTAGGCTGTGCCGGTGGTGTCGATGTAGAGTCCACGTTCACCTACGAACCGGTGGAGACCGAAGAGGGCGACATCGCGCTGAAAGTGACGGTGAAAGGCTGTAAAGGCGGTCACTCGGGCTGTGATATTAACCTGCAGCGTGCGAATGCGATTAAGCTCCTGTTCCGTTTCCTGAAGGACGCGGTGGCTAATTACGAGGCACGTCTGGCATGTGTGGAAGGTGGTAACATGCGTAATGCGATCCCACGCGAGGCATCGGCTGTGATCACGATTCCCGAAGAGAGCTATCAGGATCTTCAGGATCTGGTGGACCGTTACGAGGACCTTTGGCTGCGTGAGTACGACGGCGTAGAGACCGATCTGCACTTCACGGCAGAAGAGGTTGAGTGCCCGAAGAAGGAGATGCCGGAGGATGTGCAGGATTTCCTGATTCATGCCATCACACTCTGTCCGCACGGAGTCTATCGTGTGATCCCGGAGATGCCGGACATCGTGGAGACCAGTAACAACCTGGCGATCATTGAGACCACACCGCAGGAAGAAGGCCGCGTACAGATTAAGGCCATCTGTCTGACCCGTTCAAGCGTCGAGAGCCGCAAAGAGGAATTGGCTTCCGTGATCCAGTCTGCTTTTGCACTGGCCGGTGCTGAGGTGCGTTTTGACGGCGCTTACCCGGGATGGAAACCGAATTTCAAGAGCGGTTTGTTGAAGACGATGCATGATACGTACGTGAAGGAGTTTGGTACCGAGCCGCGTATTGTGACCATTCATGCCGGCCTGGAGTGCGGTATCATCGGCAGTAAGTACGAGGGCATGGAGATGATCTCCTTCGGTCCGACGATCGAGCACCCGCACAGCCCGGACGAGCGTGTGAACATCGCTACCGTGCAGAAGTTCTACCGCTTCGTGCAGGCAGCGCTTAAAGCATTATAAACAAAAATTGGCGGCCAAATCGGCTGCCAATTTTCCTATAACCCATAACCTATAACCTCTCACCTGGAAAGCAGTTCTACTGCTTTCTTTGTGATCTCGTCGTCTCGTTCAAAGAGGGGGAAGAACCCTTCGTCGCCTAAGATGTTACGAACGATGTACGCATTGAGCAGTCGTGTCATCAGCGGGCGAGACTTGGCGATCTGCTCTTGGTTCGGCTCCACGCCTTTGTCTTTGGCGAACGCTACGAATTGCGGAATGATGTCCTGCTTGAGCAGGTATTTCTCCAGCTCCTGCCAATCTTCGAATCGCGCCAACTCTTTGCGGTGCTCATCGGTGTACTTGTACGCGAACTGATAGGTGTAGGCCATGTTGACGCAGATGTTATACCACGGTGTGTTGAGGGTTGTGTCACGTCCGACGAACACGTCCGGCATGATACCACCGCCACCATGGACGATGCGCCCGGCTTTGGTGCGGTACGTGGTCGTGTCGGCAAAATGGATCGAATCAGCGGAGTAGAACTCTCCGTGCTCATAGCGATCTATCAACTCGCGCTCGTAGTCTTCCTGGTCGCCGAGCGTGTAGGGTTTCTGAATGCAGCGTCCCGAAGGCGTGTAGTACCGTGCCACGGTCAGTCGTACAGCGCTGCCGTCCTCAAACGGCATCTGCTGTTGCACGAGTCCTTTACCGAACGAACGGCGGCCAATGATGGTGGCGCGGTCGTTGTCCTGCATAGCGCCGGCGAAGATCTCGCTGGCCGAAGCGGAGAAGTTATCAATGAGCACGACTAACTTAACATCCTTGAACCGTCCGGTGCCGTCGGCTTTGGCTTCGTAGCGCGGGTAGGCTTTGCCCTGCGAATAGACGATCATCTCGCCGCGTTGGAGGAACTCGTTGCTCATGCGGATGGCTTGCTCCATGTAACCGCCGGAGTTCTCGCGCAAGTCGATGATGTAGCGCGTAGCACCCTTGAACTGCAGTTCTGCCAAGGCGGAGAGGAACTCCTGGTATGTGGTTTCGCTGAACTTGTTGACACGAATAAAGCCTATTTTCTGTCCTTTGGACACGATGATGAACTTGGCATCCACGGAAGTGACGGGGATGTCACCGCGCGTAATGGTGAACGAGAGCGGCTCTTTGACACCGGCACGCAGGATACCGAGTTTGACCTGTGTGTCTTTCGGACCGCGGAGGGTCTTCATCACCTTCTCGTTGTTCATTTTCTTTCCGACAAACGTCGAGTCGTCCACGGTGACGATCTTATCACCGGCCAGCACACCCACACCTTCACTCGGTCCGCCCGGGATGACGGCTACGATGCGCACGGTGTCCTGTTGAATGGTAAACTGCACACCGATGCCGGAGAACGAACCGGCTAACTCGGAGTTGACCATCTCCAGGTCCTCTTTGGGTATATATGCGCTGTGCGGATCCAGTTTGTGCACCAGTTCGGTCATTGCCTCATCGGTGATGCTGTCTATGTCCAGATCATCAACATAAGCTGATTCCATCAACTGCAACAACCGGTCTACTTTCGATTGCTCAAAATGCCATTGTCCGTTCTGATACGTGATGCGTTGTGCGTTCGCCTGTTGGCTGAGTGCCATTCCAAGGATAATACCCAGCGCAACACCTAAGACGGTTAATGTCGGAAAGATGTACTTTTTCATACTATTCAGTCATTATTCTTGTCATTGAGAAACTCCACTTGTATGCCGGCTCGTTTGAGCAGCTCCACACCGTCCATGATACGGTACTCTTCGCCATAAACCACGCGCTTGATGCCCGATTGGATAATGAGTTTGGAGCACTCAAGGCAAGGAGAGGCGGTGACGTAGAGTGTGGCTCCGTCGGAAGAGTTGTTGGATCGTGCCACCTTAGTCAGCGCATTCGCTTCGGCATGCAATACATAGGGTTTGGAGACGTTGTTCTCGTCTTCACATATGTTCTCAAAACCGGACGGAGTACCGTTGTAACCGTCGGAGATGATCATCTGATCCTTGACGAGCAGCGCACCTACCTTGCGGCGTACGCAGTAACTGTTCTCAGCCCATGTGCGCGCCATGCGCATATAGAGGTAGTCGCGTCGTTGTTGTTTATCCATGTAACAGTTCTTTTGCAAATTCTTTTACGTTAATTCCGTCGAAAGTGCCGCTGGACATCATGAGCAGTGCCGTGTTATCGTAATTGAGGCTCTTGAGACGTTCTTGCAGTGCTTCGGACTCTGTAAATACCTCTACATTTTTCGTGCCAAAGGCATCACGCACCTCTTCTTTTGTGATCGGAGTGAGTTGTTTGTGCTCAATGACCTTGGGGTTAAAATAGACGTATGCCACATCTGCTTCCTTCATACAATCCTTGTATTGCGGCAGGAAATCCGCCATCAGACTCGAGAACGTATGCAACTCCATGCACGCCACCACCCTCTTTTCCGGATAGCGTTCGCGCACGGCGTTGACGGTGGCTTTGAGTTTGGAGGGGGAGTGCGCAAAGTCCTTGTAGGCCACGGATGTATCCGTTTCACAAATCTTCTCCAAACGATTGGAGGCACCGGTGAACGTGCTTATCTCACGATAGAAATCGTCCGGTGCCACACCGATACAGTGACAAGCGAGCATCGCGGCTTGCAGGTTCTGCATGTTATGACGACCGAACACCTGCATCTCCACGTTTCCATCGTATGCGTCATACGGGATACAGGTGATATCCTTGCGTGCGTGCTCGGCGATGTTGCGCAGGTTCTCATCTCCTTTGTAATAGATGAACGAACCGTCGGGTTCGAAACTGTCCACGAACTGACGGAAAGTGTCCACGTACTGCGGGAAGGTAGGGAAGACGTTGATGTGATCCCATGCGATACCGGTCAGAATAGCTACGTGCGGGTGGTACCAGAGGAACTTCGACCGCAGGTCGAGCGGTGAAGTGAGGTACTCGTCTCCCTCGAAGACTGCGTATTTGGCGGTGTCGGAGAGGCGAACCATGCGCTCGAATCCTTCTATTTGCGCACCGACCATGTAGTCGGCTTCAATGCCGAGGCGGTTCAGTACATAGAGGATCATGGAGGTCGTGGTCGTCTTACCGTGCGAGCCGCCTACAACGATACGGATCTTATCCTTGGTCTGCTCATAGAGGTACTCGGGGAAGGAGTATATCTTGATGCCCAACTCACGTGCGCGGACCAGTTCGGGATTGTCCTCGCGAGCGTGCATGCCCAAGATGATGGCATCGATGTCGGGGGTGATACGCTCCGGGTGCCATCCGATCTCATCAGGCAGCAGTCCGGCATCACGCAGGTGAGACAAAGCAGGCTCGAATATTTCATCATCCGAGCCCGTCACTTTGTATCCTGCCTTGGAGGCGACAGCGAGTGCCAAGTTATGCATCGCTGCGCCGCCAATAGCTATAAAATGGATGTGTGTCATTCTTATTGAAACAGTTTGTCGAAATCTTCTTGCGAGATGGTCTTGGGCTCGATTTTAGCGATGCCTTTGATGGCTTCGTAAATCTTGTCCTCGACCAGGCGCTCTACGATGCCGCGGAGTTGGTTCTCCTGCTTGAGCATCTCCTGTGCGTAGTTGGCGAGCATCTCGTCCTCTACGTTCATCAGACCGTACTGCATGAACTGCATCTTAGCAATGCGTTTAGCGAACTCTTCCACTTCCTCTTTCTCTACGTTGATGTTATACTCTTTCATCAACTGGTCTTTTGCCAGGTGCCATTTGAGTTCCTCAAGCATCTTCGGGAAGTCCTTGTCGAGCTCCTCTTGGGTCATTTTCTCGTTGGTGGCGAGTACCCAGCGTTTGAGGAAGTCCTCCGGGAACGCTACTTTCTCCATTTTCTTGAGGATAGCTGCTTTCACATCCACACCGAAGCGGTATTTGGTCTCCTCGGCGAGGCTGCGCTCGATGTCTTCTTTCACTTTAGCGCGGAAACCCTTCTCGTCTTTCGGAGCGTCCGGTCCATACACTTTAGCGAAGAGCTCAGCATCTACTGCGCACGGTTTAACCTCTGCTTTAATACCTTTCTCCTTGTCTTCCGGGGTGTACTCACCAAAACGGTTGGTGTACGCCTCGATCTGCTTGTTGATCATCTCTTCGGTAGCCTCGATGGTGTACTCCGGCAGTTTGTTCTTGCCGTTCAGTTTGGCATCGAACTCCGGTGCTACTGCGATGTCGAAAGCGAAGGTGAACGTGTCCTCGTGGTCGAGGTCGATGTTCTTGGTCAACTCGTCGTTGGGCATCGGGTCGCCGAGGATATTCAACTTGTTATCCTCGATATGTTTCTGGAGGTTCTCACCTACGAGTTTGTTAAGCACATCAGCGAGGATGCCCTTGCCGTACATTTTCTTTACCAAACCGGCAGGTACCATACCCGGACGGAAACCCGGCATCTGTGCTTTCTGGCGCACTTGTTTGAGTTGCTTTGCAACTTCCTCCTGATAGTCAGCCGGTTCAATGGTCAAAGATACGACTGCTTGCAGGTCTTTCAATTCAGATTGTTCAATTTTCATTTTATAAATATTTTTATCTTTAAACTTTCAACTTTCTACGAGAAGACTTCTCTCAACTCTCAACTTTCAACTCTCAACTTTATCAAGCCCTTCCGGCGCGTTTGCGCTCCAGTTCATCAAGAATGATCTTGCGAATACGCATGGCGTGCGGAGTGACTTCCACGTACTCGTCCTCTTTGATGTACTCGAGTGCTTCCTCGAGCGACATACGTACGGGCGGTGGTAATACGGCTTTGTCATCTGCTGATTTGGAACGCATGTTGGTCAGTTTCTTGGATTTGGTGACGTTGATGACGATGTCGCCCTCTTTGGCGTTCTCACCGACTACCTGTCCGGCATACACTTCCTCTTGCGGGTCAATGAAGAATTTTCCTCTATCTTGCAGTTTGTCAAGTGCGTACGCGTAGGCTGTTCCTGCCTCCATGGCGATGAGTGAGCCGTTGTTGCGCTTGACGATTTCACCTTTCCACGGCTGGTACTCCAGGAAACGGTGCGCCATGATAGCCTCACCGGCAGATACGTTCATGACGTAGGTGCGCATACCCAGAATACCGCGGGACGGAATGGTGAACTCGAGGTGTACACGGTCGTTGACCATCTCCATCTTGGTCATCTCGCCCTTGTGGGTGGAGACGAACTCAATAATCTTACCGCTGCACTCTTCCGGTGTGTTGACCGTCAGGCTCTCCACCGGTTCACACTTGACACCGTTGATCTCTTTGATGATGACCTGCGGCTGTCCCACTTGCAGTTCGTACCCTTCGCGACGCATGGTCTCAATGAGCACGGACAAGTGCAGCACACCGCGGCCATAAACGCGCCAACTGGACTCTTCGGCTCCTTTCTCAACGCGCAGCGCCAGGTTCTTCTCCAACTCTTTGTTGAGTCGGTCTTGGATGTGACGCGAAGTAACGAACTTACCGTCCTGTCCGAAGAACGGACTGTCGTTGATGCAGAAGGTCATACTCATCGTCGGCTCGTCAATAGCGATCGGCTTGAGCGGTTCGGGATTCTCGGCATCACAGATCGTGTCGCCGATTTCGAATCCGTCAATACCAATCATAGCACAGATGTCTCCGTTCTTGACTACATCGGTCTTCACGTGCCCCATACCACTGAACGTATGCAACTCTTTGATCTTGGTCTTGATCATCGTGCCGTCTTTCTTCGCAAGAGTGACAGCCTGCCCGTCTTTGAACTCACCGCGGTGTACGCGACCGATGGCGATACGTCCGACGTAGGAGTTGTAGTCCAGCGAGGTGACGAGCATCTGCGGCGTACCGGGGTTCTCTTCCGGTGCCGGGATGTACTCAATGATGGCATCCATCAGGTCGGTCAGATCGGTTGTCGGCTTGCGCCAGTCGGTGGACATCCATCCTTGCTTAGCCGAACCGTAGAGTGTCTGAAAATCAAGCTGATCGTCGGTTGCGTTGAGGTTACACATCAGGTCGAACACCTCTTCCTGAACCTCGTCCGGACGGCAGTTGAGTTTGTCCACTTTATTGATCACTACAATCGGCTTGAGACCCAACTCCAGTGCTTTCTGCAGCACAAAACGGGTCTGCGGCATGGCTCCTTCGAAGGCATCGACGAGTAGCAACACGCCGTCTGCCATGTTGAGCACGCGCTCTACCTCTCCTCCGAAGTCAGCGTGCCCCGGAGTGTCAATGATGTTGATTTTGGTACCCTTGTAATCGATAGCAACGTTCTTGGCAAGAATGGTGATACCACGCTCGCGCTCCAAGTCGTTGTTGTCCAAAATCAGTTCACCCTTGTTCTCGTTGTCACGGAACAGATGGGCAGTGTACAGCATTTTGTCCACGAGCGTCGTTTTGCCGTGGTCAACGTGTGCAATAATTGCAATATTTCGTATATTCTGCATAATCTATATTTTGATGGCCACAATATGCCAATTAAAATCGGGCACAAAATTACAAAAAAAAAACCATATGTGCAAGCGCGCGCGCACTTTTTTTTTATTTGTCAACTTGAGTTTGTAAACTGCAAGTAGCAAATTGTAAACAAATGACGTGATAAAATAATATTTTGTAAACCGAACTCGTCATTTTGTAGAAATTTATCGCTTTTCCGCAAAAATATTTGGTTGACTCAAAAATAAGCAGTACTTTTGCATCGGATTTGAGAAAAGTCTATCCGACAAGAGGTAGAACAAATCTGAAAACGATCTTTTAAAGAAAGGAAAAGAAATGAAAAAGGTATTAGTTAGTTTGGTGGCAGTAGTCACATTGTTAACAGGAGTTACCTTCGCGGATGCCGCAAAAAGCAATGATAATTTCACTGTTCGCTTCCGCGAAAATACACTGGTGGTAGCATCCACTCAGATGGAGGAAGCACGAATCTACACCATGCAGGGTAAACTGCTGAAGAAAGAGCGTGGAAAATTCGCTGAGTTTGAATTGGAGCCGGGCACGTATCGTCTCTACGCCAAGGTAAACGGCGAAACAGTTACTCGTCGTGTAGAGCTCAGATGAGAGCAAAGTAACTATTTAAGGTACAATTTTGTCGGGGTGCGCATTGCGTACCCTTTTTTATTTGCTTGCGCGGATGTAAAGCGGAATGGAGATGGCGAGGAAAATGAAGTTCGGAAGCCATGCTGCCATAAATGGTGACATCACGTTGTTGACAGAGAATGTGGTGGATACGGTAGAAAATAGGATGTATCCTGCTGTGAGCACAATGCCGATTCCCAAGTTCTTACCCATACCTCCTCGCACTTTGCGGCTGGACATGGTGACGCCCAGCAGCGTCATGATAAACGCACCGAGAGGTGACGCCCAGCGTTTATGGTACTCCACCTCAAACGCTTTGACGTTGCCGCTGCCGCGTTGGCGTTGACGCTCCATATAGTGCCTTAGTTCGGGCGTGGTCATTTGGTGTGCCTGCTGGGCGGAGATGAACATCTCGTCCGGGACGATGGGCATTGTGAAGTCGAGCCGTTTACCCCGGTCTAATACCTCGCGCATGGCATCAAACTGCCGGCGTGTGTAGTTGTCTAAGTGCCACAATTCCAGCGAGTCGTAATAGATACGGTCAGCGGTGATACGCTCGATCAGCGTCTTGCCGTCGAACTTCTCGATGGAGCAGCGGTAGCCGATGGACGAACGGCGTTGAAACGATTCGATATACAGGATCGTGCCCGGTTCTACCTCCATTTGGATGTTACGTGCATGGTCGGATGTGAAATGATCCACATACTGGTCGGTGAAGTGCAGCATGCGTTCGGAGGTGCGGGGAATAACCCATCCGCCAAGCACCATACCTAAACTGAACAGAATAGTAGCGGAGATGAAGTACGGCACCATCAGACGGTGGTAACTCATGCCTGAGGCCTGCATGGCGATGATCTCGGAATTGCCTGCCAATTTGGAAGTAAAGAAAATAACGGAGATGAAAATGAACAGCGAACTGAACATGTTCATGTAGTACGGGATGAAAGGCAGGTAATAATCGAAGATGATCTCGCGCAGAGGAACTTGATTCTCAAAGAAATCGTCCATTTTCTCCGTGAGGTCAAACACGATGGCGATAGACAAAATGAGCACGATGGAAAAGAAAAACGTGCCCAAGAATTTCTTGATGATGTAATAGTCCAAGCGCTTCACGCTTATTCTTAATTCTTAATTTTTAATTCTTAATTATAGCCTTGCGGTGATTTGCGGCATCACGGAGGCTTTCCAGGTGCTGAAGTCTCCGGCGAGTATGTGCTGTCTGGCTTGTGTGACGAGATCCAGATAGAACGCCAAATTATGGATAGAGAGGATCTCCAATCCAAGCATCTCTTGGGCGTGGACGAGGTGGCGTGCATAAGCACGAGTGTAAGCATGGTCGACGTACGAGCAGCCGGTCGGATCGAGTTCCGTAAAGTCGTCCTCCCATTTCTTGTTGCGCAGGTTCATTACACCTTGCCATGTGAAAATCATACCGTTACGTCCGTTACGAGTAGGCATGACGCAGTCGAACATATCCACGCCTCGTTCAATTGCCTCGAGAATGTTCCACGGCGTGCCGACGCCCATGAGGTAGCGCGGTTTGTCGGTGGGAAGAATATCGTTGCACACTTCGATCATGTCGTACATCACTTCGGTGGGTTCGCCTACGGCGAGTCCGCCAATCGCATAGCCGTCACGGTCCAAGTCTCGCAGATGTTTGCAGGCGTCCTGACGCAAATCGGTGTAGGTGCACCCCTGTGCAATTGGGAATAGATGTTGTTGATAACCGTACAGATTCTCTGTGCTGTCAAAACGCTCAATACAACGGTTGAGCCAACGGTGGGTGCGGTCCATGGAGTCCTTGGCGTATTTCTTATCTGCCGTGCCCGGACAGCACTCGTCGAATGCCATCATGATGTCGGCTCCTATCTCGCGCTCGATGTCCATAACGCTCTCGGGCGTGAAAAGCAGTTTGCGGCCGTCGATATGACTACTAAACCGTACACCTTCCTCCGTCATCTTGCGGATGTCGGTTAGTGAAAAGACCTGAAAACCACCGGAGTCAGTCAATATAGGCCGCGTCCATCCTTCGAAACGATGCAGGCCTCCTGCTCGGTGTAAAATGTCCGTGCCGGGACGCAGATAGAGGTGGTAGGTGTTGCCAAGAATAATCTGCGCCTTGATGTCGTTCTCCAGTTCGCATCGTTGCACACCCTTCACCGTGCCGACTGTACCGACCGGCATAAAAATAGGCGTGAGGATATCTCCATGATCCGTGTGAATCACTCCGGCACGCGGGCCGACACTTTGAGCCTCTGAGTGCAGTTCGAAAAATGCCATATTCGTTTTAGTTGACGGGTGACCAAAAGCTTAGTCGACCAGTTGGTTGTTTACTGGAAAAACGATCGCCGGTTTGAAACCCTTGGCTTCCTCCGGAGTCATGAGCGCATAGGCCATGATGATGACAGTGTCTCCTACGTTGACCAAGTGGGCCGCCGCTCCGTTAATGCAGATACAACCGCTGTTTCGCTTGCCGGGGATGACGTATGTCTCCAGCCGTGCACCGTTGGTGTTGTCCACCACTTGTACCCGTTCTCCGGCATAAATATCCGCAGCCTCCATGAGGGCTTCGTCAATGGTGATAGAGCCGATATACTCGAGGTTCGCCTCGGTTACTGCCACGCGGTGGATTTTGGATTTTAGTATATTCAAAAGCATATTTATGCAAATTAGCGTGCAAAGTTACTACTTTTTTTTAATATATGCAAATAAAACGGACGTTTTATCTAATTTTGCATTTTTTCCTTGCTTATATGAAATAAATGTTGTATCTTTGCACGATTTTTGACTAAGTGGGTATTATGACACTATCAACAGCTTTAGCAATTATCTCAGTCGTAGATATCATTGTCTTCACGGCATATGAGGTGGCGGTAGTGGTAAATTTCTGTATTCCGAACAATTTGTCGAATACGTATTATCACTTTGACCGCAAGTACCGCGGGTCAGGGAGACTGTTTCCTGCTATGTTGTACACGATGAGTACAACGGCTCTTCCTATGCAGGTCTATTTCACGTATCGTCTGCAGGACTGGCGTGCCAACTTTGCGTTTATGCCTTTGCTGGCAGCGATCTGTTTGGCGTTAGTCGGCGTCTCGTGCCGGTATAAGAAATCGGATTTCCGTATTTATTTCCACTACACGGTGGCCATTATGGCAGGATTCTTCACGGTGTTGTGGTTCCTAACCGTAGGATTGAAAATCAGTTATATACTGATCATCTTCATCTTGGTAATGATGCTGACGGGTACTTTGACCCGTACGTTGCGTATTTATCCGCTATTCTGGTTTGAGACTGCGGGCTTTTATGCGGTCATGTTTGCCAACTTGATAGTTGCGCTTGTTCCACAAGCCTTGTAATATCCGATTTGCTCACGATGAAAAAAGCATTCACATACGTCAATCTGGATGCGTACAGTCGTATCTATACCGAGGGATGGAAAGTCCGTCGGACGCTTGGTGAGACGCTATTGCATGTAGCGAAGGACAATTTCAACCGTGTCAAATCGGAGATTAACAACCGGTTTGTGTCGGAGAACGTGAACGCAGACCTGTTCTGGAGCATGCTCCGTGCCGCGTTGCGGGACGGTACACTGGTGAGCCGTATGGCCAATTATCAGTCGAACCGCAAAGCGGATAAAGGTAGTGACCTGTTCCTCAAAACGCTCTACGCCTCCACGGAGGAGGTGCCGGTCCGTTACACATCGGTCGCTCCGAATGGGGAGCGGGTTGTGCTGTCGGGAAAAATATTCTTTCCGCCGCGTAAAAAAATCAAGAACATCATTGTCGCGAATCACTATACCATTTGTTCGAACAAGGAGGCACCGAGTCAGGCGCACAGTATCGAGGGTATTTTTGCAACGAAGGACTATATTGTTATCATGCCTGACTACGTAGGGTATGGTATCTCGTCCAATCTGCCGCACCCGTATCTGCAACTGGACAGCGCCGTCACGTCGTCTATCGACCTGCTTAAAGCGGCAATGCCGTATATTGCTTCACGGGGCTATCTGTTTCCTAAAGAGATCGTATTGGTAGGCTATTCGCAAGGTGCGGCTGTGACACTCGCGATGCAGAAGAAACTGGAGGAAGAGTACGCGGAGCGGTTCCCCATTCGCCGTGTGTTTGCCGGAGCTGGACCGTATAACTTGGCGCGAACGTATGATTTCTATGTCAGTCAGCCCAAAACGAATATTCCCTGTTCGCTTCCGATGCTCATCATTGGTATGGCGTATGGAGAGAACCTGCCGCTTAGGCGCGGGGACTATTTCCAACCGGTGCTAATGGAGAAATGTCAGGACCTCATTGAGTCGAAGAAATGGACGCTGTTTGAAGTGAATGAACGCTTAGACCCGCACATAGATGTGCTGCTCAAGCCGCTGATCTTCGATAAAGACCAGTATCCAACCTCGTTGCTTTATGCAGCGCTGAAGCGGAACTCCATTGTAGGCTGGAAACCGAAAGCACCGCTGTATCTGTTCCATAGTACGGAGGACGATATGGTGCCGTTCCTCAATAGCGCGCAATTGGCGTACGAGTTTACCTCACAGCTGATGACGAATGTGGAATATAACTTCGGTCAGGAGGGAAGCCACATGTTAGCCTGCGCTACGTTCTTCGAGAAAGTGTACCAAGCGCTGTATTAGCCTTGAATGGCTTGCAGTCTGTTCTGCATCTCCAACATCTCATCCCGTAAGAAAGCTGCCGTCTCAAAATCGGTCGCCTTGGCGGCTGCCAGCATCGCTTTGCGCTTGGCATCAATCGCTTTCTCCAGTTTCGCGGCATCCATACGTTGCCACTCGGCGTTCTTCCAACCGGCCTTGATCGAGTCGGTGAGTTTGCGTTTCTCTTCTTCCGGATCTTTATAGAGCCCTGCGAGAGCAGAGGTGGTGATCTCCTTTTTGATGGGCGTCGGTGTGATGCCGTGCTCTTCGTTGTAGCGCATCTGAATACGGCGACGGCGATTGGTCTCGTCAATCGTAGCCTGCATAGCCGGAGTGATCTTGTCTCCGTATAGCACCGCTTTGCCGTGCACGTGTCGCGCGGCTCGTCCTACGGTCTGCGTCAGACTGCGCTGGTCGCGCAAGAAACCGGTCTTATCGGCATCCAGGATAGCTACCAACGATACTTCGGGCAAGTCCAATCCCTCACGCAGCAGGTTGACGCCCACCAGCACATCGTACTCGCCACGCCGCAAGTCCTCCATGATCTTAACGCGCTCGATCGTGTCTATGTCCGAATGGATATATGCGGACTTGATGCGGTACTTACGCAAGTACTCGTCTAACTCTTCCGCCATGCGCTTGGTGAGGGTGGTGACCAAACAACGCTCGTTGCGGTGGATGCGGAACTTGATCTCGTCCATCAGGTCGTCCACCTGATCTTTGGTCGGACGCACTTCGATCTCGGGGTCGAGCAGTCCGGTCGGACGAATCAACTGATCGATGACGATACCTTCGCTCCGGTTCAATTCATACTCGTCCGGCGTGGCGGAGACATAGATCGTCTGACCGGTCTTCTGTTCGAACTCATCGAACTTCAGCGGCCTGTTATCGCGTGCAGCGGGCAAACGGAAACCATAGGTCACCAGGTTGTCCTTTCTTGCCTTATCCCCTCCGTACATACCGCGAATCTGCGGTACGGTGACGTGACTCTCATCGATAACCAGAAGCATGTCTTTCGGGAAATAGTCGAGCAGACAGTACGGCGGAGTGCCGGGTTCACGACCGTCAAAATAGCGGCTGTAGTTCTCCACACCGGTACAGTACCCGAGTTCGTCCAGCATCTCCAGATCGTACTTCACGCGCTCTTCAATCCGCTTGGCGTAGAGCTCTTCGCCTATTTCGGTAAAATAACGAATCTGCTTGGCCAGGTCGGCTTGTATCTGCTCCTTGGCTGAGGCGATGCGTTCTGCACTCGTCAGGAAGATAGTAGCTGGGCTGAGGTTATAGTGCTCAAACTCTTCCAATACCTGTCCGCTGATGGGATCGACAGTAAGGATAGCATCGATCTCGTTGCCGAAGAACTCAATGCGCACCAGGTAGTCGGCGTAGGCAAGAGCGATATCAATCGTGTCTCCTTTGACGCGGAAACGCCCGCGCGCGAGTTCTATATCATTACGCACGTACTGCGCGCCCACGAGTTGTTTTAATAAGGTGTCCATCGGGATGACCTCGCCCCGCTTCAACTCTACCACGTTTGCCGTGAAGTCCTGCGGGGACCCCAAACCATAGATACAACTGACTGAACTCACGATGATGACATCCTTACGCCCGCTCAGCAAGGCCGCTACAGCACTCAACCGCAGTCGGTCAATCTCTTCGTTGATACTCAGGTCCTTGTCAATATACGTGTCCGTAGCAGGAATATACGCTTCCGGCTGGTAGTAGTCGTAGTAACTCACGAAATACTCCACTGCGTTATGCGGGAAGAACGCTTTCATCTCCGAGTACAACTGCGCCGCCAGCGTCTTGTTGTGGCTCATAATGAGGGTAGGGCGGTTGAGCTGCTGAATGACATTCGCTACCGTAAACGTCTTTCCGCTACCCGTCACACCGAGCAACACCTGCGCTTCCGCGCCGGCTTTCACACCTTCCACCAATGCCTTGATCGCTTCCGGCTGGTCTCCTGTCGGTTGATATGGACTCTCTAATTGAAACATAAAACAAAAGGGGAACCTTTCGGAACCCCTGTTTGTTTGAGTTTTACTTAACGCGGCGCTCTTGAATGCGGGCTTTCTTACCCGTACGCTCGCGGAGGTAATACAGTTTAGCACGACGTACTTTACCGTACTTGTTCACTGTGATGCTCTCAATGAAGGGGCTGTCCATCGGGAAGATACGCTCTACACCAACGTTGCCGCTCATCTTACGAACTGTGAAGCGCTTCTTGTCACCGCTACCGTGGATGCAGATGACATCTCCGCGGAACTCCTGAACACGCTCTTTGTTACCTTCTTTAATACGGTATCCTACCGTAATTTGGTCACCTGCCTTGAATGCAGGGAACTCTTTCTTCTCGCCGGCAAATGCTTGCTCAGCTACTTTAATCAAATCCATTCTCTTTTCTTTATTTATGGATCAATACTGCGCGTTAGGCATATACTACTATTCGAGTGGGGCCCGTAACCGGTAACCGGTAACCCGTAACCCATCTAATGCAATCGCCAGAGGCATAACGCGAAATGGGCTGCAAAATTACTGCTTTTTTTTGATATACGCAAATATTTTGCAAAAAAAGTGCAAAAAAAATACAGCCTGCATTGCTGCAGGCCGTATTGATTAGAGCCAACGAACGTAGCAGAAGTCCATGCGGTGGGGCAGTAACTCGTTCTGCGGATACATACGCAGACAGAATTTCATACCACCGGCATAGTCCACCTGATACGTGTTCTCGAAGAACAAGTGGCTACCTTCCGATTTAACCAACTTGAGCGGCTCTACTTCGTAGAGCTTGTCGTTGTTGTGAGTGGAGGTGCGAACTGCAACGAGTTCAACGCCGAGACCCTTATCGTTCAAACCGTGAGTATCCAACTCAACAGCGATTTGAACCTTGTCACCTACGGTGAGGTTGCTCAGATCCTTCGAGATGGTCTTGTTGAGTACTTCGATCTCATCCCAATGTGCGACCATGTTCTCTTTCCATGCTGCAATCTCCTTCGCAACTTTGTAGTTGTCAGCGAGCAGCAGGTTGTGACGTTTAGCCAGTTTGTAGTAGAACTTATCGAAATAGTCGTCCATCATACGCTTCATGGTGAAACGCGGAGTGATCTTCGTTACCGAGTTCTTGATGTATTGAATCCACTCAGGGCTGTAGCCTTTCGAGTTCTTTGCATAGTACAACGGGATGATCTCGTTCTCGAGCATTTGATAGATGGTCGCAGCGTCGAGCTGATCCTGGTGTGCCTGGTTCTCGTAGGTGCGGTGCTCGGTCAGAGCCCAGCCTGCGCCCTCTACATAACCCTCGTACCACCAACCGTCTTTGACGGAGAAGTTGAGTACGCCGTTCATCTGGGCTTTCTCTCCGGATGTACCGGAAGCCTCCAACGGACGGGTCGGGGTGTTCAACCAGATATCCACACCGGAGATGAGGCGCTTCGCCAAACGCATATCGTAGTTCTCGAGGAAGATGATCTTACCCAGGAACTGCGGCATACGGCTGATCTCAATGATACGTTTGATCAGACCCTGACCACCGCCATCTGCCGGGTGAGCCTTACCGGTGAACAGGAACTGAACAGGATAGTTCGGGTTGTTAACCAGTTTGTCAAGACGCTCCAGGTCGGTGAAGAGCAGGTGAGCACGTTTGTACGTAGCGAAACGGCGACCGAAACCGATGATCAGGTTGTTCGGGTTCATCTCGTTCAGCGCGCGGACGATACGAGCCGGATCACCCTGAGTCTTCATCCAGTCCTCACGGAATTTCTCCTTGATATAGTCCATCATCTTGCGCTTCAAGCTCATGCGGGTGTTCCATATTACCTCGTCGGGAATGTCGTTATACGGCTTCCACATCTCGAGGTTCGATTGGTCGCTCATCCACTCTTTCGGCAGATATTTGGCGTAGATATCTTTCCACTCGTGAGCAGCCCAGGTCGGCATATGAACGCCGTTGGTCACATAGTCCACATGCAGCTCTTCCGGGAAATAACCGGGCCATACGGGGCTGAACATCTTCTTCGACACCTCGCCGTGCAGCCAGCTCACGCCGTTGGCCTCCTGGCACGTGTTCAGCGCGAAAACGCTCATCGAGAATTTCTCCGTGTTGTCGTCCGGATTGACGCGGCCCATGCCGATCAGGTCATGCCACTCGATGCCCAACTTCGGAGCGTACTCGCTCATATACTTGTAGAACAAGCCCTCTTCGAAATAGTCGTGTCCTGCAGGCACCGGAGTGTGGCAGGTGTACAAACCGCTTGCGCGTACCACTTCCTTGGCTTGGTTGAAGGTCAGACCCTCTTCCTGAACCAAATCCACGAGGCGCTGCAGACCCATCAGAGCTGCGTGACCCTCGTTGCAGTGATATACATCTTTCTTGATGCCTAACTTCTTGAGTGCCAGCATACCACCGATACCCAGCAAGATCTCCTGTTTGATACGGTTCTCCCAATCGCCACCGTAAAGCTGGTGCGTGATCTGACGATCCCACTCGCTGTTGAGCTCATTGTCCGTGTCGAGCAGGTAGAGGTCCATACGACCAACTGCTACTTTCCACAGATAAGCCTTTACCGTACGACCAGGATACGGAACCTCAACCACCATGTTGCTGCCGTCCTTCTCTTTCACCTGCGTGATAGGCAGGTTGCTGAAGTTCTGCGCCTCATAGTTAGCAATCTGTTGTCCTTCCGGACTGAGAGTCTGTGTGAAATAGCCGTAACGATAGAGGAAACCGATGGCGGTCATATCGATGTTGCAATCCGATGCCTCTTTGATATAGTCGCCGGCAAGAATACCCAGACCACCCGAGTAAATCTTCAGCACGTGCGTCAGACCGTACTCCATCGAGAAATAAGCGATCGTCGGTTTCTTCTTGTCTTTCGGAGTCTCCATGTATGCGCGGAACTCGCTGTACACTTTGTCCAACTGCTTCATGAACTTAGTGTCTTTCGTCAGCTCTACCATGCGGTCGTAACTGATGATATTCAGCAATACCACAGGGTTAGACTCTGCACGATGCCATGCATCGTTGTCGATGTAGCGGAACAGGTCTTTTGCTCCCGCATTCCAGCTCCACCATACGTTGTATGCAATCTCTTGCAGTTTACTCAGCTCTGCAGGAAGAGTTGCGTGTACGTTGCACTCTTTCCATGCCGGCTGATTCACATTACTTACTTTTACTTTCATAGGTAATATATATTTTAATACTTTATCTCTTGTTTTCTGTGCTTTGATGCGAACTGACCGCAAAAAAGCGCTGCAAAATTACTACTTTTTTTTTAATTGTGCAAGATTTTTCGTAAAAATTACCTTTGATTATTGAATTTGTTTATCTCATTTGTCAGTTTAGAACACTAATTGTCGCAAATCAATAAATGTGCAAAAAAATGCCCATAAATTTGCGTATGTGCAAAATTTGTAGTAAATTTGCAGTCAAATACGAAAATAACAATGTCTATTATCGAACAGAGCGAGATTCTCCGCAGGCGCGACATGCGTGATGTGTTCACGTTTACCATCGATCCGGCAGACGCGAAGGACTTTGACGATGCCCTTTCGTTTGCGGTCGTGAATGACGAAGACCAATCACCAATTTTCCAGATTGGTGTCCACATAGCCGATGTCTCTTTCTATGTGCGGCCGAATACCAAGGTTGATGACGATGCCTACAAACGTGGAACGTCTGTGTATCTGGTAGATCGCGTGCTGCCGATGCTGCCCGAAGAACTGTGTAACGACAAGTGCTCGCTGCGACCCAACGAGGACAAACTTTGTATGTCCGTCGTGTTCACGATGGACGCAGACGCGCGCGTACTCAAATATAAAATATGCCGCACCGTCATTCGCTCCAATGCCCGCCTCAACTACGACGAGGCGCAGGAAATTATAATTAAAAATTCAAAATTAAAAATTAAGAATGAAGAATTGTCGGACGCAATAACCATTCTCCATTCTTTAGCACAGAAGCTCCGCGCTGAACGCATTGCCAACGGAGCACTCACCATCGAACAGGAAGAGATGCGGTTCCGCTTGGACGAACACGGACATCCGACGGAGATATACTTCGAGCAGTCCAACGAAGCGCACCATCTGATCGAGGAGTTTATGCTGCTTGCAAATCGTACTGTCGCCAAAGCAGTCGGTTCGGGAAGGCCGTTCGTCTACCGTGTGCACGACCTGCCGAACGCAGACAAACTGGATGAATTACAGGCGTTTAAACGCAAGATGGGCAAGCGTGTGTCGCAGCAGGCAATCGACATGCTCACCATTCGCGCCCAAGCGAAAGCCGTCTATTCGACCTATAACATCGGACACTACGGCCTGGCGTTCACACACTACACTCATTTCACCTCTCCTATCCGCCGATACCCGGATTTGATGGTCCACCGACTCGTAGAGAAGTATATCCTCACCGGCAAGAAAGAAACGCTTACCCGCGAAGAGTTGGAAGAGAAATGCGAGCACTGTTCGGCATGTGAGCAGGAAGCGGCACAGGCCGAACGCGATTCGATCAAACTGTTCCAGACCATGTGGATGAATGACCATATCGGCGAAATACTCCCCGGACACATATGCGGTGTGACGGAATTCGGATTGTTTGTCCAATTGGACGAGTCCCGCTGTGAAGGATTGGTGCATATCTCCAAAATCGGTGAACCGGGCGAGTACTGGCAGTACGATGAGAAGAACTACCGACTCGTTTGTGAGAACAAGAAAAGTTATACCTTAGGCGACGCTGTAACCGTAAAAGTAGTCCGTGCGGACATTAATCGTGCACAAATAGACTTCGAAATATCATAAATAACAAATAAAATTTGCGTATGTGCAAATTTTTTAGTAATTTTGCACCCGATATGAAAAAGTTAGCCCTCATCATAGTACTTTGCTTCCTCTCGCTTGCATACGCGCACGCGGAAACAATAGTATTACACACAGGCGCGCGCGTAGAAGGCACTATCCTCTTCCAGAACGACGAAGTGGTGATCGTGCGCGATGAAGCGGGGGCGCGATTCCAATATCTGCGTACCGACGTAGCAGAGATCCTTTCGGACAATGCTGAAGAAGCCGAACAGGTTGACATAGAGGCGGAGCCGGAGATAACGACATCCAAGAAAGCCTCTATTCTTCTCGAACTATCATGCGCTCCCTCAATCATGATTCCGTTTTCTCCTTTCGGAAATGCCGCCATAGACCTGCTCGCCGGAACACATCATATCAAGGATAGACATATCTTTATTGGAGCCGGAGTGGGATATCATGGTTATTTCCAGGATGGCTGCTCCTATAACTTTTTGCCAATAGAGGCCAAACTGTCTGTCCCGTTCATGGAAGCCACGCATGCTCCTGTTTTCGGTATCGCACTCGGATATGGTGTCGCGCTCAGCAAGGACTATATAGGGGGTATATATACCGGCATCGATTTCGGCTATAGATATCAGATCAATCCGAAATCCGCTTTAGCTGTTATGGTTTTTGCTTCGTTTCAGCAGGCAAGGCTCAATACGACCGTGACCATCGATGGTAATACCTATACGCATAAAGCAGGTCGCAATTTTGTCTCACCGGGCATCAAATTTGCATTGTTCTTCTAATACCCTCATCCTGTATGGCGAAAAAACAGCCGCGTGAACATAGAATCTCCATCTTGCTTAACGAAAGCGAACTGCGGGCATTGGAGCGTTTTTGCGGCAAGTACGATGTGGCGAACCGCAGCCGACTGATTCGCGAAACACTCATGCGCGCCATCCTCAAACAGATGGACAATGACCAGCCGACACTCTTTGATTAAATGTCAAACAGCCAATAAAAAACGCCTCCCGAAAAGGAGGCGTTGCCATAACTTTAGCCAATAACCTTTAGCCTTTAGCCATTAGTTATTGCAATCATCCAAGGTAAGTCTGTAGTATGTGACTACGTTGACCGGAGTTCAGTTTCTTGATTGCTTTCTCTTTGATCTGACGCACACGTTCGCGGGTGAGATGCAGCTCATCGCCAATCTCTTCCAGCGTCTTTTCCGGTGTGCCGATACCAAAGAACTTACGCAAAATGTCCGCCTCACGTGGGGTGAGTGTGGCCAGCGCACGGCTGATCTCGGTAGAGAGCGACTCGTTGATAAGGCCACGGTCCGCATTCGGCGAATCTTCGTTGACCATCACGTCGATCAGACTATTGTCCTCTCCTTCTACAAACGGCGCATCGACACTCACGTGACGACCGGACATCTTCAGCGTCTCTGCAATCTTGTCAACCGGCATATCCAGCTCTTCCGCCAACTCCTCCGCACTCGGCTTGCGTTCGTGCTCCTGCTCGAAACGTTGATAAGCTTTGTTGATCTTGTTGAGCGAACCAACCTGGTTCAGCGGCAGACGTACAATACGGCTCTGCTCTGCTAATGCCTGAAGAATAGACTGACGAATCCACCATACTGCGTACGAGATAAACTTGAAACCACGTGTCTCATCGAATTTCTCTGCGGCCTTGATCAAACCTAAGTTACCTTCATTAATCAAATCCGGCAAACTCAATCCTTGATTCTGATACTGCTTGGCTACAGATACTACAAAACGTAGGTTGCTTTTGGTCAGTTTCTCTAATGCAGCACGGTCTCCGTTTCGGATACGACCGGCCAGTTCCACTTCTTCCTCCACCGAAATCAAATCCTCACGACCTATCTCCTGAAGATACTTGTCGAGAGAAGCAGACTCACGGTTGGTGATTGATTTTGTAATTTTTAATTGACGCATGTCTTAACTTTTGTTAAGAGTTTAGAGTTTAAAGTTTAGAGTTTAGAGAAGTTTGTGAGTTTATGAGTAGCAAGTTATGCAGACTAATACCTATATAACTTTCAACTTTCCACTAGAAGACTTCTTTCAACTTTCAACTTTCAACTCTCAACTATATTCAGTGATCCGGTCGGGATTCGAACCCGAGACCCACAGCTTAGAAGGCTGTTGCTCTATCCAGCTGAGCTACCGGACCCGGAGCGTAGGCACACAAAAACTGTGCCTACTAAGGCAAAATAGGGCGCAAAGGTACTGCTTTTTTTTGATATACGCAAATAAAATCGTACTTTTTTGCGTTTTTAGTGCTCTTTTTTATAAAAGAACATCAAAAAGCTGTGCCAAATCCTGCTTACGGCATGCTCCTACGTGACGGTTTACCAACTCGCCGTTGTTGAAGAACAACATCGTCGGGATGTTCATGATACCGTACTCTTCGCAAGTGTCCGGGTTATCATCTACATTCAGTTTACCTACCACCACTTTGCCGTCATACTCGTTGGAGAGCTCCTCCAGAATCGGAAGCATCATCTTACACGGGCCGCACCAAGCTGCCCAGAAATCAACGACTACCGGTTTGCCTGACGCAATCACATCCTTGATGTTAGCGTCTGTAATTTCTACTGTCATACTGTTTGTTGTTTTATGTTTTTTATTGTGATTCGTTTTTGGTTGGGTCGGCGGAGCAAAATGTCCGTCAGCGGATCTTCCAGATACGTCTGCACCGCCCGTTTGACAGGACGGGCACCGTTCTTGGTGTCATAACTCTTCTCCACCAACTGTCCCACCACTTCAGAGGTGACACTCAGTTGGTGTCCCTGTGTCCGCATACGTTGTTGCAGCATACTGATCTCAATGCGCACGATCTGGTTAATGGTCTCACGGCTCAGCGGTTCGAACGTCACTACATTGTCAATTCGGTTGACGAACTCCGGCGGGAACTGTTTCTGCAGCGCTTTGAGCAGCGTCTTATTCACCTCTTTCTGGCTCATCTCACCGGAACCGAAACCGACACCGCCTCCGAACTCCTGCAACTGGCGTGTGCCGACATTGCTCGTGAGTACGATGATCGTGTTCTTGAAATCAACCACCTTACCCTGCCGGTCGGTCAGACGGCCTTCGTCCAACACCTGCAGCAGCACGTTGAAGATATCGGGATGCGCTTTCTCGATCTCGTCAAACAGCACAATGGAGTAGGGCTTGCGTCGCACAGCTTCGGTCAACTTGCCGCCGTCTTCATGCGCTACATATCCCGGAGGCGCGCCTACGAGCAGGCTCACCGCGTGCTTCTCCATATACTCTGACATATCGAACCGGATCATCGCATCCTTGCTACCGAACAACTCTTCTGCCAGACACTGTGCCAGATACGTCTTACCCACACCGGTCTGGCCGAGGAAGAAGAACGAACCGATTGGTCGTTTGGGGTCTCTCAATCCCAACCGGCTGCGTTGGATCGCACGCACGACTGTCTCTACCGCTTTGTCCTGCCCGATGATCTTGCGCTTGAGCACTTCCGCCATCGTTCGCAGACGTTCGGTCTCGGCGGTCGCCACACGTTGTACGGGCACACCGCTCATCATACTCACGACGCCGGCTACATCATCCGTGGTGATCGTGTAGGCCTCTCCTTCCAATTCACCCTTCGCTTGTTGGCGTGCGTGACTGCGGGCACCGGCCTCGTCCATGACGTCAATCGCTTTGTCCGGGAATGCGCGGTCGGTCAGGTATCGCTCACTCATGCTCACACAAGCCTTGAGCACCTCTTCTGTGTACACCACATGGTGGTACTGTGCGTAGTGAAGGCTGAGGCGGGCAAGGATATTCAAGGTCTCTTCGGTCGTCGTCGGACGTACTTGCACTTTCTGGAAACGGCGTTCGAGTGCCCCGTCTTTCTCAATTGACTTGGCGTACTCAGCTGTAGTGGTAGCCCCAATACACTGCACTTCACCGCGGGCCAGCGCCGGCTTGAGGATATTAGCTGCATCGAGCGAACCCGATGCGTTGCCGGCTCCGATGATCGTGTGGATCTCGTCAATGAACAAGATCACCTCGGGATGGTTCTTCAACTCAGAGAGCACGTTCTTCATGCGCTCCTCAAACTGACCGCGGTACGTAGTACCGGCTACCATTGACGCCAAATCGAGTGTCACAATACGTTTACCGTGCAACGCACCCGTCGTGTCGTCCTGAATACGCAGCGCCAGCCCTTCCACAATAGCCGACTTGCCCACACCGGGCTCGCCGATCAAAATGGGGTTGTTCTTCTTACGTCGACTTAATATCTGCACCACGCGTTCTATCTCAGTCTCGCGTCCCACTACCGGATCGAGCTGTTTGAGCTCAGCCAACTTGGTCAGATCACGACCGTACTTGTCCAACGCGGTCGTCGTACCGGCTGCTTTCTTGTTGTTCTGCAGCGGTTTCTGCGGCTGCCAGTCACCGTCTTCCACATCCCCCATCTGCTGTGCGCTGTTACTCGGCGCATTCGTGCGGAACTGTGGCTGACCGTAGATGCCTACCAACTGCTGGTAATTGATATTCCACGTGTTCTCCAGATACGCGGCAGCTATGTTCAACTCCTCGCGCATGATGGCCAACAGCAGATGAGCCGAACCGACAGCTTCCGCTCTGTACTCGCGGCTGATGCTCTCCGCAATGCGTAAGATACGATCTGCATGCGCACTGCGTTGCACCGGTTCGATCATAGCGTGGTTTTGACGTAAACTCTCGTCCAGATATGCCTTCGCCTCCTCCGGCTTGAACGAGGTCTGACACAGCAAATCATAAGCCGTGCCTTCCCCTAACCGCAGAATACCCAACAGCAAGTGCTCCGGCTCAACGGTCTTGTTGAGCAGACGCTCTGCCTCCTCTTGGGCATAGACGATGATCTTGTTTAAGTTCTGTGTTACTATCATATAAATCCTAACTCCTAGTTATAAAAGTGCCAAGCCAGGCCTGCGCGGAACACATCTCGGTTGGTCGGGTAGCCGGGCATGGTCAAATATCCTGTGTTGTTCTTAAAGAACCAATAACTGACATGTTGGTAATGCGCAAAGAAGCGCAAGCGGATCGAACGTACATAGAAATTGGCATATACGTTCATCCATGGGTAGTTTCCTACCGTTTCTGTCTGCTGCGTGGCATAAAGCCCCGTGGACGGACAGAGCACCGGTGCGTGGTACTTGGTGAAGTACCGTAAATCCACACCGATCTGGGCATCCAGCGCCCGGAACCAGGTTCCGTGGTAGTACAGCCGATGCTGTAGAATAACCAGCGGAACAGGTAACACGCTGTCGTTGGTGGAGTGCTGAATGACTGCGCGGTTCTCTAAATTAATCCACGGCGTGGTCAAGTCCACTCCTGCGTCCCCGGTCAAGATCTGTACATTGCCTCCGTACTGGCGGGGACACCAGTCCGAAGCAGAGAAATAAATAGGACGGGTCTGATTCTCGAAACTGAAGTCCAGTCTCAACTTGACCCATTTGGTGGGGTAGGCGACCGTTGCTCCTCCCAGGAAACGGTACGTGAACTTGAAATCGTTCTCCCACCGGATATGGTTAGAGCGGTAGTGCTGTAAGTACCAACTCGGTTTCTCGCTCTTCGCATAAGCGCGCGCAGCGATAATAAACGGATACTTACCGGCCATGAACTTCGTCTCCAAACGGCCGTTCACGTCAAACTCACCGATCTTATATCCCACCACGCACACTTTGCCTTCCACGTTGTAGTGCACGTGCGTACCGCTGTGTTTGTGCAACGCACCTCCGACATACGTATTGTTCGTCCATTTGTAGTCGTAGATGCTGTCGTATGGAACCGTGTCGTTCAAGAACCGTTGGCACTCGTTCATCGCAAACGCGGTGATACCGAACTTGAGTTTGGTATTATACGCCTCGCAGAACGTGACCGCGATCGTGTTGCGAATGGTCAGCACATCGGTCGAATCGTGCGTCTTGCTCTGGTCGTAATACGTGGTATCATAAAAATCCTGATTCGCCGTCTTCTCAATATACCTACGATTAGAGTTATTAGTCTCGAACACATGACTGAATGTCAGCAACGGGATATACTCTACCTTGATCGTATCTTTTTTAATTCGCCGTCCGTCCTCAATCACATAAACCGAATCATGATACTCCCGCTCCGTGGAGATGGCGTACTGGTTATGCAGGTAGCCGCTCAAATACCGATAGCCGGTCATGGCGTTCATCTTCACCGGTAAGTCTTCGGCACTCAGACTTCCGCCTAACTGGCTCACATCCCGTAAACCTCCGTTGTCGAACGAACTGAGCTTACTCCATCCGAACGCTGCATGCATACTGTAATGCGCACCGGTGTAACTGCCCCATACCGATCCGCGGAACAGCTTTCCGGCTGTGTTGGCATAGTGACCGATCGAATTGAGGTAGTCCATCTCCACTCCTAAGTTCAGCCGTTTGCTCAAGTTGCCGGTGAACAGAAAATCCACGTCGTTCTCCTCGTGTGCGCTCACAAAACCTTTCTTGTACGCCACCGTCGAATACGGCGTAGTGGTGTTGAAAAAACGTTGCTGCTGAGGCGTGACTACATAAGGCGCCAAGCTCCATGCAAACGGGTCGTCTATCGTACGCACGCGGTCATTGATGATGCGGCTCTCGATAGGCGAAACCAGCACGTTGCCATTAGTCACACTGCTCATCGAGTACAACTGCTGCACATCGACGTCGTGGAAATTGAGTGTGGCCGTGTCGGTGAACACCACCGTATCCGCCACCGCAGTGTAACCCGGCATCTGCCACGTATGCACAATAGTCGGTGTACGCGGCTGTTTGGCAGCGGCCACAATGGTCGCTGCCAACAGCACTAATACTATTAAAAGTCTTTTAACTTTCAACTAAACTACTTTCAACTATAAGACTTCTCTCAACTCTCAACTTTCAACTCTCAACTTTTTTTCTTCAACTTCGCTTGAAGAACTTGAATCTCCTCCTCCTGATTGCGGATAGTCTTGAGCAACTCGTTCAATTCTTCGTTCTCGATCGTTGTCGGATATTGCTCCTCTACCGTCTGCAGGAAGTCAGACAGCACGTTCATGTAGTTGATGAACGCATCGTAAGCCGATTCATACTGCGTCTCGCCTTGGTCGATGTGGTTCATGTAGTGCAGATAGTTCACATCCTGCAGACGGAGCCAGTTGGTCTTCAGGCTCTTGTCCTGGCACAGGTGTACACGCTCTGCTACAGCGAACAACTTATGAATAGCCTCTTGCTGCAGGTCATTACCGGCGTAAACGCTCAGGTCTTTCGCCTCTCCGCTCCATGTCAACGGATACGGACTCGACAGTACGTCGTTAGCAGCCAGTTTCTTGGCAGCCTCAGCCGGGGTCATGAAGCCCATCTCACGCTCCAATGCATAGTACGGTAGCGCCTTGAGGAAATCGAAGATACCCGTTCCTGCATTCTGACGAACACCGAACGTCTCGGCGCCTACCCAGATATTGACGATCTCGTCCTCTGCAGGCAGAGACTGCAACATGTTCGCATATTTCTCCGCATCCATCGGGAAATTAGCCCAATTGGGGTCCGAGAAATGGAAACTCAACTCGTCGCTGAGATTGGTGTTGCGCAGCAGCACTTTCATCTTCGGTGCACCGGCCGACTGATACAGATGATTCGGGGTCTTCCAACTGATGATATGCTTGGCACCTTCGGTGAGCATCACCTTATAACCCATCTTGTTCAACTGATAAGCGGTCTCATCCGTGTACAGCAACTCGGTGTTCCAAATAGTGGTAGCTTTCACACCGAAAATCGACTCCAGCAACTCAGCCTGTTTCTTGAACTGCTCTTTCATCTCGCTCTCGTTGTACTCCGATGCCAGCGAATAACTGTACGGGGTAGCCAGGAACTCAACGCACTTGGTAGCTGCCAACTCCTTGAGGATATCAATCATCTCAGGGTTGAACTGCTCGAACATCTCAATCATCGTTCCGCTTACGCTCAATGCGCAGTGGAATTTGCCTTTGCTCAACTTGATCATGTCATTGATAGTCTGGCAGAGCGGCATGTAGGAGGTTTGAACAAGCCAGTTAACATGTTCCTCGGTAGCCATGTCATCGTAGTAGTAATGATCATGACCGATTTCGAAGAAACGATAGCGCTTCAGACGATATGGGCTGTGCATCTGGAAGCAGAAACATATATTTTTCATAATCTTAATTTTTAATTCTTAATTTTTAATTTTGAATTACAACGTATGATTGATCACACCGTCATAGATTCTACGCACTTTCAGTCCTGCGTCAGACCACTTGATGTTGTTGACTTCCTCCATACCCAGCTCGTGCAGACTCTTGTACATCGCCGGGTACTTGACAATGGCGTAGATCGCATCGGCCATGGCATCAATGTCCCAATAGTCGGTCTTAATAGCGTGTTGCAGAATCTCTGCACAACCGGATTGGTGACTGATGATTGACGGACAGCCGACTTGCATAGCCTCCAACGGACTGATACCGAACGGCTCACTCACGGACGGCATGATATACACGTCACTCATCGCCAGCATCTCCTGTACCTGCTTGCCGCGCATGAAGCCCGGGAAGTGGAACTTGTCGGCGATACCGCGTTTGGCTACGAGATCAATCATCTCCGCCATCTTGTCACCGCTACCGGCCATCACGAAACGAACACCGTCCGTCTTGCTCAGCACGCGCGCTGCGGCTTCCACAAAGTACTCCGGTCCTTTCTGCATCGTGATACGGCCGAGGAACGTAACCAGCTTGTCCTTGCGCTCCGGCTTGGTGAACTCTTCCGGATGAGCCAAAGGCTCAACGGCGTTGTGCACCGTGCTCACTTTGCGCGGATCAATACCGTATTTCTCAATGACCGTGTTACGCGTCAAGTTACTTACACAGATGATGTGGTTCGCCTCCTCCATACCGCGTTTCTCAATAGCGAACACGGTCGGGTTCACATTACCACGGCTTCTGTCAAAGTCCGTTGCATGAACGTGAATAACGAGCGGCTTACCGCTGATCTGTTTTGCGAACACACCGGCCGGATAAGTCAACCAGTCGTGGCTGTGGATGATATCAAAATCCAGACTGTGTGCTAACACACTCGCTACAGCCTCGTAGTTACCGATCTCTTCAATCAGGTTATCCGGATAACGGCCCGAGAAACTGATGCAGCCCAGATCATCCGTCCCGATACGACGGTAGTCGTAATGAATACCGTTGCGGAAATGGAAATACTCTTCGGGGCTCATCTTGCCCTCCATACGCTGCTTGACGTAGTCGTAACTGTTCTCTTTCCAAACAACCGGGATACTGTTGGCACCGATGATGCGCAGGAAAGACTGATCCTCGTCGCCCCATGGTTTCGGGATAACGAACGTGATCTCCATGTCTTTCTGCTCGCTCATACCGCGCGTCAGACCGTAACTGGCTGTTCCTAAACCACCTAAGATATGGGGAGGAAACTCCCAACCGAACATTAACGCTTTCATTGTTGTGCCTCCTTTCCTTGAACATTAGCCTCTAACCTTTCGCCATTAGCCTCATTTTGATATTTCTTCAGCGTATCCAGCAGACTGATCACAGCCGCTACGCTCGGGGCGCTACTCATACCACCGCGTCCTCTGTAAGGCGGGTTCGGCTCGTAGAACTCACTCAACGTACCAATCGTCAACTCGTCCATCTCGGCCTCAAAGCCGACCAACAGACGCTCCATGAAACTGGTTCCGCTATACTTGTACACGTTCATGTATGCACGCGAATAAGCAGTGATCGTGGACGGCCAAACGATACCGTTGTACAACGCACGCTCGCGCTCTGCCGGATCGGTGCCGTAGTACGGATGATACAAACCGCTCTTCGGACTCAAGCTGCGCAGACCCTTCGGCGTGAGCAACTCTTTCGTACAGATATCCACAACCGCTTTCTGCTGTTTGCGATCCAGCGGACTGTACGGCAGACCGACTGCCCAGATCATGTTCGGACGAACCTCGCGATTCTGGTAGTTATCCACTACGTAGTCGTTCAGATACAGTCCGTTCCAGAATGTCTTAACGAATGCGTCCTTCGTGATCTCTGCCTGATATTCCATCAGATCAGCACTCGTCTCTTTACCCATCTCACGCAGCATCTCTGCCGTGAAACGCATCGCGTTGTACCACAGTGCGTTGATCTCAACTACATAACCGGTACGCGGTACAATAGGCCAGCCGTTCTCGGTCGCACTCATCCACGTAGCAGGACGCTGTGTGCCATCTACCCACAACAGACCGTTCTGGTGCAATTTGGCACGCGGGTGATTTTGCTTGCGATACCAGGTGATGATATCCAGACACAACTGACCGTATAGGTCGGCTGCTTCCCGTACCGTGTACTTATGAGCGTACTTCTGACAAGCGCGAATGAACCACAACAGCACGTCCGGTTCGTCCATACCCGTCATCTTGTTCTCATTACCGCGGCCGTGCATGAAATTGAGCACTTCGTCAATCGCCGTCTTGTTCATGATCGCATCCCAGTACTCAGGACGGTCAATATCGAGCGTGCAACTGGCAACCGAGAAGAACGTAGCTCTTGCGTTCGCATGGAACCACGGGAAACCGGCTAACAAATAGCACTTGTCGCCTTCGCGTTTGTAGAACTGGCTGGCGCTGTTCTTCAACGTGCTGAACATGTCCAGACGTTTATTGCGACGCTCCAACTCTTTCTTCCAAACCGTCTTCAACTGGTTCGTCTTGCACTCGGTCACACCGGCTGCGAAAATAACGCTCTCGCCCTTCTTCATCGGCAACTCGAAGTAACCCGGAACCAGCAAGTCCTCCTTGAACGCATAACCGCGTTCGCGCTCCTTGCGATACACGATGTCCTTGTACCACTGCGGATCGTGATGATACTCAACCGCCTTGCTGAACTGCATGTACAGATTCGGGAATCCCGGGTACATGCGGTTGAAACGACCATTCTCGCAGTCGTTCATGTCGGCATTAGCCAACGGGTTCTCGTGCGTCAACTCGTTCACACTGCGGAAAGCAAGGAACGGACGGAAACGTAATGTCGTCGGACTACCGCTCTCCAACAGCGTGTAGCGAATCAGTACACGCGGCTCGAAACTAACCAGCATACGCTCTTTCTCCAACACCATCGCTCCTACGCGATAAACCGTTTTTGAGATCAACTCGCAGTCAAACTCGCGGATGTACTTGTGTCCGTTCGGACTGAAATGGTTCTCTCCGTACTCGTGCAAGCCTAAGTTGAACTCCGCGCCGTGCTGGATCACCGTCTCGTCCAGCGAACTGAGCAACACGAAGTTGTCATCGCTGATGTGCGGTAACGGCATCACCAACTGGCCGTGGTACTTACGCGTGTTACAATCTACCAACGTGGTCGAGTTGTACACACCTGCACGGTTCGTCCGAATCATCTCTTTCTGAAGCGAGCGCTCCAGATTAACAAGCACTGTCTTGTCAAAATTAAGATAACTCATGATTGTGATTTAATATTAAGTAATAATGTTAAAAAATCCTAAAACCTAAATCCTAAATTTGAAATCCTAAATCCCAAATTACAATTCATTTATGAATTGTTTAATCCGCTGCTCCTCCGCTTTCTTGCAGATGAGCAACGCACCGCTCTGCTCGGCAATGATCATATCATCCACCCCTTGTACAATCGCCACCTTACCGGGCTCTAACACCACAATATTACCTTGCGCCTCATGGAAATGAGCGGTACTATGCAGACTCACGTTCTGCTGTTCATCCTTCTCGCTCAACTCATACAGGCTGCCCCAGGTGCCCAGGTCACTCCAGCCGAAACTGGACGGCAACACATAGACATTGTCCGCTTTCTCCATAATACCGTAGTCAACGGATATATTCGGGCATTTGGGAAAATTATGCTCGATGAAATCGCGCTCTTTCTCCGTTCCTATCAACCCCTCTCCCTGTGCAAAGATGTCCGCTATCTCCGGCATATAGCGCCGAATAGCCTCATCAATCGTCTTCAGACTCCACACGAAAATACCGCTGTTCCACAGATAGTCTCCGCTCGCCAGGTACTTCTTCGCTGTCTCTAAATCCGGCTTCTCCTTGAACTCCTTAACCGAATAGATACCATCTCCTTTCGCCTTCAACCTTTCACCTTTCACCTCATCCAATTCGTTCGCGAATTGGATGTACCCGTATCCGGTCTCGGGACGGGTAGGCTGCATGCCTAACGTACAGATAGCCTCGTTCTTGCCTACAAAATCAAACGCCTGCAATATCGTCTGACGGAACTTCTCCTCCTCCAGAATCAAATGATCACTCGCCGCCACAACTATCTTTGCTTCCTGTAACCCGTAACCGGTAACCCGTAACCGCTCTTTTATCCAAGCAACGGCATACGCGATACACGGAGCTGTATTACGCCGCGCCGGCTCGCACAGAATCTGACTCTCCTGCATGTCCGGAACCTGCTCCAAAATCAACTCCTTGTATGCCACATTCGTTACAATCACCATGTTCTCAATTGGAACAATCGGACGAAAACGGTCCACCGTCATCTGCAACAAACTTCTACCCGTACCGAAGAAATCCAAGAACTGCTTCGGCTTACGCTCTGTGCTGAACGGCCAGAAACGGCTTCCAATGCCGCCGGCCATGATCACGCAATAATTGTTTTTATGATTTTCTGTCATGTTCAATTTTTGAAAAAGCGTGCAAATATACAACTTTTATTTTATATATGCAAGCGCGCGCGAAAATATTTTTAAAAAAGTGACTTTTTGTTCAAAAAAAGCGTTTCTTTCAACTTTCAACTTTCAACTTTCAACTTTAATTAGTACCTTTGCATCGTAATTTGGAGTAAAATGGAGTTTTTGCAAAAAAATAGAATTTTAAATTTTAAATTTTTAATTTTTAATTTGGCGGTGTTGTTAACATGCGTTGCTTGCAACCATGTGTCAACGCCTCGCCCCTACGGCTACTACCGTATCACGACGCCGGACACTGCATACCTGCCCTTCGATACACGTCATGCGAACTATCCCTACACTTTCGATCTGTCGCAAAACGCAGAAGTCAGACCGCGCACAGATGTGACCGAACCCTATTGGATCAACATCTACTACCCCGCTCTGGATGCAACCATCCACTGCTCCTACAAAACCGTGAACCGTAACCTGCGGGAGCTGACCAATGATGCACTCGAGTTTGTGTACCGCAACGCATCCTTTGCCAATGCCATCCCGGAGAGAGAGTACTCCCATCCCGAAGCAGACGTCTATGGAGTACTGTTCGACTTGGAAGGCAACACCGCTTCCTCTTGTCAGTTCTTTGTCACGGATTCAACGCACCATTTCTTCCGCGCGTCCGTCTACTGTAACTGCCCGCCGAACGCCGATTCGTTGGCACCCGTATACGACTATTTGCGCACAGATGTAATTCGCATGGTCGAGTCCTTTGAGTGGAGGTAAATCGTCAATTAAAATCAATCGTCAATCAATCGTAAATCGTAAATTTGTCAATCGTCAATAAAAATAGAAAAGCTCTCGCTCTCCTTCTCGACCCCGAGAAAGCAGATCTCTCCCGCCTTTCCTTTACCGAAGAGGTGCACCCCGACTACGTTTTCGTCGGCGGTTCCACCGGTGGGGATACCACAGATTTTGTCCGTGCCCTCAAGAAAAAACTATCACCAATCACCAATCACCAATCACCAATAGTTTTATTCCCCGGAAACGCGGAGCAGTTCACACCCGAGGCAGATGCGATCCTCTTTCTCTCCCTTCTCTCCGGTCGGAACCCCGAGTACCTGGTAGAGCAGCAGATACGAAGTGCTGAGGCAATCAAAAAATCGCAGATTCGCTCGATTCCAACGGCCTATATCCTCATAGACGGTGGGGTAGAGACATCCACCATGCGTGTGACCCATACTTTGCCGATTTCATCGGACAAAAAAGACGAGATAGTGGCTACTTGTGTAGCAGCTGAACTGATGGGTAAAGAGGCAATCTATCTGGAGGCTGGAAGTGGTGCAAAAGTGCCGGTTTCAACGGAAATAATCCAAGCCGTTCGTGCAGCTACAAAATGTACGCTCATCGTTGGTGGCGGAATTCGTACACCCCAAGCCATGAACGCCGCCTACGAGGCCGGAGCAGACATCGTCGTCATCGGAAACCACTTCGAGTCCCATCCCGAGGAATTGGCACAATTCTGTCGAGAGGTCGATCGTCAATCTAATCAATTGGACAATAAATCGTTAAATCGTCAATCGTCAAATCGTCAATTAGACGATGAGCGCTTCATGCGTCTCGCCTTGCTCGAGGCCGAAAAAGCCCTTGACGCTAATGAGATACCCATCGGTTGCGTGATCGTTTCGCAAAACCAGATCATCGGCCGCGGTCATAACCTCACAGAGACCTTGTCCGATGTCACCGCGCATGCCGAGATGCAAGCAATAACAGCTGCAACCCAGACCGTAGGAGGCAAATACATTCCCGATGCCACGCTCTATGTCACCGTCGAACCCTGTCCGATGTGCGCAGGGGCGATCGGCTGGGCGCAGATAAGCCGAATCGTTTACGGCGCACCTGATCCCAAACGCGGCTACACGACCTACGCGCCTCGCGCCTTCCACCCCAAAGCAACCGTCACGGCAGGGGTGCTCGAAGCCGAGTGTCGCGAATTAATGCAGAACTTCTTTAAAAAGAAAAGAATATGAAAAATGACAAAGACAAAGTGCTGAATACCGTTTTGCGCATGGGCGCATTCGTTGTGCTGGCCGTTGTGCTGGTGTTGCTTTTTCCGCGATACAACAACTCGTTCCGATATCACTACGAGGTAGGTAAGCCATGGGGATATGCTACCCTGACGGCGGATTTCGACTTCCCGATATACAAAACGGACGAGCAGATGGCCAAAGAGCAAGAGCAACTGCTCTCAACCTTCGCTCCTACCTTCAAATATATCCCGCGAGTGCAGCGTGAGGTCAAAGTGGTGTCGCTCGAAACAATGGAGTGGCTTCAAAAAGAAGGGTACTCACGCATCGCTATCAACCAGAACAAATACCCGCTGTCGGAAATCTATACCCCCATGACAGCGCGTAAGAAATTCGGATACGACTGCGCGCTCAACCTGACGCTGGATACAGCACGGACAGAGTCATTGCGCGATAAACTGCTGGCCACCCTCTCACCGACCCAAGGCTTGGTGCAGAAAGGGGAGAAGATAGTAGAGCAGGGTGAGATTCTGTCCGAGCGGGACTATCAGCGTTTGCAGTCCTTGAGTCGCGCGTACAAGGATGAATCGCGCGGGAAGGCTGAACGCGTCCTGTCTATCGTCGGAGAATCGCTGCTCGTACTCCTCTTCCTCGGCCTTTTTGTGCTCTACTTGTACGTGTTCCGTCGCACCTACATGCAAAAAACATCGACGGTGCTCTTCTTCTGCCTGCAGATCTTCATCGTCATCGCATTGGCATGTATCATCCTGCATCTGGGCTGGTCGGTATACCTCATCCCGTTTGCATGGGTACCCATCCTCACACGCGTCTTCTTTGACTCGCGCACCGCGCTCTATCTCCATTTCACAACGGTTCTGATCGCATCCGTGATCGTTCCGGCTCCGGTTGAGTTCTTCTTCATCCAGATCGTGGTCGGCATGGTTGCCGTCTCCTCGTTGTCCGATATGACACGCCGCGCACAACTGGTACAAACAGCCTTATGGATCCTGCTTGCACAGACGCTGGCATACACCGCTATCACCTTCGCCCAGATGGGTTCGATCACGGCCGTCAACCCCTGGATGTACCTATACTTCGCTATCTGCGCCATCTTTACGGTCGGTTGTTACGGCCTGATCTACGCCTTCGAGAAAGTGTTCCGTTTCATCTCGTCCATTACTCTGGTCGAACTGACGGATATCAACTCCGAACTGCTCCATACCTTGGCAGAGAAAGCGCCGGGCACTTTCCAACACTCCATGCAAGTCTCCAACTTGGCTGCGGAGGCAGCGAAAGCGATTGGTGCCAATGCCCTATTGGTCCGCACCGGTGCGCTCTATCATGATATCGGTAAGATAGTCGATCCGCTCTCCTACATAGAGAACCAGAACGGAGTGGAGAATATGCTCCTGAAAATGGACCCGCGGGATGCCGCACAAGTGATCATGGCACACGTCACCGAAGGAGAGAAACTGGCACGTAAGAACCATCTGCCCGAAGTGGTTGTTAACTTCATCACGACCCATCACGGCACATCCCTCGTGCGCTATTTCTATAACACCTACTGCAACGCGCATCCCGACGAACAAGTGGACGACAAACAGTTCCGCTACCCCGGTCCCAAACCTTCGACCAAAGAAGGCGCCATCCTCATGATGGCAGATGCGATCGAAGCCCGTTCACGTAGCCTCAACGAGTTCACCGAAGAAGCGATCTCCAAAGCGGTGAACCAGATGATCGATACGCAGATTGCAGATGGCCAGTTCTCGGAGACACCGCTGAGTTTCAAAGATGTAGAGGATATCCGCCGCGTCTTCACTTCGCGTCTCATCGCCATGAACCATCATCGTATCAGTTATCCGACGCTAAACAAATAAATCGTCAATTAATAACAATCGTCAATAAATCGTAAATCGTAAATTGGTAAATCGTAAATTATATCTGGCTCCCATGGAGGATGTGACAGATCCCGCCTTCCGCATGTTGTGCAAACGCTACGGCGCCGATCGTGTCTATACCGAGTTCGTCAACGCAGACGCACTCGTTCGGGATATCGCCTCCACAACACGCAAACTCACCATCCATGATGAGGAGCGTCCGGTCGCAATCCAGATATACGGTCGTGAACCCGAATCAATGGCAGAGGCCGCACGCATCGTTGAGACGGCAAAGCCCGATTTCATCGACATAAATTTCGGCTGCCCGGTCAAAAAAGTGGCAGGGAAAGGAGCGGGAGCTGGCTTGCTCAAAGATGTTCCCAAAATGCTGGAGATCACCCGTGCTGTTGTCAACGCTGTTCACACACCCGTCACCGCCAAAACACGCCTCGGTTGGGATGAGTCCGATTTGATCCCAAGAATCAATCCTTTGGGATTGCCCGTAACCGGTAACCCCTCACCCGTAACCCCTGTTCCCTTCATCGTCGATCTCGCAGAGCGCCTGCAAGACTGCGGCATTCAGGAACTGGCTATCCACGGTCGTACCCGCTCTCAGATGTACCGCGGCGAGGCCGATTGGACACTCATCGGAGAAGTGAAAAACTGTCCCCGCATCCACATCCCCATCATCGGAAACGGCGATGTCACAACACCCGAACGGGCACGCGAGTGCTTCGACAAGTACGGTGTCGATGCCATCATGATCGGTCGCGCAACCTTTGGCGCCCCCTGGATATTTTCTGAGATGAAAGCAGCCCTTGATCCTTCTTTCCCTCCCTTGGGGGGAGGGGCAGGGAGGGGTTTCTCCATGAGCGAGAAAGTAGCTGTTCTCAAAGAGCATGTCCTGGCCTCGATCGCTTGGTGTGGAAACGATGAGCGCAAAGGTATCGTTCATTCCCGTCGTCATTTTGCCGCATCACCCGTCTTCAAGGGCCTCGATAACTTCAAACAGACCCGCATTGCCCTCCTCCGCGCCGAAACCGTCTCCGAGGTCTTCGCTATCATGGACGAGATCGTTGCCAAATGGGGCAATGAATAATTTTTGGGATCATTTTGGGTCTTTTTTGACTAATAAAAAAATTGTTGGTTAATTGTTGATAATTGTTGACTAAATGCGTAAGTTTTTTGACAGCAATGCCCTCTGGCTCTCGATGCTGATCGGCGCCCTCGGTTACAAGCTCTTTTTGCCGCTGAAGCCTACCCTTCCGTGGTGGATATTCTTTATGCTCTTTTTTACGTTCTGCAAGGTTAATCCGCTCGATCTGCGGTTACACAAATGGCATTGGGTGCTGCTCATCACGCAGATGGTTTTCTCCTTTGCGACGTACGCAGGGGTACTGTATTTTACCGCCAACCCCGTCCTCGCCCAGGGGCTGCTCATGTGCTTCATCATGCCTACCGCCACCGCCGCACCGATCATCGCCGGTAAGATGGGCGGGTCCATCCAAAACCTCACTACTTTCACCCTCCTCTCTAACTTCGCTACCGCCATCATCGTCCCCGCTACTTTCCCCCTCATCTATCCGGCGGCTGACATGAGTTTCTGGAGTGCATTTTTAATGATTCTGCAAAGAATTGCCCCACTATTATTAGGTCCTTTCTGTTTAGCCTGGCTCGTCCGGATCGCCTTTGAATGGCGTACTAAAAAAGAGTTTGTACTGCCGGTAAAACTCGCCGTCGTCCCCTTCTATTTGTGGGTCTGTTCGATTACTGTATTGTCGTCGGTTGTCACCGAAACCGTCATCGCCAATTACCAATTGCAAATGACAAATATGCTAATTTTATTAGCATGCTCCTTCCTTGCTTGCCTTCTCCAGTTCGGTCTTGGCAAACTGATCGGCTATTATTGCCCCGCACCTTCGAAGGGTCGTGACTACCAGGATGTGCTCATCAACCCTGCTGCCGCACCCAAAACAATGGCAGGTGTCTCTTCGATCACCGCAGGACAAGCCTTCGGACAGAAAAACACTTCCCTCGGTGTCTGGATGGCCAACACCTACCTCGATCCCCTCGCTTCGCTCGGAGCCGCTGCTTACATCATCTGGCAAAACCTCTTCAACTCCGTCCAACTCTTCATCGCTGCCCATAAAAAATAAGGTATTCTCGTTCTTCAACCTGTTTCCTTTTGCCCCCTCGTTAACGTTGTCCCTTCCTCCTTACAACGTTCCTTCTTTCGTTTTCGGTCCTATAGTACGAGATTAGTAGAATATTAGTAGGATATTAGTAGGTGATTAGTAGGTGATTAGTAGGTTATTAGTAGGTGATAATCGGTCCGATTAACGGATAATTACCTTACGTCTTTATCCCGTTTATGTCCGCTTACAGAGTAAAAATGAAAAATTCTGCAAATTTATTTGCATATGTCGTAAAAAAGTAGTAACTTTGCAGGCGATTTTGAAAAGCATATCGGCCCATACATGGGCGATCAAAAAATAACAAACCAATTTAATTACTACTAACAAAAATTTTTCTTTATGAAGAAAATCTTCTCTATTTTTGCAGCTGTCCTCTTTGCAGGCAGCATGATGGCAGACTCGTTCACAATTTCCTTTAAGGACGCCGGTGCGGGTCAAGGCGACAGCAACACTAGTCTGACAAGTACGACAGTCGCTGATTACGTTGCAGCGGGTGCTGATTATGTATCAGCAGTTGCTGTCTCCGGAAAAGTTTACAATGGACAGGATGGTTACGGTTTGAAGTTTGGTAACAGTTCTAACCCGGGTTCTATTACTTTAACCCTGGCTGCTTCTGTCACTCCGACATCCATCGTAATGAATGCTTCGCCTTGGAGTGCAACGGAAGGCTCGGGCTTGCTCCAAGACTCTATTTTTGCAACGAAAAGCACGGGAGCTAAAGGCACTTTTGCTGATTTTACGTATGTGTATGACGGTGCTACTGCTGTTACGACAATTGTGGTGGGTACTTCCGCGAAGCGTGGTTATGTAAAATCAATTACCATCAACTGCGAAGGTGGAGAAGTTGTTCCTCCCGTTGAGGATGACTGCAACTGGGATGAGATCGACTTCCTCGGTAATGGATCGGGCAATGCAGCTTACACCGACCGCTTCAAAGTATGTGCCGGTGATCCCGCTCCGTCGAGCATTGTAAACATCCAATCGAGCTTCGGCACCGAGCCGGGTATCTATGTTACGTTCCCGAGCGCAGAGTTTGGCGATATCTCGCTGGACGAGGATCAATACGCTATCCAAGGCGCAGGTATGCTGCTCTATGTTTCGGCATTCTTGTATGACGCAGAAACCGAAGTTACCGTCGTTTGCCAGAACGTTGAGTACTCCCTCACCGTAAAGAACGTAGACCCCGAGACCGCTCCGGTGGTTATCGCGCAGTACGAAGTAGCTGAAGCTATCGCTGCCGGCTTGGCTGAGAACGACGAGATCGAGGTTCGCGGTATCATTACCAGAATGGAGATGAAGGGTAAAAACTTCGCTAAATACGGCTCAGTAAACATCTACGTAGCGGATGCTACCGGTGCAGAGGGCGAGTTTGAGTTCTTTAACTGCTACTCGTTGGCAGCAGATACCTTTAAAACCACTGTTCCGGCTTACGATGCTAGCGCTACCGCGTTCGCTAATGTAACCGAGGTAACGGATAAGAATGGTCTCACTATTCACGTAGGGGATACAGTGATCGCTCACGGTAATTACACTTATTACACGCAGACTTCGATGCACGAGCTCAAAACCGGTTGCTACCTCGTTTACGCAAAGACTCCGGGTGCTCCTTATCCGACAGACATTGACAACACTGCTGCTGAGCAGAAAGCTATCAAAGTGATCGAGAACGGACAACTCTTCATCATCAAGAACGGTGTTCGTTACGACGCACAAGGTGCTGTAGTTCGCTAATCAGCACTACGCTTAGGAGGGGGAACGTGGTTGTTCCTCCTCTTACAACTTTTCGATATCGCAACATTTCGATATTTCGAAAATACAAACCAAATTATTAATTAACTCATTGTTTAACTAAAAAATCAAAGTATCATGAGAAAGATTCTCTCGATCTTTACTGCGATGCTATGTGCAATTGCAGTGAACGCAGTCCCCGTCGTACTGCCTGCTACCTTGGACGTCAACAACGTAAGTTTCCGTTCCGAGGGCATGCCTGACTTCGTGATTGAAGAAGGTCAAGACTATGCTGGTACCTATTTCGACATGGGTGCCCATGACAGTTCCAACGACACTCTCCTCTATGCAGAGTGGGATGTAACGATTGAACCGATCAAGTACAACATTGCTGTTGATGTGTATAACACGAACAGCTGGCGTGTACAACTCTATCTCCTCAACCAAGCAGGTGACACTCTTAAGTCGCTCCGTTACAAAGGTTCGTCCGGTCAATGTGGACAATACGGTATCGGTTCGATGGACTTGAGCGATTTGGCAGCTGGTGACTACAAGCTTCGCGCACGCGCTGCTACCGCTTGGTCGGCTATGAAACTCAAAGATGTCATCTTCGCAGCTGACTATCAGGGCGTTTCTGTTGACCTGCCGGGTACACTGCTCCCTGCTTACGCACAGTTGTCTTCCGGTGCTACCGCAACTTCCTCCGCTATCGCATTTACTCCGAGCACGGCACAAAACGAGTATGCTACTTGGAACGTAAACTTCACGGAAGCAGGTAACTTCGATGTTACAATCGCCATTACTGTGCGGTCAATGAAGGTGGTCAGCAAGGAGACACCGGTGAGAAAACACTCGGTTCGATCGCTGTTCCCGAGGCTGGCACCTATATGGTAAAACTCACGAACTCGATTCAATGGTCGGAAGCTGTGCTCAACAGCATTACTTTTGCTGCTGCAGTTCCTTATGAGCCGCTCATGAAGACCATCTACTGCAAGATGGAAAAAGGTTGGTGGAAGGCTGATGGCGCTGCTGTAGGTTGCTTTACTTGGAATGACGGTGGTGAACCGAAAGTTGCTTGGCCGGGTGAGCGTATGACTCCGGTTGAGGGCGAAGCTGACCTCTGGTCGTTCGAACTCGACATCAACACCTATCATATGTGTATCTTCACCCGCGTAAACGGCGAAGGTGACGTTGCTGAATGGGGTGCAAAGACAGCTGACCTCACGATCCCGACCGACGAGAACGACATGTTCACGATCACCAACGATGATCCTACTTGGGGTGACCCGGGTTGCACAGGCGCATGGTCCAAATACGAGCCTGCTGCTCCGGTAGTTGACGAGTGGGCTGAGATTGCTTTTAGTGCACCTGCTACTGCCGATGAGATTGCTGCAGACGCTTCGTTTACGGTAGATGGTTTCACAGTAGCCATTACTGACCCGGACAACAAGATGTCTATTGATGCCAATGATTGCCGTTTCGGTACCGCTACGGATTATAAGATGTACTCGCACCGCCTCAAATCAGGTGGTAAGTCCTCTGCAACGAAGAACTTCATTACCCTGACTATTCCTGAGGCAGGAACTCTTCGCATCGCTGTTCGTACCGGTTCGAACTCTGCTACCGACCGTAACCTTGTTCTCAAGCAAGGTGATGATACACTCTACAACCAGGTTATTGCTGAGACGATGGCTGTTAAAGTAATGGAGGGTGAAACAGAAGTATCTGTATATCCGTTCGTAGAGGTTCCTGTTGAGGCCGGTACTGTTGCACTGAGCTATCCGGTGAACGGTCTCAATTTCTATGCATTTGTATTCAAGGCAGCAGGTGGTGAGACTCCTGTGGTTCTTGACGCTCCGGACGCTGCTCCTGCTGCTCCGACCTATGAAGGCTATCAAGTACACGCTGTTTACTCTGCTACCTACAATGCTGACTGCAACTTCGGCGAGTGGAGTTCTGGTACACAATACACCCAGGAAGAGTTCGGTAAGAAGTATGTAACCAACAGCATGGGTTACTTCGGCCTTGAGTTCACCGGTATGGATTGCTCCACTATGGAAGCTCTCCACCTCGACGTATGGACCGCAGCTGACGCTTCTATCCGTATTGTGCCTATCCACGGTGGTACGGAAGTGGGCATAACGGCTCAACTCGAAGGCCAGAAGTGGAACAGCATCGACATCGCTCTCTCTGAGTTCGAAGGTGTTACCAACTGGAGCAATGTTTACCAGATCAAGATCGACAATGCGTCGAACCTGACCTTCTGGCTCAACAATGTTTACTTCTACACCACTCAAGAGAAGACCGTTGACCTCGTTGACGGTTACTACCTCATTGGTAATATCAACGGCTGGGATATCCACAACCTGACTGCAGATCATCTCTTCGCTGTTAATCCGGCTAACGAGGCTGAGTATGTTCTCCACTATACCCTCGCTGAGGGCAATGAGTTCAAAGTTGTAGCGGTTGCTAACAACGAGCTCGGCGCTTGGTATCCGGGTGAGGCAGGCAACTATGTAGTTGACTTCGCTCACGTAGGTGAGAAAGACATCCTCTTCCGTCCGGACTATCAGGGTGGCGAAGGCTGGCATGCTGGCTGCATCTTCGTAGAGGGTGACGCTAACGCTAATCCGTGGGAGACTTGGTTCGCAAGTGGTGACACTTGGAACACCGAGACCGAATCCTACCTGGAGTGGGATGGTGAGAACCAAAAGGCTACCGTTCATATCAATGTAGATAAGTACGGCCAATGGCGTGCGCAAGTGAAGTATCACGGACCGGTTGCTGAGGCTGGTAAGTGCTACCGCGTAGCGCTCAAGCTCAAAGCAAACAACGCGATCAGCAATGTAACGATCAAGTATCAGGACAACGACCAGAACGGCGCTGAGATGGTTTACGTAAGCGACGTAGCTCTTGAGGCTGGTGTTGAGTACGTATTCGATCAGACCGCTGCTGGTATCGCCGGTGGTAACGGTATCATGGTTCTTGACTTCGGTTTCGCTCACACTGGTGACATCATCGAGATCTACGACGTAGTGATCGAAGAGACCGAGTGCCCGGCAATCGAGCATACTTACACCGTAGCAGGTGGTAGCGCTGACTTGTTCGGTACTACTTGGGATCCGGCTAACACCGCTAACGACATGACCAAATTGGAAGATGGTACCTACAAGTTTGAGAAGACTGAGATCACTCTTCCGGCTGGCAACGTTGAGTTCAAGGTCGTAGAGGATCACGCTTGGACAGTTTGCTATCCGGCAGAGAACTATCAGCTCGTTATCCCGGAGGCTGGTGTTTATACCATCACCATCACCTACAATCCGGAAGGAAACGTAGTAGCTGGCGACGCTGTTAAGACCGGTGACGCTCAGGTTGATCCTGTTGTTTCGATCGCAGGTTCGATGAACAGCTGGAATGCATCGGCTGATGTAATGGTTCTTGCTGAGGACAAAGCAACGGCTTCCCTTACACTCAACCTGGCAGCACAGACCTATGAGTTCAAGGTTGTCATCAACGGTGGTGACTGGCGTTCGAATGCACACGAGTTCACTCGTGAGAATGCAACGGCTGCTGACATGAGCGGTAACTTGGATAATATGCATCTCGTTGCTGACGTAGCAGGTGACTATATCTTCACTTGGACCTTCGCTACCAACACGCTTGTTATCACCTTCCCGCAGGGCGAAGGCATCAATAACACCGCTGTTGAGAACCAAGTTGTTAAGATGATTGAGAATGGTCAACTGATCATCATCAAGAATGGTGTTCGTTACAATGCTCAAGGTACGATCGTTCGTTAATACACGCGCGTGTATGTAATAAGGAGAGGGAGTTTGATCGCTCCCTCTCTTACACATGTTTATTGCAAACATAAAAAAAATATTAATTAATCTTTTTGTTTAACTAAAATCAACGTATCATGAGAAAATTTCTTTCTTTATTGATGATGGTAGCATTTAGCGTGGCTATGTTTGCCAACTCCTATTGGTATAGAGGAGGCGACAATAGTTGGGGCGCTACTGCGATGACGGTTAGTACAGACGGTTTGTACGAGTACATCCAGTCGTCTAACAATGCTAACCAATTCAAGATTGCTACATCAGAGGACAGTTGGGATTACGGCTGGACTTATGTGCAAGCAGGTTTCAACAGTACAGATGTCACCAACATCGGTGACTACGGACAGGACAACTGCTATTGTTGGCAGTCCGGTGACTATTACATTTTGGTGTACAAACCGAATACCGCTGTAAACACCACCGCTAACCCCATTATTTGTGCAGCAACCACTCTGCCGGAAGCGACAGCAAACGGTGCCATCAAGCTGACGTTTACCTACTTCGACAAAACAGATGGTGACGGCAGCGCAAAACTGAATACTGTTGCTGGTATCTTTGCAGAAGCCTGTCAGGCTTATGTAAGCGAAGTAAACGTAGGTACACAAGTGTATGCTGGCCGTAAGTACAAAGAGGGTAACGATTCTATCTTCTCGAACTTGAAATTAGGTTCCTCTTCGGCTGCGGGTGAGTTGAAGTTCACGCTTGCTAACGCAACGGAAGTGGATTCTATCGTATTCCGCGCTGCAATGTATGCGAATAATGAGGGTGGTGACGGTTTTTCGGTTAACGGTACGGCATTCACGCTTTCTACAGGTAAGTTGAAATTCGAGGACAAAGTTTGGAAACCGACAGGTGAAGTTTCGTCCATCGATATCGTTCAGACAAAAGCAAACAAAGGTCGTTTCTTCCTGACCTCTATTACGATCTATCCGAAGGCCGGCGAGACTCCCGAGCAACCCGCAGACCCTGTTGTCCTGCCTGCTACCTTGGACGTTACCAACGTAAGTTTCCGTTCTGAGGGTATGCCTGACTTCGTGATTGAAGAAGGCCAAGACTATGCCGGAACGTACTTCGACATGGGTGCGCATGATAGTGCTAATGACACGCTCCTCTATGCAGAGTGGAATGTTACAATTGAGCCGATTAAGTACAACATCGCTGTGGATGTGTATAATACCAACAGCTGGCGCGTACAACTCTATCTCCTTAACCAAGCCGGTGATACGCTTAAGTCGCTTCGTTACAAAGGTTCGTCCGAACAGAAGGGACAGTACGCTATCGGTTCCTTGGATATGAGCGATTTGGCAGCTGGTGACTACAAAGTACGCGTGCACGCTGCTACCGCTTGGTCGGCAATGAAACTCAAAGATGTTATCTTCGCGGCTGACTATCAAGGCGTTTCTGTTGACCTGCCGGGTACACTACTCCCTGCTTATGCAGAATTGTCTAATGGCGCTTCAGCAACGGCTGAGGCTATCGCATTTACTCCGAGCACGGCACAAAACGAGTATGCTACTTGGAACGTAAACTTCACGGAAGCAGGTAACTTCGATGTTACAATCGCCATTACTTGAAGGTGGTCAGCAAGGAGACACCGGTGAGAAAACACTCGGTGCTATCGCTGTTCCTGCTGCGGGTAACTATATCGTAAAACTTACGAACTCGATTCAATGGTCGGAAGCTCAACTCAACAGCATTACCTTTGCTGCTGCTCCGGCACCCACAATTCCGGTAGTTAAACTTGCCGGTTCGCTCACTTCTTGGGAAGAGCCCGTTCTCATGGCTAATGCTGAAGACAACCTTAGTGCAACACTGACCCTCAACCTGGGTATTGATCACTATCAACTCAAGGTCGTTTCCGATGGTAACTGGCTCTCCAAAGCCGGTGACGGCGATCTCTATACGATGCACCGTGATTGGAATCATGTAGATCATCTCGACCTCATCAACACCGGTGATAACATCAAACTCATCACCGATGTAGCAGGTGAATATACCTTCACGTGGACCTATGCAGATAGTTCGCTCGTTGTTACTTTCCCGGAGGCTCCGGCACAGCCGAAGTTCTACATCACCGGTAACGAGGACATCGTAGGCGAAGGCAATCCTACATGGGGCAAGAACGGCGCATTGGAGTCCTTCTCCGACACGCTCGTTATGAACCTCGCTGCCGGTTTCCATAAGTTTAAACTCATTACTCCGGCAGAACAATGGCTTGGCATGGAGGCTTTGACCGACACCGCTTATGGTCTCTTTACCGATGACGACACCAATATCTGTTTCAATATCGCTGAGGCAGGTGAGGTAACCGTTATTTACAATGCAACAGAGTTCAAAGTAGAGGGTAACTTCTACATCGCTCCGGTGGCTAAATACTACCTCATCGGAGACTCTGCATTCGTTGTAGACGCTGGTGCAACGGCTGACAAGGCTTGGACGCCGGACGCTATCGCTTCCTTCAACGATACCACCGTTCTTAACCTCAAGGCAGGCGTAGACTACATCATGCGACTCTCGCTGGAGGGTACTTGGGAGAACCATCGTGACTTCCGTCACCTCACCGACACTGCTGCCGGTCTGATCGAACTTCCGGATGAGTACCAGAACCGCAGCATCGGTTTCCGTCTCAACGAGGCTGGCCCTGTGACCATCATCTATATCCCGGCTGCCGAAGAGCAACCCGAGGTATTCAAACTCATCGGTGACTTCTACGTAGCTCCAGCTCCGGATCCTACCGTATCCGTATTCGGTACGATGACTGACCCGGCATGGACTGTAGAGGTTCCGTTCACACTCTCAGATGACAAGTCCTATGCTACGCTCACCGTAGACAACATCGGCGCTGGCGAGTATAACTTCAAGTTCTTCGTAAACGGCGAATGGCGTTCGAACGGCTACCGTTTCCATCGTGAGTTCACAGGTGCTGCTGGCATCACCGAGAACAACGATGCGAACATGGTATTCGCAGCAGACCAGGATGGTCAATATACCTTCACATGGTTCTTCGCTAACGACTCGCTCGCTATCACCTATCCGGAATATATCGAGCCGGTCTATACCCTCACCAACGGTTACTACCTCGTAGGTAAGTTCGGAGGCGTAGACGCATGGAGCGTAGAAGACCTCTCTGCTGAGAAACTGTTTGCCCAGAACCCGGACAACAATGCCGAGTACCAACTCGCTATCAACCTTGCTGTTGGTGATGAGATCAAGGTGGTAGAGGTTGAGAACGACGCAATCAAGACATGGTTCCCGGTAGAGGGTGACAACTACCTGGTAGATGGTAACCACGCTGGTGCAACGACCATGTACTTCCGTCCTGACTATCAGGGTGGCGAAGGCTGGCACTACGGCTGCTTCTTCATCGTTCCAACCGGTACAGTCGACATCACCAACATTGATGCCAACGCTCCGGCTGTGAAGGCGATCCGCAACGGTCAGCTCTTCATCATCAAGGGTGAGAAGACTTACAACGCACAAGGTACCTTGGTTAAATAAAAGGTTCTACGTGCCAACAAAATAGGGGCCCCTATCGGAGCCCCTATTTTTATATCCATTAGCCTATAACCTTTAGCCTTTCACCCTTACTGCACCGCTTTCAAAATCGTCGGTGCGATCTCCGTATTGTCATGCCAGCCGGAGAAGAGTTCAGCGTTCGGCCCGATGCTAAAAATAGGCACCGCGTGAGCAGAGTGCGCACGAGTGGTCCATCCGATATGTGCTTTCTCGTTCAGCAGCGCAATTCCGGCTTCACCCAGCGAATTAATAGTCTTGTACATCGTCTTCGTGTCTTTGCCTTTCTTGTTGCAGGCCGCTTTGTAGTACTCTTTCAACTTCTGCTCTTCCTTCGCACTGATCTCTACCGTGTCCCAGAATCCTAACTGCTCACGGTAGATCTGCTTCACTTGCTCCCAACTCGGTTTCTTGTTCTCCTTGAACAACTGGGTGAACAAATCGCTCAATACCCATGCCGAGCACTGCTGATGCTGGATCATATCCAGATGAAGCGTGTAGTCGCTGTTGCCCAGCGCCAAGCCGCCTGTCTCATGGTCTGCTGTGACCACAATCAGTGTCTCCTCCGGGTGTTCCAGATAGAACTTATAGGCCACCTGCATCGCTTCGTCCATGTCCCATACCTCACCGAACGCCGTTGCGGCATCGTCGCCATGACAGGCGTAGTCGATCATACCGCCTTCAACCATCATAAAGAACCGGTCATAACGATCCTTCAGGAACGGAATAGCAGTGCTCACGATCTGCGCCAGCGTCAGATCACCCTCCTTGCGATCAATAGCGTACGGCAGGTTAGAACCGTGCTGCGCACCTTGGTCGTCGTTCGCCTGAACCATAATAAGTCGCTCTGCCGACTGTGCTGACTTAATCGCCTCTTCGTATCCGTGCGCAACCGTGTAACCTTTCTTCTCGGCTAAACGGTAGAGGTTCTCCGGCTCGTCATCGTTCTTGCCCTGCGGGTGATGGAAACCCGCTCCGCCGAAGAAGTCAAAACTGCTTTCGGTCAACTGCATACCTACCTTATAATATTCATCGCGGTTGGGCACGTGCGCGTAGAATGCAGCCGGCGTAGCATGGTCGATTGCTACAGTCGTCATGATACCGATACCCCAACCTTTCTGCTTCAGCTCCTCTGCGATCGTCGTCAACTCCTTGCCCTCTCCGTCCAATCCGAGTGTGCCGTTTGTCGTCTTACTGCCCGTCGCCAGACAGGTACCTGCTGCCGCTGAATCCGTGATACCGTTGCTCTTTGAGTACGAAGAAGCACTACCCGAATACGGAAAGGTCGTCATCAGTGTCTGCACACGGCCTAACGGCTGGCCCATCAACGCGGACTGATACATCTCGGCACCCAACACTTGATTGGAGCCCATGCCGTCGCCGATGAAGTAAAACACATATTTAACTTCAGCCGATACGGCAATAGCAATGACTAATAAAGTCAGTAAAAAAGTGATTCGTTTCATATACAATTATTGTTCTTTTTTGGATTTCTTACGTGCTGACTGACGTTGCCGTTTGCGTTTGCGTGCCTCACGACGCCGCTCTGCCTGATGCGCCTTGCGCTCCTCTGCCGTCAGATGAGGAGGCGGCTCAATGCCCTGCTCACGCAGCCGCTGGTCCTGAACCTGCTGCTGATGTTCGATCATCTTCTCTTTCTCCTCCGTCATCAGTGATTCCACCTCTGCTTTCGACAACTGCTCGTGCTTGAGCAAATCCTCATAGATGAGCAGCGTCGCCCATGCGTCCGTGGATGCGTAACGTGCCTGCTCGGGAGTCAAATGACTGTTCTCCCAATTGGTCAACTGTTGCGCCTTGGAGATCTTGCGCCCGAAACAGATAGCGAACAGCTTCTGCAGACTCAGATCCAGAATACCGTACAGCGGAACCAACTTCTGTATGTCTACACAATTAGCCGGCGTGAAATCATGACGGCGGCGAAGACCGTTGATATCATCTTTAAACGCCAAACCTACTTTGCATATCTGCTCGTCGGCAAACAGGTCCGCCAACTCCTGCGGCATGCCGATATGCGTGAGACGGAACAGGAAACAACGCTTGCGATCTGCTATCTGCACCAACGCAGTAGGGTGGTGTACCCCCCGCTGAAAACTCGGACGAGACTCCGTATCTACCCCCAACACTTTGCTCTTGCGCAGATACGATACGGCCTCCGATACCTGCTCCGGACGGTCTATCACAATCACCTGACCCTCAAAAACCTGAACAGGCAACTGTTGCAACTCTTCTTTACTGATATGATGTATCTGATATCTCATGGATTGCCCTTAATACAGCTAATACTTTTCTGCCCCAACTTTTATCAAACGACTCGCGACACAACACCACCGCATCGTGCATAATAGCCTGCTCGCCGGTTTGAAAAGCCGCGGCCATGTCCTTCAACTCCTGATAAACGTCCGCCAGACCCTCGGATATATAGGCCGTTTGTACCTCATCCGTATAAATGCCCTGATCTACAAACACATCCAAATAAGCATCGTCCGAACCCAACAGTTCCCGCATGCCGATCAGTACAAAATTATAGTCCTCTTCGCTCACAAACCGCTGCGGCTCTTCCTCCATTACCGTCTCGTCCGGCTCCAACAAACGTGTACGGAGGTACAAAACAGGCAACAAACGCAACAACTGCTCACGCCACTCTTTCCGCTCGTACTCATTCGCTTTCTCAACCAACAGACAAGTCTGCGCTGCCGCTGTCACGAAAGCTATCGTGCTGTCATCGTAAATATTCATGTACTCAAATTAATAAAAACGCTGCAAAGTTACACTTTTTTTTGCATATATGCAAATTTTGTAGTATCTTTGCAGCGTTTTTTAAATTAAACGTTATGAGAAAACTATTTGTAATGGCCTTTATGGCTATGAGTATGGTGATGATGGCGCAGCATGTGACTCCGCTTAACATCCAAATTGCAGAGGTGAAACTGGATTCGCTGCGTACGTTGTATCAAACGGAGCCGACGATGTACCGCGCATCGCTCGATGTAGTGGCACAGCAATTGGCGCGTAACAATGAGGAAATCAAACAGGCGGAAGCAGAGCTGAAGTCCGAGCAGGCGCATGCCAAGGAGATGGAGAATGCCATCAAAGAGGCGACCAAAATGTCCGCATCCCTCAAGAAACTGTATGCCAAAGAGGAGTCGGAGATCAAATCCATGCAGAAGATCGTAGAGAAACAGCAGCGTGCACTCAACAAACAGAAAGCACTCAACGAAGCAAACAAACAGAACTACAGCCAGTTGCTCGAGCAGCAGCAGAAAGAACTGGGCTACGAACTGCGCGAGATAGCAGAGCGTATACGCGCCATCTCCGACCTCGAGTCCGTGCTGCAGAATAGCCAAACCAACCTTATCGCTTTCATGCGCGAGATCGAGGATAAAGCAACCCGTTTGGCTACCCTCAAAGCGCAATACAAAGAGCGTCTGGCTATCCTCAAAGCAGAGCAGAAAGCCGCTAAATCGATGCAATAACATCTAATTCTCTAATTCCCTAACTCCCTAATTCACTCATCGAATGCAAGTCATCAATCTATCGGAGCACAACAGCGTGCTCAACCAATACTTGCGCGAGATCCGCGATATCAACATCCAGAAAGACAGCATGCGCTTTCGCCGTAACATTGAGCGTATCGGCGAAGTGATGGCTATCGAACTGAGCAAGAGCCTGTCGTACGAGCCGGTCGAGGTGCAGACACCTCTGGCTACTGCTACCGTCAACACGATCGCGGAACCGCTCGTTCTGGCCACTATCCTGCGTGCCGGCATGCCGCTCCACCAGGGCTTCCTCAATGTGTTTGACAATGCGGAGAACGCCTTCCTCAGTGCCTACCGCCGTGTCAATAAAGAGGGCGAACTCGAGATCGTGGCTGAGTACATGGCCGCTCCGGCAATTGATGGCAAAACGCTCATTATTGCCGATCCGATGCTGGCTACCGGTATGTCGATGGAGGTGGGTTACCTCGCACTCCTTCGTCATGGCAAACCCAAGCACACGCACCTCTGCTGCACGATCGCGACACCGCAGGCTATTGACTGCTTGCGCAAGTCCCTCAACGACAGCCCGGATATCACCGTCTGGTGCGCAGCTATTGACCCCATCCTGAACGAGAAGAAATACATCGTTCCCGGTTTGGGCGATGCGGGAGATTTATGTTACGGAACGAAAATACACCTGTCCGATCGCAACTAAAAAATCCTATATGGCCTTTGTTCCTGCCGTCCTCGTGGCGGCAGGAATAGCTGTGCTCAGCCTCTGGGAGAACCCGGTCCTCGCACCGCAACTCACCATGAGCGACAAAGTGCTGCACGGCTTGATGTACTCGCTGCTCTCAGCTGCGACGATGGGCGGCTGTGTCCTGATCCGCCGCACGCAGATTCGTACCTACGTGCACGTCATCCTCGCCGCTACCCTCTACGGCATTCTTATGGAACTGCTCCAGCATTTCTGTACGGTCTCCCGGACCGGTGAACTGGCAGATGTCTATGCCGACTGCCTCGGTGCCATCATCGGAGTACTCCTCATAGCCTTTTTATACTACAGTTGGCGTCAACTGAGAAGCAAACCCAAAAAATCTTAAATCACCAATCACCAATTGTCAAATCCCCAATTTGACATAGCTCTCTCCTTTCTTTTCCGCAACAGACTGCGGAAATCGTTGGCTTTAGTCGACCATTACGGCTCGGCGCAGGAAGCGTGGCATCATCTCAACGAACCCCAAATGAAGGAGTGTTGGGAGCGGGCAGGACAAGAACTGGAATGGATTCATGCGCACGGCATTCGCGTATGGACCCTGGCCGATGATGACTATCCCTATCGCTTGCGTCAGTGTCCCGACAAACCGCTCGTCCTGTACGGCAAAGGCAACATCGAACCCTCCGCAGGACATTTCGTGAGCATCGTCGGCACACGTCGTCCTACCGAGCACGGCAAAGAGATCACACGCAAACTCGTACGCGAACTGCACGAACGGCTTGAGCAACTCACCATCGTCAGCGGAGGAGCGTACGGCATCGATATCGCCGCCCATCGGGCAGCAATCGAATTCGGAGTTCCGACACTCATCATTCCGGCCCACGGTCTGGACCGCATCTACCCCTACCAACACCGCGCAGAGGCCGTTTCTTCCTTAATGAACGGCGGCCTGCTCACCGAGTTCCCTTCCGGTGTCGAACCCCTGCCGAAAAACTTTCTGCAACGCAACCGGATCATTGCCGGCCTCTCCGACGCGACCGTAGTCGTCGAGAGCAAAGAGCGCGGAGGAAGCCTCGTCACAGCCAACATGGCCGTCGACTATGCACGCGAACTGTTCACCTTCCCCGGACGGCCTGAGGATGCCTCCTCACAGGGCTGCAACAACCTCATCCGCTCCGATAAAGCGCATCTCATTACCTGTGCGGATGACCTCATCACTTTCATGGGATGGAAAACCAAAAACGCAACCGCACAACCGGTTCAGACTGCTCTCGTCGGACTGTTAGCCGACCTCTCGCCTACCCAACAGACCCTGCTCGACAAACTGCAGGAAGCGGAGGAAGGACTTAACATCAATTTCCTCGTTATGGAGACCGATCTGCCCTACGAAACAGTCGCTTCCGAAATGCTTATGCTCGAACTCCAAGGCCTCGTTCGCTCACTTCCCGGAGGAATTTACCGCTTTCAGCGATAAAAAATCATTTTATGCTTGCATATGTGCAAAATTTTTTGTAACTTTGCAGCCGATTTTGAAAAACGCGTTTATTTATGAAATCTTTATTAAAGTATTTAGGAGTATTTGTCCTGCTTTTGGGTGTTGTACTCCTCGTGGTGTACAAGTATGCGTTCCCGGAGAACTCGCTGCTTGTTGCTTCCATCGTTTTGGAGGTAGTTGGTGTCCTTTCGTATATCTTTATCAACAAAGCGCTTGACTAACGGATGGCTGCCCAAGGTGGTTTCAATGATGCTGTGAAGTATCATCTTACGGGCATGTACCAAGATTGGTTCTTGGACTATGCGTCGTATGTGATACTCGAGCGTGCTGTGCCTGCTGTGGAGGACGGACTAAAGCCCGTCCAACGCCGTATTCTGCATGCCATGAAGACGGTGGATGACGGCAAGTATAACAAGGTGGCGAACATCGTCGGCCAGACGATGCAATACCACCCGCACGGAGATGCGTCCATCGGAGATGCACTCGTCCAGCTCGGTCAGAAAGATCTGCTCATTGACTGCCAGGGTAACTGGGGTAATATCCTCACGGGAGACGGCGCAGCTGCGCCTCGTTACATCGAGGCCCGCCTCTCCAAATTTGCACTTGAGACGGTCTTCAATGCCAAAACGACCGAGTGGATGAAGTCCTACGACGGTCGTAAAAACGAACCGATCCATCTGCCGGTAAAGTTTCCCTTGTTATTGGCACAAGGAGTGGAGGGAATTGCAGTCGGACTCAATTCCAAGATCCTGCCGCATAACTTCAACGAACTCTGCGATGCGGCCTTGGCATACCTGCGCAATCAGGACTTCCAACTCTATCCGGATTTCCCGACAGGGGGCGTCATCGATGTTACCCGTTACAACGACGGAGAACGAGGTGGGGTAGTGAAAATCCGTGCCCGTATCCAGAAAGCCGATGATAACAAGACGCTTATCATCACCGAGATACCCTTCGGCACAACCACCTCCAAGATCATCGAGACCATTCTTAAAGCCAACCAGAAAGGCAAAATCAAGATCCGTAAGATTGACGACTTCACGGCCGACACGGCCCGAATCGTCGTACAACTGGCGCCGGGATCCTCTTCCGACAAGGCGATCGATGCGCTCTACGCCTTCACCGACTGCGAGATCAATATCTCGCCCAACTGCTGCGTCGTGGAGAATAAAAAACCGATCTTCACCTCCGTCAGCAACCTGCTCAAACTCTCGACCGATAACACCAAAGCCCTGCTCAAATGGGAGCTCGAGATCGAGAAAGCCGAACTTGAAGAGAAGTATTTCTACACCTCGCTGGAGAAGATCTTCATCGAGAACCGCATCTATAAGCAGGAAGGCTACGAGAACGCGCCCGACAAAGAGAAACTGATCGCCTTTGTCGATGAAGCTCTCACACCCTTCAAACCGCAACTCATCCGCGAGGTGCGCACCGAGGACATCGAGAAACTGTTCGAGATTCGAATGATCCGTATCACCAAGTTCGATGCCAAGAAAGCAGACGAACTGATGAAGGATCTGGAGAAGAAAATCAAAGCCTGCATCAAGAACCTCAACCACCTCACCGACTACACGATATCGTGGTTTGAGATGCTCAAAACCAAATACGGCGAGGCCTATCCGCGTCGTACCGAAGTGCGTAACTTCGGCGCCATCAACGTCAAAGCGGTGGTGGAGAACAATGAGAAACTCTACATCAACCGCGAAGAAGGATTCGTCGGCACAGGACTCAAGAAAGATGAGTTCCTCTTTAACTGCTCCGATATCGACGACATCATCGTCTTCCACAAGGATGGTAAGTACAAGGTGATGAAAGTGGCGGAGAAACTCTTCGTTGGTACGGACATCCTCCATATCGCGGTCTTCCAGCGCGGAGACGAACGCACCGTCTACAACGTCGTTTACCGCGACGGTAAGAAGGGCATCTATTACATGAAGCGCTTCAACGTCACCGGTGTGGCGAAAGACAAAGAGTACGACCTTACCCAAGGTAAACCGGGTTCCAGAATAGTCTATTTTACGGCCAACCCCAACGGCGAGGCAGAGGTGATCAAAGTGACCCTCAAACCCGCTCTGCACCTCAAGAAACTGGAGGTGTGCAAAGACCTGTCCGAATTGGCAGTCAAGTCCCGCACTGCGCGAGGAAACGTGCTCACCAAATTTGAAGTCAAATCCATCACGCTCAAAGAGAAGGGCCATTCAACCATCGGCGGACGCAAAGTGTGGTTCGATGCTGACGTGCTCCGTATCAACTACGACGAGCATGGTATCTACCTCGGCGAGTTCTTCGACGAAGAGCGTATCCTCGTCATCAACAACGACGGCACCTACTACACGACCTCCTACGACCTCACTGCGCACTTCGATGATAACATCCTGCGCATAGAGAAGTGGGATCCGGAGAAGGTGTGGTCGCTCATCCAATGGAACGGCGAACTTAAGTACTTCTACGGTAAACGATTCAAACTCGATGACGCACAGGCGAAGATCCAATCCATCTTAGGCGACGACAAAGACTCGCGCATCGAAGTGCTGTCTGACCGCGAGGAGGCGACCTTCCGCATTAACTTCACCGATGAAGCCAAACCTGCATTGGAGATTCTCATGTCCGAATTCATCGACGAGAAATCTGCCAAAGCCAAAGGCAAACGCGTCACCACACTCGATGTCGCTTCCATCGAAGATATCACCCCCGAGCCGGTCATTGAAGAGCCCGAAGAAGTGGAAGAGGAAGAGGGAATGGGAGAAAATCTCCAATCTCCAATCTCCAATGACCAATCTACCTCAATTGAGGTAGAGGGTGTCCCCATGACCTTCGAGAAACCCCAAGATACCCAACTGGATCTGTTCTAATCCTTCGGGATACCGATATTCCGATATTCCGGGATGCCGAAAATTACCAATGACCAATCACAAATTACAAATACTGCTTGGTAGCGCTTCTCCCCGAAGGAGAGCGCTACTAGCAGGTCTCGACCTGCCTTTTACGGCGATTAACATCGACGCCGATGAGACCTATCCTGCGGGTCTGAAGGCAGGAGACATTCCTTATTATATATCGCGCGCGAAAGCGCAAGCGTACGCGCCCCAACTCCAACCCGACCAGTTGCTCATCACAGCCGACACCATCGTCTGGCTGGATGGTCAGATGCTCGGCAAACCCCATGACGAAGCCGACGCAATCACCATGCTTCGACGCCTCAGCGGCAAGACCCATCAGGTCTACACCGCTGTCACGTTCGCCAATCTCCAATCTCCAATATCCAATCTCCAATTAGAGACGATAGTCGACAAAACTGACGTCACTTTCAAAGACCTCTTCGACGAAGAGATCCGTCATTACGTAACCCAATACCGCCCGCTGGACAAAGCCGGCGCCTACGGGGTGCAGGAATGGATAGGATACATCGCTTGTACTGCCATGAACGGCTCTTACTTCAACGTCATGGGTTTCCCCGTTCACCGAGTATATGAACAACTAAAAAATCGAGGCATCGTCTGATACCTCGATTTTTTCATCTTTCATTTTTCATCTTTCATTCTTTCATCACGCGAGCATCCGCATAATAACAAAACTGTACAGCATCCCGATCAGCATCGTGAACTTGATCACTTGCTGGCAGGTCTTGTAGTCGCTCGGAATCTTCGCTGCCCACAGTAACCAAATGGCACTCAGCAGCGGAATAAGAATACCCAATACAATATACCGTGTGCTGAGGCTTCTCCAACTGATGTCGAACGGCAGCAGATGATACCACACATGCCCGATCAGCGCAATCGTGCCGACAATCAGCACGGTCACAAACACCTTCGTCCATGTCTCACCCCATACAACCGGCATCGAGTGGCACTCCAGTTCACGGTCACCCATCTGGTCCTGCATGTCCTTGATGATCTCGCGTATCCACGTCAGTAGGAACGCAAACACCGCAAAACCGCCTAACCAGATATACAGGTCGTTTCCCAGCGTGGTGTAGGGCATAACAACAGCGTATCGGAGGTTCAGAATCGCCACATTAGCTATCGCAACCGTCAGCGGAACCAGGCCGGCTAACAGCGCAATCGTCAGGTTACCAATCATGAACAGCCGTTTGTAACTGCTGGAGTAGAACCACAGCAGACCCGGAACCATCACAAACAATATTCCCAGCGTCAGGCTGCGCAGCAACACCGCAACCGCGATTCCGCAAACGATGCCCGTACCGCTCAGTATCCAACTCAACCGCATCGCGGCCGGCTTACTGATCGATCTCGTTACGATCACCTCGTCCGGACGGTTGATGCGGTCGATCTTCACGTCGAAATAGTCATTCACGACGTACCCGCCGGCCGCAATCAGCGCCGTTGCGGCAATGATCAGCGCCAAGATAAACCAGGGTAACTGCTCGCCGAAGAGCGCTTGGTTCAATATCGGCGTCGCTACCCATTTCTCCATCACCCACACCAGCACAATGAGGAACAGCACATTGCTCCACCTCACCAGCTTCATTATGTCCTTGAACGTTTCCAAAATCTAAAATCTTAAATCCTAAATTTGAAATTTGAAATCACAAATCACAAATATTTTGAAAATCATCGGATTTTCAAAATCATCCCTTTCCACGCCTGCAGCGTCACCTCAACCATGCCGTCCGGAACAAACGCCAGTGCTTGCTTATCGCCGGTCAGCAGGTCGGTCGCCGTCGCATTCGCCTTGCCTTCCATGCCCAGATAAACGAACGCATCGTTCGGCAGACGCACGTGGATATGTTGCTCGCGGTCGTGGAAATTGACGATCACCAGCAGCGTCTCGCCTTTGATATGACGAATGAACGCATAGTGCTGCTGTTTGTCAAACCCTTCGCCTTGCGCGTACGTGATATCGTACATCTGACCTTTCTGAATCGCCTTGTCGTCCCGCGCCAACGTCAGCAGACGTTGGTAGAACGCGCGCAACTCACGCTGGTCATCGCTCATCTTGGCACCGTCGAACTTACCCTTGTTGGTCCAGTTCTGCATACTCTTCACGCCCCAGTAGTCGAAGATCGTCGTGCGACCGTCAATACCCGAGAACCCTTCCATATCCATGCCGCGCTCGCCTAACTCCTGACCGGAGTAGATCATCACCGGACACTGGTTCAGCGTCGCTGCAACGATCATCGCCGGCTCGGCACAACGGCCGTCACCGCAGAAGAATCCGCTCGCCAGACGTTGCTCGTCGTGGTTTTCCAGGAAATAGAGCATATGCTTCAACCGCTCGTCGCCGTGTTGCATCCACTGCCGCGTGATACCCTCTGCCGGCCAACCTTTACTGGTTACACCGCGCAGGTAGTCGTACATGCCCACTTTGTCGTACAGGTAGTCAAAACCGGCCGCCAGATAAGCATCGTACTGATTCGGATCGTAGCATTCACCGATGAAAATGAACTTCTTATTTTTCTTCTTCACCTGCGCAATCGCCCAAGCGAAGAACTCAACCGGCACCATCTCCGCCATGTCCACGCGGACGCCGTCAATGCCCTTACCTGCCCAGAAAAGCAGAATATCGCGCATCTTAACCCATGTGTTCGGAATCGGATCAAACTGTTTCTCTCGGCCGCCTTGGTAGAACACGCCGTAGTTCAACTTCACCGTCTCGTACCAATCGTTCTCGCCCGGGTGACTCGTGAAACAATCATTACCAGTCACCTTGGCCGGGAACTCCTCATAACCCTGCAGGTCCTTGTCCATCGTGAACTTTTCCCCGGGAATATAATAAAAATTATTCAGCGGAGAGAACGCCCACTCGGGATGATCGGTCTCGCCTAAATCTTCTACACCGGCCGGCTTGCACACGCTCTTGTATTCGCGGCTCACGTGGTTGGGTACAAAATCAATGAGCACGTTCAGACCTGCCTCATGGGTCCGTTTGACCAAGGCCTCGAACTCCTCCATTCGCTTGGCTTCGTTCTTCGCCAGATCCGGATCCACATCGTAGTAGTCCGTGATCGCGTACGGAGAACCGGCCAAGCCTTTGGTGATAGCCGGGTGGTTGTGTTGTGCAGTCGCATGACGGATGATTCCTGTGTACCAAACATGCGTGGCACCCAAGTCTACTATTGACTTGAGTGCACGCTCGTTGATATCCACAAATCGTCCGCATCCGTTCTCCTCGCGTGTTCCGAAACGCTTGCGCGTCTCGTTATAATTGGTGAACCAGCGCGGGAAGAGCTGATAAATAATCGGTTTGTTATTCATTCTATATTTGTGTGTTTTTCTAATGGTAAAATGTGTCAATAATTAACAATCGTCAATCAATCGTGCCCCGTAGGGGCTAAGAATAATCTTAAAATCGTCAATCGTCCAATCGTCAATTATACTAACGCAGCCGTATCGCTCGCAATCATCAGCTCCTCATCGGTCGGAATCAGGCAAACGGTCACTTTGCTGCCCTTCTTGCTGATGATACGCTCTTCGCCGCGTACTTTGTTCGCTTCGTCATCTACTTCGATACCCAGATAAGCCAGGCCCTTCATTACCTCTGCGCGGATATACGGATCGTTCTCTCCGATGCCGGCGGTGAACACCAGGATATCAATTCCGTTCATTGCAGCTGCATACGCACCGATGTACTTGATCACGCGGTAGATGAACATCTTACGTGCCAAATCAGCACGTTTGTTGCCGGCGTTGATAGCTGCCTCGATATCACGGCAGTCGCTCGATACACCGCTCACGCCCAACAAACCGGATTTCTTGTTCACCAGGTTATTGAACTCAGCGGTGCTCAGATGCTCCTTGTCCATGATGAACGTAGCCGCACCCAGATCCAGGTCTCCTGCACGGGTACCCATTACCAGACCCTCTACCGGCGTCAGACCCATCGACGTATCCACACACTGGCCGTTCAGCACAGCGGCACAACTGCCGCCACCTCCGATATGAGCGGTTACGATCTTCTGTTTCTTTGGATCTACGCCCAAGAACTCACACACACGTGCACTCACGTAGCGGTGACTTGTGCCGTGGAAACCGTAGCGGCGAATCGCATATTTCTCGTACAACTCGTACGGCAGTGCGTACATGTATGCGTAGTCCGGCATCGTCTGATGGAACGCCGTATCGAACACGGCTACCTGCGGTACACCCGGCAGAATCTTCTCGATCGCATCAATACCCTTCAGGTTAGCAGGGTTGTGCAGCGGAGCCAGTTCTACGCACTTGATAATCATCTCTTTTACTTCCGGAGTGATCAGCACCGACTTGTTGAACTTCTCTCCTCCATGGACTACACGGTGTCCGACTGCATTGATCTCTTTCAGGTCCTTGATGCAACCGATCTCCGGGTCAACGAGCTTCTCCAAGATCAACTCGATACCTACGGTATGTTCCGGCATCGGTTTTTCGAACTTCACCTTCTCACCGTTCGGCAGTTTCACCTGCAGGAACGAATCCGGTAAACCGATCTTCTCGATTCCACCTTGTGCCATCACTGCCTTGCTCTCCATCTCAAAGAGCTTATACTTGATACTGCTACTTCCGCAGTTCAAAACCAATATCTTCATATGTTTAAAAATAAATCGTCAATTACTAACAATCGTCAATCAATCGTAAATCGTCAATCGTCCAATCGTCAATTACTTAATGGCCTGGTTAGCCGTAATAACCACCATCTGCACGATATCCTGCACCTTGCAGCCGCGGCTCAGGTCATTCACCGGAGCAGCGATACCTTGCAAAATCGGTCCTACGGCATCAGCGCCGCTGAAGCGCTCAACCAGCTTGTAACCGATGTTACCTGCCTGCAGGTCCGGGAACACGAGCACGTTCGCCTTGCCGGCAACCGGACTACCCGGAGCTTTAGTCTTGGCTACGCTCTCGATCAGTGCGGCATCAGCCTGTAACTCACCGTCCAGTGCCAACTCCGGAGCCATCTCCTTCGCCAACTTGGTTGCCTCCGCTACCTTATCTACCAACTCGTGCTTAGCGCTGCCCTTCGTCGAGAAGCTCAACATCGCTACGCGCGGCTCGATACCGGCAATAGCACGGGCTGTCTCAGCCGTCGAGATAGCAATCTCCGCCAACTGCTTTGCATCGGGATTCGGGTTAACCGCGCAGTCTGCAAACAGCAGGAATCCGTTCTCGCCCAGGTGTTTCGCAGGCGTGAACATAAGGAACGCACCGCTCACGATCGAGCAACCCGGTTTGGTCTTCAATATCTGGAACGCCGGACGAATCGTGTCTGCCGTCGTACCGCGAGCACCGGCTAACTCACCGTCTGCATCGCCGGCCTTGATCATCAAACAACCCAGATACAACGGGTCCTGCGCTTTCTTCGCAGCCTCTTCTTCCGTCATACCCTTTGCCTTACGCAGCTCAAACAGCAGCTTCGCATATTCCGGCATCTTCGGATCGTTGATCGGGTCCACGATCTTCGCCTCATGGATGTACTCGTATCCCTTCTCTTTGGCCATACCCATAATGGTCTCCGGGTTACCAATCAAAATAAGCTGCGCAATCTTATCTCTCAACAAGATGTTCGCAGCCTCTAACGTACGGGGTTCATCGCCTTCCGGCAAAACAATGCGCTGCGGATTCGCCTTCGCACGCGCAATCATTTGATTTAAAATGTCCATAATATAGTGATTTTTATATATTTGCTATCCCGTAACCGGTAACCCGTAACCGGTAACCCCTCAATTCGGGTACAAAATTACAAAAAAAAATCCATATATGCAATACTGACTTTAAAAAATAATTTTTTTTCTTAAAATATTTGGTTATTTCAAAAAAAAGTTGTACCTTTGCACCCTGAATTGTGAATTTTTGAAACAAACAACTCTTTTTTTACGTATGAAGAAAGGTTTATTTATACTGTTTACACTGTGTTTTTCCGGCCTGATGATGGCCCAGGAAGTACAGGAGATCAAGGGTGCTCACCCGTACAAACTGGAGGAGAATGAGAATGGTATTGCTCAGGAGATCTCGCACTGGTCCCTCATCCCGCATGTGGGTTTCAATGCATTCGACGGTGACTTTACCTCGGAGATGAAGCACAACGTGGCGGTGCCTGCGCTGGGTTTGGCATTGGAGTACAACTTCACTCCGGTTTGGAATATCGGTATCGAGTACATGTACGACATGTACAACGTTACCGGTAAGCAGAACGTACCGGCCAACAATGCCGATACACTGCTCTTCGGCCATCAGCACAAGGCGGGTGCCTATGTTTCCCTGGACCTGATCAACCTGTTCTTCCCTAGAGCACAGCGTAAAATCTTCTCGCTTTTTCCCTACGTAGGAGCCGGTGGCGCTTGGTACAAGCGTAGCGCGTACTACATGGACGACAAATATTGGGGCTTTGATGCGAACGGTCAAGTCGTTCAGTACAACCCGACGCACGGTCGCGGTAATACGGCCGGTTATATCAACGCGGAAGGCAAGAATGCTCCGGAGCACGACACCCAATACCACATGGTGGGTTACCTCCAAGCAGGTCTGAACGCTGAGTTCAACCTCAACCGTACACTCGCCTTGGGTATCCGCGCTAACTACACCTATTTCACACGTGACTACGTGGACGGTCGTGGTTATTTTGCTAACGACGAGTCCGCAGCTTCCAAGAACAACGACGGTATCTTCGATATCACGCTCAACCTGCGATTCAAACTTGCGGCAGTCTCCAAGAGCCATGTTCGTAACATCGTTGGCTATGATGCCTTCGACAAGAACGAGCCGATCTTGGTTCACGATACGACTATCATCATTCGTCATGACTCTGTCATCATCCGCGAAACGGAGAAAGAGACCGCTAAACAACCGGGTCGCATCTTCAATGTTTACTTTGCGAACGACGACGCGAAACTCGACGAAACGGCACATACCACCATCAACGAAGTGGCAAGTACCATGGAGGATGACGAAGAACTGTACGCTGTCGTAATCGGTTACTGCGACAACACCGGTTCCAAGGCACATAACTACGAACTCGGTGACAAACGTTCGGCTAACGTAACGGAAGAGCTCTTGCAAGAGTACGACATCCCGGCTGACCATGTCTTCAAAGCCGGTATGGGTAAGATCGCTGCACGTAAGTCCGATAAGGCCTTTGGTCCGAACCGCCGTGTATCCATCCACCTCGTGGACAAAGAGACCTTCGAACTCATGAAACTCCAACTCACCGATGATTCGGAGGAGCGTAACGTGGACGAGTCGCAACCGGTGACCTTCGAGAACTCGAAAGCCGTTCGTGTTCCGAAACTGAGTGAAGATGTAGATCTGACAACCGTTCCTCTGAGCGAGAGTGCAAGAAAAGAGGGTATCAACCAGTACAAGCAGCGTAACGGTGAGACGGTAACGATCGAGAAGGGTATGTCGCTCGCTAAACTGGCACGTAAGTACTACGACAACTCCACGTGCTGGGTATATATCTACTGCGCGAACACCGATCAGCTCGCTTCCCCGAACGATCTCAAGGAGGGTATGCAGATCCTTGTTCCCGAGCTGACAGAGGAGGAGCTGAATGTGACCAAGCAACAGTGCCTCGCACTCTATAACTACGCCGTTCATCAGCGGAAAGCAAACAAATAAACAGAAAGGGTCCTATAGCTCAGTTGGTTAGTAGCACCTGACTCATAATCAGGGGGTCCTTGGTTCAAGCCCAAGTGGGACCACGACAGGAGGATAGTCCCGCGACTATCCTCCTGTTGAATTAGAAACAATGCGTCACACATTATTACTCATATTCTCACTCATCTGTCTCTCCCTGCTCGGAGAGCCGCTTTATGCGATGACTCCCGCGCAGAAACGCGAGCGGGCTAAGGAGATCAAGATGCGTAAGCGAGAGGCTGCCAAACGCAAAGCGGCTAAGAAGAAAGCCGCCAAACTCAAAGCCGCCAAACGCAAACGTATCAAGGACGGCAAACCGCTTCTCTACGTCTATACCTACGATCTCAAGACAGAGGAACTGCTGCCCGGAACCTATGTCACGCTCCAGGATGTCAACGCACGGCCGGGTAAGAAACCCAAACTCTACAAAGCGACCGACACCAAACGTTCGCGTGTCTCCAAAGGACTGCAGGTAGGGGACTACTGGGTAGCAGCGGCGCGTCTGGGCTATTTCCCGTCCGATACACTCGTTTTCAAACATAAGGAGGATGAAGATACCGTCCGCCTCTCGTTGTACCCGCAGGCACGACTGACGTTCACCGTCACCGATTCGCTCACCTCCCGTACGGTGGCAGCGAATGTGAATGTGTACGACAGCAACCACCATCGTGTCCTGCAGACCACCTCTGACTCGGTACATGCCACGCTGGCTGTCCTATTGGACGACCGGGTGCCCTTCTATACCGTCGAGGCTACGGCGACCAACTACTACCCCTTCCTCGACACCATCTTCAATGTCACGGAGTATCAGGGCGTCATCATGTCACCTAAGGAAATCAAATCGTTCGTCTTGCACAATATCTATTTCGCCACCGGCAAGACGACTATCTTGGACTCCTCCGAACCGGCGTTGGCGGAACTGTACCAGTTCCTGGCGATCCGTCCTAACCAACGTATCCGTATTGTCGGTCATACCGATAACATCGGTTCTGACCGTTCGAACCAGATTCTCTCGGAGGGACGCTGCGAAGAAGTGCGTCGTGTGATGGTCGAGCGTGGCATCTCGCCGGACCGTATCGAAATCGAAGGCCGCGGTGAGCGCGACCCCATCGTCCCTAACGACACCGACGACCAACGCCAAATGAATCGCCGAGTGGAGATAGTTTTACTCTAACCATTCACCTCTACCAACCATATCTCAAAGAACTTATCATACACTTGGTATGTTCCTTTCTCATTGGTAATAAGTCCCTTGTCTAATAGTGCCGGTACAGCTGATTTGACTGAACTGACTGACAATAATCCGTGACGTTTGATAAACGCTCCTGAGGTGAGATTGCGAGCCTTTCCATCTCTTGCTATCGCGCGTAAAACAAGCGATTGTTTTTCCGGCAATTGGTACATCAAATCTTCGTAGGTAGGGGCGGCATTGAGAATGATATAGGTCAATGCAGGCTCAATATCATCTATTGTACATAAACCATTGGATGCAGTGCGCGCGAACAACTCATTCATGATACGCTGCATGTAATAGGTGATACCCTCAAAACGCTCATATAGTGCGTGCGGAACATCTGCGGATAACTGTTTGTCACGTTCTTCAAAGAGGCGCATACAGAAATCCGTATATTTGTCTTCCGGCAATAATGGTAAGTTATATATTGACACACTTTGGTAGAACGGCCGAGCCGGAGAGGTGAACATTTGGCCCATTAAATGACGTTGGGAGCCGGAGAAGATAAAATGCGTGTTGGTGCAATATTGTACATAGGTGCGCAATGTCGCTTCGATTCGTTCGTCTCCATAATGAGCAATCTGCTGAAACTCATCAATAGCGACAATACATGGTTTATCGGCTTGTTCCAGATAAGAGAATATCTCCTCTAAGGTGGTGGTCGGGGTTGCTATATCACCGATGCTCATCATCCACGAAGGCGTTCCTGTAGCATCATAAGAGATACCTTGTCTTACAGAGGCCAATACAGCGATAAATTTCTCCCATGCTTTGCGACCCTTTGGTTTGAGGGTCTCCAATATAGAGAGTCCTAATCGGTGAACCATGTCTGCTACCGATTTTGTGGAATAAATATCGATTATAAAGGTATAGTAGTTATCTGCAATGACGGGCTGCGCAAAGCAATGACGAATCAGATTGGTTTTTCCGTAACGGCGTGGAGAAATGAGGGCAACATTATTGCCATTAGTCAGCATACGCGTGAGATCTTCTGTCTCTTGCTCACGATCGCAGAAGTACTTTGCTCCTGCATATCCTGTCGTAACAAACGGATTCAAAATATTCGTCTCCATATGAAAGAAATTTAAATTCGCCGCAAAATTACTGCTTTTTTTTGATATATGCAAATATTTTTCCATTTTATGGAAATTATTTTATGGAAAAACATAATTTTGGACTACTCGAATAAATAAACGGAGCCCTCAAGCTCCGTTTATTTTTATGTCCATTCCGTCGGATTCTATCCGACTAAATAATTGCGAATCTTTGCCCATTTTGGGCTGTTTTGGCCTACTAATGTGCACCCTCGTATCCACTGATTATAAACGGATTATCTACAGCTTTCATATTTTTTATTATTTTATGATTATTATAAAGTAATAAAATTCAAAATCCGCTGCATCTTTACCCTGCGTTTACGCGTAGCGCGCCAAATAAAGTACGCGCTATGCTCTCATGTTTCTCTTCAACCATATAGAGAATACGGGATCGGCAAAGATAATCTTTCCTTTTTCTGTATCAATCAGTTCTTTCTCAATAAGCGCCGTTTTGATACGTGCGATATTGCTGTATGAACCTAATTGGTATTGTTCCCTTATGCCTTCTTTCGCGAAGTCAGATTGCACTCCATTCAACATTGCGTTCAGGAAGTTAAGTTGATAGGGGGTCAGGTGCTCTGTCTGCTGAATAAACAACGAACTGTTCTCGTTGATAAGATCATCCAATCCTTGTTGCAGATTAGTTTCGGTAACAACTTTATCTGTATTCAGCAATGTGAGCCAAGCTAACTGCTGAACATAGGAAGGATGTAGTTGGACCGTTTGGCAAAGTTGTCGTGCAATGTCTTCCGATAGTTCTTTATTCCAAGACTTGAAGCCTTGCTGTAAGTAAGGCAACCATGTAGTTTCCGGTATCGGATCCAACGGGATAATATCGCCGAACTTATAGAACGGATAACTACTCTTGAGGAACATGTTTTGTAATAGATGTTTTTTACTACCAAACAAACAATAGTTCACACGCTCCTGATGCTGCCAAACGCTTCGCATTCGCTTTTGAACAGTCAAGCTATCCGCGAACTCGCCTATTTGTTGAAACTCGTCAATGCAAATCATCAGATGAATATTCTTTCTTTTTGCGATGACTTCCGGTAACTGAAGTATCTCTTCCGGCTTATGCGTGCGGGGAGTGATACCAAGCGATACGGAAAATTCTTCCATTGATGGCAGATGGTAAGATACTTTCGGCGACAAACGAGTTAAGAATTCTGCGGCCGTTTCTGTCCACTCTTCGAACCTTGAATTGGTCTGATGAAGTACCGACTCCGCGAAATGATTGTAGAACTCATACTCATCGCGACAAAAATAAGCATCTATGTAAATCACTTTTATTTGGTCGCTCTGCACTTCAGACATCGTTCGTTTCACCAAAGAAGTCTTTCCCCATCGACGAGGAGCCATGAGGATGGTATTGATTCCGTGCGAGAAATTCGCCAATAGACGTTTCTGTTCGCGCTCTCTGCCAATAAAGTGGTTTTCACCAATTGCTTGACCAAAAACAAAAGGCTTTTGCAAATCATTTTGGGCTGTTCTCATAACTGCAAATTTTAGATGTTTCTCAAAATCCGCTGCAAAGGTACAACTTTTTTTTGATATATGCAAATAAAACTAATACAAAGTTGTGTGATACAAGGTTGTGTGATGTCTTTTTGCTGAAAACAAGCATTTTGGGGCCAATTTTTGGCGATTTTGGACTACTCGAATAAGAAATCGGAGCCCACAAAGAGCCCCGATTTTTCTATAACCCATAACCCATAACCCATAACCCATAACCGCTTAACCCTTTAGCGCTTTCTTCCGCCGGAAGTAAACAAGCACCCCATACGCGCCCAGCATCAGCATCAGCGGCAACACCGCATCACCGATGGGTGAACCAGGTTCCAGAGGATTGGTGGTACCTCCAATAGTCTGTCCTCCAAACGGATCCGGGTCCTCCTTCTTCGCTCGCCTTGGCCCTCCCTGATTATTGCAGGTGGTGCTCACTCCCGTCGCGGCAGCCATAGGTAGGGCAGACCCCGAGTACCGCATAGCAGAGGTCGAGCGCATCGCTGCCGTAGGCATCTGCACTCCTTGCGACTGCATCGGCTGGTAACTCACGTGATTTGGCGTGTAAGGCGCGCCGAACGTAGCGGCGCTGACGGCCACTACGCTGAGCACTCCTATTACAATCAATATGTAGCGTAACTGTTTCATAAACTAATACCTTTTGCTCGTTACTTATTGCGGATTACTTCACCAACCTTTTTGCCGGTTGCGTCATACATCACTCCTTCACGTAGGATATAGAGCTTATCGTTGATGATCATCTTGCGAGCTCCGCTAACCTCTAACCCTTCACCGCTAACCGTTTCAATGTCCGTCGGTGTCTCTTGACGCATCGTTACGTTCAACGCGAAGCGCGCCGTATTCTCGCCTTGCGTCATCGTGAACGTGTACGAATCCGTCATCAGGTTCGTCACTTCACCGGCCTCGTAATCGATCAGATCCAGACGGGCAATGTTCGCATCCGCATAACGTGGGTTGAGCGAGAACGTGTATTGTCCGTCTGCCGGAATACGTACGCCCACCGGTATCGCTTGCTGTGCCTCATAGGTACTCAGCGCGTTGAACGCAAGGTTCGTGCCGTTGGTGATAGAGTAGGTACTGAGCGTAAAGGCATTACCGAACATCTTCTCGAGGTCAGCGCCGATCTCGTATTCCGAACTATACTTGTCGGAGATGAGGAAGGTCGTCTTATCGCTCTTCTCGCCATCACTCAGCACAATACCTGTCTTCACGACAGGACTGTTGTTCTCCGTCCGTTTCGGTGCGTAGATCGGCATATCGCTGTCTTCGCGTTGTTTGGTGGTGAGGAACGTCAAGTTACCCGTTTTCCCTACTTGTACGAAGAAGCTCCATCCCGGTACTAACTTCGCCGTAGTAATATCCGTCTGGATATATTCCGCAAAGTCATGACTCGGCACGCTCACGTATACGACATCACCGGTCTCCCAATCGTACGGGTCGGCAGGATCACCACTTAACTCCATACGTCCTTCCATCAAGTCCGCACTGCCTTCACCTTCGTACATATCCGTTCCGGAAGTATAGCACGACATAAACGGTACACCGAGCATGTTCCATCCCTCGTGGCGTTTATTAGCACCTCCTCCGGCTGTAGCAGCTCCTTCATGGTGTGTCACTTCGAGTACATTCTTCGTTACATCACTTACTGTCGCTTGCTCGCCATTCGTAGTCCATGCATTGGAGAACGACATCGGGAAGCGGATAACACCTCCACCATAAGCCGGTATCGAAACGGCTGTCATGATATATCCCTTACCCGGCTCAAGGTATACATCATCACCCGATTCGGGATCTGTCTTCGGCACGACTTTCCAGTTCGCATTCTGATCTGGACCATTCTCTGCGCGTGCGGCTCCATCGTATTCTTTTATGACGTAGTGCGTACCATAGGTAGCTGCTCCTGCTAAAGTCGGATTTACATAATTCACATCCTTAACTTTGACGCGGAACGGAACGGCAAACGGATAGTAATTACGTGAATCTACCGAAATATCGAAGTTCACAGTCGTGTTCGTCTTTGTCAACGATGACAGCGGGTTGATATATACGCGCGGCATGTCGTAGTCCGTATAATCACTGTTCCAACCGCCCTTCAATGCCAATTTACCGCTGGACAAGTTCATCGTCACACCATCACCTCCGGCTGTCTTGTTGACGAACAGCGTTGCACCCGAGTTCACCGTCACGTCATGAACGGTAGTGTTCTCGTTAATAGTCAATTCTGCTCCGTTGGTGATGAAGATATCCGTTCCGACCAAGGCTTCTGCATCATAGTCACTCAAGTTAACCGTATTGGTATTGATGATGATCGGTGAAATAACCGAACCCTGTGCCAATACAGCATTGGTATTGTTGCACCATTCTACAATCAATTGTGAACCCGGTGCAGCGGTAAATCCGCCAGCTTCTGTAAAGTCTGCATCATTAATCGTCAACTTGGTTCCGGAGATAGAAGCGTCGTATTGATTTCCGTTGTAGGCAATTTGTGCATGGTCGTACGGATCAGGTACTGAACCTGAAGTAACCGTGAAATTAAATGCCGTCTCTTCCCAATCGGTAGCAGAAAGTCCTATATAAGCTGACACTGCATCTACCGGCAGGATCTTGAGGTCTTGAACAACGTCTCCTGCTGCATTAAACACATTCCATTTGGTTCCTTTGATACCCAAATAACGTCCTGCACCGCTATAAGAAGCATTGTTCCATAACTTATAGCTATCTGCCCCCGTATTCTCTAACCGCCATTCGTACTGATCACCCTTTGAACTTGTTCCTGTTACGAGCGCATTATCTTTGATACCATAAGTCGTGCTGCTATTACTCCATAATGTCTTATAGTCATTTGTAGAAGCCAAACGTACATAACTCTTGTTCGTCCCATCGGCTCTCGGAGCGTAGATGCTATATAGAGCTGTTTGCGGAGCCACAGTTGCCTTCGTCGGAGTTGTAGCATTATCAGGCGTGAAGGTATAGCCCATCTGCGCACCCGTTACCGAAGCATCGGAAGGCAATGCGTACCATACGCCGCCGCTCTTTGCTGCAATGATAAACTGACTCGGCAAGTGACGACCGTTGATCGTACGTGCGGTATTCTTAACCGAACGCGGCTTACCGCCATCTGCATTACGCTCTACATAAGCGCGTATACCACCAACTGCTGTAATAATATCTCGTCCATCACTCGTCGCTGTAGGCTGATAGAAGATATATACATCTGCATCTACTGCACCCGAAGCATTGGTGGAAATCGCATTACCATTACCATCTTTGAAACTAAAGATAGCGTCCAAGTCATCATCACCGGTAGTGAACTTCACTTCCTTGTTGGCAGTCAAACCCGTTCCGGTAACGTGGAACTTCGCCAACGAACGCACTTTCTGTCCGCTCGTTGAGGTCATATAAACGACATCGCTGATTACGTTATCCGCTCCATTTGCCGGCTCATCCAATTCCAACTCCGCACATGCGAAAGTGTAGTTGGTATAAGTAGCATCTTTCCATTTAGCGTAGAACGTAATATTGTCCGTTACCGTGTGCGTATAACCTACGGCGCGTTCCGTTCCTCCGGCACTGCCCTCTGCCCAACACTTAAACACCTTACCTGCTGGGGCAGTAAAGGTACATGCCGGCAGATCATAGGTCGTATTATATGCTTTCACCACATTATCCATCGAACCTGAACCACCGTTTGCATCAAACGAAATGGTATAGTTGTCCGGTGTCCAAATAGCATATAAGTTAAGTGCCGCATTGGTAGAATAAATTGCACCTTTTGCATAATCTGTACCACCTGTGCCTGCCGCTAATGTATGCCATTTGCTCAGCGTATAATGATCGCGCGAGAACTTATCCGAACTAACGGTATAGTTCACTCCGTGATCCTTATACTCCACCTCACTTGTCGCTCCTCCATCATTTTTATAATACGTCACAGCATAGCGTTGAAGCGTAGTGAATTCTACGGCTGCTCCATAACCATATATCTTTCCGTTATATGCAAATGGACGAGCATAATAGGTGGTATTTGGCTCAAAACTTGATGTCGCTGTCTTTGAGCCAAAAGCTGTGTTAAGATTTATATCTTCACTCCAATATGCTCCGGCTACAGGAGCATTATCACCCGTACCTCCAACGACTACAGTACTACTGGTTCCTATTATAAAGCCATAACGAGTGATGGATGCATTTCCTTTGAGAGTAACAACACCTCCAGAGAAAGTGGCACCTGTAGAGGTTATATTTGTAACTTCAAACTCTTTCCCTGTTTCATTATTTGAAAGAGTAGGAGTGAGCGCATTAACAGTAATTTTATAAAAATCTTCATCTGCACAATATCCTCCATTTGCTGCTACAGCAACATTAATATACGTCCAACCTGCCTTATGAAGAGTGACTACGCCATCACTTGCAACACTCGCAATTGTAGGATCATCACTACTCCAGGTAATTGTACCACTTCCTGCAGAGAGCGTGTAGTCTTGGAATTTTGCAGCTGAAGTACCAAAGTCTTTCTCAATATCATCTTCAAAACTGATAGTACGAGCAGTACAAGACTTGTGAACATTAATATTTATGACGAAATCTTGCTGGATGTAATTATATGAATTATCAGTATAACCAGTTGCAGTTAGTGTAACAGAATAGTCACCTTCTGCATCAATATCGTAATAAACTACTATTTTACCTGAAGATAGCGAATTTGTTGTATAATGACCAGTACCCACATCACTAGAGGTGGTACCAAAACCACAGTCGTATCCATCATGAGTACCTCCAGCCGGTATGTACAGTTGCAAACCATCATTCCCGTACGGATTTACCAAGTCGGTAGTTGTATAATCGAATACGAAGTACCCTTCTGCTGTAGTAGCATCAATGTTAATTGTTTTTGATGTAGGACTAAATGTAATAGTTGCCGTTCCCCACGCACTAACGCTCATTCCCAGCATCAGTACTACTGCGCAAATGTATGTCTTAATCGAATTGCTACTTATCATATTTGTTTTCATAATTCTCTCCTTTCAATTTTACAGTTTTCAATTTTCAATTCGATTATTCTATTTCTGCCCAAACGGCGTAATATGTCTTGTTACTTGCGGTCATCGTCGCTCCCACAGCGAAGAAGTGTTCGCTGTCCGCTTTCAGAGCATCCGTTGTCGGGAACGAGTCTGCCGCAATGCAAGCATCTGCATACTCGCTTTCAACCCATCCGACCAACTTCACTTTCTTCTGCTCGCACGTATTCGCGTACTCGTCTGTCCATTCCGCTTGATCACTACCAGGAGCAGTGTACGTGAATACCACTCCACCGTTCGCGACTCCTTCAGATGTCGTCAGCGTAGCCGATTGGTCTGCAAATACAACACCATGCACCAAGTCCAAGAACTTGTCTGTCGGCAAAGCGCGAACCTCCACATTAATCGTCTTCGCAAATGTTGCAGGATCGCTATCATCATTATGGGTCAACGTTATACTCGTCGTGGTACCATTCGTGGAAGCCTTGCCGATAAAGGAGAATTTATCTGTTGCTTTACTTGGACTCTTAATGTAACTGTCATCATCTGAGCGGGTATAATCATATTGCGTGTTTGCTTTATGAGAACTTAACAATGGTTCTGGACTATATGCAATATCCAACTGAACTTTCTGATCCACATAAACCACAATTGGCGTACTAGTTATTTCTGCCCCACCTATATGGTTTGTAAACGTCCAACCCGTTACCTTTTTCTCAGTAATGGTTGCACTAACTGTTAGATTCTCTGCTGGCATTGTAAACGCCGGAGGTGTCACCGAACTAGCATTAGCGCCAAGTAAAGTGCTCGTCATGTCTCCACTGCTAGCACCCGTAATGGTCCAACCTTCAAAAGCATATCCATCGGTAACCGCAGCACTCAGCGTCAGACTCTTGCCCGAGCAAAGCGAGTTAGCACTACTCGTCAACGTACCGCCCGTTACAGCCGTTCCACTTGTGCTTGCACCCGTTATCGTGTACCGCGTGCAGAACTGCGTCATGTAATAAACCGTGGCAGGGCTGTAGTAGATATCCACTGAACGGATTTTGTATACGGTGCTGTTATCTCCCTTGATATAGAAATACGAAGTGCTTGCAGGCATCGTATAAACATACGGATTTGTTGACTCGCGGGAAGCCGGTGTCAGTGCGCCACCAGAAATCGTTCCTGCGCTCGATGCTACATATACTGGTACATTTGAAGTTGCATCGTAATAGCCAATTTCTACGCGGAGAATATAGTTCAACGGATCTGTATTGTAGAGTCGGCCGTATTCAGTAGAATTCTTCTTAAATTGAAGAGGTAGGTTAGTACTGCTCACATTGCCATTTAACAGGTAGTTCCATCCGAAGTTCTTGCCGCCGAATGTTTTTGTGCCATCAGCCGAACCGGAACTTGGATAACCGGTACTAAAATCAGACGGTATTATAGTTATCCTATTCAAATTCGTATAAACCGCATAATATGTCTTTTCGGCATTGATGGTCGGAGTGCCGGTAACTAAAGTCGGTTCGCTTGTCTGTGCGCCAAACTCGGTCTCACTCCAACCAACGAAGTTAGGATAGTCATCGTCAGGCAGATCCATACCTTGCGCAGTCATCGCTGTTGCCAAATCACTGGCTGTCGGCAGCGTCGTCGTCTCGCTCTGATATACATCTCGCGTCAAACCAGTTACCGTCACGCCATCTACCTTATAGTAAACCTTCACTTGTACTGCGTCCGCATAGTCCACCGTCACCGTCACATTACCCGTCGCGTTAATAATGCTCCAGGTGTTATCACCGTTATCCACTGCAGTTGCATTACTGCTGGTTACCGTTACCGTGTAGGTCTTATGATCACCCAAACCGGTGATGCTGACAATATTCGCAGAAGAGTTCGTCGCGGTACCGTAACCCGGATTCGTACCCTCGTTCACGGTCAGAGTGTAAACATTGATGACTTGATTAACGGACTTAACTGTCTCGCAAAGCGAATAGTTGATTGCGAAGTTCTGGCTTGTACCTGCCGTCAATGCGGAACTTGAATAAGTTACATCGCTCGTCACATCTTCTGTAGCGCCGCTTGCCATCGTAGCTGTTACTACCATGCCCGTTGCATCAAATGTCTCACCAACGATATAATTAGTCTTCGTCGGGGCAGTCGTAATAGCGATACTGCTTACATCCTTCGTCCAGAAGTTCTGCGAACTACTATATGCCGTACCATGTCTGTTTATCGCGTACGCACGGATATAATAATGTGTACCCTTCGTCAATCCGGTTGCATCAAACGAGAAATCTTCTCCGATGGTCGGATCAGAAGTGCCGACTTGCAACTTCTCCACACCACTGCCACCAATAGCAGGATTGTCTGCCGTTCCAATAACGAAACCGTAATCGCTCACGTGGCAACCGTCAGCGCCCAAAGTTCCCAAACCGTCTTCCATCGTCAGCGTGGCACTCGTACAACCGATCTCACTCACTTTCGGTGCTTCGTTCGTGAACGTTGCATCCGCATCACAACTCGAACAAGAAGTTACGTAGTTGGCAGTATCAAGTTTCTGTTTATATACTATGGATCCAATTCGTACGAATCCATTTGCAGTATAACTTTTACAATCAAAAATAACTCTATAATACTTATCTTTTGCGGGACTAGTTATTTTGAGACCTTTTACTCCAGTTTTATTAACTGGTATATTGATTTCATCAGGGGTACTGATACCTGAAGACGAAGATATTTGTAACTTGGCTGAATTTATATAACTATCGTTTGTGGCTGTAAGATTTATATAAACCGAATCTACACGAAAACTGATTGCAGCGTCTGTTGTGATTGAGGCAATAGATGCATTACCATTTCTTCCGCATCGGATATCCGTAGTCCATCCTGAAGAAAAATTGTTATTGTTGAAATTTGAAATCGTCCATGAATAATCATCGATTTCAGCTACCCACGATGACGTATAATTATTAACTCCACATGTAGCTTTATTGTCAAAAGGCAATTTAAACTCTATTACATCTCCACCGCTCACATCCGCAAACACCGCATAGAAAGTCTTATCTGCATCAATCGTCGGCGAGCCTGCTACATTGGTAAAGATTCCACTCGGGTCGCTTACTGAGGTGCCGTCAATCGCAGCAGCACGCCAACCGACAAATACCTTACTGTCATCGCAGTCGCTGCTCGTCGGAGCTGTCGGCAGTGCGCTTACCTTGGAGCCGCCGGGAACATGCGTGTTACCTTCTACAACACCGCTCTCCCACGTATCTCCGTTCACACTCCATGTTACCGTATAAACTTGTGTCCATTTAGCATATAACGTAAAGTCTGCTGTCATTGCGGTTGCGCCGATAGACGAACCTGCACTAACCGTACAAGAGGCGTCGGTAAACCATCCGTCGAACCGATAACCATCCTTCACACCGTTAACTAAAGCCGTTGCACTTCCATAAGTATGCGTTGTTGGTGCACCCGTCGGAACACCAGCCGTGGCATTTCCTGAATAAGCCACATCGCCTTGGTCTTTATACGTGATATTATATACGTTTGCAGTCCACTTGGCATAAACTGCAACTCCGCCGTCTTTAACCCAATGTCCGCTACCGTCAGTCCAGTTAACGGCACTGATAGTCACGCTGTTCTGCAATACACCGGTTGTACTGATTACCAGAGTACCTGTTCCGTTGTCGCCGCTCCAGTAACCTCCGAATGAGTAACCGGTCTTGCTCGGAGCACTCCAGCCTGTCAGCGTTCCGGCATCAAAGGTCGCCGTCACACTCGTCGCACCCGATGCTGCACCTTCGCGGTCTAAAGTAATCGTATATTCTTTAGCAATCCACTTTGCATACAAGGTGGTCGGCGTGGTCGTTCTTGTCCATACACCGCCTGCACCGGTGTATCCATCTACGTTTGCCTGTAGTACACCGCTGGCATTCATTACCTGTGAACCCGTACCGTTATCGCCAGAATACCATCCACCGAAATTATATCCGGTCTTGGTGGGAGCGGTAATAGCTGTGTGACTGCTGGAGTTATATGTCATCGTCACACTCTCCGAACCGGTAGATGCTCCTTCACGGTCCAATGTAATGGTATATTCCTTGGCAACCCATTGGGCTGTGAGTGCTACATTAGAGCGGATGTCTTGTATTGTAGCTTGGTTTGCGATTGTGCTTCCGGCTGGTACAGTCGCGCCACCCACTTTTACATCCACATCAGCATGCCAGCCGTCAAAGTTATAACCGGTTTTTGTAAAATCTACATTTGACAATGCAACATCCGAACCACAGTCTTTGTTTGTCAAACTACTCATCGAGCCTGTTCCTCCGCCTCCGGCAAAACTGATAGAGTATTGGGTTAAAGCGAAATTCCCTAAAGAGCCATAACCTTTATCTTTAGCATCACCTTCAGTTCCCCAGCCTTCAATGGTAATCTTATCATAAGTGTCGGAACCAATAGTGAAGTTCACCGATTGACCCCACCAGTTTTCTCCGCTCCAACCGAAAGGCGCAGGTGTACCGGGCTTGAAACGACCGATCAGCACTGTCTCGGCGCAAGAGGGCACTTGGGCAATATAATAACCGGCATAACATCCTGTTCCTGCCTCCGCGAAAGTACTCATCCATGTCGAATGGGTCACATCATACAACGCAAACAAGGGGTTATCTTCTAACCATTCCGCACAGAAGGACAGATAAATCGTCTTCATATCCGGTGTATATGTCCCTGCATCGAAACCGGATTTACCGGTTGAACTAACATCCCAATTGCCGTTAAAAGTGAAGTAATTATTTGTGCTAATGGTGATATCTACTGATTGACCCCAGTTGCCATCATTACCTTTGTATATAATACTGCTGCCTTTAGACGGATCCTGTCTCGTAAATAACAAAGTGGTGTTGGCAGCCGGAATGTCGGCATAGAACACATTGCTTGCGCAGGGCTGAGCCACCAGCTCTGCATCATCGTCGGACGAACCCCATGAGTGAACAAAGAATTTCGGGCTATCTTTTCCCCATTTACCTTCTGCTGTACCGTCCGTATTCATATAGATACGCTTCATAGCGGTCACAGCCGTGATGGTGATGCTTACATCGCCGGTTACATCGGTTATAGAAAGAGCACCTGTGCTGCTATTCCAGCTATCAAGCGTTGCACCCGTTACCGTTATCACTGACGGCAGGGAATAATTAGCATCAGCCGTTATCGTTGTTGAGATGCTTCCGCCATAAGCTACCGTAGCAGGTATAGCAGGAGAAGCCGTCGCATGGGTTATTCCCGTAGTTGTTACATTATAAGTTCTTGTTGAACGGCTAAAGTTAGCGGTAGCGGTGGTGTTTGCCGTTATTGATGAGCCGCTTGGTGACCAAGTCCAATTAGTAAAACCATAAGTATATTGCGCCGTTGGATCCGAATAAGTAGCTGTGATATTGGTTGCACCTACAGAAAGCGTGTTGGTGCTTGCTGAAATGCTTGTTCCGCTCGCAACATAAAGTGTTGAAGTCGGAGAAATGGATCCGTATTCGGCATTGTTAACAGCTAATGTGACCGTATAATGCATCGTGATAGAGGCTTTGTCGCTCTCCGTTCCGGTAGTGGAACAGTAACTTCCTTGCGGTGAAACAAGAGGAGTAACGCTCACTTTGTAGGTATTTCCGGCAGTCACATTGGGACTACTAAATGTGGTAGAAACATCACCTCCGCCTGTTGCTACATCTGTATGCGTAATCTCCACATCGCTGTTATCATACAAGGTAAAGCGATATGAAGTTGCATTAGCATTTTTACTTGCTGAAGGCAATGTCGCCGTTAACACTCCGCTCGACTGACTCAAGTTGCTCGAAGTAAACGTCCCTGTAATCGAACCCAGTCGAGTGCAGCAATCCGGAACGGAAATGTAATATGTCGTCGAACCGCCTTCAATACGTTTGTATAAATAGCATTTCGCATTAGTTCCACTTGTGGAATAGGCTTTAAAGACACTTGTTGCACTTTCTATTCCAACGCCTATATAGCGGGTGTTCGTTCCGACATTTAAAGTCATAGGATCCGATGTGCTGCAAGTCCACAAATAATTATTCGATGCTGGAGTTGAAGTTGTGAAAGCAAGACCCGCGCTGGAGCCACTATATCCTACATAGTTAGTGCCATCAGGTGTAATAATGAAATAGTTGCTATTATTGCCATTTTTTGTAATGGTAAATTCATATGATGTGTATTCTGTAGTGCCTGGAGTCAGCGTTGTAACCTCAAGGGCGGTTGACGAAAATTTGCTGCCAGTAGCAGTTAACGTTCCATCAGAAATTAAATACTTTCCGCTCCAATCACTTTGTGCTGATGTAACTTTAGTATAACTGCTGAATCCACTTCCAGATTCTGTCTTTGTATATACAGGATAAAGGTTTTCATCTGCTGCCGGAGTATAACTTCCTGCGTCAATAATGGTCGGAGCAGTAGATGTCCAACTTGATTGTTCCGCAACCCATGATTTCGTCCAGCCGGCAAACGTATAACCTGAACACCCTGTTCGGGACGGAAGAGTGACGGAGGCACCATAAGAAGCTTGAGTGCGAGTATCACTATCGTCCATCAATGTAACGGTGTATAAAGGACAATCAGATGTCGCTTGAGTCTTGACATTCGTATATGATGTTCCTGAACTATTGGTGGCATACCCACGTACATAGTATGTTGTCCCACATGCCAAACCGGTAATCGTCACTTCTTTGTTTGCTGCAGTACCTCCGCATGCTGTTGTGGTAACTTTTGTACAATTAGCAGCCCCTACGGTTGGTGTTGCAACAGATGTAGAGTACACCAAACCATTCTCAGTAATGTTGCACCCTCCGGTTGCACTGATAGGAACTGTTGCGGTAATGCTATTTGTAGTTGTACTTACCGATGTCAAGGCACTTCCTACTGTCGGCGCAGAACAAGCAGATGCCGTATAAGTAATGACTATTTTTTGAACATAAGCAACTCTACTATTAGAACCTTCGTTCTTAAACTTATAAGAACCTGCTGTTTGTTCCGTCCCAGTAAGAGTTATTGTTACATTTCCAGATGGTTGTGTTATGGTCTGTTTTAATGTATTTCCGCAATACACTTTAAGATTGGCCTTTTGAGCCCAACTATTAGACGTTTTATATACAACGATTTGGGTAACGGTAGCCCCATCTGGCATCGTAGCAACGACTTGGCCGTTTACATTAAAACCCGAATTGGCACTATTTGAACCAAACACACAACCTGAATATGCAAAACTAACGCTATTGTTTGTAGTGGGTGATCCAGGGGCGCTTGCTTGCCATAAATTGAATGTTGCGTCTGTTCCCCACGTATTCCCAACTCCGACAGTCAGCATACATAGGCAAATCAGACTGGCGAGAGAGAATCGATAGAGATGCGAATCGAGACTATGTCGGAGGCAAGTCGAGGTAATCCTAGACTTTACCCGATACATTACCGTACTCTCACTGGACGCTTTGCCTACAAAATTTGCACTGGCAAAAGTGGCAGAAGTGGCAAAATTTGACATGAGACTCTTGAGACTTTCATCAAAAATTTGCATGACAAAGTTGACCAAGTTGACCAACTTGACCCACAGCATCGCCAAAACGGCAAAAAGTTGGCGCGAGTGAATCGGTCCATTCTCGGTGTAATGTCGGTCCATTCTCGGTCCATTTACGGTACATAACACGTTTTTCGATAAATTAGTAAACAACTTTGTCATACTATTTAGTTTTTATATTTTCATTTTATATTTTAGCTTAGTCCTTTTTGCTTGATCCCTTTTTTTGATACATAATGCAGATAAATAAAAAAGCAAGACACGAGATCTCTCTCATGTCCGGCAAAATTCAGAAAAAGGACTCAGTTACTTGTCGTCGTAATGCTCTTCGACCTGAATAACAAGCACCGAAATGGTCTCCTCGTATATGTCATAGATGATCCTGTCGTGTGCTGTTATGTGGCGGGAATAGGTAATGTCTTTTCCTCCAACCAGCGGTTCTGGATGCCCCAAGCCCGTACGCGGATGCTCCATGATATCAAACAATATCTTCGTCGCCTTTTTGAATAACTGAGGATTGGACTTTTTCCATTTCTTCAGTGTCTTCTCCGCCGCTTTGGAATATTCGATGGTGTATATCATAGACTATCGAAGTATTTTTGCATCTCGACTTTGTTGCGGCATACCTTTGTTTCGCCCTGCTTGGACTCTTTACGAGCTTTATTGATGTGGCGACGCATAGCAGGGGTGATGACTTCTGCATCATCAACCTTTTTTACAACGGGCGACTCCTCTCTGCGGAACGTCCATCTCATCGCAAGAGCCATTTGTTCCAGCCAACCAACTTGCGAATTTGGAACTTGTAATGTTAGTGTTGCCATATCTGTCAAAAATTAGTTATTAAACCTTTGCGCTCGCAAAGGTACGACTTTTTTTTGACATACGCAAATCTTTCGGCACTTTTTTCTCTTTTTTGCCAATTTTTAGTTATCTACATTACGTCAAAGGTCATTTCGCATTCTTTTAAGTGTTTGCGATAAACACTGTAGCAATCATATTGAAAAAGACTGAAAAACAAAACTGACACAGAACTTTTGTTCCATGCCAGACTGATATAAATAAGATGCTTTCGTGTTCTTTTAAATCAACCCTAATTCTTTGAGAGCATCTTTGAGTGCTGCGGGGTTAAAGTTGTCAGCAACTTGTTTATCGTACAACAACAGGAGATTTATCTCCATGTTTTCCTCGTCAACCAAGATGTTGAGCGTAATTACTCGCGCACCTCCAGACTTGCCTCTTCCTTTAGAAGCAATCGCCATGCGTACCTTACGCACACCATTCCCCAAGTCATCTCCTTGATATGGATCTTCTTTGAGCGATTTCAGGAACTCACTATAGTCGTTCTTGAAAGAAGGATAATGCTTCGCCAGCCGTTTTGCTTCGTGTGCGAAATAACTGGAGATGCGAATATCAAAGTTCATTGAGGAATTCATATGCATCTTGCATTTGTTGCTTACCTTCGTGATGACTCTTTACTTCACGCAAAGCCCCTTTGAGATCACTCCAGAGTTGTTGGTCAACTCCTTGGTTGGCTTTCGCTCTCTTGCGTGCGACCTCGGGACGATGTGTCGTAATAGTGAACACACCCAAAGATTGGATGTATTCCATGGTTGACATCGCTATGCGATTACGAGGATTAAACGTTAATGTTGCAGTCATAATCTCAAAATTTTTGTTGGTTCATGTACCTTTGACGTTGCAAAGGTACAACAAATTTCTGACATATGCAAGTGTTTGGGGATAAAAATGCAAATTATCAGTCTTTTTCATTACGTCAAAGATCATTTTTGCTCATTCTCAGTGCCGAGCGCACTATACATTGATATACCGGTCAATATAGCGTCGGAGTGTGCTGCGGGTGCAATGAAGGCGCTTGGCGATTGCGCTTAGCGACTTACCGGCCTCCAAAGCCTTGCGGATGTATTCCTCTTTGCCGTACAGCGAATGACTCTCCTGCCGAGTCCGCTTTCCCGGTGGACGCCCGACCCGTTTGCCTTCCGACTTAAGCCGCGCCAACGCCTCTTTGGTCCGCTGACTAATCAGGTTCCGCTCGATCTCTGCACTCAACCCAAACGCAAATGCCAACACCTTGCTCTGGATGTCATCCCCTAACCGATACCCGTCTTTGATGGTCCATACCACACATTCGCGGTGCATGCAGTAACTCAGAATCTCCATGATCATCAGCAGGTTACGACCCAACCGACTCAACTCGCTGCAGATGATCATATCCCCTTTGCCGGCATGACGCAGCAGTCTGCCCAGTTGACGTTTCGTATAAGGCTTGGCGCCCGAAGCGGTCTCCTCGATCCAGCCGTCAATAATCAAACCCTCCCTACGGCAAAACTGTTTGATCTCAAAACGCTGGTTCTCTACTGTCTGCCTGTCACTGCTCACACGTATATAACCGTATACCATAATCTCAATGATCATTCCCGCACATTTTTCAGTGCCGAGCGGGAGGCACTGTTCCTAAAAACAAAAAAGGCATTTCTATGCGCACATAAAAACACCAATCATCCTTAAACAGATGTTGCTTATAATCAAATGATTATATATAGATCTTTTCTTCATACAAAAGTAGTGTCTTAACCGTTGGTACTTCGTATAACTAAAAGTGATGCAAAATTACAAAAAAAATCTCATATGCGCAAGAAAATTATGAAGAAAAAATAAATTGTAATCCAGACGTTACAAATAACCATTTAACCTACCATTTACAACATTCCTACGTCGCATATTTCCCGTACCCTGATGGTGTCCCCGTTAAGCGGGGAAACCCTAGATGGAAGGGGCAAAACCAAACAACCCCGCCATCTGGCAGGGTTGTTGAGAAGTTTTATTTTAGCATTGCTAAATATTCGGATGCTGTCATCACCGGAATCTTAGACAGAGTGAAATCTTGACCATTACGAGTAATGATAAAATCCGCCTTAGCTTTCACTGCGGAATAATATTGCAGTGCATCTTCGAAGTCAGAAAAACCGGATATAATTGCATCATCCACAACCCTTTCGTCAGTTGCTGCTACTCGAACTAATTGGCGTAAGTTTGCCAACAAACCATGAACCGCTTCGGGGCTGTTATGCTTACCTAACAAATAGGAAGCCGTCGCAAAAGTAATTGGTGAAACGTACAATTGTACCCGCTTATGATAAGCCTCTGCGAACAATAAAGCAGCATCTTTACAAAAAGGCTGGCGCTCCTCGAGAAGATCTATGACTATATTGGCATCCAAGAACAAACGGCTCATTGATATTTCTCCTCTAAATGTTTATGATATGCCTTTCGCCCATTAAGGTCGTCTTCTCTCAATTGCCCACCTGTAGAGCCAAGTAAACTAACAACTATATCAGGCAACTCTTGCTCTTTTGCTTTAGCCTTTTCCTTATTGATGAATCGCTCGAGGTAATTCTCTATCATCAATGTCAAATTGAGACCTCTCTGCTCAGCATAAGACTGAGCAGTTCCATATAAACTCGGGTTGATTGCTACCTGCATAAATACCTCCTCTTTCAATTTTGCTCGCAAAATTACAACAAATTTTTGACATATGCAAGTTTTTGAGTGATTTTCTTGCGATTTATACCAAACAACCCTGCCAAACGGCAGGGCTGTTGAGGTTTCGCCAAAGGCGTTTATAGCATTGCTGCGACGCGCATATCCAATGCTTGGCTGATAAACGCATTGATAGATTCTCCGGTTTGTTTGGCAAGCGCGGC
>CACZZL010000015.1 GCA_902785605.1 uncultured Bacteroidales bacterium
GTTCCACAACCACTATCGTCCGCAGTTCTACATCCGTACCATGGATGTTACCGGTGAGATCACTCTGCCGGAAGGAACTGAGATGGTAATGCCGGGTGACAACCTCGAGATCACCGTTAAGCTGATCTACCCGGTTGCTTGCTCTGAGGGTCTGCGCTTCGCTATCCGTGAGGGTGGTCGTACCGTAGGTTCCGGTCAGATTACCAAACTGATTGACTGATAAGTCAAAGTTGAGAGTTGAAAGTTGAGAGTTGAAAGAAGTTTCAAAGTTAAAAGTAGAAAGTACTTCAACCCAACGCAACGCACAACAAACCTGCTCGGGGTGTCGAGCCCCGAGCAATTTTACGGAAGTCCTCCAATGGTAGGAGAGCGGTCTCCAAAACCGTCAATGTGGGTTCGATTCCTGCCTTCCGTGCTGTTACATTTCGACTTTGGCGTATGCTAGAGCCGAATTGTGGTGCGCAAATAAGAATAATAAAAAATCTACTGATATGAGTTTTGTAGAAAACGTAAAAGAATCGTACAATGAATTGGTCCACAAAGTGAGCTGGCCGACCCGTAAGGAGCTGGCACAGAGCTCGGTGATAGTATTGATCGCTTCCATAATACTGGCACTGATTGTGTTCGCTATGGATCAATGCTTTGAGTCTCTCATGACGGCTGTGTACGACGGGGTTAGCAAACTGTTCTAAGACGTAATCACTATGGCAGAGAACAAGAAACAATGGTACGTGCTGCGCGCTATCAGCGGCAAGGAGAACAAAGTGGAGGAGTACATCAACAATGCACTCGTCTCTTCCTCCCTGTTCCGTGAGTATGTGTCGCAAGTACTCATCCCGCGCGAGAAAGTGGTAACCCTCAAAAACGGCAAGCGTGTCGAGAAGGAGCGTAATCTGCTTCCCGGCTACCTGCTCGTGGAGTGCTACCTCTGCGACGAGAGCTTTCCGCTCTTGCGTAACATCCCGAACGTACTAGGCTTCCTGAGTGGTGGTAAGACGACCGTCAAACCCGAACCCGTTTCCCAGGCTGAGGTCAACAAACTCGTTGGTCTCGCTTCCGAATCCGAGGCCCGCGCTGCAAGCGAAATCGAATTCCTTGTCGGCGAGAGCGTCAAAGTGGTAGACGGTCCGTTCAACGGCTTCAAGGGTACTATCCAAGAGGTCGCTGAGGATAAACACAAACTCAAAGTGGTTGTTACGATCTTTGATCGCCAGACTCCTCTCGAGCTGGGCTACAACCAGGTAGAAAAAGAGTAGGAGACCCCGTTACAGGTCGTTAGTCACTACTCGATAGTTTCAAATCATTATTAACAGACCAAGGGTGTAATAAAGTTTAAAGTTGAAAGTTTAGAGTTGAAAGAAGTTCTAAAGTGGAGAGTTTAAAGTTTAGAGAAATCCGTTTGAAGGTCAAAAACTATTAACAATCGTAAAACTATGGCTAAAGAAATTGCTGGTTTTATCAAACTCCAAATCAAGGGTGGCGCAGCTAACCCTGCACCTCCGGTAGGCCCGGCGCTGGGTTCGAAGGGTGTGAACATCATGGAGTTCTGCAAACAGTTCAATGCCAGAACGCAAGACAAGGCAGGCAAGGTGTTGCCTGTAGTAATTACCGTTTATGCGGACAAATCGTTTGACTTCATCGTTAAAACTCCTCCTGTAGCTATCCAGCTCCTCGAGGCAGCTAAAGTGAAGAGCGGTTCCGATCAGCCGAACCGTACCAAGGTGGCTACTATCACCGAGGAGCAGGCTCAAGCAATCGCACAGGACAAGATGGTGGACCTCAACTGCTTCACCGTTGAGTCGGCTCTCAAAATGGTCAAAGGTACTGCTCGCAGTATGGGTATCGTAGTTAAGTAATCAACTTCAATTCACATCAACAATTATGGCAAAACTGACAAAAAAACAGAAGCTTGCTGCTGAGAAAATTGAAGCTGGTAAGCTGTACACCATCGAAGAGGCAGCTGCTCTCGTTAAAGAGATCACTACCACCAAGTTCGATGCAAGCGTAGATATCGACGTACGTCTGGGCGTTGACCCGCGTAAGGCTAACCAAATGGTTCGCGGCGTCGTTGCACTCCCTAACGGAACAGGTAAAGTTGTTCGCGTTCTCGCATTGTGTACTCCGGATCAGGAAGCAGCTGCTAAAGAGGCAGGTGCAGACTATGTAGGTCTGGATGAATATATTGAAAAGATCAAAGGTGGATGGACGGACATTGACGTCATCATCACCCAACCTCAGATCATGGGTAAGATCGGTGCTCTCGGTCGCGTGCTCGGTCCTCGCGGACTCATGCCGAACCCCAAGAGCGGTACCGTTACCATGGACGTAGCGACTTCAAGGTTGACAAGTTCGGTATTGTACATACCTCCATCGGTAAAGTAAGTTTCGCGCCTGAGAAGATCGCTGAGAACGCACTCGCGTTCATCGAAACCATCAAGCACCTCAAACCGGCTGTATCGAAAGGTGAGTACATCAAGAGCGTTTATCTTTCCAGCACAATGAGTCAGGGTATTAAGATCGATACCAAATCGCTTTAATCTCTAAAAACAACAGACAAGTATGAAAAAGGAAGATAAAAATCTCGTCATTGAAGCCCTGGGCGCACAACTGGCTGAGTATTCGCATTTCTACCTCGTTAACATCGAGGGTCTGGATGCTGCGAAGACCAGCGATCTGCGTCGTGCGTGCTTCAAACAGGACATCAAACTCTTGGTAGCTAAGAACACATTGCTCCAGAAAGCGCTCGAGAAAAAGGGCGTAGAGGCAAACATCTTCGAGGCACTCAAGGGTAACACCGCTCTCATGCTTAGCAACACCGGAAACGCTCCGGCTAAACTCATCAAAGAGTTCACCAAAGGCGACAAGACCGGTGAGGCTAAACCGCAACTCAAAGCTGCTTACGTAGAAGAGACTGTTTACGTAGGTAAGCAAAACCTCGACTTCCTCTGCACTATCAAGTCCAAGAACGAACTTATCGCAGACCTGGTTGCACTGCTCCAGAGCCCGGCGAAGAACGTTGTTTCTGCACTGCAGAGCGGTCAAAACACCATCCACGGCGTACTTCAAACTCTCGAAGAGCGCGCCGCTTAAACAATCAATTAACTGAAAAAATAAACACTTAAAATTTATAAGACAATGGCAGATCTTAAAGTTATTGCTGAAACATTAGTTAACCTTACCGTTAAGGAAGTAAATGAACTCGCTACTATCCTCAAAGCGCTGCTGCTGAGGCTGCAGAGGAGAAGACCTCGTTCGACGTAGTACTGAAGAGCGCAGGTGCTAACAAGCTCCAGGTTGTTAAGGCCGTTAAAGAGCAAACCGGTCTCGGCCTGAAAGAGGCTAAGGACATCGTAGACGCTGCTCCGGCTAACGTTAAGGAAGGCGTTGACAAAGCTACCGCTGAGGCTTTGAAGAAAGCTCTCGAAGAGGTAGGTGCTGAGGTAGAACTCAAGTAATACCCCCAAGGCCAACCACCTAAATCGGGTGGAATAGGTTTAGATTCCCACGCAAAATGGGAGTCTAAACCTTTTCTGCTCAATAGGACAGAATGTTTAAAAAACTGAAATATTTGGTAATTATTATAGGGTGAATGTTAAATTAATATAAAAAATCTCACCGACGATTTAGATTTAAATTATTCATTACCAACAGTTTAATTCTGTTAAACAATTATCAACCATATAAAATAATGGCTACAAACAAAAAACAGCAGAGAGTCAATTTCAGTCGTATGCAAAAGCATATGCCTTATCCTGACTTTCTGGAGATTCAGTTGAAGTCCTTCGCGGATTTTGTTCAGATGGATTCGACCCCTGAGCAGCGTCGTAAAGAGGGACTCTTTAAGGTATTCTCGGAGAACTTCCCGATCCAGGATACCCGCAACAGTTTCACGCTGGCTTTCTTGGACTACAGCGTTGACCGTCCCCGCTACTCCATCGAGGAGTGCATCAAACGCGGTCTCACTTATTCTGTGCAACGGTGCCGAGCGTGTCGTAGTAAGTCAGTTGCACCGTTCACCGGGCGTGTTCTTCGGCACCTCGATGCACAGCAACGGTACCAAGCTCTATTCGGCCCGTATCATCCCGTTCCGCGGTTCGTGGATCGAGTTCGCGACCGATATCAACAAGGTCATGTATGCTTACATCGACCGTAAGAAGAAATTGCCGGTAACCACCCTCCTGCGTGCCATCGGTTTTGAGTCCGACAAGGACATCCTCAACTGCTTCGACCTCGCCGAAGAGGTCAAAGTGAACCGCGAGACGCTGCAGGCTTGTCTCGGTCGTAAGTTGGCCGGAGACGTGATGCGTGCCTGGGTCGAGGACTTCGTTGATGAAGACACCGGTGAGGTGAGCTCCATCGAGCGTAACACCATCGTCGTTGAGCGTGAAGAGGAACTGACTCCGGACACCCTGGAGACCATCCTCGAGTCCGGCTCCAAGACCATCCTCCTCCACAAACAGGAGGAGCGCGAGAACGATTTCGCTATCATCTTCAACACCCTGCAGAAAGACCCGGCTAAGACGGAGAAAGAGGCTGTCCTCTACATCTACCGTCAGTTGCGTAATGCCGAGCCGGCCGATGATGCTACGGCACGTGAGATGATCCAGAACCTGTTCTTCTCGCAGAAGCGCTATGACCTCGGTGAGGTAGGACGTTACCGTATCAACCGTAAGCTCAATATGTCCATCCCCGACGACGTCCGCGTGTTGACCAAAGAGGACATGATCGAGATCATCAAGTACCTCGTTTCCCTCATCAACTCCAACGCCGAAGTGGACGATATCGACCACCTCTCGAACCGTCGTGTTCGTACGGTCGGTGAGCAACTGTTCAACCAGTTCGGTATCGGTCTGGCTCGTATGGCCCGCACCGTTCGCGAGCGTATGAACGTTCGTGACAACGAGGTGTTCACCCCGACCGACCTGATTAACGCTAAGTCTATCTCGTCCATCATCAACTCCTATTTCGGTACCAACGCGCTGAGCCAGTTCATGGACCAGCAGAATCCGCTCGCCGAGATCACCCACAAACGTCGTATGTCGGCTCTGGGTCCCGGCGGTCTGAGTCGTGACCGTGCCGGATTCGAGGTGCGAGACGTACACTACACCCACTACGGACGTCTCTGTCCGATCGAGACACCGGAAGGACCGAACATCGGTCTGATCTCCTCCATGTGTATCTACGCCAAGATCAACGATCTCGGATTCATCGAGACCCCGTATCGTAAGGTCGCAGACAGCATGGTGGACCTCGATAACGACCACGTCATCTACCTCTCCGCAGAGGACGAGGAGAACCAGGTCGTAGCACAGGGTAACGCACCGCTCCGCGAGGACGGTTCGTTCATCCGCTCCAAGGTGAAGACCCGTCTCGGTGCCGACTTCCCTGTTGTAGCACCGTCGGAGGTCAACCTCATGGACGTAGCGCCCTGTCAGATCGCTTCCGTCGCTGCAGCACTCATTCCGTTCCTCGAGCACGATGATGCCCACCGTGCCCTCATGGGATCGAACATGATGCGTCAGGCCGTACCGCTCATCACCTCCGAGGCTCCGATCGTCGGAACCGGTATTGAGGACCAGCTCGTCACCGACAGCCGCACACAACTCGTGGCTGAGGGTAACGGAACCGTTACCTATGTCGATGCCGACATCATCCGCATCAAGTACGACCGCTCCGAAGAGGACGAGCTCATCAGCTTCGACTCCCCCGAGAAAGAGTACAAGATGCCTAAGTTCGAGAAAACGAACCAGAACACGACCATCGACCTCCACCCGCTCGTTCGTAAGGGCGACAAGGTAGAGAAAGGTCAGATCCTCACCGAGGGTTATGCCACCCAAGGCGGCGAACTGGCACTCGGTAAGAACCTCAAGGTCGCTTATATCCCTTGGAAAGGTTACAACTACGAGGATGCTATCGTGCTCTCCGAGCGTATCGTACGCGAAGATATGTACACCTCCGTACACGTCGTTGAGCAGCTGCTCGAGGTGCGTGACACCAAACGCGGTATGGAGGAGTTCACAGCCGATATCCCGAACGTGTCCGAGGACGCAACGAAGGACCTCGACGAGAACGGTATCATTCGTATCGGTGCCTACATCCAGCCGGGTGATATCCTGATTGGTAAGATCACCCCGAAGGGTGAGACCGATCCGAGTCCGGAGGAGAAGCTCCTCAAGGCCATCTTCGGTGACAAAGCCGGTGATGTCAAGGATGCCTCCCTCAAGGCCAGCCCGTCCCTCGACGGTGTGATCATCGACAAGAAACTCTACTGCCGCGCGAACAAAGACCGCAAGCAGAAGATGGACGACAAAGTCACCCTCGCCGACATGGACAATAAGTTCAAAACACAAGCCGAGGCACTGCGTGAGGTGCTGATCAACAAGCTCTACACGCTGCTCAACGGCCGTCAGGCTGTCAGCGTGAAGGATATCCTCGGTACCGAACTCATCGCCAAAGGACAGCACTTCAGCAAGGAGCGTCTCAACGAGATCGACTTCTTCTCCGTACTGCTCGAGGGTTGGACCGCAGACGAGCACAAGAACGAACTCGTCGCTCAGTGCGTGATCAACTACATCGCTAAATACAAAGAGATGGACGCGCAACTCAAGCGCGATAAGTTCAACCTCACCATCGGTGACGAACTGCCTAACGGTATCATCCAGATGGCGAAGGTCTATATCGCAAAGCGTCGTAAGATCCGCGTAGGTGATAAGATGGCCGGTCGTCACGGTAACAAGGGTATCGTCTCCAAGATCGTGCGTGTCGAAGACATGCCGTTCCTCGCAGATGGTACGCCGGTAGATATCGTCCTCAACCCGATGGGTGTGCCTTCTCGTATGAACATCGGTCAGATCTTCGAGGCTGTGCTCGGTTGGGCAGGTGCCGAACTGGGTGTTAAGTTCTCGACCCCGATCTTCGACGGTTGTACGATGGAGCAGCTCGACGAGTGGACCGACAAAGCCGGTCTGCCCCGCGGTGGTAAGACCCAGCTCTACGATGGTGAGACGGGCGAACCGTTCGACCAGATGGCTACCGTCGGTGTGACCTACTTCATGAAACTCGGTCACATGGTCGATGATAAGATGCACGCACGTTCGATCGGCCCGTACAGCCTCATTACCCAGCAGCCGCTCGGTGGTAAGGCACAGTTCGGTGGTCAGCGTTTCGGTGAGATGGAGGTTTGGGCACTCGAGGCACACGGTGCTGCACACGTGCTCCAGGAGATCCTCACCATCAAGTCCGATGACGTCACCGGTCGTGCACGTACATACGAAGCAATTGTCAAAGGTGAGAACTTCCCGACACCGGGTCTGCCCGAGTCGCTCAACGTGCTCCTGCACGAACTCCAAGGTCTCGCTCTTAGTATCAACATGGAATAAGGAAGGACAAGAAATATGGCTTTTAAACAAGAAAACAAGAAAACCGGTTTCACCAAGATTTCCATTGGACTCGCTTCCCCGGATGAGATCATGCAGATCTCCTCGGGCGAGGTGCTCAAACCGGAAACGATTAACTATCGTACCTACAAACCCGAACGAGACGGTTTGTTCTGTGAGCGTATCTTCGGTCCGACCAAAGATTACGAGTGCCACTGCGGTAAGTACAAACGTATCCGTTACAAAGGTATCGTCTGCGAGCGTTGCGGCGTAGAGGTAACCGAGAAGAAAGTGCGTCGTGAGCGTATGGGTCACATCAAACTCGTCGTTCCCGTAGCACACATCTGGTATCTCCGCTCGTTGCCGTCTAAGATGGCTGCGCTGCTCGGTATCCCGACCAAGAAACTCGAAACCGTCATCTACTACGAGAAATACCTCGTCGTACGTGCCGGTGCCCTCGATGGTCAGGAGATCGGCGAGAAGCACGAGACCGATAAGAACCGCCTCCCGATCGAGGACAAGATGCTCCTGGATGAGGATCAGTACCAGCAAGTAATGGCTATCATGCCGGAAGGCAATGATCTGCTTGAGGATACCGATCCCAACAAGGTCATCATCAAGATGGGTGCGGAGGCCGTTTACGACCTGCTCGCTAACCTCGATCTCGATGCCCTCAGCTACGAGCTGCGCGCAACAGCCGACAAATCGTCGTCCGTACAGCGTCGTCAGGAGGCCCTCAAGCGTCTCCAGGTAGTCGAGGCTTTCCGTGCGTCGAACGGTAAGAACCGCCCCGAGTGGATGATCCTCCAGGCGATCCCTGTGACTCCTCCGGAGCTCCGCCCGCTCGTACCGCTGGATGGTGGACGTTTTGCGACCTCCGACCTCAACGACCTCTATCGTCGTGTCATCATCCGTAACAACCGTCTCAAACGACTCGTCGAGATCAAAGCACCGGATGTCATCCTCCGCAACGAGAAGCGTATGCTTCAGGAGGCAGTCGACTCCCTGTTCGACAACAGCCGTAAGACGACCGCGATGAAGTCCGAGGCCAACCGCCCGCTCAAGTCCCTTTCTGACTCCCTCAAGGGTAAACAGGGACGTTTCCGTCAGAACCTGCTCGGTAAACGTGTAGACTATTCTGCTCGTTCGGTTATCGTCGTAGGTCCGGAACTCAAGATGCACGAGTGCGGTCTGCCGAAAGAGATGGCAGCGGAACTCTACAAACCGTTCATCATCCGTAAGCTCATCGAGCGCGGTATCGTTAAGACCGTCAAATCGGCGAAGAAGATCATCGACCGTCGTGAGCCGGTCATCTACGAGATCCTCGAGCACGTCATGGAAGGACACCCTGTCCTCCTCAACCGTGCTCCGACACTGCACCGTCACGGTATTCTGGCTTTCCAGCCGAAGATGATCGAGGGTAAGGCTATTCAGCTCCACCCGCTGGCTTGTGCCGGCTTCAACGCCGACTTCGATGGTGACCAGATGGCAGTACACTTGCCGCTCTCTAACGAGGCCATCCTCGAGGCACAGCTCCTCATGCTCGGCTCGCATAACATCCTCGACCCGGCGAACGGTAACCCGATCACCGTACCGTCACAGGATATGATCCTCGGTCTGTATTATATTACCAAGGAACGCGAGGGCGTACGCGGAGAAGGACTCGTCTTCTACTCCGAAGAGGAAGCGCTCATCGCCCTCAACGAGGGTCGTTGTGACATCCACGCCAAGGTCAAAGTGCGTGTCAACGGCGAACTGATCGAGACCACTCCGGGCCGCGTCATTGTCAACCAATACGTACCGGCTGAGATCGGCTACCAGAACGCCCTCATGAAGAAAGGTGCTGTCAAGTCCATCATCTCCAAGGTCATCAAGACCTGTGGTGTGGCTCGCGCTGCACAGTTCCTCGACGACATCAAGGACCTCGGTTACTATCGCGCTTTCCGCGGTGGTCTGAGCTTCAACCTCAACGATATCCTCATTCCGGAGGAGAAGAAAGCCCTCATCGACAAGGGTAACGAAGCAGTCGATAACATCAACATGCTGTACTCCATCGGTGAGTTCTCCGATGACCAACGTTACCGTCAGACTGTCGATACATGGAAGAACATCGACGAGGAACTGAAGACCATCCTGATGAAGCACATGAAAGAGGCCAACCAGGGCTTCAACTCCGTGTACATGATGATGGACTCCGGTGCCCGTGGTAACGAGCAGCAGATCAAACAGCTCGCCGGTATCCGTGGTATCATGGCTAAGCCGTTGAAAGCCGGTGCAACCGATACCCGTCCGGAAATCGAGAACCCGGTCCTCGCGAACTTCAAAGAAGGTATGTCCGTGCTCGAGTACTTCATCTCTACCCACGGTGCCCGTAAGGGTCTGGCCGATACCGCTCTGAAGACCGCCGATGCCGGTTACCTCACCCGTCGTCTCGTCGATGTATCGCACGATGTGATCATCAACGAAGAGGACTGCGGTACCCTGCGTGGTCTGACCGCACGTGCTATCAAGGACGCCAACGGTCACGTCATCGCTTCCCTCACACTCCGTATCCTCGGTCGTGTATCTGTACACGATATCCATGATAACGAGGGTAATCTCATCGTCGCATCCGGCGAAGAGATCCGCGAGCCGCAGTGCGAAGCAATCGAAGCAGCCGGTATCGAAGAGGTCGAGATCCGCTCGGTACTCACCTGCGAATCTAAACACGGTGTCTGCGCGAAGTGTTACGGACGTAACCTCGCTTCCCGTAAGATGGTTCAGAAAGGTGAGGCAGTCGGTGTCATCGCTGCACAGGCCATCGGTGAGCCGGGTACACAGCTGACCCTCCGTACCTTCCACTCGGGAGGTCTGGCAGGAGGTGCTGCGGCTCAAGGTACCTACGAACTGACTCGTGACGGTGTCGTTGAGATCGAAGATCTTCGTACCATCACCACCGCTGCAGGCGAAGTCATCGCGGTGAGCCGTAAGAACACCCTCAACCTCAAGGACGAGAAGACCGGTGTCGTCCTCGCTACCTTCGATATCCCGTACGCTTCCAAACTCTTCGTCGAGTCCGGCAAAGCATACACCAAGGGTACCAAGGTCTGCGAGTGGGATCCGTACAAGACACCGTTGCTCATCGAGCAAGACGGTTTCATCAAGTACGAAGATGTCATCGAGGGTATCACCTGTAAGACCGAGACCGATGAGCAAACCGGTAAGAAAGAGGTATCCATCACCGAGACCAAGGATAAGACCAAGATGCCGCAGGCACATATCGTGGACAAGGATGGTCACATCCTCCGTTCCTACAACTTGCCGGTGAAAGCATCCCTCATGTTCCCGGATGGTGCCGAAGTACATATCGGTAACGCCCTCTTCTCGATGGCACGCGCAACGAACAGCGGCGGTGATATCACCTCCGGTCTGCCGCGTATCACCGAGCTCTTTGAGGCACGTAACCCGTCTAATCCGGCTGTCGTAGCCGAGATCGACGGTGAGATCTCGTTCGGTAAGATCAAACGTGGTAACCGTGAGCTGTTCATCACCTCCAAACTCGGTGAGCAGAAAGCATACCTCATCCCGTTGACCAAGCAGATCCTCGTACAGGAAGGTGACTTCGTACGTGCCGGACATGCCCTGTCCGACGGTGCCATCACCCCGGATGATATCCTGGCTATCCAGGGTCCGACGGCTGTACAGAACTACATCGTCAACGAGGCACAGGCTGTGTATCGTATGCAGGGTGTGGAGATCAACGATAAGCACTTCGAGATTATCGTGCGTCAGATGATGCGCAAGGTCGAGATCCTCGAACCGGGTGACACCCGTTACCTCGAGGGCGATATCGTGGACAAACTCGACTTCCTCGAGGAGAACGATCGTATCTGGGGCCGCAAGGTCGTTACCGATGCCGGCGACTCCGAGGCACTCCACGAGGGTCAGATCGTTACCGCACGTCGTCTGCACGACGAGAACAGCTCGCTCCGTCGTCGCGATAAGAAACTCGTTAAGGCACGTGATGCAGAGTGCGCTACCGCTAAACAGATACTCCAGGGTATCACCCGCGCAGCCCTCGGCACCAAGTCCTTCATGTCCGCTGCCTCCTTCCAGGAGACCACCAAGGTGCTCAACGAAGCCGCTATCCGCGGTAAAGTGGACTACCTCGAGGGCATGAAAGAGAACGTCATCTGCGGTAACCTCATCCCGGCCGGTACCGGTCTGCGTGAGTTCAGCAAGATCGCTGTTCATAACCAAGAAGAGTACGCCGCCATCCAAGCTGCCCGTGAGGCAGCCGAGGCCGCTCTGAACGGTGAAGATCAGTTCTGATAACATCCTATGCAATGAAAGGAAGCCCTTCGGGGCTTTCTTTTTTTTTCGGGGGTTTCTTTTTTTTTCGGGGGTTTCTTTTTTTTCTTCTTCTCTCTTTTTGCCCCAAGGAGCGGATTGGCGTTAGGCAGATCAGCCAATCCGTTTCCTCGCTTCTAATCGCATTTCGCCTCTCTCTGCCTTATCCTCTCTGCTTTCCTCTCTTTCGGCTGTTTACATTGATTTCATCAATGTGAGGTTTCTTTTGGCAGTTTAGGGTAGATACGCTGTGCGTTCTATTTCTTCTTTTTCAGGCGCATCGGATGCGCCGCTATTGGTATTTCAGCGAATTGCTGTATCAATTTTCGCGAATATGGCGACAATCCGCAAATAAATTTGCATATATCAAAATTTTTCACTATCTTTGCACTCGATTAGGATACAATGTTATATGCTTCACACCCGATTTTCCATATTTGTCATCCTTCCGGCATTGTTTTTTATGCTGCCTGCATGCAATAGCCAGCGTGGTGCAGACGAAACTCTGTTGCGTGAGTTAGACCATTGTATCAAGGAGCGTACCACCTATTACGAAGCGCGTGAGCATCAGACGGACTCGTTACATGCATTACTTAATGACTCGCTGTCGCATACCGAACGGTTTGAGATTTACGGCCGTTTGATTGAGGTCTATCGTTCATATAATCTAGATTCTCAATTGTATTATGCCGAGAAGCGTCTGGACATGGCGCAGACTCCTTTTGAGAAGCAAGTATCACTACTCAATTACTCTGAGGTTTTGATGCGTAGTGGTATGTACCATGAGACACTGGTATATATGGACTCAGCTCTGCAGCAACAGCCGTTGGATCCTGTCTTGGAGCCGTACTATAGCCATCTGCGCCGCACCCTATTCGGCCTCATGAAAGATTTTGCCGTCACCAATAGGGAACGACAGACTTATCACGAGATCACACAGCAGTACCGAGAGGAGATGATGGCGGTGCATCCTGCCGGTTCGTTCTTGCACGAACTGGTACGCGCAGATTACCTATATGAGGAGCAGTTATACGATAGTGCTCTGCAGGTGTTAGAAACCTATGAACAAGCCAACCGCGTGGAAGGTCAATACGAGGAACCGGTCTTTGCGTTCACTCGTGCGCAGATTTATCGGGCTATGGGCAATCGAGACCAAGCGCGGCATTATTTGGCTATTTCTGCTATAGCGGATTTACGTAACTCCGTTCGTGAGTACATCGCATTGCGTGAGTTAGCGGTATTATTGTACGAAGAAGGAGATGTTTCGCGCGCGTATAATTATATGGTATGTGCTACCCAAGATGCTATGGCGGGAAGTGAACGCGTGCGATCTATCGAGACCAGTACCGCCTATCCGGTGGTGCAAGAGGCCTATATGCAGCAGGTTCGTCGTCGGCAGTACTGGATGATGGCTATGATTGCCAGTGTGCTCGTCCTATTAGGTTTGCTCACCTCTTTCCTTCTCTACATCAATCGCAAACATCGTCAATTGGCGCACCTCAATGAACGCTTGGCGCAAAGTAATGAGGATCTTCGTAGAAGTAACCATATTAAATCGGTTTACGTAAGACGGTTTATGAAGATAACGACTATCGAAGATTTTGACGATGCTTTCTTGGAGTTGTTCCCGGACTTTGTGGCGCAAGTTAAAGCGTTGCTGGTGCCGGAAGCTGAATTGCGTATCAAACCCAAAGAGCGTTTGAATACCGATTTTCGCGTGTTGGCACTCATCTATTTGGGTATTACCGATAGTAAACAAATTGCAGAGATTCTGCGTTATTCGCTTCCTACTATTTATAATAGCCGCACGCACATGCGCAACCTCGCCAAGGAAGATAGAGAGCATTTTGAAGAAAAAGTAGCTGCTTTATAGGCTGATAATTCACTACTTTTCTTGCGTAAGTAAAATTGAGCTATATCGCTGTAAATAAGCGGTATGGCTTTTTTTATATCCCAAAAATCACTACTTTTTTGGATCGTTTATTGCGTATGTGTGAGAAAAACTGTAATTTTGCATCGCAAAACGAACTTAACATTAATCTGCCTATGAATAAACGATTTTTATTTTTCGCGATTCTTCTGTTACAGTTGATAGCACTTCCTCTTGCAGCGCAAGTGAATGGCGTAATCGTGGATGAATCCGGTGAACCCGTCATTGGTGCCAGCATTCTGGAAAAAGGAACCACCAATGGTACTATCACGGATTTTGACGGTAACTTCACGTTGCAAGTAGACGAAGGTGCTATGCTAGAAATTAGTTATGTAGGCTATGCTTCGCAGACCCTTCCGGCTGCTGCCAACATGAATGTGGTACTCAAAGAGGACACTGAAGTGCTCGAAGAAGTAGTCGTAGTGGGTTATGGCGTGCAGAAGAAGAGTGACCTCACCGGATCTATCGCTCAAGTGAATGACAAGGACCTGCAAAAAATGCCGGCTCCTTCTATTGGCGCAGCGCTCGAAGGACGTGCAGCGGGTCTGCAAGTAACGGGTTCAGGTGCGCCGGGTAGTAATGTCAGTCTTAATATCCGCGGTGTGGGTTCTATCAACAATTCTCAACCGCTGATAGTCATCGACGGTGTACCTACCGATGTACCGCTGAATATGATCAATATGGACGACGTTGCCAGCATCGATGTGCTCAAAGATGCGTCCGCTACAGCCATTTATGGCTCGCGCGGAGCGTATGGTGTCGTCATCATCACTACCAAGAAAGGCGAGAACGAGAAGGGGCATATCAGCCTTAAGGGATCGTTCGGTTTTGACCAGATTCAGCGTACCTTACCGCTATTGAATGCCAGCCAGTTTGCTTCATTGCATAACGAGATGATGGCGGCTGCAGGGCAACCCCAATACACGGCTTTTGCAGACCCCACCGCATTGGGAGCCGGAACCGATTGGATGAGCCAATTGTGGCAGTTCGCTCCGACGCAGAACTATAGTCTCAGCTATTCAGGAGGTACGCAGAAGTCCAATTTCTATGTATCCGGTGCGTACTTTGACCAAAAAGGTATTATCAAGACTACGGACTACAAGCGTATTACGCTGCAGTTCAACCACGATACGCAACTCTTCAACTGGTTGCGATTTGGTCATAAACTTAGTCTCAATCACGACATCAAGTCCTCAGGAGAATACAACATCCAGAATACCATGCGCGCGTTACCTACGCAGGTAATCAAAAATGAGGATGGTACGTGGGCAGGTCCTACCGGACTGGCCATGTATGTAGGTGACATCACCAACCCGATTGGCAAGATGATGGAGAACAGCAGTGTCACCAAGGGTTACAACCTGCTTGGTAACATCTACGCGGAGATTAAGCCTTTGGACTGGCTCATTTTCAAGACCACTTTTGGTATGCAAGTCATGTATTGGGACACTGAAGGATGGTCTCCTGCCTATGATTGGAAACCTATTGCACAACCGGAAAGTCAAGTCAGCCATTCGTTCGACAAGAGCATCACGTGGCTTTGGGATAACACTCTCTCTTTTGTCAAGACTTTTAAGCAGAAACACTCCTTCACCGCCATGATCGGTTCGTCCATGCAGGCGAATAACTACGAGTACATGGCAGGTGCTGTACAGGGTTTCATCTCCGAGGAGGCTAAACAACTCAGTAACGGTCTGCTCGAACCGACTTTGAGCGGCAACAAGTCCGATTGGGCGCTGCTCTCTTTCATGAGCCGTGTCACCTATGGCTACGATAACCGCTATTTGATTACGGCCACCTTCCGCGCCGACGGTTCGAGCCGTTTCGCGAAGAAGAACCGTTGGGGGTACTTCCCATCCGTGGCAGTCGCATGGCGTATGAGTGAGGAGCATTGGTTTGAGAAGACCTTCTGGCTCACGGACCTCAAACTGCGTGCCGGTTACGGTCTGACAGGTAACCAGGCGTCAGTCGGTAACTACGCATACGCATCGCAGTTACAAACCGTCCAGTACGTCTTCGGAGGCACGCAGGTCGCCGGTCTTGCTCCGTGGGTACTGCCTAACCCCAATGTCCGTTGGGAAACCGTAGAGCAATACAATGTAGGTTTAGACTTGGCGCTCTTCGACCAGCGTCTGCATGCTACTATCGATGGCTACATCAAGAACACCAACGACATGCTCGTGCCGATGTCTGTACCTATCAGTAGCGGTTATTCAGACGAAGCTGTACCGAGCATCAATGCAGGTCGTATGCGGAACATGGGTATTGAGGTGAGTCTCAACAGCGTGAACATTAAGAAAACCAATTTTACATGGACTACCACCGTCAATTTTGCGTATAACCACAACCGCATTCTCTCGCTCAACGATGATGTGCCGATGTATTTCGATTGTAACATCCATGCGGTGGGTTACCCCGTGGCAGCTTTCTATGGCTACATGACGGATGGCATCTTCCAGTCGCAGGAAGAGATAGACAACCATGCTATTCAGACCGTTGGTAGTGATCCTTACACCTCTACTCAACCCGGTGACATCCGTTTCAAAGACCTCAATAACGACGGCGTCATCAATGAAGATGACCGCACCATCTTAGGTACTCCGACGCCATCATGGACGTTCTCGATGAATAACCGTTTTGAGTTCTACGGCGTGGATGTGGAGATTTATCTCCAGGGTGCCGCAGGTAATAAGATCTATAATGGCAACCGTGCGACACTCGAAGCTATGTCGGTGGCGCAGAACCAGATGACGACGGTGCTCGACCGTTGGCGTCCGGACTACACCACGGGCACCATGCCGCGTGCGGTCTTCTCGGATCCGAATAAGAACAACCGAACCAGTGATCGCTTCCTGGAAGATGGTGATTACCTCCGTCTCAAGAGCATCACCGTCGGTTATACGCTGCCCAAACACCTGACCAGGAAAGCGCTCATGGAGGAGGTACGTTTCTCCGTATCGGGACAGAACCTGTACACGCTCACACGTTACACCGGTCTCGATCCGGAAGTGGGCGGCTCCGGTATTGACAGCAATGTCTATCCGCTGACTCGTAACTTCACCTTTGGTTTGAATATAACATTCTAATGACTATGAAACGATTAATTGTATATATAGGATTAGCCTTAGTATTCACGGCTTGTAATTTCTTAGACAGACAGCCGTGGGACTCTGTGGATACCACCAACGGTTTCCAGACCGAGGCGGATGCCATCGCAGCTGTCAATGCCTGCTATCAACCCCTCCAGTGGCCGAAGTTGTATAACATGCGTATATGGACGCTCGACATCATTGCCGGTGAGAGTGTTGTCGGTGCCGGTGGTGGTACAGACGGACTCGAGACCGTCGAGATGGCGAACTTCATCGCGACCTCTGATAACTTTGCCGCATTGGACCTGTGGCGTGGACCGTCACCCGGTATTCTTCGCTGTAATTTCGTGCTGGCCAACGTGCCACAGATGGATATTAACAAGGATTTGCAAGCCCGTTTGCTCGGTGAAGCGCATTTCCTGCGCGCGCATTACTATTTTATATTAGTGCGTCTGTTCGGTGGTGTACCGATGCCTACTGAGCCTCTCTCGGCGGACAGCGAGTTGAAGATGCCGCGCGCCTCGGTGGACGAGATCTATACGCTCATCAAAGAGGACCTCAATCAGGCGATTGCCCTCTTGCCGACACGTAGTAAGTACGGCAGCAAGGACATCGGTCGTGCAACCAAAGAGGCGGCGATGGCGGAACTGGCCCGCGTTTATCTGACCTATCAACCCGGTCCTGCCGGATATAACGAGGTTGTACGCCTCTGCAGTGAGATAGGAGACATGGGCTACCAACTCGCTACCAACTATGCGGACAACTACAACCCTGCCAAGCAGAACGGTGTGGAGTCGATCTTTGAAGTGCAATACTACGGCAAGACCAATAAGAACTTCTGGTCGAACGAGAACCAAGCCTCATGGATCAGTACCTACCAAGGTCCGCGTAACTCCGGTATGGCTGCCGGTTGCTACGGTTGGAACCAGCCCACCGCGGAGTTCGTCTCCCAATACGAACCCGGTGACAAACGCAAAGACCTGACCATCTTCTATACCGGATGCCCGACCTTCGACGGCTATACCTACAGCGGCACATGGTCCACTACCGGCTATAACGTCCGTAAGTTCCTGCTCACCAAAGCACAATCGCCGGACTATAACACCTCCAATCAAAACTGGATAGTGACCCGCTATGCCGATGTACTGCTTATGAAAGCGGAAGCGCTCAACGAGTTGGGGCGTACCACCGAAGCCGAAGAACCGCTCTATCAAGTGCGTAAGCGTGCCGGACTGACCAGCCGTGCACAAGTGGAAGGACTTTCGCAGCAACAAATGCGGGAGAAAATCATCCACGAGCGTCGTGTCGAATTGGCCTTTGAAGGACACCGTTGGTTCGACATGCTTCGTTACCCGGATAACTACGCACTTACTTTCTTGCACTCCATCGGAAAGACTTCAGCTACTACCAAGCACCTGCTCTTCCCGATTCCAATGCAGGAACGCGAAGCGAATGAATTATTAACGCAAAACCCAGGTTGGTAATATATGAAAGATTTGAGATTTAAGATTTTAGATTTGAGATTTTTTATTCTCATCTCTATTCTCGGCTTTTTCGCTTCCTGCGAGAAACCGGTTGAACCCACTCCGGATAAACCGCTGTCGCTGACGCTGTCTGCCGACTCCGTTCTGTGTCTGCCCATCTACAAAGATCTGCCTGCCCTTGATTTGGCATGGACAGCCGGCTCTAATCACGGCACCGGCTCTGCCATCGCTTATACTATCGAGATGGACACTGTTGGAGCGAATTTCGCAGGCGGACTGAAATGGGAGATTGGGCGTACTGCTGATCGCACGTTGGTCTTCAGTCATAAGCAGTTAGCGGACACGCTCTCACTTACCTATCCGGATATACCCGAAGGACAATACACACGCTTCGAATGGCGTGTCAAGGCAGTCGTGCTGCAAACAAAAGAAGAACAAGTTTCGCAACCGGTGGTTGTTTCAATCGCATGGCGGGCGGCTATGCTCACTGACCTATATCTCGTCGGGGACGCTACACCTAACGGATGGGACCTCAGCCGCGCCACACCGATGATCATGGATATGAGCAATTTCTCCGTCTTCTCCTGGACCGGACAGTTGCATAAAGGCGAATTCAAGATGCTGACCTCTACCGAAGACTGGTTGCCGTGCTATGTGCGCGACTCGACGGATGATGGCAAGATGGTCTATCGTCCAACCGAAGAGACCTATCCGGATATAAAATGGAATAGTACCAAGACCGGTAATTATCGCATCGAAGTGAACGTCGAAGCGCTGACTATCGACATCGAATACCTCGGCGGCGAAGCCTATAGCCATGTCTATATGATCGGTGATGCTACGCCGGGCGGATGGAGTTGGGACAATCTCACCGAGATGCAGCACCCCGAGACCAATCTCTTCACCTGGGAAGGCAACCTCGGCGCGGGACAGATCAAGTTCCCCACGGAGATCAAGTCCGACTGGTCGGGCGAGATGCTCTATGCGCCGGTAGCTGACTGCGCTCCTTCGGCGAGCGGCACGTTCGAGGCACGCATCGGTGGTCCCGATAACAAATGGCTCATCTCCAATCCGGGTGAGTACCAGATACGAATCAACTTTAATGACACAACCATATCATTCGTAAAACTATGAGAAAGCATACTATGTCTGTATTCTGTATTCTGTCAGCTATAGCGGTCTTTTGCACTTCGTGCAACCTGATTGAACCCGAGCATGACCCGATCACCTATGGTGAGAGTTATATACCTTATATGATCAGTACGGACAAGGCGGCATATAAGCCCGGTGAAACGGTACAACTGAGCATCAACAGTCTGCCTGAACAGGCGGCTACGGTACGTTACACCCATCTGGGCCAAGTGCTCAAAGAAGAAACCGTAAGCAGCAAGACATGGACGTGGCAACCCCCCACTGAGGATTTCCAAGGCTATATGGCGGAACTGCGCACCAAGGACTCCGTCATCGCTTCTATCGGTATTGACGTATCGTCCGAACCTTCGCGTTTTCCGCGGAATGGTTTTCTATCCACCTACGGCAGTATGTCCGAGAGTCAAATGGCAACGGTGCTCAACGATCTGAACCGCTATCATATCAATTATGTGCAGTTCCAGGACTGGCATTGGAAACACCATCATCCGCTGGCGGGTTCTGCTACCCAACCGATGGACGTATGGACCGACATCATCAGTCGTAACTGCTACCGGACAACGGTACAGGGTTACATCGACGGTGCGCACCAACGCGGGATGATCACACTCTTTTACAACCTCGGTTACGGATGTCTCGAAGACTTCGCTACCGATGATGTGGATAAAGAATGGCTCCTTTATACGGACAGACAACACACCCATCTGGATAACCACCCGCTGGGCTCGCCTTTCAAAAGCGCCATCTACCTGGCGGACATGCATAACCAAGGCTGGCGTGACTACCTACGCGCACGTAACAATGAGGTATATGCCATCTTTAATTTCGATGGCTGGCAGATAGACCAACTCGGTGTTCGTCCCACAACTGTCTATGACTATGCCGGCAACACCGTGGATGTGCAATCGGCTTTCGGTTCGTTCATCGCCAATGAGAAGACAGCACAACCCGACAAACGCATCGTCATGAATGCCGTCGGTCAGTACGGCCAGCAGGGACAGATCGCTTCTGCGCCGGTGGACTTCTGTTATACCGAAGTGTGGGAGCATAGCAACACCGACGGTTATGGCATCTTCTCCCGTATCATCACCGATAATGCACAATGGTCGAATGGTAAACAGACTGTGCTCGCAGCGTACCTCAATTACGACCTCGGTCAGAAGGGACGCGGCTATTTCAATACGCCGGGTATCATCATGGCTACGGCGGCGGCTTCCGCATGGGGCGGCACCATCCTCCAGATGGGCGAGCATATGCTGTGCCATGAGTATTTCCCGGATGACAATCTCTCTATGACCGGTGAACTCAAACGCGCGATGATTCGATATTATGACTTCGCCGTAGCGTATGAGAATATTCTGCGTCCGGACGCACCGGCAGCCGGCATCAACAGCGATTGGTACGGCGTGGATGTGACCAGCACCCATGACAGTTGCGTCTTCAACCAATGGGGACCGAAAGTGAACCAAATCGCAACAGTCGGCCGTCATGTGGGTAACCGCGACATCATCCATCTGCTCTCCTATCGCCATGCGACGCATCTCGACTGGTGTGACACGGATGGCGACCAGGCGCCGCAGACGCTGCTCACCGGCATACCTGTTTCGTTTGCGGTGGATGCGCAACCGAGCCGCGTATGGGTAGCCACACCGGATTATATGCAGGGTGCTGCGCAGGAAGTGGACTTCACCTACGATGGCGGCAAACTGACGCTCACCCTTCCCGCACTCCAATACTGGACCATGATTGTAATAGAAAAATAAGTGCTTTATGAAAAAAATAGTATCTGTATTCTGTATTCTGTCAGCGATAGCGGTCTGTATTCCCGCTCTCGCCATCGAGAAAGTCGAATCTCCGTCTCTCAACCTGGCGGCCTATTTTGACGTGCAGGAAGGTCGTCCCGTTTATTGGTTGTTGCATAAAGGAGACACCGTTATCCGTCCTTCGCATCTCGGCATTGCCCTTCGTGGTGAGAAGAACCGTAGTGACTTCTATGAGTTCGAGGAAGAGGCAAAAAAATCACCAATCACCAATGACCAATCACCAATGACCGAAGGCCTGATGAACGGTTTTGTCATGACCGGTTCGGAGCGATATATACGCGACAGTTGGTGGGAACCCGTATGGGGAGAAGAGCGCCGAATCCACAATAGTTATCACGAGATGCTGATCACCCTCAAGCAGCCGGAGAAAGACCGCTACATCCAGATTCAGTTCCGTCTCTACGATGACGGTCTCGGTTTCCGGTATATCTTCCCGCAGCAGCGTAACCTCAACTACTTCGTCATCGAAGAGGAGCATTCCGAGTTCGCCATGCCGGGTGACATTACTGCCTATTGGATCCCGGGTGACTACGATACGCAGGAGTATGAATATACGCGCTGCAAACTGAGTGAGATCCGTGGTGTCCAGGAGAAAACCAGCAAGGCGAACCTCTCCACCACTAATTTCTCTACCACCGGTGTGCAGACCCCCGTGCTCTTCAAAACGAACAGTGGCAAATGGCTCAATATCCATGAGGCGGCACTGCTCAACTACAGCTGCATGCACCTGAACCTTGACGACCAAAATATGGTATTTACCTCTTGGCTCACGCCGGACATCGACGGCTCAAAGGGTCATATCCAGACCGATGCGGTCAGCCCGTGGCGTGTCATCATGGTAGGTGAGACTGCCAAAGACATCCTCGCTTCGCGTATCGTGCTCAACCTCAACGAGCCCTGCAAGATAGAAGACACCTCTTGGATCAAGCCGATGAAGTACGTCGGCGTATGGTGGGAGATGATCGCCGGGTCTGCCGACTGGTCCTACACATGGGACTTCCCATCCATCCATATCGGCGTTACGGATTACAGCAAAGCCAAGCCTCACGGCCGTCATGGCGCCAACACCGCTAACGTGAAGCGTTATATCGACTTTGCTGCCAAGTACGGCTTTGACGGCGTCCTCGTCGAAGGTTGGAACATCGGTTGGGAAGACTGGTTCGGAAACGAGAAAGACTTCGTCTATGACTTCGTCACTCCGTACCCGGACTTCGATGTAGAGGGTATTCACGACTATGCAAAATCCAAAGGGGTGAAGATGATTATGCACCATGAGACATCAGGTGCCATCCGTAACTACGAGCGCTGGCTTGACACGGCGTACCAGTTCATGAACAAGTACGAATACCCTGCCGTCAAATCCGGCTATGTGGGCAACCTCCTTCCGCGCGGCGAGCATCACTACAGCCAGTGGATGAACAACCACTACCAGTACTGCGTCGAGAAAGCCGCCAAGTACCATATCATGGTGAATGCGCACGAGGCGGTGCGTCCTACCGGTCTCTGCCGTACATGGCCGAACCTTATCGGTAATGAGTCCGCGCAGGGCACCGAATACCAGGCTTTTGGCGGTTCGGCGCCCAACCATACCACCATGCTGCCCTTCACGCGCCTCATTGGCGGACCGATGGACTACACCCCCGGTATTTTCGAGAACGACATCCGCAAGTTCAATCCGAATAGCACCTCGTGGTGCAACACCACGCTATGCAACCAGCTCTCGCTCTACGTGACCCTATACAGCCCGCTCCAGATGGCAGCAGACGTGCCGGAGAACTACGAGCGCTTCCGCGACGCCTTCCAGTTTATTGTGGATGTGCCGGTGGAATGGGACACCGTATGGTATCTCGAAGCCGAACCCTATGAGTACCTTACCATTGCACGCAAGCAGAAAGACACGGATGCATGGTTCGTTGGTTCGACCAACGGCTATGACCCGCGTACGTCCATCCTCGACTTGTCATTCTTACCAGCCGGAAAATATACGGCTACTATCTATCGCGATGATAAAACCGCCCATTATCGCAACAACCCGCAGGCGTACGTCATCGAATCGAAGACGGTCACCAACAAATCCAAACTCAAACTCTTCACCGCTGCCGGTGGAGGCTATGCAGTCAAAATCGTACCAAAACAAAAATAATTAACTTAAATTTTTTATCATTATGCGTAAGATTTTCTCTTTATTCGTAGCGTTGACGGCTGTAGTCAGCTTGTCCGCTAAGACTGTTTATCTGAACACTGCCATCTCCAATTGGGCAGATGCCGATGCTGTCACTTTCATCCACGCTTGGGGAGGTGAAGTAACCACCACCAACGTACAAATGTTGCCGGTAGAGGAAGGATCTGCTGTCCTCAGTGCCGTATGCGACGACAACAACACTTCTATCGTGTTCGTTCGTATGGCTCCGGGTAGTACCGAAATCAATTGGGATGACAACTGGGGCAAGACTGGCGACCAGGAAATCCCTGCAGACAAGAACCAATTTACTGTTGTCGGTTGGGTTGGCGAACCGGCACTGGCGTATGGACTTTGGGGCACGTACGGCACGCTTCCTACGGTGGCGCTTGTAGGTAATTATGCAGAAGACATGTGGGGTGCTAACGCTACCAACACCATGACTCCTGCCAATGACAACGCTACCGCTGCCGTAACGCTCACGCTGGCTGCCGGCACCTATGAGATCAAGGTATGGGTTGACGGTTATTATATGAGTCTCAACGGCGAAGGCGAATCGCTCTACGGCATCCATCGTGACTGGAATCATGCCGATCATGTGAACCTTGTCAATGACGGCCGTAACTTCCAACTGACTGCCGATGTAGCCGGTGACTACACCTTCACGTGGAACTACGCAACTCTGGACTTGGTCGTTACGTTCCCGACGGCAACAGGCATCGAAAATGCCAATGCCAACACCAAAGCCGTTAAGCGCATCGTCAACGGTCAACTCGTTATTGAGAAGAACGGTGTCCGCTTTAACGCCATCGGTACAGAGATGAAATAAAAAAACTTACGTCATTACGTCATTACGTTAGCACGTAATCCCGTTTAATGACATCCCGGCCTTGCGGCGTTGGCTCGCCGCAGGGTTACTAACGAGATCTTTGACATATTGGATTTACCGTAAATATATACTCGCTTTGAATTTCGTCTAAAATTCTCAAAAATTTCATGTTTTAGACAAAAAATGTTTCCAGTTTTAGCCAAAAATGTATTAAGAATATACACTTTGGCTTAAACTCGATATCCAGTTCGAGCCAAAAACATAAAAAAATACACATTTTGGCTAAATCTGCTTGCATATATTAAAAAAAAGCAGTACCTTTGCAGCGATTTTATTATAATCATAATAATTATATGAATGATAATTTGGACATTAACCCGTTCGTGATAGGAAAATACCTGTCCAATGAGTATTTCTGCGACCGTGAGCAAGAGACAGACTTCTTAACGAAGCAGATAAGCAATGGGCGTAATGTAACGCTGATCGCAGATCGTCGCATAGGCAAGTCCGGCTTGATTAGCCATGTGTTTGCACAAACGCAGATGCAAAAGTCATACTACACTATCGTGGTGGATTTATATGCCACCGGTAGCCTGACAGAAATGGTACATGCGCTTAGTAACGAAGTATATCGATGCGTTGAGCAACAGTCGAAGTCATGGCGCGATATGTTTTTTCAGATTATTTCGTCCTTACGAGTCGGCTTCAAAATGGATGTTATCACCGGGAGTCCTACTTTCGACATCGGTTTGGGGGATATTGCTGCACCGGAAATGACACTCTCGCAGATTTTTTCCTTTATGGAAAAGGCTGATCGGCCGTGTGTAGTGGCTTTCGATGAATTTCAGCAGATTACGAACTATCCCGAGAAAAACATCGAAGCCTTACTGCGTACGCATATACAACAATGTAAGAAAACGCAATTCATTTTTTCCGGCAGCAGAAAACATTTGATGGCGCAGATGTTCCTCTCTCCCGCGAAGCCCTTCTACCAAAGTACCGTCAGCATGGGACTGGAACCAATCCCTAAAACAACCTATATTGACTTCGCAAAGCGGATGTTTTTAAAGGGGGGTAAGGAAATATCCGACCAAACCGTAGAGCAGGTTTATGATTTATGCAGGGGTATTACATGGTATATACAAATGCTTCTCAATGAGTTGTATGCAATGACGAGAAAGGAAATACAATGTATGCCGGAATGTATTGATGAAGCCTTGCGTAATGTGGTGCAGGTACAAGAACTCTCCTATCGTGAACTCTTAGCTACTATCCCCACCAAGCAGAAAAGTCTCTTGTATGCCATAGTAAAAGAACACGGAGCGAAAAATATCACATCCTCGGCATTCATTCAGAAACATAAACTGCTCTCTGCCAGCAGTGTACAATCCGCTTTGAAAGGATTAGTGGAAAAAGATATTGTAATGCAGCAAGACGCAACATGGCTTGTATATGATGTCTTCTTCGAGCAATATATAGCATCGAAACAATAATATCACAACTTATCTGTTTAATAATTTAGTTAGCGGTAAATCCAATATGCGGGTTTACCGCTTTTGTATATGCAACGAACGAAACTTTAAAATATAAAATAACATGGAAAAACAAATGAAATTATTTACTAACATGACGAAACCCCTCGTCCTTTTCGTGCTACTGTTTGCTTTGGGTGTAGGGCAGATGTGGGGAACGGCGCGTACGTTTAAATCCGGTGAGAAGATTTACTTCAAGGATGCAAGTGGAAACATTACTTGGGGAGATTTAGATTGCCTTTGGAAAGTCTCAAATGGTAATGTTTATGCATATTTTTGGAACGATACAGAAAGTGCAATATCTGGATGGGCAACCACTAAATATGGAACAGTCAATAAAGAAAACACTATATACGAGATAACAGTCCCAGGATCGGGGAAAGAATATACTAATGTTCTTTTTACACGTGGAGATGAGTCTAATAAATGGTGGAATCAGACAGTAGATCAAACTCCAGAAGTTGGTTATAACCTGTTTTGCATTGCTAATGATGGTGATTACGATGAACATCGTAGTCCCCAAAAAAAATGGAAAGGTAACTGGTCTAGATATGCTCATGATGGAGCATTAATAGGAGAGTTTAATAATTGGAACCCAGATACATATCCGCTGAGCAATTCTGGTGTAAAAGGAGCATTGGTTCCACTTGCTGCGTCAACTACATATAAGTTTAAAATATTGTTAGGTGAGACTTACTATGGTATTAATAGTGCATCTCTAATCACAAGCACACTAACAACTTGGTGGACTCTTTATTCTGGACAAGGTGATTTGTCAGTTCAAACGGATGTCGCAGGAGATTATGGTTTTGCTTGGAATGCAAGTTCTAAGAATATGACCGTTTACTATCCTAAAGCATTATATCCGAAAAACAAGTATATTTATTTTGATGTTCGAAATGAAACGTACTGGAATGCAAATCCTTTTACAGCAAGATTCTATTTGAAGTATTTTGACTCGGGTAGTAACCTTGATGGCATGCCATTAGAATGTTCTACCCCTATTGAGGAGAATGTGTACTACGCCGTAGTTCCGGACAATGGTTATATAGGTCAAATACAAATGAATCGTTGGTATAATGGTGGATTACATGGCATAGCAAATGTAGCATATGTGTATAACCGTAGCACTGCTAACCAAAACTGTTTGAAGGAAGAGTCAGGAAAAGAAAATTATGAAGATGCATGGACTCCTCAATGGACAACTTATTGTCCGCCGATGAGTGATGTGGATCTGGAAGAAGATGGTACAACTCTTAGTTGGGGTGGTGACGGTTCTTCAGGTACTCCATATCTCATTCCTACAGGCGCAAGCATTAAAGTAAAAGCTACCAATGCAACCAAGGCTGTGGACGATGATAATATGACCATCTATTATCAATTCAAGAAAGCCGGGACGGAAGTGCAAGCTGGCTCAACCACAGCATCTGCAACTATTACCGCATCCGGTTCAACCGGTACGAAAGAAGCGGTAACCGTTGAGGCCTATAACTATTATAATTCTACTTCTGGTACGCATTTGGCAAGTAATGAGATTTATTACGAAGTACGCACTCCTTACACTATTTCGTACAATGCCGGTACAGGTGGTAGTGGCTTACGTGCAAGCGAAACGAAACTGAAGGGTGTCAATTTTGCGACCCCTAATAGTGCTATATTTACACGTACCGGATATACCCAAACCGGTTGGGCTACAAGTAATGGGGGATCTCAACTATGTGCTCTCGGCGGTAATTATACATCGGATGCAGATGCTACGCTCTATCCGGTATGGACTGCCAATAATTATACCGTGATATTGGATAATAGAGAGGCTGATATCGAGGACGGAACAGAGAGCGTAAGTGTAACCTTTGACGCAACTACAGGTCTGACATCGACTATTGATAAGCCGGAGAAAAAACATTATGATTTTGGTGGTTATTATACAAGTGCTAACTCTGGTGCTACACTGGATGTGCAGTTGATTGACGAAAACGGTAACTGGAAAAAAGGTGTAAGCGGCTATACCGGTACAAGTGAAGATAATGCGACATGGGTTTATGCCGGAGATATTACCCTCTACGCCAAATGGACAGAGCACGAGTATGCCGTAACATTGGCGATATCTCCGGCGGGCGCAGGCACAACAAGTCCGGCTTCTTCCACTACGGCAAAATACGTTACCGCTTCCGCTGATATTACAGCAACTCCAAGTACCGGATATTCGTTCAGAGAGTGGGGATTCTCTAAAACGGACGAAAAATATGATGTATATGTAAGCGATGATAAAACATATAGTTCTACTGATGCAACCATTAAAATAAATGCCCAACATAACGGAACCCTCATCGCTAATTTCATCGCGAACGGATATACCGTCAATTTGGAGAATAAAGGTGCAGACAAAGATCATAAAGGAACGGAAAATGTCAGTGTAACCTATAATGCTATTACAGGTCTGACATCGGCTATTGAAAAGCCGGAGAAAGCGCATTATGATTTTGGCGGTTACTATGTAAGTAATGACGAAGGCGAAACGCTTACCAATATTCAACTCATTGATGCAAGCGGTAATTGGAATAAAGGTGTAAGCGGATATACGGGCACAAGTGGAGATTATGCGACATGGGTTTATGCAGGCAATATCACCCTCTATGCCAAATGGACTGAAACAGCCTATACAATCACGCCGAGTGTAAGTCCTGCGGGGACCGGTTCGGTGAACACAGTAACCGATGCTCACTGGATTACTCCGTCCAGTACGATTACGGCTACTCCTGTCAATGCTGCATGGGTATTCGATCGTTGGGAGTATGGTGAGCATGTTGGTCCTTCAACAGTCAGCGGCAACACCGTGACCGTTACCTCCGATATGAACTCCACCATCACAGCGCATTTTAAACCGCGTTATGAACTGGTAGGATGTATATGGGATAACTCTGGAAACGGAGGTATGCCGGGATGGAGCTATGACGGAACAGGAGAATTTACTGTGAATAGTTTCACTGCTTTGGGAACAGGAGAAGGAACAGGGGTGGACTTATCCTATTCATGTACGCTTTGGGCAAACACGACCTATAAATTTGAGGTCCATGATCGAGTAACAGGAAATCATGGTAAATATTATGCCGCGGGGCAATATCTAAACGATGGAGAACATGCCCTTCTTAACCAAAAGAATAATGATGTTCCTTTGGCAGCTATAGGTGCAGGCACTTATACGTTCCGTATTACCAATATGACGTATGATGGTATCACCGATGACTATTTCCCGACTATTACTGTTGAACGTCCGCACCAAATGCACATGGGACATAAGCGTGTAGATATCGATGGGACCAGTCATAGTGATGATACCGGTGGTACATTAACCGCATCAACCGGAGGTAATTCACTCGCAAATGGCGATTGGTATAACTACGGCGCAAATATTACCTATACCGCATCTGCTCAGTCCGGTTATACGCTAACATGGTACACCAACGATAGTTATACATCTGAATTCCCTCAACAACCAGCTGCTACTTGGCCGCATGATAATGTAACAGGAGATGAGAATGTATATGCCAAGTTCACCGAGAAATCTACGGCTGTAACTTTCTCGTCAACGAATGGTAAGGTACAGATAGCCTCCACAGACAAGGCGAATACTACTGTCGGTATAACCACATCCCGTGAGATAACAGCAGTACCGAATACAGGTTATTCGTTCAGTAGTTGGACAGTGCCCGGTGGAGCTGATTTTAGCGTAGAAAGTACTTCTTCGGCTACAACAACCCTTTCCGGACTTGGTGCAGGTACAGCCGGCACGCTGACTGCGAACTTTACGGAGAATATGCATGCCGTAACAGTAACAGCCGGTTCGGGAGGTAGTGTATCAAGTGATCCTGCTCTTTCTGACGGGAAAGTGACTATTGGTATTACTACTTCAGCTACGTTGACCGCCACACCGGCAAATGCCGCTTGGGTATTCAAGAACTGGACAGGAGATATTGATGATGGTATCACTATCGCTTCGGGTTCGGCAACATCTGCTATGATTACAATTAATGCAACTGCTGATAGTAAATCAATTACTGCGAACTTCGAACCGCGCTACGGTTTGCATGGCTCTCTTGCAAATGATACACCGGGAGGTATGCCCGGGTGGACAGGAGACGGTGCAGACTTTGCTGTGGGCAGTTTCTCTGGTATAGGCGAAGGAGATGGCAAGGGAGTTGATTTGCAATGTGCACGTACATTGGAACCGAATAAGGAATATAAGTTCCGTATATATGACCGTGCTGCAGATGGCAGATGGGGATATAGTTCCTCTGTCACTCTTGGAGCAGGAGAATCCCTGGAGCTAAGTACTTATGGCGATGTGTCCGGTAAGGATGTCACGATTTACACTGTCGGTTATGGTACATATACATTCAAGATAACCAATATGTACGATAATGGTGATGGTAAGTACTATCCGAAAGTGACTGTTGACCGTCCTACGTCATATCAGTTCAATATGGGTTGTACGGAGGGCGGTACCGTGACAGCCGCTACAACTGCTGGCAGCGGGTATGCTATTACGAACGGCCAGTATGTAGCTGCCGGAGATGATATTCAGTTCCATGCAGTACCTGCCGCTGGTTATGCTTTTGACCATTGGTACACGGCGAGCGATTATGCTACTTCGTTCAACGATAACAAGGATATGAAGATGAATAATATTTCAGAGACGGTTAATGCTTACGCCAAGTTTGTTCCGGTAACTGTAACCTATAATGACGGAAGTGGCGACGGTAAGTGGAGCACGGCTTCCAACTGGTCACCGGCATGCGTGCCGACGATCGACCACGATGTCGTTATCACCAAACCCGTAACGGTCGATATAGCTCACGCGACCGCTAAGAGCATCGTGCTGGATCAGAATAGCAACACCGGTAAGCTGACCATTGATGCCAACCAAGGACTGGAGGTGGTAGGTACGATCACGCGTACGACCGACGGTTCGGACCGCTTGGCAACCCGCGAGGAAGACCTTGTTCTTGAGTCTTCGAGCGCAGGTAACGCATCGCTGATCTTCAACAACAGCAACAGTTGTGCTGCGACGGTACAGATGTACTCGAAGGCAACGATTTCGGGTAGCACTTGGAACTGGCAGTATGTCGGCACGCCGTTTGCGGGCTCGATTCCGCAGTACAATTACTACGGCAGTTGGATGTACAAGTGGAACGGTACCACACAAGGCTGGGATGTAGTTGGCGGCTATGATGAGTTGACTCCGTTCGCCGGTTACTGTTTGACGCAGAACAGCGCTACGACACACGTCATGGGAGGTACGCTGGTAGCTACAGACGGTAATGACCAAGTGATAACGATGAGTGCAACCACGGATATGGTTCTGGCTAACTCTTGGACCGCACCGATATGGATCGGCGGCTTCACGGCATCAACCTTCACTTCAACACCGGCTACTATCTATATGTTCAACACCGGTATGGCGGAGAACGGTTCAAAAGCAGGAACGGCAGAAGCGGGTACATATGAAGCCAAACCGATCAACTCGGCTCCGTTTATCGGAAATGGACTTATTGCTCCGATGCAGGGCTTCTTCGTGACGACGGTTGACGGTTCGGCTGGTACAATCACGCTCAAATACAATGAGTTGGTTCGTCCGCATAACAACCGTCAAGGTGATCCGGATGGCATCGTTTCCGGCCCGATGTTTGCTCAGAAGCGTGAGGTCAAACCGGATGTGATGAAGATTATGGCGAACGGTACACTGTACAGCGACCATGTATTCATCCTGGCGCGTGAAGACTTCTCGGAAGGCTTCGACAACGGTTGGGACGGAGAGAAGTTGAGTTTCGGCGCTGAGGCACCGTCGGTATATGTCATCAACCAGGAAGGCGGCTACGATGCTGTAAGTGCTATCCCGGGCTTCGAGGGCACATTAGTCGGTTTCCGCGCAGGCACGAACAACAGTTGTACAATGACCTTCGAGTACGACGGCGAAGAGATATGGTACCTCAATGACCTGCAGACGCAGCAGTCTACGTTGATCGATAGCGAGCTGACGTACACGTTCAGTACCTCAAGCTACGACAGCGAGGCACGCTTCATCATCTCGGCTACACCGATCCGTAAGATCACGACAGGAGTGGAAACGGTTACCGGTTACGGGTTACAGGGTACGGGAGTGCGCAAGCTCATAATCAACGACAAGATCTATATCATCCGCAGAGGACGAATGTTCACGGTGGATGGACAGATGGTAAAATGATTGTTTAACGAATTATGGAATGTCAAATGAAAGAAAGGAAAACAGTCATGAAAGCAATAAAGGATATAAAGGTTATGGGTTACGGGTTACAGGTTACGGGGTACCGGTTATGGGTTATGGTACTCTTGGCAGTACTGCCGATCGTAGCAAGCGCCGTTGAATATAAGAATATGTATCAGCCGACCGGTTATGACCGGCAGCGGACAACAATGCTGGCGGAGACACCGACCGCGGTCTTCCAATCGACCAGCACCTTAGCAGGATCGGGTAGTGCCTACAGCGCTACACCGATGCTGGCTGAGGACGGAACGGCAACCTATGAAGGTGCAGGTGGTCCCAGAAGGACACCAAGTACACCGGGTACACCCTCTACGCCGGGACAGGGTAGTGAGGAAAACCAATTCCCCCTCGGCGATGCGCTCATCCCGCTTCTTCTCATGGTGATGGCTTATGCGACTTATCTCCTTCTGCGCCGAAGGAAGAGTCGTGCATAGCCATAGACCTGTTTTTTCATGATATTTTATATTTTTGGTCCCCGCCACTCGTGAGAGCCGCGGGGATTTTACGTAAGTATGCCGAAGGAACACTCCCGGACACGTCGTCCCTGAGAATTCCCGCCTTCCGGTATGCTTATAATGCAAAAAGACAAACAAGACGTGTAAAAATATAAAAATATTCGGAATAATTTGCATATATCAAAAAAATATTGTACCTTTGCGGCGAATTTTAACTTTTAAAAGTAAAATATGCTAAATATAATTTACTTTTCAGAGTACAAAATAGAGTAATCTGGCGAAAGGGCATAAGATAGCCATGCCTCAAAAAGGTGATATTGTTGCAGATAAACAATACTTGTTTGAAGTCGGCGGCAAAAGCAAAGGCTTCGGGCAAATAGCCAACATTCCGAATAGCTATGTAGTGGCAGACAGCATTGATATGGGATTTGAAAACAAAATCCCTCTATGGATGTTTGGACTTCTATATTGACCATCTATTTAGGGTAATTTACACAAAAAATCACTTATTGAGGGAGATTTTTGGCAAAATTAGCACCCATTGAGGGTTTTTCTAAATGCAGATGGGGTGAGGCCGGTGGAGGTTTTGAAACTGGTGGCGAAGTATTGGGGATTGCTGAAACCGCAGGCATAGGCGACCTCTTTGACGGAGAGATCCGTTTGTTGTAGCAATGAGCAAGCGTGCTTGATACGCGCTTCCTGCAAGAAATCTTTGGGCGAGAGATTAAATAGTTCATGCATCTTTCGGGTCAGCGACGAACGGCTCATGCCGGTGGCTTCCATCAGGTCATCGACATTGATATCCACATTGCCCATATTCGTTTCCATAAATGCTGTTAGTGTCTGCAAGAACTGTTCATTCTTATTCAGATAGCCGGCAACCATCACTTCCGGTAGGGGCGCCTGCTGTGAGTCTTGTCTGTTCTGCAAAGCAACCAACCGTTCTTGCACATCGAGATAGGCCTCCAAGGCTTCTTTACGCTTCTTCTTGAGGGCACGCATGTGCAATAAGGAGATGATGATAGTGAGCAGCGCAGCAAAAGCTCCGAAAAGCACGAGTGTCTTTCCGAGAGTGCTTTCCATGAAGGTCGGTTGGACGATGATGGTAAGGCGGCGCACGTTGTTTTGCCACTGTTGGTAGGCGTTGGTGGAGCAAATATCCAGGATATATTCTCCCGGGTGCAGGTCGGGCAGTTGTATCTCTGCGACCGACGAAGCGGCGCTCCAAGGAGCCTCCTGAGCATCTACTTTATCGAACCGATAGCGGTATAAGACAGCACCGCAGTTTCTGAAATCCAATGCCGAGAACCATACGCCAAGACTGCGTTCCTTAGGCGAGAGGACGATCCTGCTCACTGTGTCCACACCGTACTCCATGGGTTCGTTGCTACGTTGGAGCACGCTGATCGCTATACGAACAGGTTTGGTCTCAGGTTGCAGATCTGCACGGTTCAGCAGCATCAGTCCGTCGTGCGGAGCTACCAGAATTCGTGCGTTGCCGAGATCAAGGGGCGGTACTTCGCCTAAAATAAGGTGTTCATTGCCCGTATAATTGAAAAAGGCGCTTTCGAAATTGACGATGCCATGTGTAAGCGTGTTGAGCAGGCTTAGGGCATTATTGCCTTGCAGCAGCAGGGTACTGTCGTTCCACGGCATGATCTCATAGACAATGTCGCTTGCCAAGCCCTCCTTCGTCGTCAAGTGATCAAAACTCCATTTTCCGGCTTCCATATCGCTCAGCCGAATGCTGTTGAGGCCTCCGCCTTCCGTGCCGACAAACAGTTTCCCGGAATGTTCCGCAAGACACATGACGGCATTGCTGCTAAGCGAATGACTATTCCCTGTTTCGCGTTGATGCAAGGAGATCTGTCCGTTTCTCACTTCCAACAAACCGATCGTGGTAGCAGCGAACAAGGAGCCATCCGTACTTTTTAGCAACCGCCGTATATACATCCCTTCTGTGCCGGGTACTTGCTCAAAAACACCGTCTTTCCCCTGCCATAATCCGAAGCCGTAGGTAGCGATCCACATCCGTCCCTGCTCATCCGGAAGAATGTCATACGCGTTGCGCACGTTCGGATAGATCTGCCGCTGCTTGCCGTTTATCTCGATCAGTGCCCCGGGTTTTGTGCCTAACCAGACATGCCCGTCTTCGGTCTCGCGGATACAATAGACCGGTGCACCAAAATCTTCCATCCGGATCACATGCAGCGTGCTGTCATAGACTGTCACTTGGTTCGTATATCGTCGGGCAGTCCAAATTTCACCGTTCGAGCGTTTGGCTATATACCGCACTTCATCCTTTCCTATCCGTTTTCCGTGCGGTATAACAGGCGTAGCGATATACAGACCATGCTCATCTATCAACCACACGTTCTCTGCCGGATCGACATACTGATAACGTATGTTTTGCAGTCGGGTAAGACCAGTTTGGAAAGTGAGATCCTTACGCCTATAATTGGGGTCATGGTTCGCACGAAGCCGTTCTTGCACCTCTGCTCGTTGTGCTGCTGAGAGCGTGTCGAAAGTACACGCGCGTGTATTAAATAGGAATATACTGTCTTCTACCAAACAATAGAGGTTGTTGTCTTTGGTCAACTTGATATGCCTGAACTTATCCGATGGAGTAGATATATTATCTCCCGGACGCGTCTTGAATGCTACAAAACGAGTCCCGTCGAATCGGTTCAGACCGTTCCAAGTAGCTACCCAAACCATGCCCGTGGAGTCTTGTACCACATGCGACGTGAGCCAATGACTCAATCCATTCCTATCATCAAAAAAACGCAAACGGTACTCCGTAGCGGAAAGTGAAAGATGCAAAGCGAAAAGTGAAAGGATAATAACTAAGCGTCTCATGGTGGTTTTGTGTAAAAATCGGTGCAAAGGTACACAAAAAAATCCACATATGCAAATTTTATACGTCTTTGGTGAGTTTTTGTACGCCCATATGCGCGAATTGTTGTACTTTTGCGGCGTAATTACATAATCGTTTAACCCAAAATAAATCAGCAATGAAAAAAATCTTTTCGCTTTTCGTAGCTATGATGCTTTGCCTGCCGATGATGCAGGGAGCCATCAAAGTACACACCATCGGCGATTCAACGATGGCGGAGTATGATGAGAGTACGACGGATAAACGAGGCTGGGGTATGTACCTCGGTTCGTTCTTCGATCCGGCTTTCGTCACAGTTAATAACCGTGGTAAGTCGGGAGCCGACACCCGTGGTTTCTATACCGGTGCCGCTTATTGGCCTTCGGTCAAGAGCCAGATGCAAGCAGGTGACTACCTGCTCATCCAGTTCGCCCACAACGATGAAGGTACCGTCACCTATGGTATGGATAATCTGGAGTATGCGGCGTATTGTGCAGCCAATAGCCTGCCTGCACCGACCGATGCACGTGGTACTAACCCGCAGACGACTTATCGTGACATGCTGCGCGCGTTCATTGATGAAGCGCGCGCGTTAGGCGTGAACCCCGTCTTGGTCGGACCGATATGCCGTGCGTATTTCCAAGGTAACAACATCCGCCGAAACGGTCAGCATGACCTCGGCGATAAATTCTCCAAGATTGAGAACGGTGTGCTGTACGAGAACCAGAGTCTGCCTGCCGGTGACTCTACCATGAGTTACGTGAAGGCGATGAAAGTCGTAGCAGCAGAGAAGAATGTACCGTTCATCGACCTCACCGAAGCAACGCGCCAACTGTACCTGTCGTACGGCGAGACGCAGTGTTTGAGTCTGCTCTTCTGCGAAGGCGACAAAACCCATACCAACGCCATGGGAGGTAACCTCGTGGCACGTGCTGCGGCGCAACTGCTCAAGAACGCAGGCGTCTTAGCGGAGCATATCACGATTCCGACCGACATCACGGCCAACCCCAACGCTATCGAGATAGGCGAGACCTATTGCGGGGTAGCGCAGAACAAGGAGTTCCTGCTCACCGGTTATGGTCTGGAACCGGCTAACGGTACGGTCGCTCTAACCGCTACAGCGAACTTGCAGATTTCGCTTGATAAAGTCAACTATGCGTCCACGGCCAATGCTACCTACAGCGGCGGTTCGATGTTTCAGAAGGTGTATGTGCGTGCTAACTACAGCACCGGTGGAGAACAACTCGACACCATCTATGCGACCTCCGGCGAACATGTGATTGCTATCCCTGTCAGCGCAACGGCTATCTCGTTGGACGGCGGTGCAGAGGTTAGTGCTACATGGGCTATCAATGCCCGTCCGGTACCTGCTGCCGTCGTAGAAGGTCCGATCAGTGCCGCGTTCGCAATGAGTAACATGGCATGTATGGATTATAGCAAGAATTATTTCACAGACGGCGATGAGACAGGTATCGTCCTCGCACGTTTCCATAACTCCGCTAACGGCAGCAGCCGTACCCCGTGGCCTGCCGGTGAGATAGATGAGAATGCCAGCCGTTATATCGATTTTGCCATCACCGCTCCCGAGGCAATGGACGTACGTATCACCGGCATATCCATGGATGTCACCGCAGACGCTACATCCACGATGTGCTATCATATTAATACCGGTTTCGGCGATGCCTTCACAAACGTGATGACCGTCTATGAGAAACGTAACTTGCCTAACCGTGCTATCGAACATGTTAACCTTACGCCGACTCTTACCGTCAAAGCCGGAAAGACCCTTCACGTGCGCGTGCTGCCTTGGCATGACTACGGAGAGGAGAAGGACAGCAAATATATATGCCTTCGTAACGTCGTTATCTCCGGTCAGGCTTTTGCTGCAGAACCGGGAGATGAACCGGGCGATGAACCGGGCGAAGAGACCAACGAGCATACGTTCGGTATGGCGGCTGATGCAGATCATACTAACCATACGCTCACTGCTCCTTCGTTGTTACCATCTACGAGCGACAAGGTGGCTGTAGCTACCGTACCCGCTACTTATGCCGTTTTGACGAACCGCAATGTTTATCACGGAGATGCAACCGCTTACACGGCACCGGTGACGTATCGTAACTTAGCCAATAATGTGACCATTAAGACGCAAGCGGATGCCGAATCCAGCGATGCGTATGTAGCATTCAAAATGACTATTGCGGACGGTTATGTCTTCAACGCAAGCGAGATCAATACAGACCTCTATCTGGATAACAAATCCAACTGGTTCTATGAGTTTATCATCGAAGGCGCTAACGGTTTACCGCTCTTCAAATCGGCTACGCAAACGATCGGCGCTGGTCAGAGCGGAACAGGACATAAAGCTACTTTGGCGCTGGAAAGCGAGACCGTCAAGAACCTCAAGGGTGAGATCACGGTGAAGTTCATCTATTGGATCAATAGCGGTTCGACACTGTTAGCTATCAAAGATTTTAATATCAAAGGAACGGTCGAAGAGGCAGCTGCACGCACCTTCACGGATTTCAAAGTGGAATTTCGCGACAACCCCTATGTCGTCCTTCTGCCGGAGAACCATCAATTGCCGGAAGGTGTAACGATTGCGGGCACCAACTATAACGGAGTCCAGCATGGTATCTACGGCGGTACCGTCACCGTACCGGTGGACGGACCGGTGAAGTTCACTATCGGCGCATGTCAGTTTAGCAAGACCGATATCACCGTGAAAAAGAACGGTGTGAATTTTGCTACGTTTAGCAATGTCGGTCCCTGTGGCGAGCAGAAACCGAATTACAACCAGTTCGTTACATGGACTTATAATGTGGAAGAAGCCGCTACATTGACTTTCGAGTTCGGCAATCAGACTTTTGTCCCGTATTTCTTCGCTGAAGCATGTGATTACATTGCACAAGCAATGGTTAGTTATTATGATACGGACGGTACAACGCTCTTAGGTAGCGAGATCGTGGACGGCGGTTCGGCTTTGGTATATGCTTATAGCGTTTCGGACGTAACCGTACCAGCAGGTAAGGCTTTCCGCGGTTGGTTCGCTTCGGCGGAGCCTAATGCCCTCAAAGTGGCAGAAGGAACGACCGTTATCGAGAGCCTCAAACTCTATGCCCATGCAACGGATATCGAGGTAGCAGAAGTAGGTAAGGTCTTCAACTACGACCTGACCCAACGCTCTTTCTATCCGGAGGATCATGAACTCATCTCCATCACCGGCGGTACGTATAATGGAACACAGCACGGATGGCAGTTCAGCGCCAATGGCACGATTACGATTGAGGTAGCCGGAAACGCCCTCATTAGTTTGGCGCTCTGCAAATACGGCAATGCCAGCACACTCGCTTGCGTGGACGCGAATAGCAATCCTGTCGGAGAACCGATCACTTTGCCGGTAGCTGCAGACGGAAACAAAGGTGTGTTCCGCTATACCGGTCCTGCCACTACGCTCACTTTCACCCTCTCTAACGGTGGTTACGTACACGCTGTCAAGGTGTATAACCTGGAGCAGGTACCGACCCTCAATGAAGCCGGTTACTACGTCATCGGAGCAGGTGATGCTGCCGGTTTGGTGTTGGCCTTGGAGACGGCACAGCCTTACGATAAGATCTTCCTTCCAAATGGTATATATGACCTCGGTACGGCAACTCTCACCCATATCGACCAGACGGTCAGCCTGATCGGTCAGTCGATGGAAGGTGTACTCATTCAGAACCATCCGCTGGCAGCCGGTATGAATAATGCCGAGACGTTCTATATCGGTGCCGATAATGTCTATCTGCAAGACCTCGCTATCCGCTGCGATGTGTCCTATGAAGGCAGTTCAGCCAGTGGAGTAGGTATCGCCGTACAGGTGCGCGGAGACAAGAGCATCATGAAACAAGTAGATCTGCAAGGTAACCAGGATACGTATTATTCTTCTTACCCGGCTACCGCACGCGGTTATTTCGAAGACGGACGTATCGAAGGTACGGTGGATTATATTTGCGGTGGCGGCGATATGTGGTTTGAGAATACCTTGTTATACAATAATGCACGAGCGCATGCAGATGTTATCCTCGCGCCTTCGACGGCCGCAGAGACCGTTTACGGCTACGTGCTCAATAACTGTACCATTGACGGTGATGTTAGTCAAGCCGGAAGATGGAATCTCGCACGCGGTTGGCATAACAGCCCTGCCGCTACCTTCCTCAATGCTACCTGTCTCATCGCTCCGTCGGCACAAGGTTACACCTATATGAGCGCTGACCTCCCCGTCCGCTTCCATGAGTATAACACGCATCTGGAAGACGGTACGCCGGTTACAGGTCATAACCTGAACGGACTCAACTATGCCGCTAACTCCGATGCTATCTATCTCGAAGCTATCGGTAATTACACCTATGATAACGTGGTCAAAGGAGCCGACAACTGGGATGCACGCGCTATCGCAGCGCAGGCTGTCGCTAATCCCAAAGTTATCGATGACGATGCGGCTTACCTCATTGAGAACGAAGGTACTTTCGTTGCCCTACTCAAAGGTAGTGAACTGAACCTTGCTTCCTACATCGGCAAGACCCTCCGCAAAGCCAATGCACGCGGCGGCTTCGGTGCTCCGGCTACGATTGAAGATACGGAGACAGGAGTGGAGAATGTAAATTTGAAATCTGAAATCATAAATCATAAATTTATCCGTAACGGACAGTTACTGATAGTAAAAGACGGCAAGATCTATAACGCTATGGGACAAATAGTAAATAGTAAATGACAAAATCGTAAATAGTATGAAACGAGTATATTTTTCTCCGGTTATGGAGACCTATCCCATAAATCCGGCATCCGTTCTCTGCGCCTGTACACAGGCACACCCTTTGGTGTGGATAATAACGCTACAAATGACCTGATCATTTCGTAAGTCGTATAACGTATTGTTATCCCAAAAGGCGGTTCACGTTCAGCGTGAGCCGTCTTTTTTCGTAAGTATGCCGGAGGCACACTCAGGGACACGTTGTCCACTGAGAAATCCCGCCTTCCGGGGTACTTTATGAATAATTATCAGTTCTTAGTATCAGAGCGCGAGCAGGGTAGGTTCGATGAATACATGCATCGCGGATTGATCAGTTCCAATCTTTTTATGTGGATGGAGGTTTATGATTATCATCTTCTCCATCCCAAAGTAAGTACATGGTTTGTAGCCAATACATTTGGTATAGACCAAAAACATGTGCGCAATATTTATGCCTACATGGAGAGCGGTGAAAAATTGTGAGGACTTTTTTGTCCTCGGTCATGTCATCAAAAAACTCTACCTTTGCACCGCCTTTCGAAAGATAGGCGTAGCAGATTGTTTTCTCGCAAAAGAAAAAAGAAGCAAAAAAGAAAATCTAAAAATGTACAAAAGGGTGTTACGTACTGCGCGTATGAGTAGCACCATATGTAACACCCTTTTGTAACACCTTTATGTAACACCTTTATGTAACACCAATTAATAATTTATGAATGATTTTCAACCATTATGGGCGCTGCTTCGTGAACATGGTTCGAGCGCCAAACGAGAAACCGAATGTGCGGCACTTTGGGCAAGCTACACGCCTGAAGTGCAGCAGCGAGTGTATGACGCCATTCGCTCCAAACTGGAGCAAGGCAAGTTTGTTCATTACGATCCTCTGCGTGCCATGGAGGAGAATGCGCGACCTCCACGGCTACAGACTCTCAGTTACGCCGATTATTACGCCCGCTATCACACCACCGAACCCCGTGACGGCTGGCAAATGGCAAACCCGACGGGACAGAAGGTCATCTATGTCCGAAACGGATAAAACTTTGTCAATTGTCGTCGGATCGCATCCGACAAATATTCATTATTCATTAATCATTATTCATTATTTTTATTATGGCAAATTGTTTATTTCCCGCCGGTATTGAAAAGGTCTCCGGCACACTCTCGAAATCAACTATCGTCACCTCCAAAGGTGTCATCACCAAACGCGTCATTGCTTGTGTTCGCAACGGCAAACAAAAGATCTACATCCGCGAAGACAAACCCCGTTGCACTAAACCTACCGAAGGTGAGATTGCCGCTCGTTCATCCTTCGCATTCATGGCTTCCGAAGTATCACGCCGCATGGCCAATGGCGACAAGCGTCCACGCAAACTCATCTGGGCAGAAGTCAAAGCCGAATTTAAGAAAGGAGACACCCATGCCGAAGTATAGTCCGACCGCCTTCCAACTCAAATCAAAGGATGGCAATCTTCGTGCATTGAGAGGACGATTAGGAAACTTCATCTTTAGAACACGAAACGGAAAAATCTTCGCCTTCTACAAGCCGGTTCTGGGCCGATGCAATCCCGATGCAATCCCGGTCCATCTTCGTCAGATAACGACCAAACTCAATTTAGAAATAGTAAATCGTAAATCGTCAAATCGTATATCATCATGACCACGCAAGAAATCCACGACCGGCTCAACCATCGAGCCGGACAAATCATCCCCATCAAGCATCTGCTTACCCTCATGGAGCGCTTCGAAGAAATCCACGGGCAACCCGTCTCGGACAACAATATAGAAGCCTTTCTACGCTACGCGTGGTGATGAGTTGGAAAACTTTTTGGTAAAAAATTTGCAAAACCGCCAAAATTGTGGGCATATTTGCACCAGATTTTAAAATTTCACACGACTATGCGATCAGATCACCTGCAACTAATCACCGCCACAGTGCTCTCCATCGGCGGACTTATATTACTCTTCTGCGGCATCTTCATTGACCCGCAAGGACAAATCCACGAGACTTTGCTCGTTGCCTTTGGCGAGACCGCGACATTTGCAGGTGCTCTGTTTGGCATAGATTATGTGTACAAACGCAAACAATAACCATGTATTACAAACTGATCCGCGAAAACAGTACGTCCTCTTCTTCGAGAGTAAGCTCGAAGGCCGTTCCCGGCAAGTTGTACCGAGTCTCGCACTACATCAACAAGCGTACCGGTCTCCTCGTCGAGCGTCTGCACTATATCTGCGACACGCTTGAGAACGCCGACTACCTCGTTCCCGCCTTGATCTACAAAGTTCAAGTCACGCAGTCACCACGTTTCAAACGCCTGCTGCCCATCCTCATCCAAGTACCCGGACGTTCCGGCATACGATTCCACCGCGGCTCTCAACCTGAGCACAGTAAAGGCTGTATCCTTATCTCCGCCAGCATGGAGCAATCTCTCACCGCCCGCTGGCTTTCCGAGCAATCCGCCTCAGACGAGACCCGCCTCGAGATCTGTAACAACATTAATTATTACCGCAATGAAACAAGAATCTGAAGAAAAAGACTGGGTAAAGGTTTTGTATGAAGTCATTCTCAAAATCCTTACCTTGGGCTTCTACCACATCGAGAAGCACCGAAAAAACTAACCCTATTGTTTAACTCTGTTCCCTCTCATCGAGCTTAGAGGGGCTCTCCTTACCCGAGACGTAAACCGAAGCCGAAGGCTGTTTGCGGATCGGAGAGCGAGAGCATCCGAGTACTCCCTACTAAAACGGAGTTTTGGTACATGTACGAGGATAGCTCGCGCGAAATGGCAAAAGCAACCTACGCCCCGATGTTTGAGACCGTCTCTGGCGCTCTGAATAAGATCGACAAGAAGTCCCCGCACGCGGCAGATCAGAAGATGGTTTTAGCCACGCACCGTAAGGCACCCACTACGAGCAAAGACTGCTCCCGCGTCTACCTCCGAGGCCTCAGTTCCGTGTCTCGCTCCACGCAACCTACCGCCAAAGAGCAGACTGTCCGGACGAAGTTTGCAGCAGTATCCACTGCCGTCAACACGCGACTCAACGACCCGACCAAGCAAGCAGCCGACCTCGCAGCTTTCAACGCCCAGAAAGACACCGCTGGTGGCAAAACCACCATGCGTTCCTACCTCTGGATGCTTGAATCAACCGCCTACGATCAAGCCAACGGCTAAAACACCCCTTTAACACTTTAACAGTTTAACAATTTAACCCCAATCTAATCACTATGGCAAAAGTAGAATGGAGTGCCGGTATTGACTCTGTATCCGGCGCATTGAGTAAACCTGGTAAGAACGGTCAACACCGTTGTGCGAAGATGCTGTTGGGCACGCACCGCGTAGCGGAGACGGAGAACCCCAACTGCAACCGCGTGTATCTGCGTAAAAAAGTAACCCGCTCGACTCCGGTGACGACCAAGGAGATGCGTATCCGCGTACGCTTCGCCGCTGTCGCAGCAGCAGTCGCTGCCCGTAAGGACAGCCTCGAGTACGCGTCGTCTGACCAGGCAGCGTTCCTCGCGCAGAAGGACTCTGCGAACGGCAAAAAGACCATGAAGTCCTACCTCTGGTCCGTCTGTGCCGCTGCCTATGATGCTGAACATCCGCAAGGATAAGTTCAGCATGGGGTCCCCGGAAATTTTAATTTTTGGGGAGAGCGGAGCACACCCGAGTACTTACTACCTGAACGGGGTTTAGGTACATGTACGAGGGTAGTGTCCGCGAGGAGCACCCGCAAGGCTAATGGCTAACGAAAGATAGGAGAGCGTGATGCTCTCCTATCTTTATGTATGATAGCCCCTTATCGGCTTACTCCGTCTCTGCTCCGGTGAGGGTGTAGGTGCGGCCGTTGCGCTCGATGAGGAGTTGGCCGTCACGCAGGAGTTTATGGGTCATCGGTCGATGGTCATTGACCGTTTGATCGATCGATTCGGGGGTGGCAGCGAACTTACCCAGGTAATAGGGCGCGCAGACATCGGCAGCCGTCTTGTCACCGGATACGTTTCCGGTCTTATTGATGGCATGACCGGAAGTGGTACTTTGCTCGTTCCAGAAACCGCGGTTCTGCCATGATTTGATAACTAAACGGCTGTTGGTGGTCCAGTTGACATAATCCCCGTTTCCGGCTTCTTCCGGGAACCAGTAAGAGATACCATCTACATTGGACAGCGGCTTGAGAGCATCAACCAAATCTTTGACAAAATTGTATTGCCCGGCAACAGAGCACGGCCAAACATCTCGCGTGTCAAAACTAACGCCTTTCGTCGGCCAGTTTTGGAAGTTATACGCGCACTCTACGATATGTACACGCTTATTTGGGAAGAGCGTTTTGAGGTTCTTGAGGGAGTTGACGAGGTTGTTCTTATCCGTTTTGTCAGCCACCTGTTCGGAATTCAGGTAACCGTGCCAGAAGGGGTAGTAACTGAGTCCGATGATATCAAAATCCAGGTTGTCCTGGACCAGTTTATTGTAGTAATAGGAGTTATATCCGGTGTTAGAGGGTCGATCGGTATGTATGATGATCTGCGCGTTCGGACACACTTCGCGAACGGCATTGCATCCGGCATGGAGCAGACCGAGGTATCCGGTCCAGTTATCCCCGGCTTTGTCGTAGGGGTGCACCTGGATGCCGCACAGACCATACATGATCTCGTTACCCACTTGTACCAAATCCGGTGTGGCTCCGGCCGCTTTGAGCGTCGTCAGCACGCGGCGTGTGTAAGCCGCTACGCTATCTGCCATCGCAGCATCCGAGGCGCCTTTCCATGCCGCAGGTGCCTGAATATGCGTGGCATCTACCCAGGTGTCGGAATAATGAAAATCCAACATGAAATACGCTCCTGCCGCTTTGATGCGTTGGCCCAATTCCGTCACAAACGCCAAATCCTGACAAACGGAGGGGTTGAGTGTCCCGTCTTGGTCTGCTTTAGTCGGGTTGACAAAGATGCGTACACGGAACGTGTTCCAACCGCAATCTGTTATTGCCCATGCGATCAAATCGTTGATTTTCGAGCCATCCACATCTTTGTAGTACGATAAATCTTTCTCATACAGCGGCAAGGTAGAGATGTCGCCGCCTACGTAGCGCGTCTGCGCCTGTGCACATACGCACATGAGTGCGCAAAATAGTAATAAGGTCTTTTTCATAACGGGCACAAAGATACAACAAAAATTGCAAATATGCAAAAAAAACGTTAAAAAATTTGCATATGTCAAAAAAAAGCAGTACTTTTGCCGCTGATTTGTGTGTGTTTTGAAGAAAAATCGATCAAATTAACAAAATAACAATTAACAAATTTTGGAATTATGAAGAAATTTTTTGCAATCATGGCTGCAGCGCTGGTAGCGTTCAGCTTTGCATCTTGTAAGGGCGGCGGCAACGAGCCGGAGAACGAAGCTTACAAGATCGAGATCACTGACATCACTGCTAAGGGAGCGACTATCACGGTTACCCCGGTGGACTCTACTGTTACCTATTATTGGGATGTTCTCGAGGCAACAGAGGCTGCTAAGCTGACTGACGAGCAAGTGGGTGCTTATCTCAAAGAGTATCTGGAGGAGGCTGTTGAGTATTATAAACAATACTACGGCTATGACGCAACCCTCGCAGATTTCCTGCTCAAAGGAGAAAACTCTTATTCTTACACCAAGCTGGAGTCCAACACGGAGTACACGGTAGTAGCTATCGCATTGGATGCTAACGGTGCATCCAGCGGCAAGGCTGCTCGTAAGAACTTCAAGACGCTGGAGCTGAAAGAAGATCCGGTTCCGGCAGACATGACGTTTGAGATCGCTGCAAGCGATATCACATTCTCTTCGGCGAATATTACAGTTAATCCGTCGAACACAACGGCTACCTACTACTGGAATATCTATAAGACCGCTGCGATCGCAAGTATGAGCGATGAAGAGCTCTGCGCAGCTATCAAGGAGGACATCGAGTACACGATCGAGTACTACGCTTATTTCGGCTATGAAATCGGCTTCGAGGATTTCTTGTCTCAGGGTGCGGATTCGTACGAGTACGATGAACTGGATGCCAACACGGCTTACACCGTTATCGCTGTAGCGATGGGTACACTCGGTACTACCAACGGTGCAGTTGCTAAGTACAACTTCTCGACTCCGGAGATCGTTGCTGAGAAAACTGAGGATATTACGCTTACCAACGCTCGAATGAATGACGCTTGTGACGCATATGGTTGGTGGCAGTTGATGGCTGCAAACACTGATTCTACTACCTATATCACCATATCTCCGAATGAGGCTGCTGCTGTAGAGGGTAGCTATTCGATCGATGATATGGATGCTGACTACACCTACATCCTCTTAGATAAGCAGGACCAGTATGCATTCGCAACGCTCGATATAGAGATTGCTGTAGAAGGTGAAACCTTTGTGCTCACCGGAACCGGTATTGCTATGAACGCAGTTCAGTACAACTTCAATATCAGTGGTGATGTAGAGGTTCTGGTTAAGGAAGCGTCAGCTCCGGCTAAGGTTGCTCCGGCTAAGGTTGCTCCGGTTAAGAAGGACGCTAAGATCATCAAGAAAGTAAATCTTGAGAAGACTGCAAAGCGCTCTGAGAAGCTTTTCAACCTCTAATCAGAATTCCTGATTTTGGGACAAAAACTGCCACTTCGGTGGCAGTTTTTTTTATAAGATTCACTCATTCAAACAGATAGTTGTTTTGGACAACTTTTTTTTGAAAAGTTATTAACAATTTTTCATTTTGGACAACTTTTTGTGTTAATAAAAAATGTAAAATGCAGAAAATGAACAAAGTAACAAAAAGTTTTGGACAACTTTTAAAAATTTTTAAAAAAATAATTGACAAAAAATTTGCACAATTCAAATATTTATAGTACCTTTGCACTCGATTTCGCTCGCGTTCGGCAATAAGGTCGCAATGGTCAATACCACTCCGCTAAATTGACGGGCGACTTATGCCTCCGCTCTTCGGTCCGCAAACTGCTAAAGGCAGGTTTACGTCCCGATTTTTTTGACTGAAATTTGAATATTTGTTATTATACTTATATATATGGAAACATACATTATCAAACGTGACGGTAAGAAGGAACTTTTTACCATTGACAAGATCAAGAATGCGATCTCGAAGGCATTCTTAGCGGTAGGCGCATTTGCCACCGAAGAGACATTAGGTGCAATATTGTCGCACTTACGAGTACGAAATGAACAGACAGTCGAGGAGATTCAGAACCAGGTAGAGGTAGCATTGATGGCGGAGGGGTATTACCAGGTTGCGAAAGCATTCATCCTCTATCGTCAGGGTCACACCGAGGATCGTGATACGCAGCGTCGTTTGGACTTTATGATGAACTACGTGCAGGCAAGTAATGCCGCAGAGGGTAGTAAGTTCGATGCGAACGCGAACGTAGAGCACAAGAACATTGCGACCTTGATCGGTGAACTGCCGAAGCAGGGCTTCATTCGTCTGAACCGTCGTTTGCTGACCGAGCGTATCAAAGATATGTACGGCAAGGAGTTGAGTGACCGGTATATGAGTCTGCTCAACCAGCACTTCATCTACAAGAACGACGAGACGAACCTGGCTAACTACTGTGCGTCTATCACGATGTATCCGTGGTTGATCGGCGGTACGAAGAGCATCGGCGGTAACGCAACACCTCCTCACAACCTCAAATCGTTCTGCGGCGGGTTCATCAACATGGTGTTCATGGTTTCGTCCATGCTCTCAGGCGCGTGCGCTACACCCGAGTTCCTTATGTATATGAACTATTTCATTGAGCAGGAGTACGGTGAGGACTACTACAAACGTGCCGACGAGGTGGTAGACTTGAGCCTCAAGCGCCGCACGATCGACAAGGTGATCACGGACTATTTCCAGCAGGTGGTGTACAGTCTGAACCAACCGAGTGGTGCGCGTAACTTCCAATCGGTGTTCTGGAACATCAGCTACTATGATCGTTACTACTTCAAGAGCCTGTTTGAGAACTTCCGTTTCCCGAACGGTGAGGCACCGCATTGGGAGAGCCTGGATTGGCTGCAGCGTCGTTTCATGAACTGGTTCAACGAAGAGCGCACCCGTTGCGTGCTCACCTTCCCGGTAGAGACGATGGCGTTGCTCGCAGAGGATGGAGATATCAAGGATAAGGAGTACGGCGATTTCACGGCAGAGATGTATGCCAAGGGCCACTCGTTCTTCACCTACGTTTCCGACAATGCCGACTCGCTGTCGAGCTGCTGCCGTCTGCGTAATGCAATCACGGACAACAGTTTTAGTTACACGCTCGGTGCCGGTGGTATCTCGACAGGATCGAAATCGGTGCTCACCATCAACCTGAACCGTGCTATCCAGTACGCAGTACGTAACAACATCCCGTATCAGGCCTATATCGAGGATGTAGTGGACCTGATGCACAAGGTACAGTTGGCTTACAACGAGAACCTGAAGAACCTGCAAGAGAAGGGTATGCTGCCGCTGTTCGATGCCGGTTACATCAATATCGGTCGTCAGTACCTGACCATCGGTGTGAACGGTCTGGTTGAGGCTGCTGAGTTCCTGGGCATTGAGATCAAGGATTCGCCGGAGTACGCACACTTTGTTCAGGAGCTGCTCGGTATCATCGAGAAGAAGAACAAAGAGTACCGCACGAAGGATGTGATGTTCAACTGCGAGATGATCCCGGCAGAGAACGTAGGTGTGAAGCATGCGAAGTGGGATCGTGAGGACGGCTATGTCGTACCGCGTGACTGCTACAACAGCTACTTCTACATCGTAGAGGACAAGTCGCTCAACGTACTCGATCGTTTCCGCCTGCACGGACGTCAGTACATCGAGCACCTGACGGGTGGTAGCGCACTGCACTGCAACCTGGAGGAGCACCTGAGCAAGGAGCAGTATCGTCAACTGCTGCGCGTCGCTGCGGTAGAGGGATGTAACTACTTCACGTTCAATATCCCGAACACCGTATGTAACGACTGCGGTCATATTGACAAACGTTATCTGAAGGAGTGTCCTCATTGCCACTCGAAGAACGTGGACTATCTGACCCGCGTGATCGGTTACATGAAGCGTGTATCGAACTTCTCGGAGGCGCGTCAGAAAGAGGCCGCTCAGCGTTACTACGCAGAGAAGCAGAAAGCTCCGAAGTGCTAATAAAGGCGAAAGGCTAACGGTTAATGGCGAAAGTAGCATCATTTGACATAGTCTTTCAGGAGATTCCGGGCGAGGTAACACTCGCCCTTAATCTCTCTAATTGTCCCTGTCACTGTCCGGGCTGCCATAGTCCGCACTTGGCCGAGGATATAGGCGAACCGCTGACCGAGGAACTGTTGTGCGGGCTGATGGACCGCTACAAAGGATTAATCACCTGTGTGGCGTTCATGGGCGGCGACAGTGAGCCCGAGGAAGTAGCTCGCTGGGCAGCGTACATTCATGAGGTCAAGCATCTCAAGACAGCTTGGTATAGTGGACGAACCAGTTATCCGAAGAATCCCGGTGTCCTGGATTTCCTGAAATTAGGTCCGTATATCGAGAGTCTGGGTGGTCTGAAGAGTGAGAAGACAAACCAGCGCCTCTACAAACGGGTAGGGGACGAATGGACCGATATCACTTCGTCTTTCTGGCGAAAGACGTTGGAAAATTAAAAATGAAAAATTAAGAATTAAAAATTAAGATTCTTCAAATACAACAAACCCAGCGAATTGTTCGCTGGGTTTATTGTATCTATGCTGCGCTGTGCGCACAGGCCGTCATCTTAGTAGATGATTGCCTTATGCGTGATAGCGTGTTCACCTTGAACCAATCGGATGAGGTAGATACCGCATACAGCCGGTAAGGTAACTGCCGTATTGCCTTCTGCGAAGGTTCCGGTTGTGATGAGCGTACCGGTCGACGAGTAAACCTCATACGTACCCTCTTGTACGGCTTCGATTCCAATCACCGGAGTGTGGCGCGGAGCCTTGTTCGGTTTGATAATCGGATTGTCGTACGTATCCTTGGTGTATGCTTTGATCACAAGCGGACAAGTCTTGATGGGGTATCCTTCACCTTTTCGGGTAAGATTAGCTACGATCTCATCGCCCTCTTGCAGTTTACCGGAAACGTACAGGTATCCTCGAGCTGTTTCTGCACCGGAGTAGGTGTAGTTGCGTGTCGTATTCTCCCACTCGATATTCGCGAACTCAAATCCACCATTCGAGTCTTTCTTGAGCGGAGCCACAATGTTATCCCACTGCTGTTCAATGATCCAATTCGGATACTTAATGAGGAACTTGACACCGTTCACACGACTGTTGTCGCCACAAGCACCGTTATTCAACTCGATGTTCATGGTGTAATGATCCGGACGTACATAGTACGGATGGCTTACACCGTCATGGTCGCGATATGCCTCTTGTGTGGACTGAGGAATTTGTACTCGAATCACCACTTCATTGACAAGGCCGTTCGCGAGACTATGGTCAACCGGCACGTTGTATACGTTCTTGAACTTCTCGCGGAGTGCTGCAGAACCGAAGTAGATACTGTAGTACTGCGGCAGGTCTCCCGTGTACTTGAGATGGATATCAAATTCCTGATCGTCCGCACAAGCCTCAAACTCTTGATCCGGATCCGGTGCTTGGATGTTCGTCGGGCTGGATACGGTCAGTTTCAATACATACAAGGTCGATGTCTTGAGTACAGAGTCTACGATCAACTCGCTATCCGTGGTGGATGCTGTGTATTGGCGTCCTCTCCAGATATACGGCAGATCGGCCGAGCATACAACCACCTGTGTGATGACCGTATCGGTTTCCACTACCGTCAAGTGGAGCGTATGCGTGTTCGCGCAATCGTTCGTGTACCAAACCTTCGTGTAGTCACCGGCACCTCTATACGTCTCACCGGTCACATTCCATGTGTACGGCATTGAGTCTGGCCATATGCGTACGTAGTCGTGGTAGTGTACGGCAGGGGTAACCTCCAGGTAGAGTGTGACGATACTGTCACAACCGTCCTTGGTCTCGCCCTTCTCCTTGTAGACACCGGTCGTGGTGAGTTTCTTGTCGAAGAATGGGAACGTATCACCCTGGCAAATCGTACGATTCAACGTCAGATCGTAGGTCGGTGCTAAGTACACTTCAATTCGATACAAACTATCCATGTAACTCCTGCGCGGATCCTTCGGATCAATACGTCTACGCGTGAACTGGTATTGTCCCGGTTCGGTGATCTCTACATCGTCGATCTTGATACTTGAACCCTTACACAGCGCGAACTGATACCAAGGCGAGTAGTGCGAAGTACGCGTGATCTCCAGATAAACGATACTATCACAACTGTTCGCATTATGAATCGTCCGCTGGAAGATGTAGGTCGTGTCATCCTTCGGCAGATCATTCTTGGTGTACAATCGGCCGTCATATGCATACGGCAGATCTTCTACAGAGACAACTTTGCGTGTTACAGAGAAGCTCGGTGCGATCACCGTAAGGTGGGTAATGACAACCTCGAAGTAGTCTTTGCCAGCCGGATAAATCGTATCCCGGTAGGTGTCCGCGTAGCTGTATTTTCTACCGCTACCACCCGGAACCTCGTAGTAACTGCCATAACAGATCGATACGGAATCCTCTCTCTCCAGTTTACGGATGGTGTTGACGACAATATGGTAAACACTATCACATCCGTAGATAGAAGAAAGCGTATCTTTGTAAACACCCGGTGTGGAGATATCGATGCCGTGGATTCGGGTAGCCTTACCTTCCTCGATATCATACTTCTCGTAGTAGTAGTACGAAGGATGGACAACAACCGTCAGCATGTATACACTATCAAACTGGTAGTTCTTCGTCAAGCAGCTGTCGTAGTACGTACCGGACTTCGTGATGATAATACTATCCAAACCACGGTGATTTCTCCATATGAAGGAATCCGGCTGACACAATTCAATGGTATCTCTGAACAGATAAGACGGATGAACAGTGAGGTGGAGTAACTCAATACTATCACAATCATTGATCGTCTTACCGGTCCACTCATACGTACCGGTCTGGTTCAACAGACGGCCGTGGAAATTGTAAGAGCCCGTATCTGAGATATGTTTATCAAACTCGAAGTGGAAGGTCGGATAAACCTGTACGATATACTTGATGATGGAGTCACAACCCTTGGTCGACGGAATCGTGTCGTAGAAGGATGTGCTATCCGTGTATATCCTACCTTTGAACTTGAACTCATCGCCATGACAAATGGAGACGGTACGAATCTCAGAGTAGATCGAATCAACCGTCAGGTGGAGTGTCTTCACAACACGAGACGAATCGGTATAAGCCGTCGGCAGCGAGTAGTCGCCGGTCTTATAGTACTTATATCCATACCATATGAACGGAGCTTCGTTCTGACAGATATGTACTGCCGTATCCACACGGAACTCTTTCAATACCGTCAGGATCAGTTGGTAGGTGTCCGGACACTTATGGGTAGTCGTGTCGATGACGGTATAGATACCGGACTGCGAGTAGGTCTGTCCGTGGAATTGTACAGACTCGCCTTCGTAAATCGTCCGAGACTCCGTTTGGTAGTTAACCGGCTGTACCTGGAGTGCCAACATCACGATCGAGTCACAACCGTTCGCAGCCACCAGCGTATCGTAGTACATACCTTGTACAGTCAGCAGCGAATCGCCGAACTTGTAGTACTCGCCTTCACAGATAGTTGCTACGATTGCTTCCGGTGCGTGTGCAATTGGCAGCACGTTCACCTTCAGACCGATGATGCTCTGCATACCGTGGGTGTTGGTTACTGTGTCACGATAGATACCGGACTCGTAGATCGTCATGAACTTGGTCGAGTCGCTCGGCAGCGTCCAAACGTACGGCAGTGCGTTCGCGCAGACAGCGATGCTGTCATCGTAGAGACGAATGACATTCAGGTGCAGTTCCACGATACTATCACAACCATGCGAGGAAGTGAAGCGTGCCGTGTAGACACCGGCTGTCGAGTACGGAACACCTTGGAAGTGAACGGTGTCACCATCATGGATCGTGCGCTCAATAATGTTGTAGTACTTCTGGAGCACATTGAGGTGCAGGATGACGATGCTGTCACAACCGTAACTGTTCTTGAGCGTGTCGCGGTATTCGCCGGACTGCTGCAAGTCTTGTCCGTTGAAGTTGTACGTGTCACCATCACAGATCTCACGGTAGATCGTCGTGTTGTTCGGCTGGCTGACAATGAGTTGCAAGCCGTAGAACATACGCTCACCGTTGAAATAGGTGGTGTCGTTGCGGTAGATGCCTTCCGTGTACAATGGCATAACGGAGCCGTCCCACTTGTTGGTCCACATGTACGGCAGCTCAGACGAGCAGATCGTAACAACAGTATCTACGAGCGGGTGAACGAAGAGTTGGAGGATAGAGGTACTATCACAACCATACTCGGTCTTGCCGTAGTGCGTGTAAACGCCCGTCGTATTGAAGGTGTCACCGAAGAAGACGAACTCATTACCTTCGATGATATGCTCCGTACGTGTGCTGTAGTACGGTTCGTTGACAGTCAGGATAAGGGTCTGGATGCTGTCACAACCGTTTGCAGATGTGAGCGTGTCACGGTAGATACCGGCTTCGGTACGTGCAATACCTGCGAACAGGTACGATGTTCCGTTACAGATCGAAGCCTGAACGGTATCGAAGATCTGCTTGGATGTACGGAACTCAATACCGAAGAAGTACTTCTGTCCGTCGATGGTCGTATCGTTACGATAGGTACCGGCAGAGTAGAAGAGTTCCTCTTCACCGCTCCAGCGGTTGGTCCAGTGG
>CACZZL010000016.1 GCA_902785605.1 uncultured Bacteroidales bacterium
CGTCAATGCCCTCTATCTTGCCGTAGAAGCATCCGTCTTTCTCGGAGAAATTCACTGTCCCGAGATATCCTTTATAACTGATCGTATTCATAGTCCCTCCTATTTTAGATATCCTTTTGATTGCAATTCTTCTAATACTTGCCGCAACGCATACATCTTAACAATGTTGCCGGGATGCGGTTTATGGAGCATTATCGGGTGCCCCTCTTTGTCCTTAAAGATAACACGCGATCCGGACGTTTTCCCTTTATTCGATTTCGTATAGCCAAATATCATCAGCAGCCGCTCTAACTCGTCAAATGTAAAGTTCGAGGGAAGCGTCAGAAACCGCTCGACTAATTTGTCTTTTGTACTCATATTCCAAATTTTGTGCAAAGGTAACTATTTTTTAGTTACAATCCAAATATTTTTGCAAAAAAATGTAATTTTTCTTTCTTTTCCCCCATTTGGGGCCATTTTGGACTGACCAACACACCAAAGGCAGCCCAGAAGCTGCCTTTGATTGTTGAATGCCTTACCAGAGACTCTCGAACGCATCTCATTCGCATCCCGAACGTCCCTGTAGGATGTTTGTTGAGTTATTCTCCGATGGTTTCTCCGGGTTGCTGAGAAGATGTACCACCATCAAAGATACTTGCGCAGATGATAGTCATTGACTTCATTGCCTCAACGTTTACTTTCGGTTGATTATATATTTTCTTATTCATAATTCCCAAGTTTTAATCGTTAATAAATATAATCATCAGCCTTTCTTATTTTACCAAACGACCTGTTGCATCGAACATCTTTTCTCCAAGGATGATATAGAGTTGTCCGTCGATCATTACCTTGCGCGGAGCCTCATCAGCATTCAGCGCATCAATGTCTGTTGCCACAGCAGGAGCACCGCTGATAGCAACGCGGCGACGTGCACCACTCGGAGCGCTCGGAGAACCAATCTCATCCAACTTGATGTATGCACGGTGAGCAGGAAGCGTTACGCGGTCATCATCTACCAGAATATAGCGGTTATTGCTGATAACGTAGTTGCCGTCCAACTCTGTTCCAGTAGCAGAGCTCAAATCTACGTACGTTCCGTAGAATCCGTTACCGTAGCCAGCCGTAGTCTTGTTCGTGGTGTTGTAGGTAACAGTGATGGTCGTTGTTGCATTACCAGTCTCTTCCGGCAGGAAGATATATGGCTTACCAGCTACCATAACGTTACCCTCAACCTCGTCGAAGTAAATCTTTTCGGCATCCTTACCTGCGATCTCAAACAACGTAGCGCCGCTCAGAATACCGCCATTCTTTACACACAGTGTACCATAGTTACCAACCTTCACGTCACGCTTGTACGTATCTACGTTTACACCATAGATCACGAAACGCTCATTACCAGAAACGATGATAGTAGTCGGTTGTGCGTTATCCTCAATCGTAAAGTTATAGGAATTCGGTGCACTTGCCAATTCATATGTAGTTGTAGAACCCGTCAAAGCTGCATCTGCTGAAATTGGAGTATCTTGAGTTCCATTAGCCTTCAGAGTTACAGATTTATCTTTCCACCCTGCGGCATGGAAGTTCAGTTTAGTGGTATGAGCCGGTACAATAATTGCTACAGATCCATTTGTGCCGTTGACACCAACTTTAATCGCCTCGTAACTAACTTCATTAATTACAACAGTAGCATTAGAAGCTTTTGTGCTGGCATCAGCTGTCAAAACAATATTACTTGTATACGTTACAATCCATTTATCTTGGATGGTCATCGTAACTGTTACCTCTTTCGTCGTTGCGCCTGTAGCGGAAATAGTCAGCTTCTCGCTGTAATTACCCGGAGCAAGAGAAGTATTCGGAGTAATGGTGATATCACCGCTTGCCGCCAAGTTCTCCGGATCAATGCTAAATGCCGTACCCGAGATCAATGCAGTTGCACCTGTACTGATATTCGACAAGGTTACTGCTACTGCCTGTGATGCCAGAGGATTACCCTGCGGAACAGAACCGAACTCTACCAACGTCTGATCAACCGAGATCTCAGGTTGTGTTGCAGAAATACCGGTTGCTGTCAAATTAGCTGTTACAGAAGCGTTGGTGCAAGATACTTGCAGTTGTGCCTCGAAGTTACCAATTTCACCTACTTCTGGAGCAAAGGTCACAGTTACCTTGTTCGCATCAATAGCACTTACTTCGAACTTATCTGCATCAGTACCAATAATCTCTGCCGCCAAGTCACCTGTACACATCGCATTTGCAGTAATCGTGAATTCTTGCGATTTAGTAAGACCCTCTTTTACTTCGCCAAATGCATAAGAAGTCGGATCCAGTGTAATCTCTGCCGGATAAACTGCATTGACACCAAAGATAACAAAACGTTTCTGGCTTGCTGCAGTAATGGTAATCTCTGTCGGAGCAGTTACGGCCTTATCAAGAGTGATTTCATAGAAGTAATCATACGGCACTTTACTGTCGTCAATATCAAATGTAGATCCAGTTCCGGCAATTGATGCATCGGATATAATTGCTTGCTCTTTAGGCTCGTTGAAACAAGCACCAGAGATAGTAACATTCGCAGCATCTCCGTTCCAAGCGATGATGTGTGCGTATAAATTTGTTGTACCTGCCGGAATAGTAAAGGTAGCTGAGCTTGATTTATTTGCCTTAAGTGCATCAATATTTTCAGTTCCAATTACAACGGCTACATCAACGTCACTCGATAAATTTGTAACATTGCTCGTATATACGGTTGCCCATGGGTTTAAAGGAATTGGCTCAAACACCGCTGTAATCGTTGTATTAGCGCCAATATTGCTAATCGTGCAAGAATTACCATCAATGACTCCCACAGTTCCGTTAGTTGCGGTAACAGATGCCAAATAATAGTAAGCTTCAGGAGTAGCGGTCAGCACCGTACTTGTCACATTGCCCGGTAACTCATCCAAACATTGTGTACCTTCTACGGACAATTCGAATGAGCCATGCTCTGTAGCTCCCTTAGTAATGACTGCGCTGTTCGTACAATATCCAAGAACCGTAACGTTATAATTAACACTTTGGCCACCGTAGGAAACCGTAATCTCTTGCTCGCCGAGTGTGTTAGCATCGTATCCGCTCCATGTACATGCAGGATTCTCCTGTACTGCCTCAGCAGCAAAATGCGTCGAGTTGTATGTAGCTGTAACTACCATATGCTCGTGCGAGAAGGCATCACCTTTTGTAAACTCAACAGGATAGGCTGTTCCGTCATTACTCAATTCCAGACTAACAACACGTTTGGTGCGCTCGATGATCCTATTGCCTGTATTCAATTCATTACCACCAGTATTGTGATAAAGAAGATTTCCTCTTACAACAACTACGTCACCAAGTGCAATATCTGTTGCAGCTGTAAAGTTATCTCCATCAAAATCTTGGCCGCGGAACGCTTGCAGTTGGTTACTTGTTGTTCCGTCATCCGAAATGTAGTATGTATAATTTCCGTATTGAGAACTAAATTCAACTAATTCGCTTACAATACCGGTAACGTAAGCACCTGTCTTTTGTTCTGCTGTACCAGTTCCAATAATTTCAATTGCTTGAGCAACGGTTAACGGAACTATCTTCGTGAAGTCAGCAGTTGCTTCCTCACTATTAGTCCAATCGGTCTTTTTCGCAACAGCCTTGATATTTGCATTAGCATCAATGGTGAACGGATCTGCATAAAGAGTCTCGTCTCCGTCGTTAAGCTTGTAATAGATAGCAGCGCCATCAGTTGCACAAGTGATACTTACTTCTGTCGTGCCCCAGAAATTCTCAGTTCCAGAAATAACCGGAGTCTTCGGTTTCAAAACATATGTAGCTTCAGCCGGATCCGAATCATCCATACCCTCCTTATATGCATAAGCCTTGATGACCATATCCTTATCAACGGTGATTGCTTCATTATAAACTGTTCCGTGGTCTGCATCAGGATCATCTCCATTCGTTGTATACTTGATTTTAGCACCTGCCGTACCACAGCTCAACGTCACGCTCTGTGCCGTGTTGTACGTTCCTTGTGCGACACCAAATGTCGGAGTAGCACATTTCGATGTAGCCACACAAGTAGTCATGTAGTCCGAAGTTGAACCTCCTTCAGTGTATTTATAGAATTTAGGAACAACTGGGTTTGTATTAGTGTTGGTATAGCCGCGGAAGGTAGTAGTTCCGTTTCTTCCTATATAACGCGTGGTATTTTCATCATTCGTTTTAATATATCCTGTTACGCTCTCAATTACATACAACTTACGAGCACCTGTACCAACACGCATATTGTCGTTACTCTTTGAGGCCGCTGTAGTGTTACAATACAACCATGTGGTAGTAGAACCATTCGGATAGAAAGTATATCCATCTGTAGAGTTTCCCGAAATATTCCATTTCAGATTATTAGGTACCGTACTCGTAATTTCACCCTCTTCGACAGTAATTCCTACGGCTGCAACCTCATTACTTGCACCTCCATCATTTTGCAATGCATAATCACTTGCATCGGCGAACACGAAAATATCATCTTCCGTCAAATCACCTATACTTGTTAAAGTCCAACTCGGATCGCCAGCCTCTACATGTGCAAATACAGCATAATATGTTACTGCACCTGCCACATCTGGCATTGCACTTGCACTCGTGTAAATGGATATTCCACTTAATTTGCTATCTTCAAGATCTGTGGCCTTGCCATCCCACTTATTAGTAGCCCATCCAATAAAGGTAGTACTGCTACCATCACAAGCTGCCGGAGTTGCAGGGAATACCGGTTTTTCTCCTTCATAGACTTGAGTGGTAACAGACGTGTTACCGTTGTTGTCCCATATAACAGTATAATCAGGAATAGCCTCAAAATTGATTCGTACTGTACAATCCGAAATCGGTGTTACTGTGAATACATTATTGCTTTGAGAAACCGTAGCCGCACCGCTTGTTACAGTATACGCAGGAGATGCATAGCGACAATTAGCTGCCGGGCTTCCAGTAATAGCATTTCCTTCTAACGAAACCGTTCCATAGGTTGTGTTATTCGATTCTGCTGTAATGGTATACGAAGTGGTTTCTTCTGATAATTTTAGTAATGAAATATCATTAGGGTATGTACCGCTCGAGTAATTAGTATTTGCATAGGTTTTATACTCGTAGTCTGTAGAGTTTGTGTATCCTAAGAAGCGGCTTTCGCTATCTACAAATTTCCACTTCGAAGATGCATATGTGATGGTCCATGCATTTCCACTAGTGGCATAGTTCATTCTTCCTTTATTACTTCCTGTCTGGTACGACATATAATAAGTGGTGGCAGCAGCGGATTTTAGTTTCCAGTTAGTAGACGATGCTTCTAATATCCACACGTATGTTTCATTTCCAGACAATCCTGTGGTACTGTATGTGTCTGTTGTTTGAGCCTTATTAGATGTTACCTGATTAATGAGGGCATGTCCATCTTGCAGAATAATGTACTTTGCTCCATTTTCCAAAGCAGTCGTGCTGGTAACAGCTGTAGCTTGGTAAGTGGTTGCCCACACTTGCCCGATGCTGAGGACGGCCATCAGCAGACAGGCGAAAAATAGTTTTAATTTTCTCATAATGTTTGAGATTTTTAGTTAATATTATTGTTTGTTATTTTGTTGCTTATTTCCTTTTTCTAAGCGGTCGAACCATGCTTCTCCGCTTGGCATTTGTTTGCCACGTTATCAAAGCCATGACGCCATCTCCCGTTTAAAGTCCTCATGGGATGTTCCCATACCTTTGCGCGCTTCAGCGGTCGACTCGGCCAGCATTTTGCGAATGTTAGTCGTTAGACGCTCGTGCATCTCATCAAGCGTCATGTAGTGCGACAACTCCGACGACTCTATTATGTCGTATGTCATCTGATTGGTTGCTGGTATGGCACTCATACTAATTGATATTTTTAGTGGTTATTTTTGTTGCTTATTTCTCTTCTGGATTATAATTCAACTTGTCGTGTACTGCATCGTGGTAGTACAAAACGCGTTCTCCGTCTGGCAGTGCATATATCTTGTACGCGAAATGAAAACCTTCCGCATATAGCTCCAAGTATCCGGCTTCTTTCCAATCTCGCCTATATGGCTCCGTATGAACTGTTCCCGCTTTGTCCGCAAAGTCATACATGGCTTTCTCCAGACGATCGATTTTGGCCACAACGGTTGGATAATCAAGTGAGATGTGCTTTTTCATACTAACATCGTAGAACTCATCAAGCACTTGATATACCAACTTATCAATATACACTCTCATGCTTGATAGTACGCACGTGCCTTTTCACGCAACTGGTTCATTGCTTGGTGTAGTGGCATGCCTTTCTCTGCTAATTCCTCTTCAGTAATCTGCTCGCAAAGTGGGCGTATCTTGATGCTCTCGATGTACTCGAGTACCTCGTTAAGACGCTGCTCATCTTCTACCATTGAGCCCATCGCTTTCAAAAAGCGCCTGCTTGCTATTGCTTGTGCTGCACTCATACTATTTAATTTTTTGTTTGTTATTTGTTGCTTATTTATCTTCTTCAAACGGCAGCTCATCAGGCGGTTGAGTGAAGTTCAGGGCGCGTTTGTTGGAAATGACGGTGTCTCCCAACTCTTGCTCTAACTGCTTGCGGGCGACATGTGCTACATTACCTCCACGGTGAGCGATATTAGCGTTCTCAGCAAAGCCTTTCGGGTTCTCTCGTTTGCTCATCTCTGTCGCGGCCGCCTCTGCCAAGCCATTCAGCATCAACTCCACATTCGTCATGTTATCCCGCAGGTTCTCTTTGCGCAGACCTTTATATTCCTTGTATTGTTTTGTGGTCATTCCGCTCCAAGCTTGAGAGATGATATCGGTCAGCGAAGCATAGTCCTTTTTCTCATCCATTCCTCCGCGCTTCCACTCATCGGTGAGCCCTTTGCGAATCTCAATGGTCTTGATACGTTGGTTGATCCATGCTTCCGAATAACCCAAACGGCGATAGTCCTTGATGGCCTGCTCAATACTCAACTCCGGATCTTGCAGTTGGTTCAAGCGCTCCTGGCCTAATGATGCCAGCCATAACTTGAACGGCTCTGCCTTCTTGCTCGGGATCGATTGTATTAACCGGAAAACCTGCTCTGTATCAGCTACATCCGTAAGACGCATCTTGCCATCCGGGGCAGGCAATTTCAACTGTCCGATTTTTTCGGACACTTCACTTCCTTCTGATTCTAACTTGTGTTTTAAGTCACTCCAATACTTACGAGGACGATCCGTTTCTGTTAACACTTGGATAACATCCACAACCGAGAAGAAGTATTTCTCCTTCTCGCTATCCCAGACGTAGCGTACTTGCTGTCCCTCGAACAATTGTATTTGGTTTTCTTCAGCCATCTTTCTATTAAACGAAAAAGAAACAAAACCCTATAGTGGTCCTGTTTCTTAAAGCGCGCACACTTTACTCTCGGACGTCAGCCCGGAGGTAAAATGTTGATATGCCGCTGTTTGATGCATCATAAAGTAGTGTCATTAACCGTTGGTACTTATGGTGTTTTCAAAATTCGGTGCAAAGGTACGAAAAATTTTTGATATATGCAAGCGTTTTATGAAATAATTTTTTTTTGTCATTTTGACCTATCATTTCCAAATTGAGAACCCGTATTGCCTCCGTATTGCCTCCGTATAGCCTCCGTATAGCCTCCGTATAAACCCCGAGCGGGTTTGGCGTCAAAAAGTACCCCGCAGCAGCACATGGATATCCGTCCTGGTCATCGAGCGGTTGTGAGCTGTTGCCCAACTCTTCTCATAGATTGTTTCGCTGAGGCGGCAATAGAGTGCGATGTGAGGATGAGCCTGCCATTTGAGGCAGAGATACGCCCGGCCGCCCAAACCGTAACTGGCCGGAATCGAGAACGCATAGAGCACATCGTGCTCGTAGAGGTAAATGCGGTTGTCCCAGTTGCGGGCATCGAAGAACTGTGCTCGCAGGCGAAGAGCAAGTGGTACACGACTGAAACTGTATGCCACGTCCTGCGCCAAACTGACACCGTAAGGTAAAGGTGATTGGTTATTGGTGATAGGTGATTGGTTATAATCCGCGGTTGTTCTCAGACTCCATTCGCCCTTACTCCAATCGAACTGTGCCCGGGCAGAGTAGGTGGACGTGGCGCCTTTCTTTCGTGCACGCAAGCGAAGAGAAAGCCACCATTGGTGATTGGTGATTGGTGATTGGTTATTGTTGATTTTAGATTGGTGATTGTAGCGCACTTCGCCGAGGAGATCGTAGCCGAGCGTGCCGGGTTGGGGAATGCCGTACTTGACTCCGCTGAAGTAGAACACATCCGCATAGCCGCTGAAACGCCATTTGCGCAGACGTGTGATCTCAAAACCCAGGTATCCGCCGTTCTCGTCACCCAGACGCGAAGTCTCGGAGAACGCATAGCCCAGCGCGTTGTCGAAATAGGGCGAGTAATAGCGGTAGAGTGCAACTAGTGACACCCCATCGGTGGGGTAGAAACGGGAGCCGATGATCGTGCCAGAACCCCATTTCTCGTTCTGCGCGGTCGCTACTTCTCCGAACAGGTCGAACCAGCCGTGGTTATACCGAAACGAGGCCCCGATAACGGCTTGGTTGTACCCGCGAAAATAGTGTTGGTTATACGCGGCGTTGTTGTACGGGCGTATACTATCCGACCAGAGTTTCTCGGCTGCGGTCAGTTGCACTTCCAGCCGCTTATGGCGCAGCGTGAGATTCGCTCCAAGCACATGTCTCCACGTGCTGTCATTGGCATGACTCATAGAGTATAACGCGCTGACATCCAATCGGGTAGCCTTGCCCCAGTTCCATCGACACGTAGCCCCGATACCATGTAACGCCGCACCATCTACCGACGAGTAATAACGCAACCCTTCGCGCGTCTGACCCGCTGAGGCTACGTAACTCGATTTGCCGGAATGGAACGCCGGCGCGAACACGAGTCCTTGGCCAAATGAGGCCTGGAAATTACCCGCCACAAGGCTGTGCAAATGACCGATGTCCCGCAACTGAAGATACGCTCCGTACTGCAGGTCTTTTGCTTCTCCTCCTGCCGGCCTTCGTAACTGTGCGCCGAATGTGACACGACGTTGAAAATCAAAACGATAACGACCCTGCACGTACATAGGATCGGACCCCTCAAATGACTCTATGTTACGAGCATCCAAACGGACAACGAGTTCGTGTTTCGCGTGCGCGAACACCTCGCGCGCGTACATTTTATTATTAGTGTTCTCCGCCTCTCGGCTGTCAGCTATTTGCACGAAGGGCAGAAGGTTGCGGATGTCGTAGTCGGCGAGCGAATGAATCAACCGAAGCTCATAGAGCGATTCGAACGGGTGTCTGTCCGCGTAGGCGAGAATGTCGTCTATCTGACGCGGCGAGAGGAAATAGAGTCGGGCGAGTTCTTCATCCGATGTGTGGTTAAGGTCAATTGGCGCATCGTGTAGCGCGTACAAGTCCGTTTGGAGTTGCTCATAATCGGTCTCGCTGAACTCCGAAACGGCATTGTAGATGTCCAATATGATATCCTCCAGCGTCTGTCCCAAGGCAGACGAGGTGCCAAACATGGTACAAAGTACAAAGAATATGACGCTCAGATGCTGTTTCACGATGCAAAAGTACAACTTTTTTTGTATATATCAAAATTTTTTTGTACCTTTGCACAAAATTATGACCAAACGCAGGGTTTATCATATCATCGAATGGGTTATCGCACTCGCCGGCTGCGGTTTTCTGGTGTGGAAATTAGCCACCTACGACGACTACGCGGGGCTGTGGGCCACACTGTGCGGCATGGGCTCCAAGCAGTGGAGCGCATTAGCACTCTGCGTAGTGCTGATGCCGCTCAATATGACCCTCGAAGCTTGGCGTTGGCGCACCCTGATTCCGATGTCCTGGCGCGAAGCCCATCAGCAGGTGTATTACAGTAAGTTAGCCGGCCTGATCACCCCTTGGAAACTCGGGGAATACCCCGCGAGAGCGGTCCTCCGCAATGAATGGGCGCAGACGCTCTCCATGGGAGCAGTAGGCTCGGCCACCATGACGATGGCGATCGTCATAGCCGGCCTAGGAAGCCTAGTCGTCCTAGGAAGCCCGGGAACCCTAGTCGACGCGATGTATTTTCTCCTCGTTAGTGCCGTGTTGCTCCTACTGATTCTTATGCTGGCCTTAGCTCCGCGTCTGTTGCGGCGCTGGGCCGTAGTCTCCCACCAACTGGTGCTCGTGAGCGTCGGACAGAGTCTCATCCGTTTGCTCTGCTGGTGCGTACAACTCTACTTGGTCCTTTTTGCCATAGACGGCCTAGGAGACCTGGGATTCTTAGGAGGCCTGGGACAGAGCGCAGTTTACTACCTGCTCGTAACCGTCACACCGAATGTGCCGATTGCGGAAGCAGGCATACGCGGAGCATGGGCGGTAGTGCTGTTCGGAAGCGTCAATGCAGCCTTAGCCGGCGTGCTGCTCTGGGCAATAAACACGCTATTACCCTGTCTCATTTGGCCTTTTTTATCAAAAAAAGATAAAAAATTTGCATAATCCAAAAAAATGTTGTAAATTTGCAGCGAATTTGTGGGCATACCGTTATACCGGTATACCGTGATCCCGAAAAATAACTAATACTATATATCATGAACATTAATTTTCAAATTCACTATCGTGCCGAGTATGGGCAGTCTCTGTGCGTGATCGAGACGCAAGAGTCGATTCTGGGTTGGACCGAGAAATCACCGTTGGTATTGAATTGTCAGGGAACGGATTTCTGGCAGTGCAATGTGCCTATCAGTGATTTTCCGACAGGAATAGCGTACAAGTACGCGATCCGTTTGCAAGATGGCGGTTTCATCTATGAGGCCGGTGAACCGCGTCATTTGGCACTCAAGGCATCGGACAAGAACATCGTTGTTCGCGATGCTTGGCAAGCCAGTACCTACGAGGACAGTTTCTATACCACCGCGTTCGTCAAAGCGCTGTTCCATCGTGAGAAACCCGCTAAGGCCAAAGCGCCGAAGGGCTCTATCCGTTTCTCCATTGACCTGCCGCAGATCCTGCCGACACAAGGTGTGGCAATCATCGGAAACTGCGACGCGCTGGGTAACTGGGAGCCGGACGGCAAACTGCCGATGTCCGACGCTGAGTTCCCGCTGTGGCGTGCGGACATTGATGTAAAGGGCCAGGACGTCGTCGAGTACAAGTATGTCATCTATGACCTCAAGTCCGGCGCGATTGTGGACACCGAGTGGGGTGAGAATCGCCAGATATGGGGCGTTGAGAAAGGACATGTGATCTACGAGAACGACCGTTGTTTCCGTCGTACCCAGCCGCGTTGGAAGGGAGCCGGCGTAGCCGTTCCTGTCTTCTCGCTGCGTAGCGCAGAGGGCTTCGGTATCGGTGAGTTCCAGGATCTGAAGAAGATGGCCGATTGGGCTGCGGCTACCGGTCAGCAGATGATCCAGACGCTGCCGATCAACGATACGACGCTTCGTCACAACAACCTCGACAGTTATCCGTACAATGCTGTATCCGTATTCGCATTGCATCCGATCTATATCAACATCGAGAAGATGGGTCGTCTCACGCCGGCACAGCAGAAGAAGTACGAGGCTAAGAAAGCCGAACTGAACGCGCTGACGTTTGCGGACTACCAGAACGTGTATGACGCGAAGATGGTGTTCTTCAAAGCGCTGTACAAACAAGACAAAGATGCGTTGTTCTCGTCCGAGGAGTACAAGGCCTTTATTAAGAAAAACGACAGCTGGTTGGAGCCGTACGCTGCATTCCTGGCAAAGCGCGACAAACAACCGAAAGATTTCTATAAGTTCCTGCAGTTCCACGCAGACAAGCAGTTGGCAGACGCTGTTGCTTATGCGCACTCGATCGGCGTAGCTATGAAGGGTGATATACCTATCGGCATCTCGCCGGATTCGGTTGATGCCGCTGTTTATCCGGAGTTGTTCAACCTGGATGCTTCGGCAGGTGCTCCGCCCGATGATTTCTCGATCAGCGGTCAGAACTGGGGCTTCCCGACCTATAACTGGGACGAGATGGCGAAGGATAACTTCGGCTGGTGGCGTGCACGTTTCCAAAAGATGCAGGACTATTTCGATGCATACCGTGTTGACCATATCCTCGGTTTCTTCCGTATCTGGCAAATGCGCAAGCAGGATGTATGGGGATTGTGCGGACATTTTGTTCCGGCACTGCCGTACAGCTACGATGACCTCTGCGCACAGGGCGTGTGCCTCGATTGGGATCGTATGACCAAGCCGTATATCCGCTCGAACTTCTTGGGCGACGTGCTCGGCTTCGATACCGAGTGGGCTAAAGCGAATGCGCTCAACACACACGACGGATACGTCTACTATTTCCGTCCGGAGTTTGATACGCAGGCCAAAGTACAGGAATGGGCAGACCGTCTGCTCGGCGATGAGAAACAGCTCAAAGCCAGCGGTTTGAGCGCCGAGGCGGTGCATAATATCTGCAACGGACTCATCTATCTGCATTGCGAAGTGCTGTTCGTCGAAGATCAGCGTCGTCCGGGATGGCTCCATCCGCGTATCTCGATCTACCAGAGTCACTCGTTCAACGAGCTCTATAGCGATCAGAAAGAGGTTCTTATGCGCATCTATAACGAGTATTTCTTCCGTCGTCACACCCAGTTCTGGCGTGATTCGGCGATGCGTAAGCTGCCGACGCTGATTGGTGCAACGCATATGCTCTGCTGCGGCGAGGACCTCGGTATGGTGCCTGCTTGTGTGCCTGATGTAATGCACGAGTTGCAGATCCTCAGCCTTGAGATCCAGCGTATGCCGAAAGATCCGACCGTTAAGTTCGCTCACCCGGCTGATGCTCCGTATCAGAGCGTCTGCACCACCGGTACGCACGATATGAACCCGCTACGTGCATGGTGGGAAGAGGACCGTGCGGTGACCCAGCGTTTCTACAACGAGCAGATGGGTTGGTGGGGTGAAGCTCCGCAAGAGATGAGCCCGGAGATCGCTGAGTTCATCATCAACCAGCACATGTACAGCCCTGCTATGTGGACCATTCTGCCGCTGCAGGATTGGTTGGCAATTGATGGCGACGTGCGTATCAAAGATCAGTTCGCAGACCGTATTAATGTGCCGGCTAACCCGCGTCATTTCTGGAACTACAGAATGCACCTCAGCCTCGAAGAGTTGATGAAGTGCGACAAGCTGAACGCAAAGATTAAGAAACTAACCAGTGTTAGATAACTAATTATTTACAAAAAAACAAAATTATGATCTCTTATTGTCCTCAATGCGGCAAACCTATTGCCGATGATGTAGCTTTCTGCCCGAACTGCGGTGCTTCGATGAAAGCAACCCCTCAAGCACAGCCTCAGGCTCAACCTCAGGCTGATCAAGCTTCGCAACAAGTAGCACAAATGCCGAAAGACTACCTTATTTGGTCGATCCTTTCTATTTTGTTCTGCTTCTGGCCTCTTGGCGTATATGCCATTATCTTGTCCAATGATGTAAAAAGCTTATGGAATAACGGACGCTATCAAGAAGCTAAAGATAAATCCGATAGCGCAAAGAAGATGAATATCATCTGCTTGATTATCGGGTGCGCGAAATGGTTGTTTGTAATTATATTCCTGATCATATACTTTGTGATCATTTTTGGCGCAGTATTATCCAATATGTAATAGTTGCAAATTAACTACAAAAAAACGAGTTCGTGAAGGACTCGTTTTTTTTGTGTTATAGTGTCTCCAGTTTCGCTTTCACTTGCTCCATCAGCCACAACGGTGTGCTGGTGGCGCCGCATATTCCGACCTTCAAGTCGGGATTTTTGGATTTGTGATTTATGATTTCAAATTTCAAATTTTCGACTTCGTCGGGCGAAGAGACGAAATAGGTGTGCTCGTTCGCTTCCTTACAGTGGTTGAACAGCACTTTTGCGTTGCTGCTCTTGGTGCCTCCGACGAAGAAGACAATGTCGTTGCTCCGGGCGAAGTCCTGCAACTGCGCTACGCGGTTAGCCACATTGCGGCAGATGGTGTCGTGGTATTCGAAAGAGGCGCTTTCTTCTCGACATCTCGAGGTCTCGAGGTCTCGACATTTCGACCGGCGCGCCTCGATGGAAGCAACCAGTTCTTGAAAACCTTCGACGGATTTGGTGGTCTGCGAGAAGAGGTAGATCGGCCGGTTAAAATCAAGCCGGTCGAGTTGGTCCGGGGACTCGATGACGATCGCGGTGTTATTCGTTTGACCTTGCAAACCAATCACCTCCGCGTGCCCGGGTTTGCCGTAGATGACGATCTGTGGCGGTTGGGGTTCGTCATTGCGGTGCGTCTCGTAGCAGGCACGGATTCGATCCTGCAGTTTCTTAACGACCGGGCAGGTGGCATCGATGACCTCAATGCCGCGTTGCTGTGCGATCCAATAGGTGGAAGGCGGTTCGCCGTGTGCACGAAGCAGGACACGGGAGTGGGAGGGTAAGGTGCGCAGGTCATCATAATCGATGGTGCGCAGACCCAGCAGTTCGAGCCGCGCTACTTCCTGTCCATTGTGCACAATGTCGCCGAGACAACAGAGCGAGCCGTTCTGCAACTCGCTTTCTGCCGCTTTGATGGCACGGGTAACACCGAAGCAGAAACCACTATTGGTGTCGATCGAACAAGTCATAGATGACTTTCATCTGTTCCTCGCGGGTGAGGTTGCTGTTATCCACTACGATCGCATCGTCGGCTTGGCGAAGCGGTGACTCGGCGCGGTGGGTGTCGCGGTAGTCGCGGTCGTTGACATCAGCGAGTACGGCAGCGAAATCCGGCTTCTCCCCTTTCTCTACCAACTCGTCGTACCGGCGCTGTGCACGCACTTCCGGCGAAGCGGTGAGGAAGAGCTTGAGTTCGGCGTTCGGGAACACGACCGTGCCTATGTCGCGGCCGTCCATGACGATGCCTTTGGCTTCACCCATTCGTTGCTGCTGTGCTACGAGGAAAGCCCGCACCTCTTTGATCTGCGAGATACGGCTGGCGCAGTTACCGGCTTCCAGTGTACGGATCTGCGATTCGACATCTTCCCCGTTGAGCGTCACATGCTGAGCTCCGTCCACGAGGATGAAGCCGACTTGGATGTTCGGCAGGGCCGCAATGATGTCTGCCGGCTCGGTGAGGTTATGACGAAGCGTGTAGAGCCCGATGGCACGGTACATAGCTCCGGTGTCCACGTAGGTGTAGCCGGCGTACTTGGCAAGCGCTTTGGCAATTGTTGATTTGCCGCAAGAGGAATAGCCGTCGATAGCAACAATGATTGGATTAGCCATTTTATTTATTTCATTAATGAATTGATATCTAATGTGAGTCCTAACTGGTAGGAGAAATTGGCTTTGGTGAGCTGGCTGACCGCAAAACCGACGCGGGCCTGTTTAATCTTGACTCCTGCGCCGAGGCCGAAGCCGGCCAACGAACGCTGGTCTGCGAGGTTGAGTTCGGCGCGGCGACGGTGGTTGTAACTGAGCGCGATGTAGAACTTCTCGCTCTTGGGCACAATCTCCACCGCCCAGATTGTGTGGCGGAACAGCATATCGTACCATTTGACATCGTGCGGGATGATGTCTCCGGTTGTCGGGCTCTTGTCCAGGCTGGTCCATTCGTAATTGAGATACCAGGTCTGCATGTTGTGTATCTGCAGGTGGAACCGCAACGGGGCATGCTTGACGCGGTAGGTGAGACCGAGTTGGAGGTTGAGCGGCAGCATCTCGTGATTCGAACCGCCTTCGGCGGAGTAGAATCCTTTGATCTGCCATCCTATGTTCTGCAGCACAAGACCCATCTGGAACGTGGAGTCGGGTGTCTGGAAGTGCGCACCGACGTCGGCTCCAATCGCGAACGAACTGTAACTCTCGTAGATGGAGTAGACGGGTTTGAGTGTGACACCTATCTTCCAACAGGGGTGCAGTTGGCGCGCGTACATGACATCAATAAGGATATCGCGTGCGCCGAACGATCCGCCGGTCAGGTTACCGTCCTGGTCGGCGTACTGCATGCGGCCGTAGTCGAGGTAATGGAGCCCGACTGCGAAGTAGTTGGGCTTATCGGGCTCGCCTTCAATAGCAGGTTCGATCTTAGAACGTCCGAAGTTATGCCCGTATAAGGCAGAGCCGAACATGGTGCCCGGGAGGTAATAGGAGTAGTTGAGTTGCAGCGTCATGTGGCTCTCGTTGTGCAGAAGGGCAGGGTTGCACATACCCATCGAAATGTCTCCGTCGCTGAGGCTGACGTTGCTGCCGCCCAAGGCGTTCAGACGCGACGAGACCGGCAGACTCATGAACGAGAACACCGATCGCCCTGCGCTGGATACCTGCGCCTGGCAAAATGCAAAATGAAAGATGAAAAATGAAAGGATCATCCATCCTCTCCATTCGAATCTATGTATGCTTCCTTTTTTCACGTTTTGCGTAAAGCCACACTACTGCAATTAAAATCGACTGCAAAGGTACAACAATTTTTGCATATATGCAAGAAGAAAAGCAAAAAACGACCCTTGTGAGGTCGTTTTTTGTGGTGCCACCGAGAATCGAACTAGGGACACAAGGATTTTCAGTCCTTTGCTCTACCAACTGAGCTATGGCACCTCGCTTGCACTAGAACTCGCGTGACTCGCGAATCATCGCTCGATGACGCTACGTTCTGTGCTGCGCTCTCCCCAAAAATTAAAATTTTCGGGGGCCCCGGAGGACTCCGTCCAACTTTCATTTTTGGAAAGCGGCTGCAAAAGTACTGCTTTTTTTTGACATGTGCAAATTTTTTTGCATTTTTTTTGCATTTTAGCTCATTTTTCTTGCATTTGTGCCATTTTTTTTGTAATTTTGCAGCCGTTATGGAACTAAAAGTGATTGCTTATGCCCGCAACGGGCACACGGATAAATTCGGCATTCCTCGCCAGAGTCGGGACGAGAGTCCGATTGTTACGCGTATCGTTTTTGAACCCGAATTTCGGGTTGCGGAAGCCCTTCGTGGCATCGAAGGGTACAGCCATCTGTGGCTGATATGGGGTTTTTCGGAGACCTCGAGATCTCGAGATGCCGAAACTTCGACTGATTCATGGAACCCGACGGTTAGGCCGCCGCGGTTGGGAGGTAATACGCGAATGGGGGTGTTCGCTACGCGGAGTCCGTATCGGCCTAATCCGTTAGGACTATCCAGTGTCCGGCTGATAGCCGTCCGCATAAATGAAAAATTAAAAATTAAAAATGAAAAATTATCCGAGATACCGACTGAGAAGGGCAGTTTTGAACTGATTGTGAGCGGAGCGGATCTGTTGGACGGGACACCGATCTATGACATCAAGCCGTATTTGAGTTTTTCGGATAGTCATGAAGCGGCGCAAAACGGCTTCGCGGAGGAGACGAAAGACTATCGTTTGGAGGTTGATTGGGGGCTCTCAAAACGGTTGGTGACCCGAGAATGGACCGATAATGGACCGACATTGGACCGAGAACGGACCGATGAAGTTTCGGAAGAATGGATGCGGGATGTGACCTATATTCTGTCGCAAGATCCTCGCCCGGCCTATCAGGATGACCCGTCGCGGGAGTATAAACTGGACTATGCGGGGTACACGATAACATTTATTGTGGACCGACAAACAGTGCATGTCAAAAAAATTGTGAAAATATAGAAAAAGTCACTTTTTATAAAAAAAATGGCGCGCGCGCTTGCATATGTGCGGAAAAAGTTGTATCTTTGCAGCCGTTTAAAATGATAAAACAAGACAGACCATGAAAAAATGTATTCTTTTTGTAGTTTCAATGCTTATGACAGCTCCGCTGCTACGTGCGGAGAATGCAGGTGTGCCTTCGGAGAGTGAAGATGTGATGCTGCAGGCTTTCTATTGGAACAGTTATAATGCCAATGAGTCCACTACCAAGTTCGGTCGTACCAAATGGATTGATTTGCTGAAAGATACGGCTGCTATCAATGCCAATTTTGATTTGGTATGGTTTCCGCCGAGTGCCGGTCCGATGGGTAATGGTGTGGGCTATTCGGCTCGCCAATACAGCAATCAGGATAGCGATTGGGGAACGAAAGCCAAGTTGCAGGAGTTGATCACCGCGCTTCACAAGGGAAATACGAAAGTGCTGGCAGATGTGGTGCTGAATCACCGCGGAAACAGCAACAGCTGGTGCACGTTCTATCAGGATAATTTTGGCAGTTATGGCACGTATCAGTTGACGCAGAAACATATTGTGAGCAACGATGAGTGCTTCACGAACAAGAGTTCGTCTTGCTACAATGCGTCCTCGTCGGACCGCGGCGCGTATGATACGGGCGATAACTTCGACGGTGCACGTGATCTGGATCACACGAGCGAGTTTGTGCAGAACTGGTCGAAGGCGTACACGCAGTGGTTGCTGGGTGAAATGAAGTACGACGGTTTTCGGTATGATATGACGCTTGGTTTTCACGGCCGGTATCTGAAGTTATATAATGAGGCGGCACAACCGTATATCTCCGTGTCGGAGTTGTGGCACAGCATCGACCGTCAGAAACAGCACTTGCAGGAGTGCGAGTACAACACGATGGTGTTTGATTTTCAGATGAAGTACTCGATGAGGGGTATTGTGGACGGCTCGTACGGCAAGCTGAATGTGAACAAATCGTTTGAGGGTCTGCGCAAGCACGGTCTGTCGCGTTATTCGGTGACGTTTATTGACAACCATGACACTTTTGATCGCGGCACCGCGTACGGCGATAACCAGTATACGAAGAGTACGGATCTGACGACAGCAACGAACAAGGATGTTGTGCTTCAGGCAAGTGCGTATATGCTGATGATGCCGGGTATCCCGTGTGTGTTCTATCCGCATTGGTACAGTTACAAGTCGGAGATCAACGAGTTGATCGCAGTTCGTAAGCGTGTTGGTATTCACAGCGAATCGCAAGTGTTGGAAGAGACAAGCGGTCAATATCAGTACAGTGCGACCGTTCAGGGGCATCGCGGTCAGGTGATTGTTCGCGTAGGTAAGTACCGCAGTAAGACGGTTCCGGAGGGATTCGAACTGGCTGTAGAAGGCGGTGACAGAGGACAATACTCGGTGTATGTGAAGATGGGGAATGAGGCAGTGGAGAATGTGGAAGCAGAGCAACCCGCTGTGCGGAAGATCATCTATAACGGACATGTCTATATCCTTCGTGAGGGACAGACCTATACATTAACGGGATCAGAAATTAAAATAGGAGAATAGCAGATGAAACGAATTTTGGGTATCGGATTGTTCTGTCTTTGTGCCGCGATTTCGTGGGCAGGGAACTACGGTATTTTAGTGAACGGGACGACTTATTTCGCCGGCGAGTTAACCGGTGAATTTGAGGGTTTTACCCAGTACCTGGCACATGTGCAGGTTGCGAACGGTGATCAGTTGAAGTTGTATGATGCAGAGAATCAGGCTGCTTGGGTTGTGAATCTGAATACCTATTCGGTAGCGGGTTTCACGCGCGACGGTGATCACTACAATGCGACAGTGAGCGGATGCTACGATTTCTACATCAAGTTGAAGTACGAGCAAGACGAGTTGTATATCGGAGCCGGCAGTAACTGCGGTGAGGGTATCAATATTCAGGATATCTACATGGGTGCAGTGCCGCATCAATGTGAGGCTGTGCTGATGCAGGCTTTTTACAATGAGTCGTACAGCTCGACAGCTCCGGGTGTGAGTGAGTACGGAGATACCAAATGGACGACCTTGACCCCGCAGGCAGCGGAGTTAGGTGCCTATTTCGACTATATCTGGCTGCCGCCGAGTGCCAACGGAGACGGCATGGGGTATCACCCCAAACAATATAGCAACCAGAACTCGAACTGGGGTACGCGTGCGGAGTTGGAAGCGCTGATCAGTGCACTACATGCGAATAACTGTAAGGTGGTAGCGGATATCGTCATTAACCACTGTACGGGTTGGACCAGTTGGTGTGACTTCCCGACAATGGACTTCGGTGAGTACGGTGTGTTCAACCCTGATGCCAGTTATATCTGTCAGGACGACGAGGTGAACGCACCGTGGAACCAGCCGACAGAAGAGAATCCGGGTTCGGGTGCTTGCTGGGGCACGGCTACAGGTAGTTACGATGACGGTGAGAACTGGGACGGTGCGCGTGATTGGAGTCATGACAACGTCTATGTGCAACAGATGTTCATCGCGTATCTGAAGTGGATGCGTAATGTGATGCACTATGACGGTTTCCGCTACGACAAGGGTGACGGATTCAATAACTGGCACCATTGGCACTATAACTCCGAGTCCAGACCGGAGATTGCGTTCATGGAGTGCTATAAGGGAACGGACGATATCTGGTCGCGTGTTCAAGGCGCTAACTATGACTTGATGGCCTTGGATTTTGATCTCAAATGGCATGTCTTCAATTCAATAGCGGGTTGGGACTATAGTCGCGGTCGCGGTGATTGTATCATGAGTCGCGGCAACGGTCGTCATTCGGTGACGTTCATCGAGAGTCACGATTGGTTCTTGCGTCCGGATAATGAGAATGAGTTCGGCGGTCGCGGTAACTCGATGACGCCGGCACTGAAAGCTCGTCTGCTGCAAGCGAATGCGTTGTTGCTGTCAATGCCGGGTGTGCCCTGTGTGTTCTATCCGCATTGGTACAAATACAAAGCGGATTTGAAACCGATGATCCTGGCGCGTAAGTGGGCAGGAGTGCACAGCGAGAGTACGGTAGAGAACGAGTACGCGACGACAACGGGTTATCAGGCAACGGTAGTGGGTAAGCACGGTTGGTTGATCCTGTGCCTGGGTGATCGAGCCAACGGTCAAGGCTTCGGTCCGGATTATACCTTAGCGGCCAGCAATTATAGTACCCAAGAAGGGCATAACGAGAGTTATGAGATCTGGGTGAACAGCAGTGCGGAAAGACCGACAGACATTGAGGAGGTTAATGGCGAATGGCAAAAGGCGAAGGGTGAGAAGTTCATTGAGAACGGACATCTCTATATCCGCTGCGGTGAGCAGGTGTATGACGTAATGGGACAATTAATTAACAAATAATACAATGAAAAAGATTTTGACATTTTTTGCAGCCGCGTTGATGACGTTGAGCGTGTCGGCTGCAAGTTATGGTATTCTGGTGAACGGCAAGATGTATTTTGCCGGAGATGCAGCAGGTGAGTTTGAAGGATTTCAGCAGTACTTGGCGCATGTGAATGTGAAGAGCGGTGATTATTGTCAGTTGTACGATGCTGATAATAAAGCTGCATGGGTAGTAGATCTGAATACGTATTCAGAAGCCGGTTTTACCCGTAATGGGGACAAGTACGAAGTGAAGGTGACGGGTTGCTACGATTTCTACATCAAGTTGAAGTACGAGCAAGACGAGTTGTATATCGGTAATGGTAGCAACTGCGGTGACGGTGTGGATATCACCCAAGAGGATCCGCAGCCGAGTTACGGCGGAGCCGCTCCTGCGCAGTGCCCGGATGTTGTGCTGCAGGCGTTCTACTGGGACAGTTATCAAGATCCTACTAAAACCGGCAGTACAACTGCCGTATATGGTCGCACGAAATGGATAGACCATTTAAATGCAAAGAACGGTACGAGTGCAGAGGAGATCGGTCAATGGTTCGACCTTATTTGGCTGCCGCCTATGAGCAAAGCAACCGGTGGTACGGGCTATCACCCGGTGAACTATAGCAATTTGGATAGTGACTGGGGAACGAAGACCAAGTTGACAGAGTTGATTAATGTACTCCACCAGAACGGAGCGCGCGTGGTAGCGGATATCGTGATCAACCATGCGGATGCCAAGCAGGGTTGGTGTAATTTTGATACGTACAATTTCGGAGAGTACGGTACCTTCTCTCCCGATGGTTCGTATATATGCAGCACAGATGAGATGAATACTTCCTCTGCAGCGGGTGCTTGTAAGGGATCTGCAACCGGAAATCCGGATGACGGATACGGTGACGAGGCCAACTATGCCGCTTCGCGCGATTGGGATCATACCAATCCGAATGTACAAGCGATGTTCAAAGCATATCTGAAATGGCTGCGTAATGTTGTCAAAGTGGATGGTTTCCGTTATGACTACTGCAAAGGTTTCAAGAATACGCACATCAACGATTACAACTCGGCTTCCAAACCGTATTTCTCGGTGATGGAGATGTGGGATGGTAATACAGAGACTTTGAAATATCACCTGAATGAAGCAGGTTGGAACACGCTGACGTTTGACTTCGCAATGAAGTACACAGCGTTCAACAACGGAATCGCTTCGGATAATTACTGCTCGTTGAAGGGGGCAGGTCTGCCGGGTGCAGGTGCTTCGCGTTATGCGGTTACGTTCCTGGATAGTCATGACTCGTTCCTGCGTGATGGCAATGAGTTCTGCGGTGAAGGTAACTCGATGACCGTTTGCCGTGACAAGATTATGCAGTGTTATGCTTATCTGCTCTCGATGCCGGGTGTTCCGTTGGTATTCTATCCGCATTGGGTGACGTTCAAGGACGAACTGAAGCCGCTTATCAACGCGCGTTATAAAACAGGTGTACACAGCGAGAGTAGTGTAAATGACGAGTGCGGCAACGGCTATTACAAAGCTACTATCTATGGTAAGAACGGCGAGATCCGTTTGTTGGTAGGCCCGAACTCGGGTTACAACAGCACTCCGAGCGGCTATACACTGGCCGGTAAGGGTAACAACTACGGTGTGTACTATAAGACCACCAGTGCGCGCGGTGACAAGAACACCGAACGTACGGATCGTACGCAGGGCATTGAAGAGGTTACCGGTAACGGGTTACGGGTTACGGGAGAGAAGTTCATTGAGAACGGTCAGCTCTATATCCGCTGCGGCGAGCAGGTGTATGACATCATGGGAAATCGTGTAAAATAAACTTTAAAACAAATTGATACAATGAAAAAGATTTTTAGCATTTTTACAGCAGCGTTGATGACGTTGAGTATGTCGGCTGCAAGTTATGGTATTTTGGTGAACGGCAATACGTATTTTGCCGGGACGCACACGGATGATTTTGAGGGTTTTCAGCAGTATCTGGCACATGTGCAACTGAATGCCGGTGACTATTGCCAATTGTGCGACGCAGAGAATCGTGCGGTTTGGGCTGTGGATCTGAACCCGGCTTCGGTAGCCGGTTTTACCCGTAATGGTGACAAGTATGAGGTGAGCGTGAGCGGTTGCTATGATTTCTACATCAAACTCAAATACGAAGCAGATGAGTTGTATATCGGCCCGGGATCGGACTGCGGTGAAGGTATTGATATCAGCGGTCAAGGCGGAGGCCAAGGCGGCGAAGGTGGTGAAGATGAAGATGTCAACTACTACGCTATCGGTTGGATTAACGGCGCTGATCACGGCGAGGCTGCGTATGATACCTATGAGGATCAGTTCTTGTTCGTGGACGGTAAGCTGACCATCGATTGCCAGATGGGTAGTTATATCGCTATCAAGGATCATATGGGCAATTTCTACTACTCCAAGACGGAGACGACAATCGCCAACGAGTCGGTGACGATGGAGTGGGCCAACGGATGGCAGGGATGCCAGAAATGGGCTATTCCGGAGGGCGTCAACTACATCATCATTCGCAGCGCTGCCTACAAGAACAAACTGGTGTTGGAGCGCGTAGACAAAGCGACGTATGATGCTTATCACTATAACACGCAGGGCATCGAGAAGACGGAAGTGAGCGAGAAAGCGCATAAGGTGATCATTGACGGTCAACTGCGTATCGTTCGCGGAGACAAGATCTTTGATGCAACCGGTCGTCAGTTGTAATTGAAAAATCAAGTATATTGATATGCGCAAGTTGTTTGTAAGTTTGGTTGGTTTGTGTGTGCTCGCTTTGGGCACATACGCAGCCAACTGGAATGATGTGGCAGGTGTGACACCGACGGAGAAAGCACGTCCTGCAGGAGTCAGTAACGGTATTTACTATGGTTCGGATGGCACATCCGTGACGTTGTGTACCTATGCTGCCAGCAAAACGCAGTCTGCCAAACGTGTGTTCCTGATTGGTGATATGACCAATTGGAAACTCAGTGCGGACTATCAGTTGTACAAGGACGGTAACTATTTCTGGATCACGCTGACGGGCTTGACTCCCGGACAGGAGTACCGTTTTCAGTACGCAGTTGAGCGTGCGGATGGCGTGAAGAAACAGATCTCCGATCTGTATTCGGAGAAAGTGCTGCATCCGGACGATCAGTATGAACCGAAGAGCGTAGATCCGGATTTGTTGAGTTATCCCTCCGGCGCAGACGGCTATGTGACGGTGATTCAACCCGGTAAGCCGGCTTTCCAATGGTCGGATGCAACGCTGAACTTCCAACGCCCGAACAAGAACAACTTGGTCATTTATGAGTTGTGGATCTACGACTATACCGAAGGTCGTTCGCTGAAAGGATTGATGAAACGTCTGGACTATATCCAGAACTTGGGTGTGAACGCGATCGAGCTGATGCCGATCTGCGAGTTTGACGGAAACTATAACTGGGGCTACTCGCCGAATCACTATTTCGCGCCGGATAAGGCCTATGGTACGGAGACGATGTACAAGGAGTTCATCGACGAGTGCCACAAACGCGGAATAGCGGTGATCCTGGATATGGTGTTCAACCATGCGACAGGCCTGAACCCGATGAACAAACTCTATCCGTACGGTACGGATCTGGCCAATAACCCCTGGTTCAATGTCAGCGCTCCGCACAGCGATAATGTGTACGAGGACTGGAACCATGGTTTTGCACCGGCGAAGGAGATGTTCACCCGTGCGCTGAAGTACTGGCTGACGGAGTACAAAGTGGACGGATTCCGTTTGGACCTCAGTCACGGTCTGTGTTCGGATCAACCCAACACCTCGGTAGCCAACCTCAAATACTACTACGACAACGGTGTCAAATCTGTGGCTCCGGATGCGTATATGATTTTGGAACATTGGGGTGGTAACATGGGCACGGAGCGTCCGCAGTTGATCAGTTATGGCATGCAGTGTTGGAACAATACAACGAATGCGTATTGCCAAACGGCGATGGGATGGTTGAAAGAAGGCGATGGTTTTGGCGATGCGAATAAGGACGGCTATGTCTCTTATTGCGAGAGCCATGACGAGGAGCGAATGCAGTATAAAGCAAAGAAATATGGAAACGGTGATCTGCAGACGAACACGGATGCACGTTTGGGACGTGTAGCGGAGAACGTGGCTTTCAATGTGTTGCTGAACGGATCGCATATGCTTTGGATGTGGGAAGAGATCGGATATGATTTCTCGATCAATAGCGATCTCGATCACCCGAACGACTATAATGAGAAATACCGTTGTAGCAAGAAACCTCGTCCGGAGATTCGTAGCTATTTCACCAAAGCAGCCCGTGTAGATGCTTTCACCAAATGTGCACAGGTTATCACGCTGCGTACGCAGTTGATGCCGCAGGTGTTTGAGGGCAATCCGACCAGTGTGTCTGTTGGAACAGGAGCCAAACTGCGCAAGATCCAGTGGAGTAGCGATGTGTTTGTGGCGGCTAACTTCGACGTGACAGGCAATCAGGCGGTCACCTTGCCTGACGGTACATGGTACGACTATCTGAATGGAGCCACACGTGCGAACGGAACTTACACATTGGCTCCGGGTGAGTTGAAGGTGTTCACGGGCACACCGGTTCAAGCGCCTACGTTCGCGGACATCCAGAAACGAGACCATCAGGGGATAGAAGACGTGGAGGCACCGGAGATCCGTGCGACTAAGTACGTGAAGGACGGACAGATCTATATCCAACGCGGTGAACGAATCTATACAATTACCGGACAAGTGGTACAATAATGTATATCGCGGTAGCAGGAAATATCGGAGCAGGAAAGACGACGCTGACCAAGATGTTAGCGCGCTATTACGGTTGGGAGCCGCGCTTTGAGAGCGTGAGTTTCAACCCGTACCTGGAGGACTACTATGGGGATATTAACCGCTGGGCGTTCTGCCTGGAGACGTATTTCCTCAAGGAGCGTTTCAAGGACATGATGGCGGTGCAGAAAGCTACGCACACCATCGTGCAGGACCGTTCTATCTACGAGGGCGTGTACGTGTTCGTGCGCAATAACTACGAGCGCGGAGACCTCAGTAAACGGGACTATGAGACGTTCATGGAACTGTTCGACCTGATGAAGTCACAGATGAAAATGCCGGACATGATGATTTATTTGCGTAAGTCTGTGCCGGCACTCATTGCGCAGATACAGAAACGCGGCCGTGACTATGAGCAGACGATGCAGATAGACTACCTGCGCGGACTGAACGACAAGTATGAAGATTTCATCTTCAAGCAGTATGAAGGCCGTGTGCTCGTCATCGAGTCGGACGGAATGGATTTTGAGAACAACCCTGCCGACTTCCGCACGGTTATCAACAAAGTGGATGCCGAGTTGTTCGGCCTCTTTAGCGAAACTAACTGGAATAAAAATTAATACGATTACAATATGCACATAGCTGTAGCAGGAAACATCGGGTGCGGCAAAACCACCCTGACGAACATGTTAGCCAAACATTATGGCTGGGAACCGCGTTTTGAGAGCGTGGAGTATAACCCGTACTTGGCGGATTTCTATGCCGATATGGCACGATGGTCGTTCAACTTGCAGATCTACTTCCTCAACAAACGCTTCAAGGACGTGGTAGAGATCGGTAAGTCGGATAAGTACATCATTCAGGACCGCACTATCTACGAGGACGCACGTATTTTTGCACCGAACCTCCATGACCAGGGGATGATGTCCGATCGCGATTTTGAGAATTATCAGGACCTGTTCGATCTGATGATGTCGCTGGTTAAGATGCCGGACCTGCTCATTTATGTGCGTGCTTCGCTGCCTACGCTCGTAGCGCAGATCCAGAAACGTGCCCGCGGATACGAGCAGCAGATGAAACTGGACTATCTGCAGGGCTTGAACGACAAGTACGAGAACTGGATCAAGGACTACAAGGGCAATCTGCTCATTGTGGATGGCGACCATATCAAGTTCGGCGACAACCCCGAGGATTTCCGCTGGGTAACCGACCATATTGATGCCCAGCTGTTCGGTCTCTTCCCCTTCGAGAGCGAAGAAAAAACAGGCAAAGAGATCTGATGATTCAGCATTTCCTTGATTACATATCCATAGAGCGGAAGTACTCGCAGCGCACGGTAGAAGCCTACCACGACGATCTGCGGGACTTCTGTCGTTTTATGGCATGGGAGATCGAGGATTTTAATCCGGACGAGGTCGATGAATCGGATGTGAAAGCATGGATGCTGGATATGATCGAGCAGCAACACCAATCGCCCCGTTCGGTCAAACGCCGGCTGTCAGCCCTCCGCAGTTTCTATAAGTTCCTGCTGCGGCAGAAGAAAGTGGACCGTGATATCACCGCGCGTATCATTCCGCCAAAGGCCGATAAGCCTTTACCGGTTTTCTTCCGTCAGGAAGAGATGGCGGCAGCGGAGGCGAATGGGCTGCGACGTGAGGAGGAAGGGGACGACTTTGACACGATCCGTGATAACCTGATCATCGAACTGCTGTACCAAACCGGAATGCGTCAGGCGGAGCTGCTCAACCTGCGCGATGCGGACCTGGACCTGACACAAGGGCAGGTGCGAATCTTCGGTAAGCGACGCAAGGAGCGTGTCGTGCCAATCGGGGAGAAGTTAATAGAGCAGATCCGTCGGTACATGGACGTGCGTGAACCGCAACACCCTCAGACTTTCTTTGTGCGCAAGGCGCGAAACGGCGAATGGGGACCGCTGACAAAAAGCGGGCTGTACAGCATCGTACGTACGCGGATGGGGGAGGTGAGTACGCTCAAGAAACACTCGCCGCACGTGCTGCGACACACGTTTGCAACGGCGATGTTGGATAACGGTGCGGATATACGCACCATTCAAACGCTACTCGGGCACGCGTCCCTCAGTACCACGCAAGTCTATACGCACACAACGTTCGAACAGATCAAGCGCGTCTATATGGAGACGCATCCCCGAGCGAAAAAAGACACGGATTAGTGTCGTGCCAGTTTCATTACCTCTTCGGCAATGCGTTTGGCAGAATCGGTTTGAGCCAGTTTCAATACGTTCGTATGAAGTGCCTCAAGCCGTTTGTTGTCTTGTATGAGTTCCAGCGCGGTCGGAATAAGCTTCTCTGCCGCCTCGATATCCTTGACGAGCACAGCCGCCTCTTTGTTGACTAACGCCAAGGCATTGTGCGTCTGATGGTCCTCGGCTACGTTCGGTGAGGGCACCAGAATAGACGGCTTGCCGAGCAGACAGAGTTCGCTGATAGACGAAGCTCCTGCACGGGAGATAACAAGGTCCGCTTGAGCATACCGATCCGGCATGTCAGACAGGAAATCCAGACACTCGATGTTACTCGGTTTGCCGGCTGCTTCCCAGGCCGCTTTGCATTTCTCGTAATACCCTTTACCCGTCTGCCAAACAACATGGATACCGCTCTTAGTCAGTTGCGGTAACGCCGCCTTGACGGCCTCGTTGATGGTCCGCGCACCCAGACTACCGCCAATGATAAGCAGGTTCTTTCCGCTTTCTACTTTCCGCTTCCCGCTCAGCAGGTTCTGCCGCACGGGATTGCCGGTGAGGATGATCTTATCGGCCGGGAAGAAGCGCTCCATGCCTTCGTACGCCACACAGATCTTGGCCGCTTTGTTACGAAGGATCTTGTTGGTCACACCTGCAAAACCGTTTTGCTCCTGCAGCAGAATCGGAATACCCATCTTCGATGCTTGCCACATCGCCGCGCCGGAAGCGTAGCCGCCGACACCGACACCTACGTCCGGTCTGAAATCGCGGATGATCTTCTTCACCTGACGCAGTGACTTGGCCAGGTCCATCATCACCGACACGTTCTTCCACGGCTGGGCGCGGTTGAATCCGCGTACCGGCAGGCCGACGATCTTATACCCTGCTTGCGGCACACGCTCCATCTCCATGCGTCCGAGCGCACCGACAAACAAAATCTCTGCCTCCGGATCCAGTTCCTTCAGCGCATTGGCAATGCTCACTGCGGGGAATATATGTCCTCCGGTTCCCCCTCCGGAAATCAAATATCTCATATTATTCAAGTGTTACAATAGGTACATCCTCTTCGCTCTCTTCCTTGGTCTCTTGCACGCGGTCACGAAGCATCAGTTGCTCCCGACTCACACCCATCATGATGCCGAAATAGATCGAGGTGATGAGCACCGACGTACCGCCTCGGCTGATGAGCGGTAGCGGCTGTCCGGTGACAGGACCCAAACCAACGGCTACAAGCATCGAGATGAGCGCCTGACAAGTGATCATCAGGGCCAGACCCATGGTCATCAACATAGCCGGCATATCGGAGTACCGGCTCGACACATTGCAGGCACGGAACAGGATTGCCAGGTAGATAAAGATGAGGAAAGCGGCTCCAACGATACCGGACTCTTCCACAATGATGGCGAAGATATAGTCCGCGAACGCCAAAGGCAGGTAATCGCGCTCCTTGCTGTTACCGGGCAGCACACCGAACGGTGACGAACCGCCGCGGGCAACCGCGACCGCCGAATAGACCTCTTGGATGTTCTCGTCCGTGAGCACGTATTTGGATTCATCGCTGTGTACCAAATGACGGTCAATACGGGCCACCCAAGTCGTTGCGCGTTTGAATGGCCCGTGCATCTGTTTGTCCCTGCGAACAAAACCGAACTCCACGATGGTGTATCCCAAACCTAATACCAGCAACGCAATTCCGACGACTGAAAGCGTGTATTTCCACGGAATACGCGCCAGTATCCACAGGCAGAAGATGATGAGCCCGATGAGCACCGCTGTAGACAGGTTAGATGCCATGATCGGCAGCATCACAACAGCCGCGATGATGAGGGTGCGGAAGAAATACTTCTTCTTGTCCTCTTCCGTCCGGATGCGCGCCAGCTGGTCCGCAATGACGATGATCAGACTCAGCTTCGCCAACTCGGACGGCTGGAACGTGATACCGGCGATGCGCACCCACCGTGCTGCACCGTTGACGGTCACCGTCAGCGGATTACCGGGAATCATGGTCGAGAACACCAGCAGCGTACTGATGCCTAACAGCACGTAACCTCCGAGTCGCACCCAGTTGGTCGGAATGAACTGAATGCCGAACGCCGCAATCACACCCAGCACGATGAACACCATCTGTTGTCCGATGGGTCCCAGCGCGGAATGATGGGAGTACACGAGCGTAGAAGACGCCGAGAACAGCGAGATAATGGCTACGATGATCAGGGCTACGAACAGGCCCCAATAGGTGCGGTCAATATGTTGCCAATTGATTTTTTTCATAGTCTCTTCACCGCTGCCATGAACTGCTCACCGCGGTCTTCGTACGATTTGAACAGGTCGAAGCTGGCACAGCACGGACTGAGTAACACCGTGTCGCCTTCGCGTGCTGCATGATAAGCTCCCTCAATAGCGTCGTGCAGGTTGTCGGTGTCGATGATATTCAAACCGAACCCGCCGAAATGTTCCCGCAACTTCTCGTTATGCAAGCCCATGAACACCAGTGTGTGACATTTCTCTTTCACCAACTCGTCGATCTCGCTGTAGTCATTCCCCTTGTCCTTACCGCCTAAGATCAGCACGGTCGGTGTGGTCATGGACTCCAGCGCGTACCAGCACGAATTGACATTAGTTGCCTTGCTGTCGTTGATCCAGCGCACTCCTTTGACGGTCGCTACATACTGCAAACGATGCGGCACGCCTTGGAACGTCATCAGGCTCTCGCGAATCACATCTTTCTTTATATTGAGCACGTTGGCGGCAATCGTTGCTGCCATCGAATTGAGCACATTATGCCGTCCCTTCAGTGCCAATTCATCTTCTCCGACAGGCAGCGGATTAGGCTGCGTGAAACCGTACGGGTAGAGGGTCGCTCCCAACTGAATCTTTTTCATCTCCCTGTCAATAACAGGGTCCTCTGACCAGTAGATGAACGAGTCCTCTTTAGTCTGATTGCGTGTGATTCTGAACTTCGCGTCGATATAGTTCTGGAACTTGAAGTCGTAGCGGTCCAGATGGTCCGGTGTGATGTTGAGCAAGATCGCTACATCGGCTTTGAAATCGTACATGTTATCCAACTGGAACGAACTCAACTCGATCACGTAGTAGTCGTGATCCTCATGGGCTACCTGCAACGCCAACGAGTTGCCGATATTACCCGCCAGGCCCACATTGAGTCCGGCTTGCTTGAGGATATAGAAAATGAGCGAAGTGGTGGTCGTCTTACCGTTCGAACCCGTGATACAGATCATTTTCGCGTTCGTGTAGCGCGCTGCAAACTCGATCTCCGAGATGATAGGCGTGCCCTGGGCCTGCAACTTCTGAATCAGCGGAGCGGTCAACGGGATACCCGGTGACTTAACCACTTCATCGGCATTGAGAATCAGCTCCTCCGTGTGCTTGCCGTCTTCCCATTTCACACCGTTCTGATCCAGCAATGCACGGTACGGCTCGGTGATGGTGCCGCAGTCACTCACGAACACATCAAACCCTTTCTCCTTGGCGAGGATGGCAGCGCCGCTACCGCTCTCGCCTGCTCCCAACACAACAATTCGCTTGCTCATAATTAACGGATTTTCAAAGTTAATATCGTAATAGCTGCCAGGATCAAAGTCACGATGCAGAACCGCAGCACGATCTTGTTCTCATGATGCAGGTTCTTACTGCCCTTGAACACAATGGCGCATGTGGGGTCGTTCTTGAGTACCTGATCGACCGACGTGCGGAAATGGTCATGCAACGGCGTCCGTTTCCAGATACGCACATGACGGCCGCGTTTCTTGTTGAACTTATACACCTGCGTCTGCAATATCACGCTCACGCTCTCCATGAGGAAGATACCGCACAGCACCGGCACCATGAGCTCCTTGTGAATGATCATCGCGCACACGCCGATGATACCGCCTACGGTCAGACTGCCCGTGTCACCCAGGAACACCTGTGCCGGGAAGCCGTTGAACCAGAGGTAACCCACCAGTGCCCCGACAAAAGAAGCTAGGAACACCACCAACTCTTCACTGCCCGGGATGTACATCACATCGAAATACTCGGCCCATACGACACTACCGCTCGTGTAGGCGAGAATGAGCAAGGCGATTCCGATGATCGCCGAGTTACCGGCACACATACCGTCCATGCCGTCGTTCAGGTTCGCACCGTTGCTTACCGCGGCCACAATGAACACCGTCAGCAGCACAAAGAAGATCCAGCCGGCACGGTATTTATTCTCCTCGCCCAACCACGAGAACAGGTCGGCGTAGTTGAAGTTATGATGCTTCACGAACGGGATCGTCGTCTGCGTGGACTTGATCTCCGGCGTCTTCTCCACGACGGTGATGTTGTTCTCAATATGACTCGTCACCACTTCGTTCATGGTCGCAGCCGGCGCAAAACGCAGCGTCAGACCGACGATCAGTCCCAGCGCCACCTGTCCGCCTATCTTCACCCAGCCGTTCAGACCGTCTTTGTTCTTGCGGAAGGTCTTGATGTAATCGTCTGCAAAACCAAGCGCACCCATCAGCACGGTGGTGACCAGCATCAGGATCATATAGACGTTGCTCAACTTACCCAGCAGCAGACACGGTAGCAGAATAGCGCCTATGACGATCAGTCCGCCCATCGTCGGCACCCCTTTCTTGTTCACGTTGAACGGGTCGGTCTTCTCATCACGCTGCGTCTCGCTGATGTTGTGACGCTTCATGTAATTGATGAACCAGTTGCCGAACCAAACGCTCACGCACAGAGCCAGCACGCCGGCTGTGATGGCGCGAAACGAGATGTAGGTGAACAGCCGCGCACCCAACACATCGCTGAAATGATTAAACAGAGAGTATAACATAATAACACAAATTACAAATCAACAATATCGTTTTACGATCTCATGGTCGTCAAAATGGTGCTTGACACCCTTGATGATCTGATAGTCCTCGTGTCCCTTGCCGGCCACCAGGATCACATCGCCTTTCTGCGCCAGCGTGCAAGCCGTCTGGATCGCTGCCGCACGGTCTTCGATCACCAGCGTGCTGCGCAATTCCTCTTCGGTCAGACCGTCCGTCATGTCCTTGATAATATCCTGCGGCTCCTCGTCCCGCGGGTTGTCGCTGGTCAGAATGAGCTGCTCACTGCCGCGTTTGGCGATCTGGGCCATCATCGGACGTTTGCCCTTATCGCGGTTGCCGCCACAACCGACTACCGTAATGAGCTTACTGCCTTCTTTCTTGATCTCGCGGATAGTCTGAATCACATTATCCACCGCGTCGGGCGTATGGGCGTAGTCCACAATAGCTGTCCAGCCTTTGGCGCTGTGGATTGTCTCGAAGCGTCCGTTCACCGGCTTGAGCGTACTCAGTATCCGCAGCACGTCCAACTCCTCAAAACCCAGACACAGCGCCGCACCGTAGATACAGAGCAGGTTGCTCACGTTGAACCGGCCTACGAGCGGCACGAACACCTCTTTGCCGTTGATACTCAGCATCATCCCGTCGAACCCTTCCTCTAAGATCTGCGCTTTGTAATCCGCCAACGCACGGGTAGAGTAGGTGTGCACCGTCGCCTTGCAGTTCTGCGTCATCACGAGTCCGTTCTTATCATCTTTATTGGTAACGGCAAACGCACTCTTCTTCAGTCCGTCGAACAGCCTTCTCTTGGTGTCTCGGTAGTTATCGAAGGTCTTGTGGTAGTCGATATGATCGCGTGTGAGGTTGGTGAACAGCGCCCCGTCAAAATCCAAACCCGCAATGCGCTCCTGCGCAATCGAGTGACTGCTCACCTCCATGAACGCGTACGCACAACCCGCATCCACCATTCGCCGTAACAACCCGTTTAACTCGATCGCATCAGGGGTGGTGTGCGTAGCCGGCACCGCTTCGTCCTCGATATAGTTGACCACGGTGGACAGCAGTCCGGCCTTGTGCCCTAACGCGCGCACGAGTTTATATAACAAGGTCGCGATCGTCGTCTTGCCGTTCGTACCCGTCACACCGACCAGCGTCAACTGCTTACTCGGCTCACCGAACCATCGGCTCGCCAGCAGTCCCAAGGCCTTGTCCGTGTTCTCGACCAGGATAAAGGTTACGGGTGAGGGGTTACGGGTTACGGGGGAAGGCAGATACTCCCTGTCAGAGAGAACCACCGCTGCCGCGCCTTTGGCGACACAACCATCAATGAACGTGTGTCCATCTACTGCTGTGCCGACCTGGGCGACAAACAAGTCGCCTTCGCCAATCTTACGACTGTCGAAATGCAGACTTTTAATCTCTTTGTCCGTACTGCCGACTACCTCAATCGGCTCAATAACAGCTAATAATTCGCTTAGTATCATAGTACTTATCGTTTATCCAATACCCGTTCACCTTTCTTCCAGATGTAACATCCCGTATACGCCATCGTCTTCTCGGCGATCACACGCACCAGACTGCCGCAGTCCATTCCGGCATCGTACGGGTACTGCGGATCCTCGATCATACAGATGCAGGTATAACGCGGGTTCTCCTCCGGGAAATAGCCGACAAACGTCATGCGGTGATGCTTACCCGAGTAGCCGTGCCCGGGAATATACAACTGTGCCGTACCTGTCTTACCGGCAATCGAAACCAGGTTCGACTGCGCCTTCCGGCTCCATTGGCGTTTGGCTGCCGTGCCCAGGTGATCGTCCCATACGACATCATGCAGTGCGCTTTGGATATCGCGCAAGGTGCGTTTGCCGCAGATAGACGACTTGACCACTTGCGGACGGAAGGTCTTCACGTTCTCGCCGTTCTGCTGAATAGCCGTCACCAGCATAGGCCGCATCATCTTGCCGTTATTGGCCAGCGCGTTGTAGAACATCAGAATCTGCATCGGGCTCAACTCGACCGAGTAGCCGTAACTCATCTTACTCAGCGTCACCGTGTCGCGCGGTACATCAATACGCACCTTGTCCGCGCCCGGGATCTCACAGTACACGCTGTCCATCAACCCCATCTTCTCAATGCGACGAACGAACTTCTTTGCCGAGCCTTCATAACTGCGGGTGATCAACTTAGCCAACGCAATGTTACTCGACACCGCCAAGGCCGACCGAACGGTCAGCACCGTGTCCATCGGGTGCGCGTCGGTATGTTTGACCGTGAAGTATTTCCAGGGCGTACGGCTGACACTGACCGTGTCGTCGATATCGATCTTGCCGTCATCCAGAGCTGCTAACAGCGCAATCGTCTTGAACGTCGAACCCGGCTCTACACGTTGCACCGCATGGTTTTGCGCTTCGTAGTACTTACCGTCCTCGCCGCGGTCCAGATTCGCCACCGCGCGGATATAACCCGTCTGCGTCTCCATCAATATGCAGCAACCCCACTTGGCGTTCTTCTCGGTCACCTTAGCCAGCAGCGCATTCTCTACCATGTCCTGCAGGTTGGCATCGATCGTGGTCAACACGTCCAAGCCGTCTTTCGCCTCTTCGACCGTCACCGACTCGTACCGCCCGCCGATCTTCTGAATATTACTCAACCCGTCTTCGCCGCGTAACTCCTCGTCGAATCGTTTCTCCAAACCCGAGTTGCCGTGACCGCCTTCGCCGTAGATGCCGCCGATGGTGCGGCTGGCCAGTATACCGTACGGTTTGATGCGGCGGTGCTGGTCCTCAAAGAAAATACCGCTTTTGTACTTGCCTTTCTTGATCAGCGAGTTCTCCAGCAACGCTTGCCGCTGCAGGTAATTGATACGATGATCACATACCTTGAGTCGTTTCTCGCCCTTGAGGTACGCATGCACAATGCGCGTCTTGTATTCGGCTTGCGTGTGCTCGCCTACAATCGTCGCCAGGTCCTTGGCCAACGAATCGATATGGGCATGGAACAGCGCATCGTTCTTCTCGTGCAACGCGGGTACGCGCGTATCCATATACATATAATATTGCGGCATACTGCTGGCCAACAGACGACCGTTGCAGTCCAGTATGTTACCGCGTGTCGCCGCAATAGGCCGCACGGTCGGCACCTGTTTCTCGGCCACCTTGAGCCATTCGTCGCGCTCCACGGTCTGCACGTAGATGATCTTGCCCAATACGGCGAAGAAACCGATCAGGATGAAAATAAAAATGATGGCAAACCGCCAAACTGTGTTTCGTTGTTCGTCAGACATCTTAGTTAAGGATTTTGGTAGGTGGTTTAGTGTTTTCTTGCAGCGTGCTGCCGTTCTCCTGCAGCGCTTTGATGATCTGGCTCTGCCGCGTGGTGTTGGTCAACTCGGCACTGATGGTCATGTACCGAAACTTGGCATCCAGCATCTCTTTCTTCGTATCCGTCAGACGGTGTTGCTGCTTGACCGCCTGATAGCCTGTCAGGATATACAGGAACACGAGCGCGACAATGAGCCCGATGAGCGGATACTGCTCTCGGATTCGTTTGCTGCGGAGCAGATCTCCGTTCAGCCAACTCTGTATGTCGTGCGCATCGGCCATATCATCCTTTCTTTTCGGCTACTCTCAATTTTGCGCTACGGCTGCGCGGGTTGCTTTCCACTTCCTCCGCGCAAGCCGTACGCCCCTTCTCTAGTATCGTAAACGGCGTCAGTATATTGCCGTAAAAATCTTTCTCTATCTCTCCTTCCAGGTTACCGCTCCTCAGGAAATTCTTCACCAACCGGTCTTCCAGCGAGTGGTACGTCAGTATCGCTATTCGTCCTCCGGGTTTGAGCAGATCCCGTGCTGCTACCAGCATCTCCCGTAGCGCACCCATCTCATCGTTCACCTCAATGCGCAGCGCCTGGAACAAACGCGCCAGATCTTTTTTGGCATTGGTTGGTATATCTAGTTCTCCTAGGTTCCCTAGGTTGCCTAGGCTTCCTAGTCTAACATTCAACGCTGCGGCAACCAGGTCCTCCGTGCGCTCAATCGGTTTCTGTGCGCGTGCCCGGCAGATGTTGCGTGCAATTCCGCGACCGTTCTTCAACTCGCCGTACAACCACAAGATCTGCGCCAACTCCTCTTCACTGTATCCGTTTACGATATCTGCTGCCGTACGTTTGGCGGTCTGGTTCATGCGCATGTCCAACGGCGCACTGAACCGAAAACTGAATCCGCGCTCCGGGCAGTCGAAATGATGAAAACTAACTCCCAAATCGGCCAACAGACCGTCTATCTGCTCCACACCGTAGAAGTCCATCCAGTTGCGTAAGTACCGGAAATTACTGTGCACGAACGTCCACCGCTCATCCTCTATCGCGTTCTGCAGTGCATCCTTGTCCTGATCAAAAGAGTAGAGGTGTCCTGCGCCGGCTTCCAGGATGGCACGACTATGTCCGCCGCCGCCGAACGTCACATCCACATAGACGCCCTCGGGCTTGATGTTCAAACCCTCGATCGTCTCGTTCAACATCGCCGGTATGTGGTACACGTTGTCCATCAGCTCTTCTTACTCATCTTGGCACGCAGACGTGCAGCCAACTCGGTTTGACTCAACTTCTTATTCGCAAACGTCTCCGGTGCCCACAACGCAAAGCGGTTCAGCATGCCCACAAACAGCACGTCCTGCTGGGCACCGATGGTCTCCAGGTTCTTTTTCTGCAACAACACACGACCCTGGCCGTCCATCTCCAGATACTCTGCATCGGCCATGAACTGCATCAGAATGAGCTGATCCTCCGGATCCCACTCGTCGAGCACTTGACGCATCTGCTCCACCTTCTCATTCCATACCTGCTCCGGGTAGAACATCAGACATTCATTGTCCGTGTCCCGACGCATCACAATACGCTTCGACTCGGCCTCTGCCAGAATCTTACGATAAGCTGCCGGTACGAAAATGCGTCCCTTCTCGTCCAGCCTTGCCTCAATATTTCCAATGAATGTTTGCATAATTCTCCACTTGTTATTGAAATTCGCTGCAAAGATACAAAAAATTTTTCATATTCACCACATTTCCCCACAAAAAAATTTATTAATTATTTTATTAACAGGTTTTCTACAATTACACACACAACAAAACTCGCACAAATTCAGCGATTTGTGCGAGTTATTAACAATTTAATAAAAACGTGGTGAAAAATGGAGGGCGATTACATTTTCTGTCCTTGCACCGTATAACGAACGCCATTACGCTCGATGATTAACTGACCGTCTTGAATCAACTTGTGCACATTCGTCTCATCTGCTTCTACGGTTTCAATGTCCTGTGACGTGGGGTAGATGTAGTACACCATCTGCAGGTTGTAACCCGAGTAATTGTCTCCCCCCGGCTCTTGCAGGTTGGTCAGCAGACAGTAGCAGTTACCGACGCCTCCCCAGCCCCAATTGACATGGTAGTAATACTCACCGTCCATCACCTTATAGCCGTCTATCACAAAGCAGTGACCCGTTTGGCCCATAGCCGGGAAACCGGCGAAGATAAGCGGGTGACCGGCTGCCAGTTCCGGACGTACTACGTCCTCACCCCAATAATAAATCGTCTCTTCCGGATTCGAACTGTTCAGCGTGCTGATGAACTGCACGTTCTTGCTGTAACCGAAGTTGTTCTTCAGCAGACCGTCCATCTTGGCCAGATTGGCACCGCTGCCGTCCTTGGAGTAGTTCATGCTCAGCGACGCACCGCAAACCAGCATCAGCGTAGCAACCGCATCGGCCTGCTTAGTTGTGTACCCGTGCTGGTACTCCTCCAGCATGTTATTCCAATCAAACGGATAGTCCTCCAGGTTGATGGTTCGCGCACCGTCGTTACCACCGGTGTACGTGAACGTACCGGTTCCGTTAGCAGGATATTGGTAATAACGCATCACCTGAGCCATGGCCGTTGCTACACAACCGGTCACGGCACGACCGCCGTTCAGGTACGGACACTTATTGTTATACGGTGTGCCTTGGTCGTAATTGATATTGCCCAATAACGGCTCTACCGCATCGTCGCTGTCCGAGTACTCCATCACGAAGAACTCCTCTGCCGAAGCGCCTTGGGCAATCTGCTCCAGGGCACGCACGTAGCGGTCGAAGAAACTGCGCTGTTCAGGGGTGAAAGCAGCTGACTGCAGATCCGTATTCGGATCGTCGAAATAAACCGGTTGAAAAGGCTTTGCCTGACCGGTAATGCTGATGGCTGCCATCAGCAGGGCTGTGAACAAGTATTGAACTTTCATAGGCCAGTGTTTGTATGTTACGTTAGTAAGATAATATCTTCGCTTGTATATCTTTGCGGCTCATTGAACCGGAGTAGTATTTTAGCAAGTACAATTCCCCGACGGGCAGCGCCGGCAGGCTGATGCGACCCGTACTATAGGCCGGACGAAGGCGTGCTAACAGTTCGCCCGTGGAACTGTAGATGGCAAGGAAATGTTGGCCGTCGGCCGCCTCGGGGAACACGACATCGAATTGTCCTTCGCCGGTACGGATCACCTCCAACTGCGGCTTGTCCGTCGCACTGCGCGTCCGAACGGCATACGGTTCGCACAACGGACTGTAATGCGGATCGCACCCTTTGGCCTCGTACGCCTGCATCGTGTAGTAATAGGTCGTCGCGGGCTCCAATTGACGGAACACGATCTCGTGCGTCGAACCGTCGATGTAATAGTCCTTCAACTTATACACGTACCGGATATCCCGGTCGAACACCGCGCTCCAGTTATCCACGGCCACGCCTCCGTTGCCGGCGGTGTGGGTGTAGACCAGACGGAACTGCCGCCATTGGCGCGTCGTGTCCAGCTCCACCGTCCGATAGACGTTCTTCGTCGTCCGCTGAATAGATAGCTTACCCGCTTTCTCCCATTCCTGCCCGTCTCTCGAGCCCAGCAGACTCAGTGTGCCTCCCGGCGTCTCTTCCGCACTGGTAGGCGTGTAGTTATTGCTGATCCACAAGATGATCGCCTTCGGCGCGTACAGGTACATCGGGGTCTGAATCAACTGACCGGTTGTGGTGAACAGCACCGCATCACCGGACAACGACACTTGCGACTGCGCACGGACGAAATTGGCATCCCAGCCGTGCTCACGAATCGAATCCATCGAACCGAACTGATCAAACGTCTCCGTCTCTTCGCTCTCGCCTTCACTCACCGTGTACAGCATGTAGTAGAACTCCTCCGCGTCCTCTTGCGGTTCCCACAGGAGATTGAACGACGTGGACCCCAGGTTCGTCACCGTGTCAATGACCGGTGTTGTGATATACGTCGGCCGGGGCGAACGGCCCGCTAAGGTCGTCAGCGTACCCGTCTTACCATCCGCAGTCTCGGCGGTCAGATACGCATAACTGTAACTGCAGTTCTGACGCGAAGGCAGGAACACCACCTGAATCGGCAGGCTGTAAGCACTGTCCGGTAGCACCCGGATCCATGCTGTGTCTTGGTTGCTGAACCACTGTACTCCCCGGTCCGGACTGAACCGGAAGGCCGCGGACGATACCGTCAGACAGAGCGAGTCTTGGGTAATGCCCTGGATTCGCAGCACAGCTTGAGCCGTGTCGTACTGAACAGGCTGAGCGTCGTACGTCGTCTCGATAACCAACTCATCGGTCTCGAACGACAGCATCTCGTCGGCCGAACCGCCTACCTGCATCGAGATACACAGGTCGCTTCGCTGACGAATCTGACGGAAGGCCAGGCTGTCCAGACTCTTGCCGTCGTTGAACGTCGGCACCCAGGACGTGCGCAGCGTCGAGCCGGGGAAAACATCGGCGGCCGTACTCTGGCTCGCCTGCTCATACCCCGCACTCACGATATCAAAACCCAACGGACGCTCGTTATTGAACGTGTTGTAGTCCCAGTTCGTCTGGTTGAATGTGATGCGCGAAACGAGCAAACCCGGGGCGACCAAGGCCTCCTTACCGGCATCCCATCCCACACACTGACGGTTCTCAATCAAAAAATACTCACTCGGGTTCGGCGAGGTCGGCTTCATATTATGCGGTGCGTCGGCAATCAGATATGCCGTGTTGGCACTCTCAATCGGCTCCAGCGTCCGCATACCCGATTCACAGATCTGCTCCGGCGTCAACCAGCCCATCACAAACCGCTCAAAAGCCGTATACGAGGGCGGGGTAGAACCGTCGTTGTTGTAACTGCCCGAGCACATTACATCCCAAGTCCCGACCGTGTAGTTCTTGCCGTTATCCGTGTCGTACAGGTCCGGCAGACCCAGCGCGTGACCGAACTCATGGCAGTACGTCCCGATACCCGCCTGCACCTTACCACCGCTGCTGCGGTACTCGGAGATCATCAGGTAGCCGCTCAGGTACTTGCCCTTGTAACTCTTACTGTTCGAGATCGCGCTGTAGTGCGGCCAGATCGTACGCTCTTCGCCGCCTTCCGCCTCGTTATAACCCGCTACCACAATGGACAGGTTATCCACCGTGCCGTCGTTGTCGTTGTCGTACAGACTGAAATCCACACCGGCATCCGCTGCCAACTGCGCCGCCTCGGTCACTAACTCCTTGGCGCGTATGTTATGGTTCGTCGCCACACCGCTGCTGTTGTACTTATTGGCGCCGTAGTACTCCATCTCATGACTCAGGTTATACGGTCCGAACACATCGTACTCCAGCAGCAACTGACCGTTCGAACTCGCTTCGTAATACGTGCGCACCGAACCCGTCGCATGCGGGTTACTGCCGCCGTTGCCGTTGAACAAATCATCGAACTGACCCACCGGATCCGCTATCGTGAAACTGAGGTCCGTGAAATTGACCAACACCACCGGAATCCGCACCGTGCCCTTTCGTGGTACATACGCACTGCGTAACTCCCGCTGCGGCGCTTTGAACGGACGGATCAACTCCTCATCTGCCTCCGGCTTATCGCCGTAGTACGACCAATGCTCGTCGCCGTGCAGCCACACTGTATCCATACGACCATCGGTCGTGATCCGAACAATCGGCTCACGACTCGCCGGAACAGCCAGCATACCCATGCTGAACACGGCAAACAAGATGATGGATACTACCTTACGCATTTCGGCTGCAAAGTTACAAAAAAAATATCAAACTGCCAAATATTTCTCTTTTTTTGTGTCAAAAACTGAAAAAAGCCGCCTGATATCAGGCGGCCTCTTTCACAAAGAACTTCGGATTAGTGTTTGAAACGGAAAACGCGAACGTTCTTGTCTTGCATTTGCTTCTCAAGGCTGGCCTTCAGTGCCGGGTTCTCGCTGATCACCGGTACCTGAATCGGCTTGAGAGCAGCTGCCTCGTCTGCCGACGGAAGCTCACCGTAGATCGAAGTGATCTGCTCGCTCCAGTGAATGTCCTCGTCAACGAGACTGAGCGTTTCGTCCTCATTCTCCTCAATCTTCATACCAAAAGTGTAGTCCAGCGGAGTGTACTTAGCTACACAGTAGTCGATACCGCACATGTACTTCGAAGCAGGGAATACATTATTCAGAGACACGATGGCCTCGTCACATACTGCATCCGGAATATAGCTGCCGTAGTAGCCCTCTGCCTCAGCATTGTACTCATACGAATTCAGGGTAGCACCCTCGAACAACTCACCGGCTGCTTTCAGATACGTGCTGTAATCTCCTTTTTCGTTGTATGCGGCAACGAACTGCTTCATCTGGTTCACATACTCAGCCTCGTCCGAGATCTTACCCGGATGACCCTCTTTCATGTACTGGATGTCGTCAGTTACACCCCACTCGCCCAAGCAGAAGAGCGTACCTTTGTCGCGGTTGTTCAGATAAGCGGTAGCGTAGTACATCGGAGCTTGGATCTCAATGATCACACCCTGCTCGGTACCGTCCAGATGACCGGAGTTGTTTACATAGAAACCGTCGCTGAACAAATCCAGTGTAGCCAGTGCCTTGTAAGCGTAGTAGGTCTCACCCGACGATGCCTGGATCGTATCTACTTTGTACTCACCGGTCTCCGGATCCAGCGCATACGTTGTATCCGCGTCCCCAACGAAAGCACCTGTGAACAGAAGAGCCTCCATGTACGTCTTAACCGATACGTGGCAGGAGTCCTTCGCCTCACCTACAGAAGCGTAGATGTAGCACTCACCGTAAGCAACGGCATCCACTACACCGCGGTTGGTAACAACGGCGATCGTTGTGTCGCTACTGCTCCATACAACGGTTGCACTCGGATCTGCCGGACTCAGCGTTGCGCTCAAACGAACACTCGGCTCAACCTCGGTCAGAACAACCTCATGAGGATTAATCGTGATGGTTACATCACCCGTAGGTTTGTCGGGATCGTTACCCTTACATCCTACAAAACATGCTGCACCTGCTAACAGGGCTGCGAACAAAATTTGCTTTTTCATAACTTGAATCATTTTTTTAAGTTAATATGCTTACTTTATGATAACCCGCTTCGGGGCATTGGTTGTCGTGTTAATAGACGGGTTGTACGAACTCTCCGAACTCGGCATCTGGAATGTGTACTCCGGTCCCGGCTCGATGTCAGCTCCTCCATTGGCACTGTGGTTAGCACCGCGTTTGCGCTTCGTGTTACCCTGTACCTCAGCAGCCAGACGACGGAAGGTCTGCAGGCCGTATCCTTCACCCCACATCTCAACACGCCAGTTATACTCAATCGCTGCCAACAGATTGGTGTGGTTCAGACCACTCTTCCAGGCGCTGTACTCGCTGTCCATACCGGTCGCAACACGCTCGTCCGTGATCGCGCACAGATATGTGATCGCATCGGCGTCGTTCTTCAGACGATAGCTGGCCTCGGCCGCAATCAGGTACATCGATTCAATACGCATGAACACGTTGTCGCTCAACCACTCACGGTCAATATCATCCGACTTGGTCGAATAGCGGTTAGCAGCCGAGAAGAACTTACCGTCCGGGCAGTACTTATACGTAGCGTTCACCGAACCGTCGTTGAACCATCCCTTACGGGCATCGTAGTCCGGAATCAGGTTATACAGGTTCTCGTCAATCGCTTTCGTGTCACCGGCCCAGGCGTAACTGTACGAGTGGATATCCACCTGACCGAAGAACGAAGCCAAACCGCCAGCTGTCTCTACCGTCACATCCTGACCCCACATCCACGAGTTGTTGTTGATGTTGTTGAAACCGGTCTCGAGCAGATCGTTTCTCGACAGGACGGTGGCCGTCGTGCTGCTGATAGCCAACAGCGCATAGTCACGGGCATTGGTGTACGCGTTCGTGAACGACTCACCGTGTCCGTTCGTCTTACCTTTGTTCAGGTACGAGTAAGCCAATATACCGGCTGCTATACTCTTGTCAACCGCCAACTTCGAACCGCGCTGAACCTCCGAGAAAGCTGTGAAATAATCGATCGCGTTCGTCAAATCGCTCTCTACCTGTGCATATACCTGACCCATCGTAGCCAAGGGTTGTGCAGCCTCCATGTTGTTCTCGTTATACAACGGGAAACACAATTCGGTATCGAAATCATTGATATCCTTCGACACTTCGCAGTACAGCATCAACAGGTTGCTGTAGATGTATCCGCGCATCGTCAACGCTTGTGCGTAGCAGTTAGCCAACTCCGACTCGGTCTCCGTGTACGTAGCCAAGGTGTCACCGGCTGCATCGATCGTGTAATACACGATGCTGCTGCCTTTGGTGTTCACCGTGTTCGGCAGACCGCATACAGCGACACGCTTGATCACATTGTCAGCCGAAGCGCTGTTACCGCCTTGGGCGGCGAACAACACCGCGTTCACGTTGTGAAGCATACTATAGTAGTAGTACCAGATATATGCCGTACGACCCGTACGACCCTGGCCCTGCTCGTCCGTGTAGAACCAACCGTAGGTGTAGTTCGTCAGTGCCATATCACCGCACATCAGATCACCGTACATATCGATCGAACGCTTACCGAACGCGTCATGATCACTCACCGAGTACATCATCGAGTAGATACCGCGCATCGAACCCTCCAACTGATTCGCCAGTTGCTCGTATTGACCTTGTGTGATGGTCGATCCGTACGGATCACGGGTCAGGAAACTGTCCCCGCAAGATACCATCACGGCTGCACTAAACAGTACAATTGCTATTCTATATACATTTTTCATATTCGTTCCTCCTTTGTTTTAGAATTGGAATTTGATACCGCCCATAACTGTGGACAGCGGAGTGTACTGATAGGAGTCCGATGTACCGGTGAAACTTGCCATCGGGTTGTAACCGCGACGAGCCGAAGCCAATGCGATGTTATCAGCCGATACATAGATGTCCATCGATTTGAACTTGATCTTCTCCATCCATTTCTTCGGGAATTTATAACCCACGCGGATGTTGTTCAGACTCAGGAACGACAGGCTGGTCAAGAAACGGGTCGAAGCCATGTTCGCATACAAATCCGCACCGTTGCTCAGACGCGGAACAGCGTTCACACCCTGTGCTACCACAGCGGCTTTCTGCTCGTCCGTCATCAGCGAGTTCCATGCATTACGCATATCTACGTGCCAGTTACATTTACCGATCTTGTCACTGTTCATCAACTCCGCATAAACCACATCGTATCCGTATCCGCCGATACCGTACGAACAGGTTGCAGACAGCGAGAAGCCGTGTACTTCCAAATCAATTCCGAAACCACCGGCAAAACCCGGAATACGGCTCTTGCCAACATAGTTACTACCTGCGTAGCGGGAGTCATTACCGGAGATCAACTGAGTCGCCAGCACATCCTCCACTTTCTTGCCCGGGTAGTATTTCTGCATATACTCATATACGTTCGCCACGTAGTTGTTACCCGAACGACCGTAGATCTGCAGGTTGTCAGCGCTGTTCGCACCACCGAATCCACCCAGACTCGGGTCGTAGTAACCTACGTACTGCGCTTCACCCTTCTCGTTGATACCGGCGTACTCCGGCAGGTTCCAGTCGTACGGGCTGTGACCTACTGCCAGCGAACCGGCCATGATCATGTCCTCATCCGTCTCCAGATACTCCGGCAACTTGGTGATCTTGTGCGAGTAGTGAGCTCCGTTCACACGGATATCCAACTTCACATTACGCATATCCACTGCGTGGATGTCGAACTGCAACTCCACACCCTGGTTCTGCATCGCACCACCGTTGATAGGTACCGACGAGTAACCCAGCGACGGAGCTACCGGACGATAGAACAACATGTTGTCCGTGTATTTCCAGAAGTAGTCGATCTCTGCGTCTACGTACTTGTTGATACCGAATTCCAAACCGAGGTCAATGATCTGACTACGCTCCCAGGTCAGGTCCGGACTACCCTTCTGTGCCCATACGTAACCAACCTCACCGTCCACATACTCAACCGAGTACAGGTCTTGGAACAGCTGGGTCGAGATACCGCCTTGGTTACCTAACACACCCCAGCTCAGACGTAACTTACCGTCTTTCAACCAATCTTTCGCACCTTCCATGAACGTCTCGTTGGTGAACATCCACGTCGCACCTACCGATCCGAAGTGACCCCAACGGTGACCCTTGGCGAACTTACTCGAACCGTCGGCACGGTAGTTACCGGTGATACCGTAGCGCTCGTTGTAGATATACGATACCGTTGCCAGGTACGACTCCAATGCCGTCGAGTTGGTGGCCGAAGTGATCGTCGTGTTCTGGATGGCGTTACCCAACTCCAGCGCGTTCTCACCTTCCGGTACCGCTACGTGGCTCTTCGATCCGTAGGTCCACGAACTGCGGGCTACCTGCGTCTCGTGACCGACCATCGCACGAATCGAGTGCTCGTTGAATGTCTTGTTGTACTCCAACAACTGCTGTGCTGTGATCCACATCTGCTCGTCTTGCTCTACCGCAATACGACCGATACCGCCTGCATCACCGTAGTAGGGGTTCGTGAACTCCGACTCCTTCGCACCGCGGTACTGCAGGTTGGCGTTGATCGTTAACTTCAAGTCTTTGTACAACTTGAACTCCAACGAACCACCGGCCATCACATAGTGCTGAACGATGTTATCACGGTCATAACGGAGCGAACCCGCCGGGTTGATACCCGAACCGAACGGACGGCCATAACCCTCGAACATACCGTAGTCATACGCATTACCGCCTGTCTTCGGATCCACCTGAATACTGCCGTCTGCGTTATACAGGAATACCGGGAACACCGGTGCCATCTGGTTCACATACACGAAACCGCTGTTCATGTTGTCACCCTGACCGGCTCTGTTCTGAACCGAATAGGTGTACGCCATGTTCACGTTTCCTTTCAACCATTTCTTCGGCTGGAAGTCCACGTTGCTACGTACCGTAAAACGATCGTAAGTCGAACCGATATAGTAACCTTCGTCTTTCAAATAACCGATAGACGTGAAGTACGTCGTCTTCTCTGTACCGCCGGAGATCTTCACCGTTGCGTCGAACTTCTGACCAACGCGGAAGATCGCGTCGCGCCAACTCAACAGGTTGTCCATGCCCGGTTTGTACTGGATGCCGTCTTCTGCGCCCAGGAACTTACCGTTGTTACCAATCAACTTCGTACCGGTCGGGTTCGTGTTGATCGTACCGTCCGGGTTCACGATCTGCCATAGGTTATACGGCTCCGGAATACCCTTCGGACCAAACAGCATGTTACCTGCGTCCGTAGCCTTACCGGTCTCCGTAGCACGCGAGCTGGCGTTATACAAACTCATCCATGCCATCTCCACAAACTCCTGCGGATCGGTGATCACGTCGTACATCGGCAACAGACGCATGTTGGCACCGTACTTGATATCGACATCAATGCGGCCCTGCTCACCCGACGTACCTTTCTTGGTCGTGATCACGATCACACCGTTCGCACCGCGGCTACCGTACAGAGACGTAGCGGTCGCGTCCTTCAGAATAGTGGTGCTCGCGATATCGCCCGGATCAATCGTTGAGATATACGCTGCCTCGTACGGCACACCGTCCACGATATACAACGGAGCGGAACTGGCATTGAGCGAACCGATACCACGGATACGTACACTCGCTGCTTCACCCGGCTGACCCGTAGTGGTCACAACCTGTACACCGGCTACCTCACCGGCCAATGCCTTCGAGATCTCGGTTGGACTCTTCTTCTCGATATCATCCGCGTTCACCGCCTGAGCCGATCCCGCAAACGATCCTTTGCTGACGTTACCGTAACCGGTCACAACGACCTCTTGAATAACCTCGCTGTTCTCCTGCAGCACAATGCGCAGGTTCTTACCCACAGCTACCTCTTGGGTGGCCATTCCCACAAAACTAACGATCAGCGTCTTCACAGACTCCGATACGCTCATCTCGAACGAACCGTCAATGTCCGAGATCGTACCTTGTGTGGTACCCTTGGCCTGGATGCTGGCACCGATAATCGCCTCACCCTTGCCGTCTACTACCACACCGCTTACTTGCTGATCAGCGTAGATGCCTAAGCTGAGCGCAACAAGAAACAAAAGTGTAAAAATCTTTTTCATTGTTTGTTATTATATATATTTTATTAATGTTTACGTACGCGTATAATACGAAAAATCGCACAAAGGTACGACTTTTTTTTGATATGACCAAATATTTTGGCCAAAAAATGCTAAAATTCTTGAAAATTATCAGTTTTTCTTACATTTTTGACATTTTTGTCGTCATTCATATGTCAAAATGTAAGTATTCGAGACTTCGAACAACTCTTGTGCAATTTGTTGCAACCGACGGGCATCCGTTTGTTCAATCTTTCGCATCGTCTCTTCCCATTCCGGGGCATAACCGCGGTACAAAACGGACTTGGCCAAACTCAACGCACTGTTCTCCTGATTCTGCGCAGAGATCGCCAACTGACCGCGTAACTGCACCAACGCATGACGCAGCGCCGCGTCCGAAAGCGGCGTGTCCCTCAGCTTGTCCAATTCCTTACGAACCAGCGAATGACTCAAGCTGTAGTCCTCCGGGTCACACGCCCAATAGACGCACCAATACCCCGTGTCACTCAGCGGTGTGTAGGTCGACTCCACGGTATAAACGAGCCCTTTTGCTTCGCGCAAACTCAGGTTCAGACGGCTGTTCAGGCTTCCGCCGCCTAAGATATTATTCAGCAGAAACATCCCCAACTGATCCTCATGACCGATCGGGTACGCCCTGCCGCCTAACATCGCATGCACCTGATGCGTATGTTTCTTATAACTCGCCTGCCGCTCTGCGGCAAACGGAGTGCTTCCTTTCGCCTTTAACCTTTCGCCTCTCGCCTTTATCCCCCCGAACTCCTTTTCCGCCAACCGGAAGAACCGCTCCGGCTTCACATTGCCCTGACAGAACACCACCATCCGATCCGGGGTGTAGTTGCGCTCCATCCACCGCTTTGCGTAGTCCGGCTTCGAAGACAGGTGTTTCAGCGTCTTTTTGGTGCCTAAGATAGGCTGCGCCAAGGGGCTGCCGGCAAACACCAATCCCTCAAAATCATCGTAGATCAATTCGCTCGGCTGGTCGTTGTAACTCTCGATCTCATCCAATATCACCATTCGCTCCTTGTCCGTCTCCTCTTTCTTGAAACTCGGCTCCAGCACCATCTCCGCAATCAAATGCAAGCTCAACTGCACGTGCTCGCACAGCGTCGCGGCGTAGAACGTGGTCTCCTCCTTCGTCGTGTATGCATTCACTTCGCTTCCCACACCTTCCAGTGCCTGAATGATCTGACGGGCCGAATGGTGCGCTGTGCCCTTGAAAACACAGTGCTCGATATAATGCGCCATTCCGTTCTCTTCCGGCGCCTCATCCCGCGTACCGGCACCCACCATCACCCCCACATACGCTACCGGAGACGGGGTCTGTCGGTGCACAATTTTGACACCGTTTGGCAAAATATGATAAAAAGTTTGCGAATTTACTTGCATATTTCAAAAAAAAGCAGTAATTTTGCACGAAATTTAACTCACCCCTCAATTGGGGACCCCGAAAATTTTAATTTTTGGGGAGAGCGGAGGCACAAGTCGTCCCGTCGATTTAGCGGAGCGGTATCGACATCACGACCTTGTTGCCGAACGCGAGCGGCATTGGCGGAATTGGTAGACGCGCCAGACTTAGGATCTGGTTCCGAGAGGAGTGAAAGTTCGAGTCTTTTATGCCGCATTCTTTGCTTCGTTCCAGAGCTCATCCATCTCGGCGAGCGTCATGTCCTTCAACTCCTTGCCTTGCTCTTTCGCCTTGGCTTCTACGTAATTGAATCGCCGAATGAACTTCAGGTTCGTCTGCTCCAGTGCATTATCCGGCCGGATCTTATAGAGTCGTGCGGCATTAATCAGTGCGAACAATACATCCCCGAATTCCGCTTCCATACATTCGCCATTCGCCCTTTCGCCATTCGCCTTTACTTCTTCTTCGAACTCTGCGATTTCTTCTTTGACTTTCGCCCACACATCCTCTTTCTTCTCCCAATCGAACCCCACATTCGCCACCTTGTCCTGAATCCGATACGCCTTCACCAAGCTCGGCAGACTGTCCGGTATACCGCCCAACACGGTCTTGTTCCCGCCTTTCTCCTTGAGCTTCACCTGCTCCCACAGCTTACTCACCTCTTCAGCGTTTTCTACTTTTCCCGTAACCCGTAACCCCTCACCCGTAACCTCTCCATATACATGGGGATGGCGGTATATCAATTTATCGCTAATCCGGTTACATACATCCGCGATATCGAATTCGCCGGTCTCACTTCCCATCTTGGCGTAGAACACGACGTGTAGCAGCACGTCCCCGAGCTCTTTGCTGATCTCGTTCATGTCGTGCCGCGAAATCGCCGTCGCCAATTCGTAGGTCTCCTCAATCGTGTTCTGCCGTAGGCTGTCGAAGGTCTGCTTGCGGTCCCACGGACATTTCTCCCTCAGGTCGTCCATGATATCCAACAACCGCCCGAACGCCTGTAATTGTTCTTCTCTCGTATGCATCTTCCCAAATTCCCTAATTCACTAATTCCCTAATTCGTAATTATGCAGGCTCAATCGCCCGTGGTTATCCAACTTCGCATACGTCCACTGTTGGAAACAGTCGCCCAACAGCACCACCCGGCTGCCGCTCGCAATCTGCAGATCCAATTCAATATGCCGGTGACCGAAGATGTAATAATCGCGGTGATTACCCTGATTCTCCTGCTCTTTGGCGAACAGTACCAACTCTTCCTTGTTCTCGCCCTTGTACGGACACGGGTTCGCAATCTCCTTCAGCCGGCTCTTCTTGGCCCAGTTGTAACCGAAATAATTACCCCAACTCGGCGGCAGACAGCGGAAACAGAACTGCAGGAACGGGCTGTTGAACACTTTCTTCAAAAAAATGAACCGCTTGATCTTCCGCCGTATACGCTTCGGGTAATACGTCTTCCAATCACTCGGTAACACGCCGTCACCGTGTGCCAGGTAGATCGATTTACCGTAGCGCTGAATCGTACAAGGCTCATAGTGCACCTCCGCGCCGGTCAGATTACCCAACCCGCCAAATGTCCACTGATCATGGTTGCCCGTGAAAATATGAACATGGATACCCTTCTTTGCCAACTTCCTTAATTCCTTGCAGAACGGGGAATATTGGCGTTTGCTCTTGTCGTGAATGAAATACTCGAACCAGAAATCGAACATATCACCCATCATATAAATCGAAACGGCATCCTTACTCATCTCCTCCAACAGGTCAATGAGCTTCTTCTGGTGCGCCCAGCTCCTTTCTATCGCCAGACTACCTAAGTGTGCATCGCTTAAAAAATAGATCATAAATCAAAAATCATAAATCATAAATCATAGGAAGCCTAACTCCAGTTTGGCTTCCTCGGACATCATGTCCTTCGTCCACTCGGGCTCAAAAACCAAATTCACATTCACATCCTTGATCCCTTCGACCGAACCTACTTTCTGACGAATATCCTCCACAATAAAATCACCGGCAGGACACGACGGCGCAGTCAGCGTCATCGTGATCTCACATACATCGTCGTCCTTCAACTCAATGCCGTAAATCAACCCCAAGTCATACACGTTCACCGGAATCTCCGGGTCAAACACGGTCTTGAGCATCTTTAATATCGCTTCTTCTTTTTCTAAAAACTCGTTCATAATTCACAAAGTGGCTGCAAAATTACTGCTTTTTTTTGACATGTGCAAGAAAAACTGACATTTTGGCAGAATTTTCTGCTTGGCACATAAATTGTAAATCAAAAATCAGAAATCAAAAATCAAAAATAATATGAGCAAAGGTAATATTGGGGTAACGTCAGATAACATCTTCCCCGTCATTAAGAAATTTTTGTATTCCGACCACGAGATCTTCCTCCGCGAACTGATCTCCAATGCCGTCGATGCTACGTCCAAACTCAAAACGCTCTCGTCCGTCGGCGAAGTGAAGGGCGACCTGGGTGATACGCGTGTGCGCGTGACTATTGATAAGGAAAAGAAAACACTCACCGTCTCCGATCACGGAATCGGCATGACCGCCGAAGAAGTGGATAAGTACATCAACCAAATTGCTTTCTCCGGCGCGGAGGAGTTCCTTAACCAATACAAGGACAAAGCCGAAGCCATCATCGGCCATTTCGGCCTCGGATTCTATTCCGCCTTCATGGTCTCCAAGAAAGTGGAAATCTTTAGCCAGTCCTACAAGGAAGACGCGAAAGCCGTACACTGGTCCTGCGAAGGCTCGCCCGAGTACACGATGGAGGACACCATCAAATCCGAACGAGGCACCGACATCGTCCTCCATATCGACGACGAGTTTAGCCAGTACCTTGAGGATGCTACCATCGAAGGGCTTTTGAAAAAATACTGTAAGTTCCTGCCCGTCGAAATAGCTTTCGGCAAGCGCAAAGAATGGAAAGACGGCAAGCAAGTCGAACTCGATGAGGAGAACATCATCAACGATACGACGCCTGCTTGGACCCGTAAGCCTGCGGATCTGACCGAAGAGGACTACGACCACTTCTACCACGAACTGTACCCCATGCAGCTCGACGAACCGCTCTTCCACATCCACCTCAACGTGGACTACCCCTTCAACCTCACCGGTATCCTCTATTTCCCGAAGATCAAGTCCAACCTTGACGTGCACCGTAACAAGATCCAGCTCTACTGCAACCAGGTCTACGTCACCGACGAAATCGAAAACATCGTGCCGGAGTACCTGACCCTGCTCCATGGTGTCATCGACAGCCCGGACATCCCGCTCAACGTCAGCCGTTCGTACCTGCAGTCGGATAACAACGTCAAGAAAATTAGCGGATACATCACCAAGAAGGTCGCGGACAAACTGGCTGAACTCTACAAAGCCGACAAGGACGACTTCGCCAAGAAATGGGACGACATCAAGATGTTCATCCAGTTCGGCATGCTTACCGATGAGAAGTTCTACGAGAAAGCCACCTCGTTCGCGCTCTACAAGAACCTCAACGGCGACTACGCCACCCTCGATGAGTACATGGACAAAGTGCGTGAATCACAGGTCGATAAGGACGGAAACATGGTCCTGCTCTATACCAACGATCCCGATGCCCACTACACCTATATCGAGCGCGCCAAAGCCAAAGGATACGATGTGCTGCTCATGGACGGTGAGTTAGACGTGCACTGCATGTCCCAGGCCGAGCAGAAACGCGAACACCTCCGTTTCGTACGAATCGACTCCGACACCATCGAGAACCTGATTCGCAAAGAGGATACGGCCCAGGATACCTACACCGACGAGCAGAAAGAGGGTCTGCGTAAGGCCTTCGAAGCCCTGCTGCCGTCTGCGGAAGACAAACTGCGGTACAATGTCACAACCGAAGCCGCTGCAGCCGACGCCCTGCCCGTCTTCCTGACCCAGAACGAGTTCATGCGCCGAATGAAAGAGATGTCCGCCCACCAGCAAGGCATGTCCTTCTACGGCTCCATGCCCGACTCCTACAACCTCGTCATCAACACCGCGCATCCGCTCATTCAAGAGTTAGTGGGCAAAGAGACGAGCGAACAGGTGAACGAGGAAGTTGAGAATGACGGAAAGAAAGAGACCGTCGTTAAAACGGTCTATTCCTTGGCGAACGAAGATGAGCGTCTTAAACAACTCATCGACATCGCGCTGCTCGCAAGTGGTCAACTGAAAGGCGAAGCGCTCGCGAAGTTCGTGAACCGCTCGGTAGAGCTCCTGTAACCGGTAACCGGTAACCCGTAACCCCTATAACTCTATCGCCGCGCACTTGCGTGCAAGGAACTTAGCCTCGTCTGCATTCAGCAACGGGGCTGTTTCTTTGTACACCCGTACGTGGTACGCGTTGATCCAATCGATCTCGTCCTCCGTCATCAGGCTCATCTCGATCAGATTCGTGTCGTAGAAACAGAGCGTCAGCGTCTCGAACTGCAGCCACTCGTCTTCCGTCGTCGTTGCCTTCGTCGGCTTGGCGGGAATGACCGTGATCAGGTTCTCCGTACGAATACCCCATTTATCGGTACGATAAATACCCGGCTCATCGGAGATGATATGACCCACTTCCAATGCGGTCGGGTTATTGTCCGTACGCACGTTCTGCGGACCCTCATGGCAGCCTAAGAAATGGCCGACACCGTGCCCCGTACCGTGACCGAACGTGATACCCGCTTCCCACATGTACTGTTTGGCGAGCGCGTCAAGTTGATTGCCTCTTGTGCCGCGCGGGAAACGTGCGCGTTGGAGGGCGATGTGTCCTTTGAGCACGTATGTGTAATCCAATTTAGCCTGCTGCGGGATCCGTCCGCCGAGCCACACTGTACGCGTGATATCCGTCGTGCCGTCCAGGTACTGACCGCCGCTATCCAGCAGCAGCATACCTTCCGGCTTCACCTCGGCGCACTGGTCCTTCGTGGCGGCATAATGCACAATAGCACCGTTGCCGTTGTATCCCGCAATCGTACCGAAACTCTCCTCCACGAAGTTCTCACCCATCATCCGGAACTCATGCAACTTCTCCATCAAATCCCACTCGGTCAACTTGCCATTCGCCGTTAACCATTCGCCATTCGCCTTTAGTTCTTCCAGCCACTTAAAGAACCTTGTCAGCGCAGCCGCATCTTGCCGCATCGCTATCCGTTCTCCTTCCAGCTCCACCGCATTCTTCTTCGCTTTGTCGATGAGAATGACCGATTTGGTATTCACCTTCTTGCATCCTTCCGGGATCGCTTCAAAGAGCGCTTCATTGACGCGAGCACCGTCGTACAGCACGGTACCACTGAGGCTTGCGATGTAATCGAAGACCGCCTCATAAGGCTTAATGTCTATATTGTTGAAATCCAAATAGTTCTGCGCCATCGTATCCACCTTGTTTGCATCCACAAACAGCGTGCACTTATCCGCCTCCAGTACTACATAACTAATCACTACCGGGTTGTACTCCACATCGTTTCCGCGGATATTGAGCAACCACGCAATCTCATCCAGCGCGGAGATGATCATGGCCCACCCTTCGCCTTTAACCTTTACCCTTTCGCCTGCAAGCTTGCGCATCCGCGCGAGCTTGCTCTCCACCGTCTCTCCTGCAAAATCCGCAGAGTAGGGATACAGCTTATCCTGCGGGATAGCCGGACGACCCTCCGTCCAGATCGGCTTGATGAGATCAATGCTCTTCACCTCCATCCCTGCTTCTGAAAACTTCTCTTTCCACTCCTTGAAATCATTCACGCTGAACATCTCAGGATTCACACCAACCTTTGTACATTGTACATTGTTCATTGTACATTGATCACAGATCCATTCTGTGATGGATGGACAATCCACATCGCTCTCCCGCATCAACTCGATCGTGCTGTCCTTCAGCTCAATGCCGGCCTGCAGGTAGTACCGGCTATCGGTCCACAGCAGCGCCCGGTCCATCGTCACTACCATCGTGCCGGCTTCGCCGTTGAAACCGCTCAACCACTGCATCTCGCACCAATGGCTGGCCATATATTCACTCGCGTGCGGGTCGTTTCCCGGTACCACATACACGCTTACTCCGTTCTCTTTCATCAGCGCACGCAGCGCTGCCAAACGCTCTAAAACTGTCATATCACAAGAAATTTTGCGCAAAATTACTAAATTATTTTGATATATCAAAATTTTTTTGTACCTTTGCACGATTTTTTGATACTATGGAGGAAAACGGACTCATATTTAGGTGCTTTGCCAGCGGAAGTAGCGGAAACTGCTACTACCTCGGCACACGTCAACGGGGAATACTCATTGACGCGGGCATCTCGGCGCGTTCGATACAGAAGTACCTGCGCGAGATGGGCCTGGATTTCCAGAACATCATGGGTGTGCTCATCACCCACGACCACGCCGACCATATCCGTGCCGTAGGCACCCTCGGCGAACGCGTCCGCCTGCCGATCTACACCACCGCAGCCATCCACGAGGGTATTGACCGGAACTACGGTGTGCGGGAGAAACTGCGGACCAGCCGGCGTTATTTCAACAAAGGGGAAGAGTGGGAACTGTTCGGCATGCGCATCAACACCTTCGGCATTGAGCACGACTCGACCGACTGCCTCGGTTACTGCATCGACTACCTCGGACAGCGTTTTGTGCTCATGACCGACTGCGGATCCGTCAACCCCGACATGGAGGCCTATATCCGTACGGCCAACCACCTCGTCATCGAGGCCAACCACGACGAGCATATGTTGCTCAACGGACCGTATCCCACTTACCTCAAGGAGCGTATCCTCAGCCCCCGCGGACACCAATCGAACGATGTGTGCGGCGAACTGCTGGAGCGTAACTGGCACCCCGAACTGCGCAACGTCTGGCTCTGTCACCTCTCGCTCGAGAACAACGACCCCGAGGTCGCCTTCGACACCGTCGCTTCCTACCTTGAGGAGATAGAGATCATCCCCGGACAGGATATCTTCCTCAAACCCCTCGAGCGCACCGTCCCCAGCCCTGTTTATGCCCTCAACGATCAGATGATCGAAATGACCAATAACCAATGACAAATGACCAATTAGATATGGAACGTTTAGTTATTATTCCGACCTACAACGAAAAGGAAAATATCGAAGCCATCATCACCGCTGTGATGGAGTTACCGCTGGAGTTTAACGTGCTCGTCATCGACGACGGTTCGCCCGACGGCACCGCTGCTATCGTCAAGAACCTGATGGCGGGTAAGTTCAAGAACCGCGTCTTCCTCGTCGAGCGCTCCGGCAAACTGGGCCTCGGCACGGCGTATATCACCGGCTTCAAGTGGGCCATCGAGCACAAGGCCGATTACATCTTCGAGATGGATGCGGACTTCTCGCACAACCCGCAGGACCTGCTCAAGCTCTACGATGCGTGTGCCAACGGCGGAGCGGACCTCGCTATCGGTAGCCGTTATGTCACCGGTGTCAACGTCGTCAACTGGCCCATGGGGCGCGTGCTCATGTCCTACTTCGCATCCCAGTACGTACGCACCGTCCTCGATATCCGCATCCACGACACCACAGCCGGTTTCGTGTGCTACAAACGGCACCTGCTCGAGACCATCGAACTGGACAAGATCCGTTTCAAAGGCTATGCGTTCCAGATCGAGATGAAGTTCACTGCCCTCCAGTGCGGAGCCAAGGTCAAAGAGGTACCTATCATCTTCGTCAACCGTGTCCTCGGTACCAGCAAGATGAGCGGCGGCATCTTCTCCGAAGCACTCCTCGGTGTCGTACAACTCAAACTCGAGAGCCTCTCTCGCAAATATCCAAAGCTATAATCAACAATGACATTAGAACAGCATATTTCTTTTTTGACTAAATCCGCTGTTAAGGCGCTTTATGACGTCGATGCAACCGACGAGCAGATCCAGTTGCAAAAAACCCGTCCGGAGTTCGAAGGCAACATCACCCTCGTCGTCTTCCCCTTCGTCAAACTCGCCCGCAAAGCCCCTGCTCAGGTGGCTACCGAGATCGGCGAATGGCTAATGGCGAAGGGTGAAGGGCTGATAGCTCGTTTTAACGCCGTACAGGGCTTCCTCAACCTCGTTATCGACGACACCTTCTGGGTTCACCAACTCGAGGCCATCGATGCGGACGCTCACTACGGTCAGCAGCCCGATCGTCATCAGCTCATGATGGTCGAGTACTCCTCGCCCAACACCAATAAGCCTTTGCACCTCGGCCACGTCCGCAACAACCTCCTCGGTTACTCCATCGCGCGTATCCAGGAAGCCAACGGATGGCGCGTCGTCAAGACCAATATCGTCAACGACCGCGGAATCCATATCTGCAAATCCATGCTCGCGTGGCTGAAATTCGGCAACGGCGAGACACCCGAGTCCTCCGGTAAGAAAGGCGATCACCTCATCGGGGACTACTACGTCCGTTTCGACAAGGAGTACAAAGCGCAGATAGCCGAGCTCATGGCCAACGGCCTCGACGAAGAGACCGCCAAACGCGAAGCACCCCTCATGCGCGAGGCGCAGGAGATGCTCCGGAAATGGGAAGCCAACGACCCCGAGGTACGCGCGCTCTGGGCACGCATGAACGAATGGGTCTATGCCGGCTTCGACGAGACCTACCGCCGCATGGGTGTGTCGTTCGATAAGATCTACTACGAGTCCAACACCTACCTCGAGGGTAAGTCCGAAGTGGAGAAAGGACTCGCGTCCGGTCAGTTCTACCGCCGCGAAGACGGCTCCGTTTGGGCAGACCTCACCAAGGACGGGCTCGACGAGAAACTGCTGCTCCGTTCGGACGGCACCTCCGTCTATATGACCCAGGACATAGGCACCGCCAAACTGCGGTTCCAAGACTATCCGATCGATAAGATGGTCTATGTCGTCGGCAACGAGCAGGAGTACCACTTCAAGGTGCTCTCTATCCTCCTTGACCGCCTCGGATTCCCCTTCGGCAAGGAACTCGTCCATTTCTCCTACGGCATGGTCGAACTGCCGAACGGTAAGATGAAATCGCGTGAAGGTACGGTCGTCGATGCCGATGACCTCATGGATAAGATGGTCGAAGATGCCCGCGAGATCTATCTCCAGAAAAATGACCAATCTACAATGTCCAATGTCCAATGCGACGAAGTCGCACGGATGGTAGGACTCGGTGCACTCAAGTACTTCATCTTGAAGGTGGACCCGCGTAAGAACATGCTCTTCAACCCCGCCGAGTCAATCGATTTCAACGGCAACACCGGTCCCTTCATCCAGTACACCTACGCCCGTATTCAATCCGTCCTCCGCAAAGCGGAGGGAGCGGTTACGGGTTACGGGTTACAGGTTACGGGTCTTGATCCCAAGGAGCTCCAGCTCATTCAGCGCCTCACGGAGTACCCGGCGATCGTCCGCACGGCCGGTAACGATTTCTCCCCGGCCGTCATCTGTAACTACGCTTACGCGCTGGCGTGCGATTTCAACTCGTTCTACCACGACTTAAGCATCCTCAACGAACCGGATGCGTCCAAACGGGCCCTCCGCCTGCTGCTGGCAAAGAACGTAGCGAAAGTGCTCTGCTCCTCCATGTCCCTGCTCGGCATCGAAATGCCCGAGCGCATGTGATTCAGAACAAGCGTAACTGTTTGTCTTGGAAAATTTGATAGCCCACCTCGCAGTTGATACACTCGTGGTGCTGGCAATAATTCTGATAGAGGTGAAGCAATGCTTGCGAATCAGCGGCGTTCTTCACCTCTTGACCTAATATACGCCATTGGCGAATGATCGTGTTGTTCTCCGGTGCAATCCGCTCCATGAGCGCCAAGGCCTCCTCCGCCTGCTGCGCATGGTTCCGGTAACGCGCGTATGCGTATTTATAAGGAATAACAGTATTAATCAGCAATATATCAATACTGGCCTTGCCTATCTTATCGACCACGAACAGCTTCTCCAACTCGTTCAAATCCTGCTTGTCCAAAATCTTACTCAGCAGCGACTCGGACTGATAGAGCAGCTGTGCAAACTGCCGAATACGCAACTCGGGACTGTTCTGCGGACGTAGCCGCGCATGTTTCCATATACTCCCGTCCATCGGACTCAAGCCGAACTTGGTCCGCAAGAACGCATACTCCTTGGCGAGCGCTTCCCGGTCATCCGCATGGCAAAAACTGTTCGGTTCTAAACCGCCGGCTTGTCCCATCAGCAGGGCAGTCAACTGAAACAGGTTATTGCGGTGTTTCTGCAAGTAGGATAGGGGCGTGTTAATCGCCAACTGCTCAAATGGCAGACTGTTCGTGTGAAAACCGAAATTCCTTGCTAATGAGATATAGAGCGCATGCTCCCAACTCCCTTTGGTGATCTCCAACAACCGCTCGATCGATGCCCGTTTGCACTCCAGCCTTTTGCGCAGCAACGTGCGCCGCCAACCTTCACTCAGCATCGCCGGGTCACGCACTAACTGCTCGGCACAACCGATACGCATGAACGCACTGTCCATCTGTTGCGCGCTCTCAAACAACCGGCTCAAATAGTCCTGATCACTCGGGTACTGCAACTCACACTGCGGCACCAACTCACCCCGTGAGTTATACACCGGCTTGTCTGCCGTCCGAACCACATGCAGGATCACACTGTCGTACGCCTTGTCCAGATGATGACGGTGCTTGACCCAATCCGTTGCACACACGTGCAGCTCGATGTTACCGACCCATTCCTTACCGTCTATCCGCACCCGCGCATGACTGTAGTCCGGACCCGCATCGCGGTTGTGCTCCCCTACAGAGAGTATCTCCACGCTCCGTCCGTCCGTTGTCCGTTGCTCAAACCCTGCCCACAGACAATGCTCCCAGATGTAATGTAATACGATTTCCGGCATTTCGACTGCAAAGGTACAACAAATTATTCAAATCTGCAAGATTTGGACGTTTTTTTTGCATATGTTAGTTTTTTTTTGCTTCTACCCGGTGGTTTCCCTCGCCATTAACTGCTTCGCCGTCTCTTCGGTTTTTCGGGAAGGGATCTATGCTCTCTTATGCGGAGTACCCGCAAGGGTAAAGTAATGGCTAATGGCTAAAGTAAGGAAAGCATCGCTTCGGCGGTGCTTTTTTCGTATATATATATTAGGAACAGCGCATAGTGCGCGCATGCACGCGTAGGGATGTTGAAAAAGGGCAAATTGGTAACGCAAAATGGCAAAATTGCATTTTTTTTGCATTTTTTTGTAAAAATATTTTGTCAATTCAAAAAAAAGCAGTACCTTTGCACGCTTTTTCGTCGGAAGTGTCTCGACACGGTGAGATAAGAAGCGAATAAAATGCCTCTATAGCTCAGTTGGTAGAGCACTAGATTTGTAATCCAGCGGTCGTTGGTTCGAGTCCGACTAGAGGCTCCAAGATCTTTGAAATTCGGGTGTGTTCCAGAGTGGCCAAATGGGGCAGACTGTAAATCTGCTGTCTTCGACTTCGGTGGTTCGAATCCATCCGCACCCACACAATTGCGCGACAAAGCTGCAATTCTCCGCGAAAGTAGCTCAGTCGATAGAGCACTAGCCTTCCAAGCTGGGGGTCGCGGGTTTGAGTCCCGTCTTTCGCTCTTATGCTGCTTTAGCTCAGTGGTAGAGCGCATCCTTGGTAAGGATGAGGTCCCGAGTTCAACTCTCGGAAGCAGCTCTGATCGCGCTAACTGCGCGAACTCTGGTCACCAGAGAGAAATTAAGGTTGGTCAACGGTCAAACATTGACCGACCTTTTTTGAAATTAAGAATTAATACAAACAATTTTATTGTTTATTAACGTTAATAAAAAATTAAAGAATTACTATGGCAAAAGAAAAATTTGACCGTTCGAAACCGCACGTTAACATCGGTACCATCGGTCACGTTGACCACGGAAAAACCACTCTGACCGCAGCCATCACTACCGTTTTGGCAAAGAAAGGTCTGTCTGAGCTCCGTTCGTTCGACTCTATCGACAATGCTCCGGAAGAGAAGGAGCGTGGTATTACTATTAACACCGCTCACGTTGAGTACCAGACGGCTAACCGTCACTACGCTCACGTAGACTGCCCGGGCCACGCTGACTATGTAAAGAACATGGTTACTGGTGCCGCTCAGATGGACGGTGCTATCATCGTAGTAGCTGCTACTGACGGTCCGATGCCTCAGACTCGTGAGCACATCCTCTTGGCTCGCCAAGTGAACGTACCGCGCCTGGTTGTATTCATGAACAAGTGCGATATGGTGGACGATCCGGAGATGCTCGACCTCGTTGAGATGGAGATGCGTGAGCTGTTGAGCTTCTATGAGTTCGACGGTGACAACACCCCGGTTATCCGCGGTTCTGCTCTTGGTGCACTGAACGGTGTTCCTGAGTGGGAGGAGAAAGTTCTGGAGTTGATGGACGCTTGCGACAACTGGATCCAGCTGCCGGTACGTGCCGTTGACAAACCGTTCCTGATGCCGGTTGAGGACGTATTCTCGATCACCGGTCGTGGAACTGTTGCAACTGGTCGTATCGAGACCGGTGTCATCAAAGTGGGTGACGAAGTTCAGCTCATCGGCCTCGGTTCTGAGGGCAAGAAGAGCGTTGTTACCGGCGTTGAGATGTTCCGTAAACTCCTCGATCAAGGTGAGGCAGGTGATAACGTAGGTCTGCTCCTCCGTGGTATCGACAAAGACGAGGTTAAGCGTGGTATGGTATTGACCCACCCGGGTTGCGTAAAACCGTACAGCGAGTTCAAGGCTTCCGTTTATATCTTGAAGAAAGAGGAAGGTGGCCGTCACACT
>CACZZL010000017.1 GCA_902785605.1 uncultured Bacteroidales bacterium
GTCGCAACACGCCGGTGACCAGAAGATGATCCTGGCAACCCACCGTGTAGCCGAAACCACCAACCCGGATTGCTCCCGCCTCTACATGCGCGGCCTGAGTTCCGTAACCCGCTCGACTCCGGTGACTACCAAGGAGATGCGTCTCCGCGTACGCTTCGCCGCTGTCGCAGCTGCAGTCGCTGCTCGTAAGGACAGCCTCGAGTACGCATCGTCCGACCAGGCAGCGTTCCTCGCGCAGAAGGACTCTGCGAACGGCAAAAAGACCATGAAGAGTTACCTCTGGTCCGTCTGCGCCGCAGCGTACGACGCCGAGCACCCGCAAGGGTAATGGCTAATGGCTATTGGCTAATGGCTCATGCAAGGAAAAAGCGCCCTCGTGGCGCTTTTTCTATTTTTATTTACAAGGGTTAGTCCGTTAGCGTTTTGAGTAGTTCAACGGAGAATTCGGCTTGGTCTTCGAGGATCGGGGCGACGTTGAGCAGATACTCGATTGCTCAAAATTCGCAGTCTCAAAATCTATTGCTACAAAGTCTTTCATAAGTTGTTATTTTTGGTTTGCGCTGCAAAGATAGTGTTTCAGAGTGCCAAATTACGGCAGAGAAGTGAATAATATCTGTATTTTCTCAACTAATACAAGAATCCCACAACCCAAATCGGCAATTTATGCCCTATCGCTGTCTCCAGATTATCAGCCAGCACATACGAGTTCGGCACGTTCGCTATTTGACTGAAGTCCTTATCCTCACCTCCAACCTCTATCGTGTATTTCCCATCTATTTTAAAGTCGCCTTGCTGCTTACCGAACTCCACTACATGCTTCGCCGCTAACTGGTTCACAACAAACGTCTCCCTCGCCGTGCCGATCTTCACCGGTGTCGTCGCCCAAGCATACAACATGTTCGGATTGTCGATGTATATTTTGTCCGGTTTCTGCATCCGTTTTGCATTCACTAAATCGCAGTACAGCAATTGTAGCAATTTCGCCTTACCCATATAGTTCAGATAAGCCACCACAGTTTCCCGTTTCAGGCCGCTCTGCACCGACAACTTCGAAATATCCACCTGATACGGCTCACTCGCGCATAGCATCGTCATCAACGCTTTGATCTTCCGCGTATTACCTATATCCACCTTGCATATCTTCGTCAGCTCGCTATCTATCGTGTGGTTCACCACTTGCTGAATCGCCAAATAATAATCCGTCTCGTTGTCTAAGTAATAAGGATAATAGCCATACTGCAAGTACTCATGGAACAGCGCCACCGGTCTGCCTTTCTTATTCATCTCCTGAATCAGCAGAGCCGGGTTTGTCAGTATGTCTTCCAACGGATATACCGGTATCTCAATTCCTTTGTAGAAATGCAGGAACTCCCGGAAACTCAAACCTTGGATATCATGGTTGATACACCGTCTGCTCAAGTCCGAATCACCTTCCATCATACTCAGCAGGCTGCTTCCACTAATCACTATCTTCATCGTTGGATAACTGTCGTAAATCTCTTTGATTTCCCGGCTCCAGTTGTCGTATTTATGGATCTCGTCGATGAATAGATGCTTACCACCACTCAAGTAGAACTGCTCGGCCAAGTCTAACAGGCTATGCGTTGAGAAGTACGCATCGTCGCACGACACGTACAACACTTGTCTATCCATGTATGCATAGTGCTGCTTGATGTACTGCCGCATCATCGTAGATTTACCGACACCTTTAGGACCGCGTATGGATAGTAACCTGGCTTCCCAATTGATACTCTGTGCCCATTTCCGTACAATCTCCATCGGTGTTATATCCCACCATCTGTCATGTTTTTTAATAAGTGTATCCATAATCTTTTGTTGATTTTTGTCCGATTCAAAGGACAGTTTCTTCGTGTATTTGACCTTTGTAAAGGACAGATTTTGTTAAAATTTGTCCGTTAGATGGTGCAAAATTACTGCTTTTTTTTCAAATACGCAAGAATTTAGTCGATTTTTTTTTGTAAACACACACTTTTTTCGACCACGCACGTAAATTATTTGTATAATTTGTGCATTTCTGCTATTTCTTTATTGAAGGTAGATGGCTCCGGTTTGGTGAAACCGCGAAAAATTGCAGATTTCGCCGCCGCGCCCCCACAAATGAGGAAGATAACCATATAAAATATCGAAGATACCCCCTAACAGCCATATAAAGGCGAATGGGCTAATGGTTAATGGCGAAGGAAACCACCGGAGGTACAAGCCGAAAAAACTAACAGCAGAAACATCGCCAAAATTTCCACCGGAGGTACAAGTTTTGGCTACAAAAGTACAAAAATAATCTCACATACACAAGAAAATGCACTTTTTTGCAAAAAAAATGCCGAAATATTTGGTCAATTCAAAAAAAAGTAGTAACTTTGCACGCTTTTTGCGGTCGATAGCATCGACACGCGCATATAAAAGCATTAAATAAACACATATTAATCGCCTGGCTGGGCAGTGGATTAACGTGAAATCGTACATTGTACATTTGTAAATCGTAAATCGTAAATGATGTCTGTCGGCCAAGCCTAAAACAAACAAAATTAATGGAATACAATTCTTTTAAGACAGCGAATGTAAACAAAGAGACCGCTAAGAAAGAGTGGGTCGTTGTTGACGCTGAGGGCCAGATTCTGGGCCGAATGGCTTCCAAGGTAGCTAAATTGCTGCGTGGTAAGTACAAACCGTCCTACACTCCGAACGTGGACTGTGGTGACAACGTAATCATCATCAACGCTGACAAAGTGCAGCTGACAGGTAACAAATGGAACGACCGCGTATACGTTCGCTACACCGGTTTCCCGGGTGGCCAGCGTGAGTTCACCCCGGCTGACTTGATGGCTAAGGGCGCTGACAAACTCGTTCGCAAAGTAGTGAAAGGTATGCTTCCGAAGAACCGTCTGGGTTCGAAGCAGATCGCTAACCTGTACATTTTTGCAGGCGCTGAGCACAACATGCAGGCTCAACAACCGAAAAACATTGATATTAACACCCTCAAATAATAGAAGTACATGGAAACAGTTAATGCATTAGGACGTCGTAAAGAGGCAGTAGCTCGCGTTTACGTAAATGAAGGTGCCGGCAAGATCGTGATCAACGGCCGTGACATCGAGACTTATTTCCCGTCTTCTATTCTGCGCTATATCGTTCTCCAGCCGCTGAACAAACTCGGTGTTGCTGAGAAGTACGATATCAAGGTTACCCTTGATGGCGGTGGCTTCAAAGGCCAGGCAGAGGCACTCCGTCTCGCTATCGCTCGCGCATTGGTGAAAATCAATCCGGAAGACAAGGCTGCACTGAAGGCAGAAGGCTTCATGACTCGTGACGCTCGTGAGGTTGAGCGTAAGAAACCGGGTCAGCCGAAGGCTCGTAAGCACTTCCAGTTCAGTAAACGTTAATACGTACAACTCCAAATCGAGAGGACTTCTTGTCTTAATTAAAAATTTAAAATTAAGAATTAAGAATTACCTCTCGATTGCGATTGTTTAGTAAATAGTGAACTCTTGTTCCTATGCGTGCGTATAAATGATGAACGTGCGCGCGTGAATACTACATGATCGTATAAGGAGATAATTAATTTTTAATTTTTAATTTTTAATTCATTATTATTGTGAGAACAAATTTTGATCAACTTCTCGAGGCTGGTGCACACTTTGGCCACCTCAAACGCAAATGGAACCCGGCTATGGCTCCGTACATCTACATGGAGCGCAACGGTATTCACATCATCGACCTCAACAAGACCGTCGTTAAGATTGACGAGGCTGCAGAGGCATTGAAGAACTTGGCTCGCAGCGGCCGTAAGGTGCTCTTCGTTGGTACGAAGAAACAGGCACAGGAAGTCATCGCAGCTCATGCACAGGAAGTAGGCATGCCGTACATCACTGAGCGCTGGGCAGGTGGTATGCTCACCAACTTCCCGACCATCCGCAAGGCTGTGAAGAAAATGAGCCAGATCGACAAGATGACGACCGATGGTACGCTGGACAACGTTTCGAAGCGTGAGAAACTGCAAATCGCACGTCAGCGCGAGAAACTCGAGAAGAACCTTGGCTCTATCGCCGACATGACCCGTCTGCCGAGCGCTGTGTTCGTAGTAGACGTGATCAAGGAGAAGATCGCTGTTGCCGAGGCTAACCGTCTGGGAATTCCTGTATTCGCTATCGTTGATACGAACTCGAACCCGAACAACATTGATTTCGTTATTCCTGCAAACGATGATGCTACCAAGGCTATCGACCTCATCCTCACCGCTGTATGCGATGCTATCAAGGAGGGTCTCGAAGAGCGCAAAGTAGAGAAGGCTGACGAAGAGGCTTCGGCTGAGCAGGCTGCTACTGAGGCACCGGCACCGAAGGAGCGTCGTCAACGTATCCGCAAAGCTGCTCCGAAAGCAGAGGCAGAGAAAGTAGCAGAGGCTGCTGCTCCTGCAGAGGCAGAATAATTTAGGATTTCAAATTTCAAATTTAAAATTTTAGAATTATGGCTGTAACATTAGCTGATATCAAGAAACTGCGCGACATCACAGGCGCAGGTATGATGGACGTCAAGAAAGCACTCGAAGAGGCTAACGGCGATTTCGAGGTTGCGAAGGACCTGCTCCGTAAGCGCGGACAGGCTATCGCAGCAAAACGTAGCGACCGTGAGGCTTCCGAAGGTTGCGTGCTGGCAAAGGTTAAAGGTAACTTCGGCGCTATCGTTGGCGTGAAGTGCGAGACCGACTTCGTGGCTAAGAACGAGGACTTCGTAGGCATGGTTAAGTTGATTCTGGACGCTGCGCTCGATAACAAAGTGCAGAGCCAGGAGGAGCTCAAGAACCTCAAGATCGGTAACTTCACCGTTGCTGAGATCATCACCGAGCGCTCCGGCGTGACGGGTGAGAAGATGGAGCTCGCTGACTACGCTTGCCTCGAAGCACCGGTAGTAGATGCTTACAACCACCTTGGTAACAAACTGAGCTCGCTCGTTGCTGCTGCTGAGGGTAGTGAGCAAGAGACCGTTCACGGTATCTCCATGCAGGTAGCTGCTATGAGCCCGATCGCTCTCGACGCTGATCACGTAGCTGAAGAAGTGAAGAAGCACGAGCTCGAGGTTGCTATCGAGAAGACCAAACAGGACGAGATCAACAAAGCCGTTGAGAACGCACTGCGCAAAGCCGGTCTGAACCCTGCACACTGTGACAGCGATGACCACATCGCTTCCAACACGACCAAGGGTTGGTTGACCGAGGAGCAGGCTCAAGTAGCTCGCGACATCCGCGCTAAAGTGCCCGTAGAGGCAGAGGCTAACCTCGCTGCTCAGGCTAAGAAGATTGAGATGATCGCTACCGGTCGTCTGAATAAGTTCTTGAAAGAGAACACGTTGGTTGAGCAGGCTTACATCATGAGCGAGTCCAAAGAACTCGTAAAGGATGTGCTGAAAGCAAAGAACGTTCAGATCCTGGACTTCCGTCGTATCACATTGGCTGCAGAGTAATCCGCGCTAATTCACGACAGACATCGCAGTGCCCGCAAGGCACTGCGTTTTTTTCTCCAAAATAGGAGAGCAACACCTGCTCGCGGCAGAACTGCGTCTGATCGGCGTACTCGAGCATCGCTTGGAGCTTGGAGATGAAACGCTCCTGACGCTCTTCGAAGATAGCGGGCGATAGATAGATCTCTGTCTGTCGCTCGTTCGTCATAGTTAGGCTGCAGCCTATGCTGCGCGGGATATAGGTGATGATGCCGCGCTGAGCCAACGAAACCAACAGTTGGTGCGTCTCGTCTTTGTCGGCCTCGCGGACGTATTGGAGTTCGGTGTAAATGCCTGTATACGAGCGCATCAGGATATCCAACAACTCGGCTTGCTCAAACGATAGGTTGTACTCGCCCAACTGATGACGCGGCACATGAATCTGCACACGCGGTTGGGTCTCGTGCTCTTCTTCGAACTCAATGTATCCCGCTTGGGTCAATATATGCAGGGCAGAGTAGGTCTGTATCACGGGCAACTTCATCACGTGGCAGAGTTGGTCGATATGCAGTGCAAAACGGTGTCCCAAACCACTACCGGCACCTACTTGCAGAAAATCCATCGTCTTGTGATAGACCTGCTCCACAAACTCCTTTGGCGGATAGGTATCCACCGCCCGTTTCCTAAGCTTGGCCTTGTCTTCCGTTTCGTTATAGAGCAGCACCGCATACGCCGTTTTTCCGTCTCGTCCGGCACGACCTGCCTCCTGGTAATAACTCTCCAGATGGCTCGGCAGGTCATAATGAATCACCAATCGCACATCGGGCTTGTCGATACCCATTCCAAAGGCGTTCGTCGCCACAATGACACGCGTATCGCCTCGTGTCCATGCTTCCTGCCGCTCATTCCGCTCCTTGGTCGTCAAGCCTGCGTGATAATAATCCACCCGTAACCCGTAACCCGTAACCCGTAACCACTCTGCCAATTCCTGCGCATGTTTGCGGTTGCGGACATAGACAATCGCCGAACCCGGTACTCTGGATAAGATATGAGCGACCTGTTCCTCTTTCTTATCCGTGCGGCGCACGACATAGATCAGGTTTTCGCGGTGGAAGGATTTACGGAGCACGTTCGGCTCGGCAAAACCTAACTTGGCTTGGATATCATCAATCGTCTCCGGTGTAGCGGTTGCGGTCAGCGCCAACACAGGCACATCGGGCAGTAAGGCACGGATAGCGGCTATGTTCAAGTAAGACGGCCGAAAATCATACCCCCACTCACTGATACAATGCGCTTCATCGACCGCAATCAGACCAATCGGCAGGTCAGCAAGGCGTTTCTTAAACTCCTCACTCTCAAGTCGTTCTGGACTACAATAGAGAAAATGATAGGGTCCGTACAGACAGTTGTCCAGCGCGACGCGTTGTTTGTCGTAACTCATGCCGGTATAGATCGCCGCGGCATGGATTCCCCGCGCTTGGAGGTTAGCTACCTGGTCGCGCATGAGCGCAATGAGCGGCGTGATAACCAGGCACAGCCGCTTCTCGGGATCGGCATTCCCTTTGACGAGGGTAGGTACCTGAAAACAGATACTCTTACCGCCTCCTGTCGGCATCAGCGCCAAGGTGTCGCGACCGGCTAATACAGAATCGATGATTTCCGACTGGAGTGGTCGGAAATCATCGTAACCGAAATAGGTATGTAGCGCTTCGCGGGGGGTCATGGAATTGACGATTTTACGATTTACGAATGGACGATTTATTGAACGATTTAATCAATTGTACAATTTTATCCAATAGAACAATCAATCGTTAAATCGTCAATTGTCCAATCGTCAATATCGCGTCTTTGACGCGTTTGATGGTTTCTTCTTTGCCGAGGACATCGGTGATGGCCCAGATATGCGGACCGCGAGCTGCGCCGACAAGGCAGATTCGGAAAGCGTTCATCACAATACCGACACCGTACTCGTGTGCCTCAATCCACGGCATGACGAGTGCGTCAAGTGCTTCTGCACTCCAATCCTCTTGTGCCTCGAGCAATGCAAGCAACTCGGTCATGTGACGCGGAGAATCCTCCTTCCAACGTTTCTTGAGCGATTTCTCATCGTACTCAGTCGGAGCTACAAAGAAGAAATTGGTCTGCTCCCATAGTTCGGGAACAAAGTTGACGCGGTCCTTGGTCAAACCGATGACCTTGGCAACTATCGCCTTGTCAATTTTTAATTTTTCATTTTTAATTTTTAATTGATCCAAAAGTACCGGCATGAATAACTCTGCGAGTTCTTCATCCGACTTTTGGATAAGGTATTGGTGGTTGAACCATTTGCCCTTCTCGTAGTCAAACTTAGCACCGGCTTTCGAAACACGATCCAACGAGAACTCTTTTATCAGTTCATCCATTGTGTACAGCTCCTGATCACCGCTTCCGTGCCAGCCGAGCAGCGCTAAGAAGTTGATCACTGCCTCGGGCAGGTATCCGCTCTCGCGGTAGCCGGACGACACGGTGCCGTCTTTCTGGTTATGGAACTCGAGCGGGAAGACGGGGAATCCGAGACGGTCTCCGTCACGCTTGGAGAGCTTGCCGTTTCCGTCGGGTTTGAGCAGCAGCGGCAGGTGGGCAAACTCGGGCATGGTGTCCGACCATCCGAACGCGCGATAGAGGAGCACGTGGAGCGGGGCAGAGGGCAACCATTCCTCACCGCGGATGACATGACTGATCTCCATCAGGTGGTCATCGACGATGTTAGCCAGGTGGTAGGTGGGCAGGTCATCGGCTGATTTGTACAGCACTTTGTCGTCCAGAATATTGGAATTGATCACCACTTCACCACGAATCAGATCGTGCACATGTACGTCCTCGTTCGGCTCGACTTTGAAGCGAACAACATATTTCTCGCCTTTTGCAAGCAATTCGCTTACCTCGTCTGCACTCATTGTTAATGAATTGCGCATCTGCAGGCGTGTGCGTGCGTCGTATTGGAAGTTGGGAATCTCAGCACGTTTGGCCTCCAGTTCTTCCGGTGTATCGAACGCGATATAGGCGTGTCCGGAATCGAGCAACTGCTTCACGTATTGGTGATAGATCTCACGGCGCTCCGACTGACGATACGGTCCGTGCTCGCCGACTGCTTCGATCTCGTGGGTGCCTTTCTTCTGACGCAGACCTTCATCGATACCGATGCCTAACCAATCGAGGGCCTCCAGGATATATTCCTCTGCGCCGGGCACAAAACGGGTGCTATCCGTATCTTCGATACGCAGCAACATGTCGCCGCCGTGCTGACGGGCAAACAGGTAATTGTACAAGGCAGTGCGGACACCGCCGATATGCAATGCGCCGGTTGGAGAGGGCGCAAAACGAACTCTAACTCTTCTTTCCATATGTTCACAAAACTTTTGCGGCTGCAAAAGTACTAAAAAAAAATGACATGTGCAAATTTTTTTTGTGAATGAAAAATTTTTTCTGCATACACTTGTGTATGTAGAATTTTTTTTGTAACTTTGCCGCGTATTTTTGAATCTTTACGAAAATGGATAAACAGACTCAAATGTATGTGGACGGTTTTATGGCCGACCTCATCCGCAAAAACCCCGGTGAAAACGAGTTTCATCAGGCAGTAAAAGAAGTAGTTGAGAGCGTTGCTCCGATGATCATGGCATATCCGTACCTGCGCGAGCAGAAAGTGATGGAACGTATTGTAGAGCCCGAACGGGTCATTATGTTCCGTGTGCCGTGGATGGACGATCAGGGTGAGGTGCAGATCAACCGCGGTTTCCGTATTCAGATGAACAGCGCCATCGGTCCGTACAAAGGCGGTATCCGTTTCCACGCGAGTGTGAACCTGAGTATCATGAAGTTCCTCGCGTTCGAGCAGACGTTCAAGAACGCGCTCACGACCCTGCCGATGGGCGGTGCCAAGGGCGGTTCGGATTTCTCGCCGAGAGGGAAGAGTGATGCCGAGGTGATGCGTTTCTGCCAGAGTTTCATGACCGAGCTGCAGCGTCATATCGGTGCGGACACGGATGTGCCTGCCGGCGATATCGGTGTAGGCGGCCGTGAGATCGGATATATGTTCGGTCAATACAAGCGCTTGCGCGATGAGTTTACCGGTACGCTGACCGGAAAGGGCCAGAACTGGGGCGGTTCGTTGATGCGTCCGGAAGCCACGGGATACGGAGCTTGCTATTTCGCACAAGCGATGTTAGCTACCCGTGGAGAATCGTTTGAAGGCAAACGCGTCTGCATCTCAGGAGCCGGTAATGTAGCCCAGTTTGCGGCACAGAAAGCAATGCGTCTCGGTGCCAAAGTGCTGACGCTCAGTGACTCGGACGGATTCATCTATGATCCGGAGGGACTGAACGAAGAGAAGATGGCGTATGTGTTTGAACTCAAGAACGTCCGTCGCGGACGTATCAAGGAATATGTGACCAAGTATCCGAACGCACAGTATTTTGCCGGCGAGCGTCCGTGGAAGATAGCGTGCGACATCGCGATGCCGTGTGCAACACAGAACGAGATTGAGAAAGCCGATGCAGAGAACCTGCTTAAGAACGGCTGTTTCTGCGTGACGGAAGGTGCTAACATGCCTTCGACTCCGGAAGCGATTGCGCTGTTCCAAGGTGCGAAGATCCTCTATAGCCCGGGTAAGGCATCCAATGCCGGCGGTGTGGCAACTTCGGGTCTCGAGATGACGCAGAATAGTATGCGTCTCAAATGGACCGCGGAAGAGGTAGACCAGCGTCTGCGCACCATTATGGCCGATATCCATGCGGCTTGTCTGAAATACGGCACAGAGGAAGACGGTTACATCAATTACGTCAAAGGTGCTAACATCGCCGGCTTCATGAAAGTCGCCAATGCGATGATTGAGCAGGGACTCGTGTAAGAAATTAAAAATTAAAAATTAAGAATTAAAAATTCCAGATTCAGATGAAGGATCCTGAAGATAACATAATAGTGCAAAAATCGTTCGATTTCGCAGTAAGATGCGTGAAACTATACAAACATTTGTGCTACAATGCTATTAATAAGGAATTCATTATTAGTAAACAATTATTGCGTAGCGGGACTTCCATTGGAGCAAATATAGAAGAAGCTGTAGGAGGACAATCAACAGCAGATTTTCTGGCAAAATTGAGTATTGCTTACAAGGAAGCACGAGAATCCAGATATTGGATCAAACTATTGCACGAAACAAATTATATATCCGATAAGGAATATGCCAGTTTACTAACTGATTTAGATGATATCATCAATATCATCGCAAAAATTAAGTTAACTACGGAGAAAAATAATTCTTAATTTTTAATTTTGAATTTTTAATTACTTTCTATGGAAAGCAACTATACATCGTTGATGGCGAGGCGCGTGAAGCGGATCTTGCTGGTGTGCAATAACTACGACAGTTTTGCACTCGAGGAGGACGGACGTATCGACGTGCAGATCGCGCAGGAGTATGCGGAATTGAACCTATCGAATCCGCCTTCTATCACCCGTGCCGAGACGACGATGGAAGCGCTGCGAATCATCGAGGAGCGCAACTCGTCTCAGAAACTGCCGTTTGACCTCATTCTCACGATGTACAGTGTGGGCGAGTTGGATGTGTTTGATTTTGCCAAAGAGGCCAAACAACGCATGCCCGACTGCCCGATTGTGCTGCTCTCGGCGTTCAGTAAAGAGATCTACCACCGCATCGAACAGCACGACAAGAGCGATATCGACTATTTCTTCAACTGGAACAACTCCACAGACCTTATTATTGCGATCATCAAATTGATTGAGGACCGCATGAACGCCCCGCACGATATTCTCGAAGAGGGAGTACGGGCGATCATGATCGTGGAGGACTCCGTTCGGTATTACTCGACCTATCTGCCGCTGATTTACAAGCTGTTGCTGGAGCAGAACAAGATCGCTATTCGCGATGCGCTCAACGAGAAACAGCAGTTGCTGCGTAAGCGTGCGCGTCCTAAGATGCTACTCGCTACCTGTTACGACGAGGCGGTGGAACTGTACCGCCAATACGGCAACAACATGCTGGGTGTGATCTCCGATATCGGATTCGTGCTGCACAAGGGTGACCCGTCGTCTTCCGAGAAACTGGATGCGGGTGTGGACTTGTGCCAACTGATTCGCCAGGATAACCCGACCATGCCGTTCCTCATGCAGAGTTCGCAGGCGTCCATGCGCTCGACGGCCAATAAGCTGAAGGTGGGATTCGTCATCAAGAGTTCCAAAACCCTGACGCAGGAAGTGAGCGAGTACATCGAGCGGGAGTTCGGGTTCGGTGATTTCATTGCGCGCGATCCGCGAACGGGTAAAGAGATTGACCGTGCCCGTGATCTGGAAGGGTTTGAGCGTATCATCTCCACCATCTCGCCGGCTGCTTTCCGGCGGCTGAGTGACAATAACTACCTCAGTAAGTGGTTGTTTGCCCGCGGTCTGTTCTCTATTGGACGGCCGGTGAGTGCGCTGCAGATCCAGGACGAGACGGACATTGAGAACGTGCGTCAGATGAACATCCGGCTCATCCATGACTACCGCATCAACCAGGCCTTGGGTGTGGTAGCCAAGTACGCGCCGGACACGTATAACGACACGATCTGGTTCGCCCGTTGCGGCGACGGACCGATGGGAGGTAAGGGTAGAGGACTCGCGTTCCTCAACCATGTGCTGCAGAAAAACGACCTGTACGACCGCTGGGAAGGCATCCGTGTGCTGGTGCCGCGTACGATGGTGCTGACGACTGATTATTTCGACCGGTTCATTCACGACAACGGATTGCAATACGTGATCAATGCCGACCTGAGCGATGAGGAACTGCTGTCCGAGTTTGTATCGGCAGCCCTGCCGCAGGAACTGATCGGTGCACTGCGTCATTTCATTCGTGTGACCAACAAACCGCTGGCTGTTCGCTCATCGAGTAAGTTAGAAGACTCTTATTATCAGCCTTTTGCAGGGGTGTATAGCACCTATATGATTCCGCACACGGAGAACGAAGACCAGCAGCTGCGTTTGCTGAGCAAGGCCATCAAGTCGGTGTACGCGAGTGTCTATTTTGCGGCATCGCGTGGTTACATCACCTCTACCGGCAATGTGCTGAGTGAGGAGAAGATGGCGATTGTGCTGCAGGAAGTGAGCGGTGAACCGGAAGGCAACTATTACTTCCCCGTCATCTCCGGCGTGGCGCGTAGCGTCAATTTCTACCCGGTGGGTAAAGAGAAACCCGAAGACGGTATCGTCAAGGTGGCTTATGGCTTGGGTAAGGTCGTTGTGGATGGCGAACAAGTGCTGCGCTTTAGTCCCAAGTACCCCAAGAACGTGCTGCAGACATCGACCGTTGACCTCGCCATGCGCGAGACCCAGCAGTCCATGTTGGCCTTGTCGCTCAGCCCGGAGAAGTTCAAGACCTCGATTGACGATGCGGTCAACCTGGAGCGTTTTCCGATACATGCGTGCGATCAGTTTGAGAGTCTGAAGATGATCGCGTCTACGTATGACCGGGAAAACATGCGTATTGTCGATTCGTGTTATCCGGACGGTCCGCGTATTGTGACCTTTGCTCCGCAGTTGAAGTTCAAGACCTTCCCGTTGGCGGAGATCATCCAACAACTGTTGGAGATGGCGCAGCAGGAGATCAAGTGTCCTGTGGAGATTGAGTTCGCGGTGAACCTGGAGAGTGAGCCGCAGATCTTCCACGTGCTGCAGATCCGTCCTATCTCTGCCGACAGCCTGAGTGCCAAGGTAGAGTGGGAGACGGTTGATGAACAAGGGGCGTTCCTTAAGTCCGGCAATGCGCTGGGCATCGGTCAAATAGAGGATGTACGCGATATCATTTACCTCAAGCGGGACAGCTTCGATGTGCTGCGTACGCGCGAGATGGCAGACACGATTCGTCAATGGAATAGCCAACTGCGCCAAGAGGGTCGTCAGTACCTGCTCATCGGTTACGGTCGCTGGGGATCCCAGATCCCGACACTCGGTGTACCGGTGCAGTGGAGCGATATCAGTGAGGCAAAAGCAATCGCCGAATGTGGGTTGGAGAATTTTAGAATTGAACCTTCGCAGGGTTCGCACTTCTTCCAGAACCTGACTTCGTTCAATGTGGGGTATATGAACATTGACCCCTGGGCGCGTGCGGAAGACCGGTTCGAATGGGAACAGCTGGACAAACTGCCGGCTATCGAAGAGACCGATCTGGTGCGTCATGTGCGGCTCGACAAACCGCTGGAGATGTATGTGGACGGGTTCCAAAACAAAGCGATTGTTAAGATTGAACAATAATTAATTAGTATATGGAAATAGTATTACCCATTATCATTCTCATCGGTTCCGTAGCGATGTTGATGTACGGAATGAAGGTGATGAGTGAAGGCCTGCAGAAGATGGCAGGTAGTAAGTTGAGTAATGTGCTCGGTACGATGACCACCAACCGTTTTATGGGTGTGCTCACCGGTGCCGGCATTACCGCAGCGGTGCAGTCGTCTACGGCGACGACGGTCATGACCGTCAGCTTCGTTTCTGCGGGCATTCTTAGTCTGGCACAGGCGATCTCGGTCATCATGGGTGCCAATATCGGTACGACGTTCACAGCATGGATCATGGTGCTGGGCGGCGGTTTCGACATGAAACTGGTCGTTTACTCGGCCATTGTGCTGGCGGTGGCACTCATCTACAGCAAGAAGAAAGCCAATATCGGTGATTTCCTGATCGGTTTGTCGCTGCTGCTGTTAGGTTTGACGACGCTCAAGGAGAATGCCAACAATATTCCGTTTGACGAAATGCAAGCTGTGACGGATTTCTTTGTGGCTACCTCCAGTTGGGGATATGGCAGTTATTTCCTGTACTTGCTGGTCGGCGGTGTGCTGACGTTCGCCGTACAGTCTTCCGCTGCCATTATGGCTATCACCATGACCCTCTGTTCGGCAGGTATCTTACCGATTGATATGGGTATCGCCTTGGTGCTCGGTGAGAACATCGGTACGACCATCACCTCCAATATCGTAGCACTCTCGGCATCCGTTCAGGCAAGACGTGCAGCGGCAGCCCACTTGGTTTTCAACCTGTTCGGTGTGGTTTGGGTACTCTGTATCTTCCGTCCGTTCGTGTCGATGGTATGCAGTTGGTGGGGCGTTGATCTGGACAGTACAGCCGGAGTAGATCCCATCAAACTGAGTGCGATCCTGGCGACCTTCCACACGACGTTCAACGTGATCAACACCTGTATCCTGATCGGATTCATCAAGTGGTTGGAGAAACTGGTGATTCTTATTATCCCGTCCAAGCCCGAGCAGAAGGATACGGACAGCCAGCTGCGTTTCATCTCCGGTGGTTTGATGTCCACTTCCGAGTTGTCGATCCTGCAGGCGTGGAAAGAGATCCATGTGTTCGCAGTCCGTACGCAGCGTATGGTGGGGATGGTGCATGACCTGTTCAACGAACAAGACGAGGCACAGTTCACCAAGATCTTCTCGCGTATTGAGAAATACGAAGGAATATGCGACCGAATGGAGTACGAGATCGCGCAGTACTTGAACAACGTGGCAGACGGTCGTCTGTCCGATCAGTCCAAGCGTGAGGTGCACAAGATGCTTCGTATCGTGAGTGAGCTGGAGTCGGTCGGAGATGCGAACTACAACCTGTCGCGTCATATCCGTCATAAGCATGAGAACAACGTGCAGTACACCGAGTACCAGGAGAAGAATGTGGAGATGATGATGTACCTGGTCAGCGGTGCGGAAGCGAAGATGGTGGAGGCGCTGGAGCACGTGAACATCAGCGAGGATGATTTCCACGAGATGACGAACATGGAGAATGAGATCAACAATTTCCGCGACGAACTGAAGATGCAAAACATGCAGCATATCACGGAGAAAGAGTATGACTACTCGACCGGTGTTAACTACATGGATATCATTCTGGAGTTAGAGAAGATGGGTGACTACATCATCAATGTAGAAGAAGCCGTTTATGAGCATAAACACGATAAGTAATTCAAAATTAAAAATTAAGAATTAAAAATTAAGAATTATGAAGAATAATGTTATTGCAGGCGCATTGATCGCCTTAGGAATTCTGTTCGGTGGATTTTATATCTACCTGGGTATTAACAAGTTCGCAAACAAGGACCGTGCAGTGAGTGTGAAAGGTCTGAGCACGCGGGAAGTGGAAGCTGATTATGCTGTATGGCCGTTGTCGTACGCATGGAGCGGTAATGATCTGCCGGCGTTGTACGCGCAGTTGGAGACGGTTACCGAGCGGGTGAAGAAACACCTGTTGTCTTTGGGCTTCGAGGAGAGTGATATTCGTCAGGGTAGTGTATCGGTCAGCAACAACTGGGACGGCTACTACGGGGCTCGTCCGGAGTACAAGTACACGCTCAGCACCTCACTCATCGTCTCGACCGACAAGGTACAACTGGTTGTCGCCAGCCAAGGCAAGGAGTCATCCTTGCTCAAGGAGGGTATCATTGTGACAACGGAGAAATGGAACCTGGATTATCAGTTCAACGGTCTGCCGGAACTCAAGCCGGCGATGATCGAGGAAGCTACGCAGAACGCACGTGCGGTGGCGCAGAAGTTCGCCGATGATGCACACTGCTCCCTGGGTTCAATCCGCCGCGCTAATCAAGGTCAGTTCTCGATCGAGAGCGATCAGTACCAACCTTGGGTTAAACGCGTACGCGTCGTGACGACGGTAGACTACTTCTTAGATTAAAAATTAAAAATTAAGAAAATTGCGAAGCAATAATCGTTCGAGTGAAACGAGATAAGAATTAAGAATTAGAACCAGCCGAAGCGACGAATGAGTCGCAACTGCCACGTAGGAATAAGCGTGATAAGGAACGTCAGTGCTCGCCAGAAAACGGTGGGCACTGTTGTTTTTGCCCGTCCGCGGAACATCGCACGCAAGCCGCGGCGTGCCAAAGTCTGCGGGCTGACGATGATGCCGAGGCACTTGCCGATTTTGGTGAAAACCGGCTTGATATTGTATAATCCCGTATCTACAGCCCCGGGGCGTACGTTTGTCACATGCACGCCGTACTGACGCAACTCGATATGCAGCGCGCGGGTGAAATGGCTGAGGAACGCTTTGGTGCCGCCGTAGGTGCCCAGACGCTGTGCCGCCATCTTGTCCGTCACCGAGCAGACATTGAGGATGTAACCCTTTCGGCGCACTTTCATGTCCTGTCCGAACAGGTAACAGAGCATCGCCGGGGTGTACATATGCAGGTTGATGATGAGCGATGTGAAGCCTTCACTGTCATCCAAGATGTCGCGGTCGTGATACACACCGGCATTATTGACCAGCACCTCCACTTCAATCTCGTGCGCGTGCGCGTACTCATATAATTCGCGCGCGGAAGACTGCTTGCCCAGATCCATGACAAGTCCGATAACCTGTAACCCCTCACCCGTATCCGTTAACTCCTTGGCTACCTCATGAATGCGCTCCTCGTTGCTGACAATGAGCAGGTTATAACCGCGTTGTGCTAACTGGCGGGCGAACTCGACACCCATTCCGGAAGAAGCACCGGTGACAATCGCAAAATGTGTCTTTTTCATCAATGCGTCTCTTTGAGGAATGAATCTTTGAATCCGAGGAAGTACAATATACCGTCCAGACCAACCGTCGAGATGGCTTGCTGTGCACTCTCTTTCACTTTGGGTTTGGCGTGGAATGCAATTCCCAGACCCGCTTTGCCGAGCATGTTGAGGTCATTGGCCCCGTCTCCGACTGCGATCACCTGTGCCAGGTCGATATGCTCCACTTGGGCAATCAGTTCCAACAACTCCGCTTTGCGTTTGGCATCGACCACATCGCCCAGGTAGCGGCCGGTGAACTTACCATCTTCCTCTTCCAACTCATTGGCATACACATAGTCAACCCCGAAGCGCTGCTGCAGGTACTTGCCGACGAACGTGAAACCACCGGAGAGGATCGCGATCTTAAAGCCGCATTTCTTGAGGATCGTGAACAGACGGTCAGCCCCTTCGGTGATCGGCAGATGGTCAATGATATCCTGCTTGGCACTGACGTCCAGCCCTTTGAGCAGCGCTACACGACGTGTGAAACTCTCCTTGAAATCAATCTCACCGCGCATCGCCGAGAGAGTGATCGCTTTGACCTGCTCGCCCACACCGGCCCGTTCTGCCAATTCGTCAATGACCTCGGTCTGAATGAAAGTCGAGTCCATGTCGACGCAGATGAGACGGCGGTTACGGCGGAACATGTCATCGCGTTGGAAAGAGATATCAATTCCTTCCTCACGGGATACCTCCAGCAACTCTTTCTGCAATGCCTCGCGGTCGGGTAGGTTCCCGCGCAATGAGAACTCGATGCAACTGTGCCGTTTCTCGACCGGCAGTTCGACATTTGGACGGTCGCTCAGACGTAAGATGTTATCAATGTTCAGTTTGCGCTCAGCCAACAGCGCCGTAACACGGGCGATATGACGTGCATTGATCTCGCGTGCTAACAGCGTCACAACGTAGCGTTCCTGTTCCTGACGACCGACCCAAGCCGCATACTCCTCTTCGCTCAGCGGCGTGAAGCGCACGATCATCTCCAGTTTGGAGCAGCAGAACAGCACCTCTTTGATCATATCGCCGGAGGTGGAAGGATCGTCCACCCGAATAAGAATACTGAGGTTGAGTTGATGGTGCAGGTTCGATTGACCCATGTCCTGCACGAACGCATCGTACTTGCCCAACACTTCCGTGATAGCGGCGGTCACACCCGGTTTATCAAAACCGATGATGTTAATGAGGATAAATTCTCGTTGCATATTAACGAATGATTTTAGTTATCGTTAGAAAAATGATTTTCAGATATTCATCCACCGTTTGGTGGTTGATATAGCGCATGTTAAGCGCGATCTTGGCCGGCATGATCTGTTCAATATACGTCTTGTCGGGATCGGCCGACTGTGCCAAAAGACGATTCTCGTCGATATACTCGATGGACGCATGGTCCGTTATTCCCGGCCGAACGGACAGCACCTTACGCTGCTCCGGCGTGTACAGATCGACGTACCGGCGCACTTCGGGACGCGGTCCTACGAGCGACATGTCACCGATGAGCACGTTCCATAACTGCGGCAGCTCATCGAGTTTGTACTTGCGGATGTAATAGCCGGCACGGGTCACCCGCGGATCGCGGTCTCCGATGGTGAGTTGGCTCATCTTATCGGCTCCGACACGCATGGAGCGGAACTTGAGCAGACCGAAGTCCTTGCCGTTTTTACCAACACGCTGCTGCCGATAGAAGACCGGCCCCGGATCATCCAACTCAATCCACAGCGCTACAATCAGGAAAAGCGGACTGAGAAGAAGGAGTCCGAACCAACTAAACACTATATCGCAAAACCGTATCATCGATGGGTAATAATGTCGGTATATTGCTCTATGATATACGCGATCTGATCGTCTGTCAGACGTGTGTGCAGCGGGAGGGTGATCTCGTTCACGAAATGCGCATACGCATTCGGAAAATCTTGGATAGCAAAGCCAAGCGCTTTGTAGGCCGTCATCATTGGCAGCGGTTTATAGTGCACATTGGTCGCAATTCCCCGTTCGGCCATCTTCACAATTATGTTCTGCCGTTCTTCCAACGAGGCACCCGGAATACGTGTCAGATAGAGGTGTCCGGACGAGATATGGGTGTCGGTATAATGCGGCAGCACTTCGATGCCTAACGGTTGGAACGCAGCGTCATATCGCTCAATGATCTCCCGACGACGTGCCAACAGAGCAGGGTAGCGCTTCATCTGAACCAGACCCAGCGCGGCCATTATATCCGTCATGTTGCACTTATACCACGGGCCGACGATATCGTATTCCCATGCCCCGAGTTGCGTCTTGGCGAGTGCATCTTTGGACTGACCATGCAGCGAGTAGAGTTGCACTTGGTGGTAAAGCGCTTCGTTGTCTATGCCGGGAATACGCCAGGTGAGCGCACCGCCTTCTGCGGTCGTGAAGTTCTTCACCGCATGGAACGAGAACGATGTGAAATCGGTCATCGAACCTACCATGTGCTTATTCCACGATGCTCCGAACGCATGGGCTGCATCGGCACAGACGGCTATGCGACCGATTCTCGCTTGCAGATCATTGGCGGCTACAAAAAGGGCTCTTTTGCACTCTACGATCTCATAGATCTGCTTGTAGTCACACGGGATACCCGCCAGATCGACCGGAATGATCGCTTTGGTGTGTTCATTGATCGCCGCTTCCACGGCCTTGTAGTCCATCTCCAGACTGTCGTGTTGGCAGTCAATCATCACCACTTTGGCTCCTACGTGACACACGACCGAAGCCGATGCGGTGTAGGTGTATGCCGGTACGATCACTTCGTCTCCCGGGCCGATGCCCAACAGACGCAGCGCCATCTCCAGACAGGCTGTTGCCGAATTTAGACACACGGCACGAGGGGAATCCACAAATGCGGCTACCTGACGCTCCAACTCTTTTGTCCTTGGTCCGGTAGTAATCCATCCCGAGAGGATAGCTTCTTTTACTTCATTTACCTCAGCCTCCGTCATGTCCGGAGGCGAGAAGGGGATATTAAACTTCTTTAATTCGCTTGACATATCGAATTTTCTTATAACTGTTTCCTACTATATTCATACCCATCCAAAAAGCAGAAGCGATCGGATTCATTCCCGCGCCTTGACGGAACAGAATATAGTGCCATCCGATCTTCTTCCACACCGACGAGGGCGTGATGGAACCCGTACGCCTTCTGTACTTAGCCAGGGTCTCCGGCAACAAATAACAATCCGCTTTTCGAATCGCCTGCAACCACATAGCCGAGTCGTTGTTCTTGCGAATGTCGGGTATTTGAACCAATCCGACTACTTTCGCGTTATAAACTACACTCAAACACCCCGGCCAGCAACAACTCTTCATATCGAACGGGCGGACGTGTTTCTTGCCGCTTACGTGAATACCGAGCGGTTTGGATTGCTCGTCTATCTCAATATAATCATGATAGGTGAACGCGTAGCCGTTCTGCTCCATGAACGCGATCTGTCGCTCCAGTTTCGTAGGCATCCACACATCATCCGCATCCAAGAAAGCGATGTAACTACCTCTCGCTTCCCGCAAAGCGGTGTTGCGGGTGAGGGCTGCGCCTACGGTTTGTGGATTGCGCAGATACCGAATGCGCGGGTCATTATAACCGGCCACAATCTGCTCCGTCTCGTCCGTCGAACCATCGTCCACAATGAGCAATTCCCATTCCGTATAGGTCTGGGCCAGCACACTGTCTATCGATTCACAAATGAACCGACCGCAGTTATAGGTGGGCATTATGACGCTAACGAGATCCATTATTTACATTTCATTATGTATAGTGCTCTGATTCCTGTTCTCGGAGAATCGAAACACACATATTTTCCGTCTCTTGAAACGCGTGGGTGCAAATCGCATGCGATATGGTTATACATGGATTTTGTTTGGAATGTTTTGGGCGAATATACATATGCCAAACATTCTACTTTTGTATCAGACACGTAATACAATTTAGCCATTCTATATTTATCAGGGTACGTATCTGTAATAAAGTCCTCACTGTTAACCCATGATTGATGTCCGTCTGAATTAAGTTTATCCTGTGCAATAGGCGTTGCTTTTACGCATTTCCCGTCAACAATATTAAATATAACATGTCCATCCTTGTCTTTATGATGGCAGTAAGCAACAATTTTATTTTCCTTATTCCATGCGTAATGCGACACCATCCCCTCAGTTGGCAACGCAAAATGCTGTTTACTTTTTGTGTCGTAGATTACTAATCGTGTTGTTCTGGCCTCCAAATCAGATAATTGTACAAATCGATGTAAACAGGCAATATATCGTCCGTCCGAAGAAAATGAGGAATGAGTGATATAATGAAAGGCCTGTTTAGCGGAAGGGTAAAGGTCTGTCACATCATTCTGCATGTCTGCCATAGAGAATAACAATGTTCTTTTTTGTGTTTGTAGATCTAATAGGAGCAAGCCTGTTTGCGTTGGCGCATTTTCCTCACAATAGCCCTCATCTTTAATGTACTGATATCCATATCCTGGCATCAAATATTCGAGCCGCTCATAACTCTGCGTTGTGGCTACCTTTCCTCTAGGACAAACACTGTCTATTGGATAAGGCAACTCTACGGCTTTCTGTTGAGCAACATCATAGATGACAGCAAAAGGTTTTTCTTTCGCGCGCGTATTGAACAATATATGTGTGTTATCTATCCATTGTAACCTACAACCTTTGTGAAAATTCCATGCAAAAGAATCTGCAATAGGATGAAAATCACCCAATTGACCATCTGTGAAATCAAAATATCCGACGTGGAGTGCATCGTTCTCCTTAGGCATGCGCCCCTCTATATCGGCGTGCTGAGCAATAAGTTTAGTGCCATCCGGGGAGAAAGGCTGCACGTCATGGAAGCCTATAAAGAAATGCTCCTTATATTGAAATTCCGAAGCGAACCAATCCTTCTTGCGTGGTAGCATATCGAAAACAGATTGATAGACGTTCCGTAAAAAATCTTTCAACCAGGGTTTTGATTTCACCAAATCATATACATATCGTTCTACTTGGGTCATGATAGATAATTTTTAATAATAAATTGTATGGCTTCTCTATTGTATCGACAATATTGTTTGGACGGCATGGCAGATGTGGATATATGATCGCTATCATAGATCACCAGTTTTGGGGTATATATCACTTTTAAATCTTGAGCACGTAGTTCCTCTGCAAAAAAATGCTCCTCACAGAAGAGAAAAGGTGTAAATTTACTGATACACTTACGAATAACACTCGGACAGGTAAATAACATAAATGATCCATGCCCCGCATAGATGAATTGTTGATCATATCGTGTTTGTGACTTACGTCTGTTATACACCAATGATATATACATCCGGTAAATCAGAGGATGGATATATATTAACTTAGCTATTTGCATATGTCTCTTGGATTGGCGATGAAGAATCTTCGGATTGCGATCTTTTTGTTCTAAACGAGACAGAATAGAAGGAGCTATCCAGCCTACAGATTGCGTTGGAACATCCAAAAGATTCTTGAAAAATGACTCGTCCATTTCCAAGTCTACATTCGAAATAGCAAGGTAATCATACGTATCAAGTATCTTAGTGTCTATTTGCAAAAGTTCTCTTCTTGCTCCTCCTAAATAACCTACATTATCTTTCGAATTATCAGCTACCTTTACATCTACCTGTATAAGATCTTTTACGCATTCTGCGGCACGATGAACAGACTCCAGAAATAACCGGAGTGCTTCGTCAGACTTATAGTTAACGCATATGAGCAAAAATTTCTTCATCTTAGTTTCTTAAATTGTTGTGCAATAGTTGTGATAGCGTATGGTGCAATATCAATAGGTATAGCGGCTGAATAATCACCTGCAAAAAATTGTTCAAATACTTTTTGATCAAAATGATCGGCCGTACAATGGAAGACAGGGCGTTTGGTGATGCCGTAATCGATGAGTTTGGATGGCAATTGAGTACTATTGTTGTTGCCTACATTGACCAAAAAATCGCATTGACTCAATTCATATATCAGTTTTGCTCGTTCTACGCCGTACTGAATCTGTAACTTGCTTCCTAATAACCCACGGTACTTATCCAAAATAGTCTCTGTATATGGATCTTTATGGCGCAGATAAATCCGGAAAACAAAATTCCGGGCTTGTTTCGCCATATATGCCAATAGGAACTCTGGATTACGAATGTCCTGATAAAACACACCGGCATAAGCAAAAGTAGGTATAGAATTATTTTGATACTTAGCAAGAGGCGTCGCCTTAAAATCAAAGCCTTGAGGGATAATACAGATCTTCTCTGCGGGGATAACCTTACTATAAGCCGGTATAGCTCCCTCTGTAGGTATCGCTAAAAAGTTATATTGTTTATACACCCAACGTTCTAACCAGCGCATATAGAATGCACGTTTTGTTTGCTGACTTCCGGAGAACGGATCGCCGCTGTCGGCAATAAAAAGCGTGTTTGATAAGTGATGCTTTCTGCAATATAATGCACCAGCATATATATCCATAAATGGGGTAGAAAGGGAGATGAACAAATCGGTATCCGGATCGATCGTCAATTGTTTGGCAATTTTAGGTGCATAGCGGAATAAGTTACCTGCCAACAGATACTCCAATAACCATCGGTATATAGAGTAGAACTTCTGTTTGACAGGATTTACAGATGTTAAGGATAATCCGGTCTGGTCTGTTTGTCCCAATTGGCGTGTGTATAATTCTATAATATAAATATGAAAACCATATTCCTGCTGCATGGCCTGATAATCTACTCCCTTTACTTTTGTCAGTAGGGAGACATGTACTTCATCACCTTGGCGTACCAATTCGCGCGCCAACTCAAAGGCCCTGAAAGCTCTCGGATGTAATTCAGGATAGAAACAAGCTGTCAAAATATGAATCTTCATTCGATGGACTTTTCTCTTGAATAATAAATAATGACTAAAAACATGGTCAGCCAGAAGAGTGGCAGCATACTCAGTGTACGTGAGAATAAGCTATATACAAAGTATTGTATAAACAGCAGCGAAACAAACATATAGCGTTTGTCCTTTTCTGCCAGTTTGAAGGCAGAAACAATCACATAACCTACCATGAACAAATAAAGCAAGCCGCCGCATATACCAAATCCGAGGAATGACTCGAATACGCTGTTATGCACATATTCGCCGTCAACAAAGAGCGATGATCCGAAGACCGGGCTGTCTGTAAAATTATGCCACGCCTTTTCGAACAGCACATCGCGTCCGCTGGTAACACCGGATTTCATGCTGTTTGGGTCATAAATAGTAGCATACAGACGATCCAAAGCCTGATTTCCGAAAGATGTCAGAATATCGTTCAGTACAGGTAGCAAGGCCATGAATAATACCGCCAGCACAGGCAGACCGATGAGGATCTTCATCTTATGTCCGTTCATGTACAGATAGGCGATGAAGCAGATGATGAGTGCAACCAAGGCGCCACGCGAACCCGCGGCAACAGAGATGAATAGTCCGGATACGATGGCACCGATGCTGAGCAACTTGTGCCACAGGCGGATGTCCGACTGATAGAAAAGCGACAGACCCAAGACCGCAAGAGAGGTTCCCAAATGCCCGAAAGCGATGGTATCCATCGATGCGTTTCCCATAAATCGTCCGTCCGAACCGATGTACTCAAAAGCCTTGCCTGTGAAGATATAATACATACTGACCATGCCCATCGTCAAGAAAATCAACAGGATAGCAGTATTGAGTTTGCGCAGATTGATTTGATCCCATCGGAAGAACAGGAACCCGTAGAACGGCACAATTGCGGCATTGGCGTACAGGAACACCGCAGCAAACGGGTTTGTTACGATGGCCTGGTCAACGCCGGTTACCATGAAATCATAGAAAATCCGTACTAAATACAGCCATATGTATATCTGTATGGCGTAGGATACCGGTTCTAAAGAACTGTGCGGAAGGCGCCCATGGCGCATCTGGAGTGCCATAATGAATACAAACGCGCCGAAGATCACGACATAATAAAGACTTTTGAACAGCGCAAAATTGCTTTCTTCCGGCAGGTAGGTGAACCCGTCGTATGAAAAGAGTGCGAGTAGGATAAACCACTGCAAATAGCCTATAATGCGTTCTCTGTCAAGCATTTCCGAATAGTCGTTTGGCCCATTTGAGCCGTTGTTCTTCGCTACGGATATACGTTCCGGGTGCTCGTCCCTGACGACTCATCACATATTCGTTGGACTGAATGCGGAGTTGGTACGCCCTGTCAGTCGTGGGGCGGTTCTCCGTCGGGTGCAGGTAAATCGACCTGCGCATATAAACGTCGTGTGAGTGCGGGTTCGCCTTATGAATACGGTAGTGGATGTCGTTCTCTTCACCGTAGAGGAATATGTTTTCGTCGAACAGGCCTGCGCGTTCGAACATCTCCTTCCGTACGCAGAAACATGCTCCGCAGAAATACATATGCCGCCAGCAGAAGCAATCCAACCGTTTGGCGATGATTCCGCCGAACAGACGGAGAAAACCGTTGTAATGGTTCAGTAGGGAGAATGAGGTGCCGCGTTTGCCTTGCTCATTGATGATTTGCTGGAATCCGCAAATAGCCAGCCGGTCGTCCTTGCGATATGCCTCTATGACGGCGTGGAACGAGATGTCCACGATGCGCACATCGGGGTTCATGATGAGAATGAGTGGGGAGGACGCCTGCCGAATACCGATGTTGTTGCCTTGTCCGTATCCGCCGTTTTGTGTGTTGCGCAGCACGGTCACCCGTTCGCCGTAGCGGCGCGCCAACTCGGACTGCATGTGCGCAAAATCCCGGCTGTTGTTATCCACCACAATCACCTCCAACGCATCGTCCAAATCATTATGTGCAAAAAGCGCATCCAGACACCCGTAGATGTCCGGCTCCGAGTTATACGTCACTATGATCACCGACAGTTCTTTCATTTGCCCCATAATTCCTTAATCACCACACTCGGCCATTTCCAGTTCTGGTACGCCAATTGCGCCAGACCCGGTGCGAGAATCAATCCCCACACGCCCCAACTCAAGGGGCCGAGGAAGATCCACAACAGCAGGACCGTTGCCGCACCGCTGACCAAACTGGGAATGAAGAACGGGATCTTATTATCCGCCATGATGAAGCCTGCCGACACGGCATGGTTATGCTCCAGTGTGCTGATGATTAGCATCACGGCCAGCATACCGGCCGGTACAAAATGGGTTTGGCTGTGAATGAGATCCAGCGCCCAGTTGCCTAGGAAGACCCATGCCACACCGCCTACCGCATAAATAAGCAGCAGACTGCCGGTGCAGAGTAGGTAATAGCGTTTGAGGCCCGCCAGGTCGTTCTCCGCCCGGCATTGAGCTAACTTAGGCAGGTACGATTGGTAGAACACTGTGCCACAACGGGCGAGAATATCCATGACCTGCATCGTGATGCCGTAACAAGCTACTTCGTCCAGCGTCAGGAACGCCGATCCGATCAAAATAGCGGACTTGTTCACCAGGAACCCGCCCAATTGGGTCAAACCGATCTTAATCGCATTCGGGGTAATGGCACTCAGTATCTGTTTGGGCTCTTGCGGGGTGACGGACGTCAGGTGCGCTTTGAGTTCGGGCGTGAAGAACACCCGGTAGGTCAGCACACGGCGAATGATCGTGGACACCAGTTGGGACGCCACAATGGCCGTCAGACCCAAACCGGCATAGATCAGCCCGATCGCCAGGCCGATGTACACCGCCTGACCCAGCATGTTGATCTGTTGCGCGCGCTTGACGTATCCTTTGCCTGTCAGCAGCGCTTCGTAGTAGAACGTGTACAGGTTGTAGCAGTTGATACCAATCAGCAGCAGCCACGCAATCAGCGCGTCTTGTTTGTCGCCTGCGTACTTCTGCAGAATATACCAGAAATAAGCCGTGCCGGCTGTTGCCAACAGCGCAAACACACCCAGCGCAATCCATCGGTAGAAACGGCGCATCGCAATGATCGTACCTTTGAGCAGACCGTAGTCCACTTCGGCATCACTGCTCGTGTGCGCCACACCGTCTCGCTGCAGCGTCTTCACGCCGGAGAAGATGTAACTGATGTTTCGGGCAAACGAAGGACGAAAACCGAAATCCAGCAGCAGCACCAGGAACGTGATAGTCTGGAATATGTTCCATATTCCGACCGTCTCTTGCTCCATCTTGTTCAAGATGAACGGCAACAAGATCACACCTGCACCGATCATAAACGCCGTGCCGGCATAACTCCAGATGATCTCCTTCTTTCCGATATGTTCAATCTTCTCTGCCATCTGCTAATCCCAAATCCGTTACCCGTAACCCGTAACCCGTAACCGCTAATCCCTTCTAAAAATATCCCTCGTATACACTTTCTCCTTCACATCATCCAGCACTGCATCGTAGCGATTGGCGATGATGGCTTGACTGCGAAGTTTGAATTGCGCCAAATCATTCACTACTTCGCTACCGAAGAACGTCGATCCATTCTCCAGCGTCGGCTCGTAGATGATCACCTGCGCACCCTTGGCTTTGACGCGTTTCATGATGCCCTGAATAGACGACTGACGGAAGTTATCGCTGTTCGATTTCATTGTCAGACGATACACACCGATAGTACAACTCTTCTCCTGCTTGGCATCAAAATCGCCTTTGTGGTAGTAGTCGTAGTACCCGGCTTTGGCCAGCACACGGTCCGCAATGAAATCCTTACGCGTACGGTTCGACTCCACGATTGCCTCAATCAGGTTCTCCGGCACGTCCTGGTAATTGGCCAGGAGCTGCTTCGTGTCCTTAGGCAGACAGTATCCGCCGTAACCGAAGGAGGGGTTGTTGTACTGCGTACCGATACGCGGATCCAGGCATACGCCGTCAATGATATCCTGCGTGTTCAGCCCTTTCATCTCGGCATACGTGTCGAGCTCGTTGAAGTAGCTCACACGCAGCGCCAGATAGGTGTTGGCAAACAGCTTCACCGCTTCGGCTTCCGTCAGACCCATGATACGTGTCTCGATGTCCTGTTTGAGGGCGCCCTCTTGCAGCAGTTTTGCGAATCGCTCAGCGGCCTTCACCAACCGGGCATCATCCATCACCGTGCCGACAATGATACGACTCGGGTACAGGTTGTCATACAGCGCCTTGCTTTCCCGCAAGAACTCCGGCGAGAAGATGATGTTCTCACAATGGAACTTCTTACGCACACTCATCGTGTAACCCACCGGAATGGTCGATTTAATCACCATGATGGCATTCGGGTTGACACGAATGACGGTCTCAATCACATTCTCCACCGCTGAGGTGTCGAAGTAATTGAGTCGGCTGTCGTAGTTCGTCGGAGCTGCAATCACTACATACTCCGCGTCCTTATACGCCGATTCCGCATCCAGCGTCGCCGTCAGGTTCAACTCGATCCGTTCGCCATTAGCCTTTTGCCCTTCGCCTTTCAAGTACTTCTCGATGTACTCGTCCTGAATAGGCGACTGGCGACGGTTGAGCATCTCTACCTTCTCCGGCACTATATCCACCGCGGTCACTTCGTTGTGCTGGGCGAGTAGGGTGGCAATGCTTAACCCCACATACCCCGTTCCTGCTACTGCAATTCTCATCGAATTTTTAATTCTTAATTTTTAATTTTTAATCTTAGATGTGTTCTTCTACGCCACGGAAGTGGACGTTGAGTTCATGCAAATGCTCCAGCAGCGTACCCAGCGAGGTACCCTTGGTCATCTCGGCAAACGCATTCACATCCTTCGGGAAACACTTACCGCCGTAACCGTACTTGCCGTCCGGACCCGGTACATAAGTGTGCGTGTCGTTGATGTAACCCGACAGCAGTACACCCGTGTGCACCTTGCGCCAGTCGGCTCCCATCTTCTCGCAATATTCCTTGCAAGCGTTAAAATACGTAACCTTATACGCACCGAATACATTGTGCATGTACTTGGTCAACTCAGCCTCCAGCGGGCTCATCACGGTGAACTTCTTGCCCACAAAAATCTTCGTCAGCAGCTCCTGTGCACCGGTGAACACCATCGTCTGTTTGTTGAAGTCCTCAATGAACGTACGCTCGGTCAGGAACTCCGGCATGTAGTACACATTGTGTCCGGTCTCTTTGGTCAACATAGCACTCGTACCCGGCAGAATGGTCGTACGAACAAACACCGGTACGTCCGGCAGGTTCTTGATCAATTCCTTCATCAGTCTCAAATCCTGCGTACCATCTTCTTCCGTCGGTACGTGAATTTGCAAGAAAGCAATGTCAATGTCACTCAAATCATCATTGTAACCCTTGTACGGATCGCTGATGAACAGTTTGCACTCCGGATTGTTGTTCTCCAACCAGTTTTTCAGGGCTCCTCCCACGAAGCCACACCCGATAATTCCAACTTTAATCATAATGTTTGTATATTTTTAGTATTCAGTATTCAGTTTTCAGCTTACACAAAAAGCCCGCAAAGATACAACTTATTTTTTATATATGCAAGCGCGCGCGGACATTATTTAAAAAAAAATGCATTTTCAGCCACAAAGTGGTCAACTTTCACCTTTCGCCTTTCACCTTTCACCTTTTTTTCGTACCTTTGCACCGAATTTGGCTTATTATGCACTTTTAACAAAAAAACAAGTAATAAACAAGTATGAAAAAATTCAAATTTTGGAATGCGCTCTGCGGATGGCTGGTATTTGCCGTTGCGGCAGCAACGTATCTCCTTACGATGGAACCCACAGCGTCCTTCTGGGACTGCGGTGAGTTCATTTCCAGCGCCGTCAAACTGGACGTTGGACACCCGCCCGGAGCACCGTTCTTTATGCTCATGGGCCATTTCTTTAGTCTGTTTACATCGGACCTGGAACTCAAGGCGATGTGCGTCAATGCGCTCTCAGCTTTGGCCAGTGCGTTCACGATTCTGTTCCTTTTCTGGACCATCACGGCCCTGGCTAAGAAACTGATGATCAGTGCACAAGAGCAAATGCCGATGTGGAAAGGAATCGGTATCCTGGCTGCCGGTGCAGTCGGCGCGTTGGCGTACACCTTCTCCGACACGTTCTGGTTCTCAGCCGTGGAGGGTGAGGTCTATGCTTCGTCCTCGCTGTTCACCGCTCTCGTTTTCTGGCTCATCCTCAAGTGGGACGAGCACGCAGACGAAGAGGGTTCAGACCGTTGGCTGATTGCAATCGCTTACCTCATGGGACTGTCGATCGGTGTGCACTTGCTGAACTTGCTGACCATTCCGGCGATCGGTCTGGTGTACTATTTCCGCCGTTATCGCGCTACCGTCTGGGGAACCGTGGTCGCTTTCCTCATCTCGTGTGTCGTGCTGGCTGTTGTGCTGTACGGCATCATCCCGGGTGTACCGACCGTATTGGGATGGTTTGAGTTGCTGTTTGTCAACCACTTGAACTGTCCGTTCAACACCGGTTTGGCAGTGTGCATCGTGCTGACTACCATTCTGTTGGCGGCTGCCATCATTGTGACGCACATCTTGGCCAAGCGCACCAAACATGAACTCTGGCGCTGGCTCAATACCGGCGTGTTGATGCTCACGGTCATCCTCATCGGTTACAGCTCCTATGCCGCACTCGTGATCCGTTCGGCAGCCGACACCCCGATGGATCAGAACAGCCCGGACAACGTATTCTCGCTCAAGTACTACCTCAACCGTGAGCAGTACGGTGACCGTCCTTTGTTCTACGGCCAGACCTACAACGCGCCGGTTGAACTGCGGATCGAGGGTAACATGTGTATTCCGGTAGAGAAAGTCGGACACGCACAGTATGCACCCGCTCCGAAAGAGGAAGGGAAACCAGACCGCTATGTAGTCACCGGTCACAAGACCAGCTATAAGTACATGGACGAGTTCTGTATGCTTTTCCCGCGCATGTATTCGCCGAGTGGAAACCACGTACAGGCCTACAAAGAATGGGCAGACGTGAGCGGCAAACGCATCAAGTACGACTACTGCGGTCAGAAACGGGTAGAGCAGTGCCCGACCTTCGAAGAGAACCTGCGTTTCTTCTTCCGCTACCAGGTCAATTTCATGTATTGGCGTTACTTCATGTGGAACTTCTCCGGCCGTCAAAACGACCTGCAGTCCTATGGAGAGATCACCAAGGGTAACTGGATCACCGGCTTCCCGCTCATCGATAACGCGATGCTGGGTGACCAATCCAAACTGCCGACCGAACTGAAAGAGAACAAAGGTCACAACGTGTACTACATGCTGCCTTTGCTGCTCGGTATCATCGGTATGCTTTGGCAAGTGACCAAACGCCGTAAGTCCGCTCAAGTTTCCAAGACGGAAGCGGTTCATACGGTGTTGGATACAATCGTGATCGTGACATTGAATGTTATTGCCGCCTTAGCGGTTTTGATCGCGCTGACTATGAGTATCAAGGCTACGCTGATGGTATTGGCAATCACTGCATTGATGGATATCTTCCTGTTCCTGTTCAAACAATCTGACGCAGAAGGAGCCCGTTCGTTCCTGTTGACGTTCCTGCTCTTCTTCCTCACCGGCCTCGCTATCGTGGTTTATCTGAACCAGACGCCGTACCAACCGCGTGAGCGTGACTACGCCTACGCAGGGTCGTTCTATGCGTTCTGTATCTGGATCGGCTTGGGTGCCTTGGCGCTCATCGACTGGTTGAGTTACCTGTTGAGCAAGAAATGGATGAAGACCGTCGTGGCAATCTTCATCGGACTCATCTGTCTGCTCGTGCCGGCACAGATGGCTTCCCAGAACTGGGATGACCATGACCGTAGCCAACGCTACTCGTGCCGTGACTTCGGAGCCAACTACCTCAAGTCCTGCGAGACCCAGGCTATCCTCTTCTCCAACGGTGATAACGACACCTTCCCGCTCTGGTACAACCAGGAGGTGGAAGAAGTGGGCACCGACCTGCGTGTCTGCAACTTGTCCTACCTCCAGACCGACTGGTACATCAGCCAGATGAAACGGCCGTACTATCAATCTCAGGCACTGCCTATCTCGTGGGAATACAAGGATTTCATGCCGGGCAAGAACGAGATTGCACGGGTTGAGAACCGTTCGGACCAGGCGATCTCCATTGAGACCGCATTCCAGTTCCTGCGCGACCCGCGTTTCCGTACCAAAGAGGGATACGGTTATCTGCCGACCAACCAACTGTACGTCGAGACACCGTCCGGCGAGCGTATCTTCTTCAAACGTAAGAACATGTACACCCGCTCGGAGATGATGATCATGGAGATGCTCTCGACCAATAAATGGCAGCGCCCGATGTACTTCTGCGCAACTGTAGGTAATGACTATTACCTCGGTCTCGAGCCGTACATGGAACTGACCGGTTTGGCTTATCAGATCACCCCGACCCGCAGCCGTGACGGTCAACCGCGCGTTAACACGGAGAAGATGTACGAGAACATGATGCATCAGTTCAAGTACGGCAACATGAACATTCCGGGTATCTATATCGATGAGAACCTGATGCGTATGTGCCGTACCCACCGAATGATGTTCGCCCAATTGGCAGAACAGCTCATTCGTGAGAACCAACGCGACAAGGCGCTCGAAGTGCTTGACTATGCGGAAGAAATGCTGCCGGGATACAATATCTCGTACGACTACACCTCCGCGTCGATGGCCCAGATGTACTTCATGCTCGGTCAGGAAGACAAGGCAGTCGTTATCCTCGAGTCGGTGGCACAGAACAGCGTCGAGTACCTCCGTTTCATCCGTTCGCTCGATCGCTTGCAGCGTAAGGCAATGAACGGCACCGCGGAGCGCGAAGCAGCGATCCTCGGATATGTGCTCCAGACGCTCGAACGCTACGGTAAAACAGAGATTGTTGATAAATACTACGAAGACTATGCCACAGCAGCTCGATAAAATTCCGGTATTACTGATCACCGGCTATCTCGGCAGCGGTAAAACAACCCTGCTGAACCGTATTCTGACCAATAACAAAGGTATTCGCTTCGCCGTTATCGTCAATGATATCGGCGAGGTGAATATCGATGCCTCGCTCATTCAAAAGGGCGGGGTGGTCAGTCAGAACGATGACTCGTTGGTAGCACTCCAGAACGGCTGTATCTGCTGCACACTCAAGATGGACCTGATGACCCAACTTCATGACCTCTGTGCGCAGAAAGCGTTCGACTACATCGTCATCGAGGCATCGGGAATCTGTGAACCCGCACCGATCGCACAAACACTCTGCACCTACCCGCAAATGGTGCCGCAGTTCGCTACCGACGGCCTGCCTGTTCTCGACTGTATCTGCTCCGTCGTAGATGCCCTCCGCATCCGCGATGAGTTCGACGGTGGAGAGCAATTGGCACACTTTGTGCCCAAAGAAGAAGACCTTGCTGCCCTCGTCATTGAGCAGATTGAATTCAGTAACCTTATCTTGTTAAATAAGGCTTCGGAAGTAAGCGAAGAGGAACTGGCACGCATCAAGTCAATTATTCGCGCTATCCAGCCCACCGCTGAAATCATTGAGACCAACTACTGCGATGTGGACTTTGACAAGATCCTCAACACCCGTCTGTTTGACTTCGACCGTACCGCTACTTCTGCCGCTTGGATCCAGGAAGTAGAGGACGCAAGTCATCATCACGACCATGATGACGATGACGACGACGAGGACGAGCACGAGCATCACCATGACCACGATCATGAGCATGGTGATCACGATCACCTCGCTGAGTTCGGCATCGACACCTATGTCTATTACGCACGTCGTCCCTTCGACCTGGGTATGTTCGATGAGTTCGTCGCAGCGCATTGGCCCAAGAACGTCATTCGCTGCAAAGGCATGTGTTACTTTGCCGAAGAGTACGACATGTGTTATCTCTTTGAGCAGGCTGGTCGCCAATTCAACATCCGCAAGGCCGGAGAATGGTTCGCCACCATGCCCAAAGAGGAACTCATGCAACTCATGGCAGATGATGCACAGCTGCGCAAAGACTGGGACCCGCAGTACGGTGACCGCATGCAGAAACTGGTCTTCATCGGCCAGCACCTCGACCGCAAGGCTATCACCGATGCCTTAGATAACTGTTTGCAATAATCCTTAAATCGAATACCATGTTAGAATACATTAATCGTAAGAATTCCGACTGCTATAAGTGGGATTCTGAATGCGCAGAAGAATGCCTGCCCTTATGGATCGCAGACATGGATTTTAAGGCCGCTGCGCCGATCCGCGAAGCGATGCAGCGTCGTCTTGACCACGGTGTGTTCGGATACTCGATCGTACCGCAAGCCAACTACGATGCTGTCGCTTCCTGGTTCTCCCGTCGACACGGATGGAAAGGAATCAACCGCAACAACCTGCTCTACACCACAGCGGTCGTACCGGCTATCTCGGCCATCTTTGCGGCCTTGGAAACGAACATGGATCAGTACCGCGCGGTGTACGGCAAAACGGACCGAATCGGTGCTCCCTTACGCATCCTTACTTTTACACCCGCTTACAATGCGTTCTTTAACTGCATTGAGAACATGGGCTGTGAGATCGTTCCCAGCCCCTTGGTGCTGGTCAACAACCGCTTTGAGATCAACTGGTCCGAAGTGGAAGCCAAAGCCAAACAGGCGGATGTATTCCTGCTCTGTAACCCCCACAACCCGACCGGTCGTGTGTGGAGTAGGGACGAACTGGAGCGGCTGGCAGCGATCATGCGCCGTGAGCACCTCTACGTCATCTCCGACGAGATACACTGCGAGTTCGCTTTCCCCGGTCACGCCTACACCCCCTTCGCGTCTATCGTCATCAACGACACCGATTTCTGTGTCTGCACCTCTGCCAGCAAGGCATTCAATATCGCCGGATTGCTCTGCGCAAATATCTTTGTACCCAACAAAGAGCTGTTTGCACAGATCAACCATGCCCTGGAGGTACACGAGGTGAACGGCCTCAATCCCTTCGGTCTTGTGGCACAGGTCGCTGCGTACAATGAGTCCGAAGCTTGGCTCGATGAACTGAATGAATACGTCTATGGGAACTTCTGCTATCTGCGTGATTTTCTGGCAAAAGAACTGCCGATGCTCCAACTCCATGTCACCGAAGGAACCTACCTCGGATGGGTCAATATCAGCGCGCTTAACATGTCGGCAGAGACGTTCTGCCAACGCCTTGCCAAAGAGGCACACGTGCTCTTCAACCCCTCGGAGATGTACGGCGCGGAGAACTATATCCGCATCAACCTCGCGACTTCCCGCGAAGTCCTCGCCGAAGCGCTAAATAAAACGGCTGAATGGGTAAATAACCAATGACCAATTACCAATGACCAATCGATTATTTCACCTTCCGAATAATCGTTAGTCCGTCTCGCAACGGGAGGATGACTTGCTCAAAGCGGTCATCCTCTTTTAGTTGATCATTAAACGCCCTCAAACCCAGCGTCTGCTTGTCCTTGTCGTATGCCGGGTCAATCACATGACCGTCCCACAACGTGTTGTCGGCCAAGATGAAACCGCCTACCGGCACCAGCGGATACACCAACTCCAGGTACGCGCAGTACTCCCGCTTATCCGCATCCATGAACACCAAATCAAAATTTGAAATTTGAAATCCTAAATTTGAAATTACTTCTTTGGCATCTCCAATACGCAATTCAATGCGTTCGCCAAGTGGTGAACGAGCGAAATTGCGTCTGATCGTCTCCTCCAACTCGTCGTTGTGCTCGATCGTCACCAGCTTCCCGCCTTCTGCCAAGCCTTCTGCCAGGCACAGCGCGCTGTAACCCGTGAACGTGCCCAGTTCCAGAATCCGCTTCGGTCGAATCATATGACTCATCATACTCAACACGCGCCCCTGTACGTGCCCGCTTAACATGTGCGGGTTCAATACATGAACGTGCGTATCGCGCGTAATGGCATCCAAAACATCGTTTTCAGGACTCGAATGATACGAAATATACTCCTCAAGTGTCATTTTGTTACAAAATTTGCCGCAAAATTACAAAAAAATTTGCACATATCAAAAAAAAACTGTAATTTTGCAGTCAGAATTAATCATTTTAACAAAAGAATGGAAAAAATTGACGAATTAGATCGTAAGATTCTTAGTATTATTACCCAAAGTGCGCGTATCCCGTTCAAGGAAGTAGCGGAGCAGTGCGGCGTCAGCCGTGCAGCCATTCACCAGCGTGTGCAGAAGATGTTTGACAACGGCATCATCACCGGTTCCAGTTATCATGTGCACCCCAAGTCGCTGGGTTATCAGCTCTGCGTCTATATAGGTATCACCATGGAGAAAGCCTCCATGTACAACCAGGTTATCAAGGCGCTCGAGGACATCCCAGAGGTCGTAGAAGCACAATACACGCTGGGTGCCTATGGTCTGCTCATCAAGGTCTATGCACACGATAACGAGCACCTGCTCTATATCCTCAATACCAAGATTCAGGAGATCCCCGGCGTAGCCAACACCACCACCTTGACCGCGCTCGCACAACCGATCTATCGTCAATTACCTATTGAGATCTAATTTTTAATTCTTCATTTTTAATTTTTAATTTCTTTCATGGAAAGAGTAATTAGTGGAATCAGACCTACCGGAAACTTGCATTTAGGCAACTATTTCGGAGCGGTGAAGAGTTTTGTGAAGATGCAGGATGAGTATGATTGTATGTTCTTCATTGCAGACTGGCACTCGCTCACGACCCATCCGACACCGGAAAACATACGCAATTCCGTCAAGACCATCCTGTCGGAATACCTCGCTTGTGGCATCGACCCCGACAAAGCACCTATCTACGTGCAGTCCGATGTCAAGCAGGTACTTGAACTCTACCTGTACCTCAATATGAACGCCTATCTGGGTGAATTGGAGCGTGTTACGTCCTTCAAGGAGAAAGTGCGCAAACAACCCGATAACGTCAACGCCGGCTTGCTGACCTATCCCTGCCTCATGGCAGCCGATATCCTCATGCACAAAGCTGACAAGGTGCCGGTAGGCAAAGACCAGGAGCAGAACATGGAGATGGCGCGACTCTTTGCACGCCGCTTCAACCGCATCTACAACGTCGAGTATTTCAAAGAACCCGCATCCTTCCATTTCGCAGACAAAGCAGTCAAGGTGCCCGGACTCGACGGAACCGGCAAAATGGGTAAGTCCGAAGGCAACTGCCTCTACCTCTGCGATGACGAGAAGACCGTCACCAAGAAGATCATGCGTGCAGTGACCGATCAGGGACCGACCCAACTCAATCAGGAGAAACCCGAAGTCATCCAAAACCTGTTCACGCTCTGCGAACTGCTCTCCGGCAAAGAGGCTGCGGACTACTACAACGATCAGTACAACAACATGACCATCCGCTACGGCGATATGAAAAAACAAATGGCAGCGGATGCGAATACACTGCTCGCACCTATTCGCGAGCGCATTCTCGCTTATTCGTCCGACGATGCACTGCTCGATCGCGTCATGCGCCAAGGGGCAGAGAAAGCCGCCGAACGGGCTGAGAAAACGATTGAGGAAGTACGCGAGATCATTGGCTTTAGAAAGATTTGAAAAAGACGCTGTTCATAGGATTAGTAGGGCTGTTTATGACGGCTTGCTCGACGGTCGATGTACCGCCGATCGATGACGCGTACATCTGGCAGGAGACAACCAAATCGGTCAGTACTTCCCCTTCGAAGAGCGTCAGCTCTGAGGTCTCGACGAAACCGACCGTCTCCAAGCCGGACTCGACTGTCAAGCCGGGCATGCATGTCCTCTACGAAAAAGACACCACCATCACCGTTCGTATCATCCGATGAAACGCTTATTATCCATATTATTGGCCCTTTCGCCATTCGCCTTTAGCCTTTCGCCTTTACAGGCCCAAGACTTCTCCCGCATGGGCGAGCGTTCCATCATGGGTACGGCGCGATATGTGGGTATGAGCGGTGCGATGACGGCCATCGGTGGTGACCCGTCTGCGTGTCTCGATAACCCCGCCGGCCTCGGTCTATACCGCCGTTTTGAAGTGATGGTGACTATGGACTGGATGTTCGACCGTACGCATCAACGCACACCGGGCGATAAGATCCATCCGACCCAAGCGAATATGTTCATGGTACCGCAGGCATCCTTTGTGTTCAGCCTGCCGACCTACAACCCCGACGATCACGGTGTGCAGTTCCACAACCTCCTTTTCTCCTACCAGCGTGTCCATACCTTCAACCGCCTCTACATAGCTTCGGCCGACAACGACCCGTCCTTGGGTGCCCTGTTGGCTACCGCACAAGACGTGAACTGGGACATCCCGTTCTGCTCGGAGCGGTACAACCTCGCAGACCAAATGCGCCTGCAGGAGGCCGGTTACGTGAACGAGTATGCCTTTGATTATGCGATGAATATCAAGAACCAGTGGTACGTGGGAGTGGGGTTGCGCCTGCAGTCCTATTGGATGTCGGCCGATGCCCGCTACGATGAACTCTTCTCAACGACCAGCCTGGGCGGCACACCGTACGCGAACTCCAACAAGACCACGCTCCTCTACAAAGGTGTGACAGCGCACTTGGCAGCAGGACTCATCTACCGTCCGCTCAGTTGGCTGCGCTTGGGCGTAGGCTTCCAGACACCGACCATTGGATCCCTCACCACCTATTACACCGGTACGCTCACCGCACAGACGGACTCGCTGCGTAACTCCTACGGACCCGATGACAACAACCTCGACCGGCGTTTCCATATGCCGCTCCAACTCTCCACCTCCGTCGCCTTCCAACTCACGGCCTACGGCATGCTCAGTTTACAGTACGACTACCGGCACGGTCAGTACGTGGACGACTACCATTCGCTTCGTGCCGGACTGGAGATCATTCCCGTCATGGGTATGTACATCAATGCCGGATACGCCTACGAGAGCGCCTTTCTCCGCAACCCGGGCACCGTATCCATGGACCCGTATTTCGAACGCCAGGACACCTATTTCTTCCAACCCCGTACTACGCAGTACGCGTCGTGCGCGATCGGATATAGAGGAACCTATATGATGATTCAGGCAGCGTACCAGTACCGCTGGCAGAACAGCACGCTCTACGCCCACGAGAACATCATTGATCCGTATAACATGCATTCAGACACCCACCGCCTTGTCATCACCATAGGCTGGCACAGTGATTAAATCGTAAATTATTTAAATCGTCAATAACTTAGCGTTCGTATAACACAATAGGAACCGGAAAACTCAACAATCAAACAACGAACCGAGTGCAAATGCTTCACTAATGGCGTGCCGATACTCTACGCCGTGACCCCGTGCATTGAGTTAGCTTACATTCCTGACTCCCGGGTAGCGATGAGGTGGTCGGATTACAGAGGGAAAAGCAGGCCTCAAATCCTATTCTTAAGAAGTTTTCTCGAGTAAAAAAGTTATGCGGACGCTTTTTTTGTGCTTCCTCGCCCTCAACGTCATCGCAGCCGAGATAGCAGGGAAATAATGGGCTTTTGCTACTTTGGCACAATATTTGTTATGTACAGGGCGTGTGTCGAAAAGGGCTTATAGTAATCGGATTGTTATGCTTAGCGTTGCCGCTGTTGGCGCGGAAGCATAAGCCCGTCGTACCTGACTCGTTACAACGTCTGGAAATAGAGGTGAGCGGTATCAATTTTACCATGCAGCGCGTCGAAGGCGGATCGTTTATTATGGGTGCGACGCTAGATCAAACAGACAAGGACACCTACACCGACAAACCTGCTCACCTCGTTTTTCTTTCTCCTTATTATATTGCGACCATGGAAGTAACCGTACAACTATGGCGCGCCGTGATGCCGGAGCGGGATATTATCAACCCCAAAGGTTATCCAACTGTGCCTATTTCGTACGTGTCATGGTTTGATTGTCAGGAGTTTGTGCGTCGGTTGGATAGCATCACAGGTCTGCCATTTCGTTTACCTACCGAAGCCGAATGGGAATATGCGGCACGAGGTGGAGCGAAGAGTAAAGCGTACCGTTTTGCAGGTGGGGATGAAGCGGATAGTGTTGGTTGGACGTACTCGTGTTCGGGCGAATGGAAACACCCGGTGGGACGAAAGCTCCCGAACGAATTAGGATTGTACGACATGACCGGCAATGTGTCAGAATGGTGTCAAGATATCTATGGTCCATATACACTCAGCACGCAGCCTGATCCATGCGGCGCCGATACCGGCAGTTACCGTATCGTACGCGGCGGAAGTTATGATGAGTGTGTCGCTAACAGCCATCTATCTGTGCGCCGTTGGTATCTGCCGGAGACAGCCACCGAGTATATCGGTTTTCGTGTGGCGCTGACACTTCCTAACGATCCTATGATGCAGGTACAGCAAGAAGAACCGCCGCTTACCCGTTCGGTGCGGATCAAGGGAAAGAAACTGCGGTTTGTTTATGTGCCGGCCGAAGATCCTTATTATATCTCTGAGGAAGTCGAGTGCGCACTATGGCGGAAGATTATGTCCAAAGACGCACCTAATCGGAGTAAAAGTGTGGCTCTTGGGATGAGTAAGTCTGACCGCACGCGTTTTGCTGAATATTGCAGCCGTATAGCCGACGAGGCTTTGTTAGTTGCTTCTGCCGAGCAGATCGTGCTGGCGGAGCAGCAACATATCATCGAACCCTTCCAACCGGACGTAAGCCATAAGCGCAAGAAGGAATCGACGCGTTCAATCCAGCGTAAACGCAAAGCCGTGGACAAACTGACACCGTGGACAGAATTGGTAGGTGTAAGTCTTCCTAAGCCAGACGATCCTATACTTCTGCAATTTAAAACCGCTGACGATGAGTCTCGCCCGCTGCGGTTAGTCATGTATGTTAGACCCTAAATATTTTCTCTTTCTCCTACTTGTGTATGATGAAAGTAATCTTCCCAACTAGTGTCCTGTGCTCGCGATTTTTATGAGCGAGTATTTCCCCTTGCTATACTCCAAAATACAAAAATCCTGATTTTCTATACCCAATTATTTGCATATTCAAAATTTTTTTGTACTTGTACCTCCGGTGGTAATTTTGGCGTTGTTTTGGCTGTTAGTTTTTTTCGACTTGTACCTCCGGTGGTGATTCTTGGCGATGTTTTGCTGTTAGTTTTTTTTCGACTTGTACCTCCGGTGGTATTTTTGGCGATGTTTTTGCTGTTAGTTCTTTTTGACTTCTACCTCCGGTGGTGTTTTTGGCGGTGTTTTGGCTGGTAGTTTTTTCGGCTTCTACCTCCGGTGGTGATTCTTGGCGATGTTTTGCTGTTATTTTTTTCGGCTTCTACCTCCGGTGGTAATTCTTTGCGATGTCTTGCTATTAGTTTTTTCGACTTCTACCTCCGGTGGTAATTTTTGGCGATGTTTTTGCTGTTAGTTTTTTCTGCTTGTACCTCCGGTGGTTTCCCTCGCCATTAACCATTAGCCCATTCGCCTTTATATGGCTGTTAGGGGGTGTACCTGCGGTGTTTTCTTCGCTCTTTGGCGATTTTTTTTGCCTGCTCCCAAAAAAGGGTGGTTTTTTTGTTGCACAATTCAAAAAAAAGTTGTACCTTTGCAGCCGCTAAGGTTTAACTGAAAAACAAGGAGTTATGAAAAAACACATTCTTATTACATTGTTAGCTCTATGCTGTCAAATGACTTACGCAGAAAAAGCCATCATTGACCACATCGTTTATGACTTGGATCTGAATAAACTAACAGCGACGGTGCTTAATTTTCAGACTAGTACTGAAGATGTATGTACAGTAACTATACCTTCAACCGTAGAATATAAGCACGACACGTACACAGTTACTTCTTTGAGATACGACAAGTTAGATCAGAGCTATGAATTCTATTATAAGTATGATAAAGCAAGAATAAATATTGAACATCTATACCTCCCTAGCTCCCTGGAAGAAATTTATGCGGACGCCTTTACCGGAATGGCTCGACTAAAAGAATTGGTCATTCCTAAATCAGTAAAGCTTTTGGTCGGTATGCGATATCGTAATTGGGATTGGAGCGATTGTCCTATATTGGGGCGATATAATGAGGAAGAGTATCCGCGTTTGGAAAGTATTACCGTGCTTGGCACTCCTGTGTGTCGGAGAATTGAGTTATGCGGATATTACTACCTGCATAAGAATTACTCCATGACAGAGTGTTTTTACTATGATCAAGGAGACCGAAAAAACAAAAGAGAGACTCTCGACCAAGAGAAATACAATTATGTATTAAAGGTTGCGAACACAATAGCCGGTATTACTTCTTTAGAGAATCCAAAGTCTTCCGTGTGTCCGAATCTTAAGGTCTTTTCCATGCCCGCTGCAGAAAAAGAGTCCCGACTTATCAAACAATGTTTCACCGAGGCGCGCACATTATGTGATTCCTACAATACGAAATTGAAAGAACACCCCTATTTCGACGGATCCCAAATAACCTACAAACTGGTTTACAAAGATAGCCCATCTCAACTTCGAAAAGATTGCGACTCCATTAAAACCGCCATAACAAAGCAATTTAATGCGCTAACGAAGGGTCGAATGGAAAGCAATTTGCGCAAAAATAATTTGCCCAAATATCTTGAATTATACCTTGCGTCGCACTCCGAATTAAAGCCAAGTAGCGATAGTATCCGGATAGAATACCGCTGTGAAGATGCTCCTAAACAAGATAGTTTGGTATTATTATTCATTGAACACAATGTGCTGCCGTTGTCCTGTCGTGAAAGACAATATCAGCAATACAAAAATCTGTTTACTGATAAGGCTGAGTTTGACGAGATCTATAACCATGAATCGGCGGGCTCATTCCTCGCTGAAATCAATTATCGTCTGGAAGTTCGCCCTTGGCTGGATAAGTTCATTGACCTTGTCAAAACAAATCCTGATGCAAAATTACAAGGCATGAAAGCAGCAAAAGAAGGTAGCATCCCATACCGCCTCAATGCTTACATGCGTACGTTCCAGCAGAATTATAGTACACAGGCGGAACGTCAGCATCTCAATTTCTTCGAAAACCAAGCCTTAAATACCCTCTTTGAGTATAACGAAAAGATCAAGGAGGAATATGCTAAAAACGGGCATTACTTTTCTAATCGAGAGGACTTCTTCAAGGCCTATATCGAGCCCGATTACAAAAACAGATTGAAGGAAATCAAGAAAAATAAGTAAATCAATTTTGCATTAATTTATAATCCTTTAACGCATATGGCTTTTGTTTTTATCGCAATAGGTTTTGGACTTTGTCTCTTACTACAGGCTACCATTATGTTGGAGAGGAGGTGGTATGAAGCAAATGCATTTGGGACAAAAGAGAATGGTAAAATCCGCTTTTTCTACGGCTATATTTTTGCTCCGAACAAAAAGTTCGTTAAAGACAAACTAAAAGAAAAGGGCTATCCTGCTATCGGGTATATCAGCAGAGAAGATTGGAATGTGTATATCAAGTAATTCCAGTAAAACCTGCGGAATTTAAATTAATAGAAACATGGAAGAGAATGAATATATAGAGCCTGATTATATAGAATTCGGATCTCCGGAAGATTTAAATCTGTGGGAGGATTACGGGTATGAGAGTAGAGAGGAGTATGAGGAGTATGTAAAAAATAAACTCGAAGACCCGTTATATGGTGAAGGTGTCGTGACAATGAAGGAAATGCGTGCGTTGCTGCTAACTGATGAATACAAGCCGACGGGCGACGATGCGAATTATCCGGATCATTTGTTGTTGGACGAGAGAACGGGCATGTATTACACCGATTTCTTCCGAGACCATCGTACGCACCTTATTCTGGGGCATCTTCTTGCAGTAGAGTGCATGGAATGTGAGAATTTGGATTGGGAACGCGTTACCGGTGGGTACTCTCCATATGTAATAGCGCGTTTTCAAAACATGTTTTTTGAGATGTTACAATGGCAAGATGACAAATTGGTTGAAGTTTGGGCAGATGTACATGATCCTGATGCTTTTGATTTTGATTTTCAAGAAGATCGTGCTGTTTGGTTTGCGGATAATTTTCCAAGAACACCCTATTTGCCGAATGAGTTTGACCCACTTTTTACACAAAAATTACGCGAGGCAGGATATGTCATTAATGGGCGAAATGGCTGGATTGAAACTAGATACATCCAGTGGGATATACTCACAACCGATTATTTAAATTTAGAATGTGAAGAATTAGACGAGCAAGATCCATACCACACAAAATATCAACTTTATCCATGGAGTATAAGAATTTGTTTAAAGAATATAGAAACCATTCTCGAAAAACGAGGTGTTGACGTGGTACGTAAATTGGTAAAGCGTTTTCAGTATGATTGGAGACGTATAGCTTCCTTGAATGCGCTTGGTCTGGATAAAGTTACTCGTGAACAAAAAGAGGATTTTCAGTATTTCTTGTTTGAAGGTATGGAGTATTATCTGGATGAATGGACAAGACCTATTAAAAAAGAGGAGCCAAAGAAAGAAGAAAAGCGAAAGATTACTCCCGAAGAGATCTTCTCTATGCGTTTCCAGCGTTCCGAGGAATACGATAAATTCTTGCAATTTTTAGATACAGAGCGCAAGGAAGCATCTAATGGAGATTGGGCTCGATATGCTCTAACACTATTCCGTGCAAAAATATTCGTTCATAGCCCCAAGACTTTTAAAAGTTGGCTGCCTTGTTACGGAGAACTGTTTGGACGAGCAGTACCATATCAAGACCCTAACAAGTTGAGCCGTACCACTTGTCAACGAGACATCAAAGCATATCTTCCTGAATGGGCTTTTAAGTGATTTTTGTCCGCTCAATGTCCAGTTTGATGTCCACTTGATAATTCTATAATTTTTCTTTATTTTCTTTATAAGCCGTTGAAATTCAGCGGCTTATTTTTGTGTTTGTGTGCAGGCAATATGTCCGCTTTTTTGTCATATTCTACAAACATACTACCTTTGCACCGGAATTCCGAGAGCATGGGCTTACGTCCAAAGGAGTCCTCGATGCTCTCACGCGCGTAAATAATAAAAAAATAAAAAATTTAAAATTATTTTTATTAATTATTTATGGCTACATTTAATGATTTATGGGCACTTTTAGAAGTAAACAAAGAGTATGAAGGCCTCAAACGTAGTTGCGAAAGAATGTGGGATGCTATCCCTCCAAAACGACAGGAACTGATCTACCGCACAATCGCGGAGAAGAAATCGATGGGCGAGTTCGTTGATTTCAACCCGTACTATGCCATCCAAAAGAACGCCAACCCGCAGCCAAAATTCCTCAACGGCTGGGAGCAGGACGACATGCACGAACTCCATATCCCGCTCGTCATTGTCCGCTTCAACCGCCATTGTTACTGCTGCACCCGCGAGACCATGGAAAGCCACGAACTGGAGTTCATTCGAAACGTCAAACACCCCGATGAATTGGAACAATGATCGCATATCCTTTATACGACATCCCGTACCTCGTACGAGACCCGAACGACTTCCGCATGTCCGCCAAACGACACGAGATCGAAGTACGCAACCAATCCGTCGTCGATGACTACTTCATCGCCCGTGCCCAAGGTCTTTCGGCTCAAGAAGCCAGACAACAAGTGTCCGATAATCACAAAATCAGTCCTTTACGTTTCCATTACATCTTCGTTTGCTTCTATCGGGAAGCCAAAAAACGAAAAAAATATGATTTTTGTGAAAAATTTTTCACTCCTGATGGAACACTAAAGTAGGTTTTGTAGGTATCTTTGCACCGTCTTTCAGTTGAGAGGCGGTGTTATTTATTACACCTTACACCTTACACTTTACACCTTACACTTTACACTTTATGGCACAAGTAACTTTTATCAAAGGCCTCGGGATCGCATCCATCTCCGGCCGAATAGGTAACTGCATCTTCTATTCCCGAAACGGCAAACAATACGTCCGTCGGGCGAGCAAAAACGACGATGACTTACCTTCCATTATCGACCCGTCTTCGGTCCATCGTCGGTCCATTATCGGCCCTGATCCCGATTTGAAGAAACATCGTGCACTTCGGTGACATTGTTGTCACCGGTAACAGTTAACACTAATTTAACGCATTATGAAACCTTTAACACCTGCGAGTTGCAAAGCCTGGCGCACAATCACCACCACCGCCACGTACACCCAACAAAACGACACGACCAAATCGACCACGACGATCTCGACGAAATCCGTGGAAGAGTACACGGGCGTGAAAAAGAACTAAGGCTTTGTCCATTACGCCGGATACTATCCGGCAAACAAGCGTCCATTTCGTCGGGATACTATCCCGACACACAACTAACAATTATTAACTAACCACCTAAACCTTAACGAATTATGGCAAAAGTAGAATGGGCTGACGCGATCAAGACCGTCAGCGGTGCCCTCACCAAAA
>CACZZL010000018.1 GCA_902785605.1 uncultured Bacteroidales bacterium
GACTTTCTTCTTGGCTTCTTTGCGGTAGCCGACAGCTTCCTCGCCTTTGTACTTGTTGTAGTCAGCGAGATCGAAGACATCGGTACGCTGGAGTTGGAAGGTGCCTACTCCAGGGATGGTGAACTCGCCGCGGTCGAGACCTTGTGCGGCAAGGATGGCAACGGCTTCGTCAGCGGCTTTGGGACTGATTTCGTCTATACGTGCTTTGATAGCTTTTTCTTGGGTGCGCAGGGAGCGCAGGGTTGCGAGGTTGGTTGTTTTGAATTCAGTTGTTTCCATAATGATGAAATTTTTTGATGCCGGATCAAATCCGGCGATAATTAACAAAGGATTTTATTAGTCCAAAATGACCCAAAATGATCCAAAAAAGGAACAGGCTAGATCTCCATGTGGTGGGTACACTCGAAGTGCATTTTGTCTTGGGGGTCGCGTTTGGTGTAGTTGGCGAGCATAGCTTGGAAGTTATGCTCAGACATGCGGGCCCAGCGGACGAAGTCCTTGCGGGAATAGATAGAGAGGTCGCCGAGGACCATACGGAGCGCTTTGAGTCGGTTTTCGTAGTGCTGATGCCTTGGTTTAGATAGCCAGATGAGGTTCATCGGTCTGTTGTCGAACTTGTTACCGTTGAGGTGGTGGCACTCTAGTCCTTTGCGCGGGATGCCCCATCGAGCAGCACAGATGAGTTTGTGTGCTTTTTTTGCGTACTTCCCATAGCGGATAAAGTTGTACATACTTCCACCTTTATGATTTCTATCAGCCTCATAGAAATGTTGTGGTTTTTCCCGGTCATTATCATCAGAGATTACTCCTTGATCATCAGCGTAGAAATGATTTCCGCCGATCATTGATGGCGGGATACGGTACTTACGGGACATAGCAGTCAGGGATTTGGAGGCCGAAGAAGACGGCGGCGATGAGACAGAGTGCGGCGATGATGGCCAGCACGATGACATTACGGTAGTTTCTCCACGTGTACAGATAGTGTGCACGGGAGAGATCTAAGAATCCGTAGAGGGAGAGGGCTCCCAGAACGAGGGTAAGGGTGATAAACACCGAAGAAAAAAATGTATAAATCATAGGCACGGATCTTTAGTGCAGCGACGTTGCTACAACTCAAATCCGGTGCAAAGGTAGGTATAAAAAAAAAAGAGCCTCGAATTTCGAAACTCTTTCGGTACTTTCGGTACTCTTTCGGTACTTTCGGTACTAAATCGGTACTAAATCGGTACTAAAACCGCGTATTGTTGTAATGCTGTTTGAAGGCCTCATAACCAAAAGGAAGAGGCATGATTTTAACTATCTCATCATACATTACCTGTGCATTATAATGGGCATCAATGTATTCGTCTTTTTGCCAAACCTTCACCTCTTGAGCAAGCGCACGGGATTTGTCTCTCCGGTTTGCCAAGACAGATTTGAAGGCTTGAATGATAGTAGGTATTTGACCCTCTTTCTTGGCTTTCTTGGTAAAGATGATAGAATCTATAGGCTTTTCTTCCTGTACCGGCTCTATGTCTTCGGCAAAGATGGAACGTACGAGGGAAGCGACGTCAGCGCCGGGCGCATTGATGGTCACATGTTTGCTGTGATCTTGTGAATGGTCGTTGAGAGTACCAATATGGATGTAGTTGTTGCTCATATGCTTATAAAAAAGCATGGAATGAGAGGTGCAAAAGACAAAGTCGCCAAACTCGGAGTAATGCCCCTCTCACCCATGCACATGGATAAACGGGACATATTTACTTTTTACTCCTAACAGTTTGGCGACTTGTCTTTAAAGTAATATGTCGATCTCCTGTTTAAGGTCTAAGAGCTGACCAAATCGGGTGCAAAGTTACTGCTTTTTCCCGATATATGCAAATAAATTGTTATTTTTCTATCGTTAAATGTTGGCTGTGGTCGTCTTGATAGTTGTTAAACGTATCAATGTGGATATGGTTCTCGACGAATTGATTGACGATTAGCGGCGATTCGTATTCTTCATCAGCCCACTGCTCACATTGCGCCATGACGGTTTCCAATGCTTGCTCTTGCCCCTCGGGCGGGTATTGATATTTGCGAAGCAGACGCTTTACCAAACGGCGCATATCAGCTTGTGCAGATTCCTTTTTGTTCCAATCAATAGTTCGGTTCTTACGCAGTGTCTCGGTCAGTTCCTTGGTAAGCGCAATGAACTGTTCGTTGGTGTATGCTTCGCGCACTTTCTCCTGTTGTGTAAGGGCATCGTAAAACGCCTTTTCTTCATCGGTCAAGCCTAAGTCATTGCCTTGCTCTTGCGCCGATTTCATTTGCAGTGCTATGTTGATGAGTTCGTTGATCACTTCCTCGTTGGTCAACATACCTTTTAGATACATAGAGAGTGCTTGTGAGAGCAGTTCGGAGAACTTGGCACTCTGCACCACGTTCGTATGTTTGTATCCCGCGACAACGCCTTTGAGAAGTTTCTTGAGGATTTCTACAGCAAGGTTCTTCTCTTTCATGTTGCGTAGATCGTTCAAGAACTTTTCGTCAAACAGCGAGAAATCGCGTTTCTTCTCATCGAACAGAACAACTATTCCTTCCGATTGAACGGATTGAGATAGCAGGTTCTTGATACGCTCGTTGATCTCTTTCGCTTTGACGGAAGTCGTACCCATCTCAAAACGCTGGAGCAGCACGCGGACGGCATCATAGAAAGCCACAAACTGGAGTTCGTTTTCCGAGAGAAGCGAACGGCATAGCGTGACGGCATTATGAAGCAGTGCAGACTCTTGGATGAAGGCTTTGCGTTTCGGTTCACGGCTTACCTCGCATAGGAAGTTAACCGCTTCTTTGATGAGAACCGCCTTTTGTGCATCGGTCGAATACGGGAAAGCGCTATAGTCGAAGCCGTGCAGCATATCCTCACAAATCTCTTTCTTCTCTTGGTACGTGCGCAAGGCTGTTTTGGCGATATTGGGGTCGCCAAACTGCTTCTTGTCGCGGTCGGTGTACTCTTGCATCGCGCGTTTGAGTGCTTGCGCGATACCGATATAGTCAACGATGAGACCGCCTTGTTTCTCAGGGAAGACGCGGTTGACGCGTGCGATCGCTTGCATGAGGTTATGACCCGCCATCGGTTTATACATGTACATCGTGCTTAACGACGGCACATCAAAACCGGTCAACCACATATCCACCACAATCGCTATCTTCAGTTCGGAATTCTCGTCTTTGAACTCTTTGGCGAGTTGTTTGCGGTAGGCATCATTGCCGATGATCGGTCGCCATTCGGCATCGTCTTTATTGCTCGATGTCATGACCACTTTGACCTTGTTCAACCAATCGGGGTGCAAGTCGAGGATGCGCTGGTAGATACTCATTGCAATCTTGCGGTTGTAGGCTACAATCATCACCTTGCCGGTCAATTCCTGTTCGCGGTAGGACGTATAATGGAGCAGTATATCATCGACGAGGGAGTTGATAGTTTCGGGCGCACCGAGCACTTCTTCCAGACGGCTGAGTTCGTGCTTGGTCTTTTCCAGTTGGGCATCCGTCACACCGGCTGTGTCCAGATTGGAGAACTCGGCATCCAACTGCTCCAGGATATCGGCATTCAGTTTAAGACGCATTGCGCGGCTCTCGTAGTAAACCGGCAGCGTCGCCCCGTCTCGTACGGACTGCGTCATATCGTAAATATCGATATAGTTTCCGAACACCTCTTGTGTGTCACGGTCGCGGTCAGAGACAGGCGTGCCGGTAAAGCCGATAAAGGACGCATTAGGCAGTGCTTCGCGCATCAGTTTGGCATAGCCTTTTTTGGTGCGCTTGGCTTCGAAGTCATAATGCACATCGCCGTATTGGGAGCGGTGCGCTTCGTCGGTCATGACGATGATGTTGCGGCGGTCGGAGAGGAAGCGCGTATCTTCCTCGAACTTCTGTATGGTGGTAAAGAAGATACCACCCGCTTTGCGGTCGCGGAGAAGGTCTCCTAACTCAGCTTTCGAACCAGCCTGTTGCGGCATTTGGCGCAAGAACTGAGCGCAGCGGGAGAACTGACCGAATAGTTGGTCGTCGAGATCATTACGGTCTGTGACGACGACTATTGTCGATTCGGAGAAATGGCGACCTAACAGGCGTGCAAAGAAGACCATGGAGAGCGACTTGCCTGAACCCTGCGTATGCCAAAACACACCGATTTTGCCGTTTCCCTCTACCGCTTTGTAGGTGCAACCGAGGGCTCGGTTAACTGCAAAATACTGATGATAGCCGGCAAGGATTTTTGCCGCTTGCCCTTCCCGATGATCAAAGCAGATGAAGTTACGGATGATATCCAGCAGACGCTCTTTGGGGAATATACCATGGAAGAACGTGTCGTAACTGACGTGCTTCTTGTCCTCGTATTTGCCATCCACACTCTTCCACTCCATGTACCGTTCCTCGTCGGCGGTGATGGTGCCGGCATAGGTGAGGTACATATCCGAAATGACATTGAAGGCGTTGTAGGTAAAGAGGTCCGGCGCTTTGAGTTGGTAATTCTTCATCTGAAGGTAGGCATCATGTACGGAGACCCCTTCCTCGGAGGGCGATTTGAGTTCAATGACTACCAACGGCATGCCGTTGATGAAGACGACCATATCGCAACGGATAGCATCCAATCCCTCTACACGCCATTGGTTCGCTATATGGAAGGCGTTTTTGTTGTCCTTGCCTTTGTTCTCATAGTCAATAAGCTGCACAATGGCGGTGCGTTCTTCTCCGTCGTGCATGTACGGCACTTCGAGACCGTCCTGTAGTGCGCGCATGAACGCTTCGTTGGACTGAATGAGGGTGCTATCGGTGGCATAAAGGACACGTTTAGTCGCTTCCTCTATGACTGCATCCGGCAGATTCGGATTGATACGACGGAGAGCGGGTTCGAGCGCATCCACATAGCAGGGTTGCCGGTAGTCGCGCTCAATGTCGGGACCATAGATATAATCGTAGTCCAACTCATCGCGAAAGAGGGCGATAAGGGCTTGTTCGTAACTATCTTCAGTGAATTTCGTTTTGGTCATAGGATGATCTCTCCTTTCATTAGTTTGGGTAAAAGCGTATCGCGGAGTGCGGCAAGGCGGTGGTTCTCGCGCTGGTTATTAAGAATTTCCATAAATAGTTTCCCGATTATCTTTTGGAAACTATTTAGCACATCTTCTGCCGGAATGGTAACAGAAAGATTTTTGACGATATCTGTTTTCAGGTTTGTGAACACACTTCCGTTTCCTTGTGAAAGCAAATATGATCTTTCTCTTTGGAATAAAAGATACAAGTACTCATTGGGAAAATAGGACTGTGGAAAATATAACCAACCGTCGTGAATACATGTATCTAAATCCACAAACTTAGGAAGTCCTGGCGTTGCACTATTTGACAAGACCAAACTACCTTGCTTAATAAAGACAGTTTTATTCAGTCCTTCTTCTTTGATGTGCTCTACAATGTGAGAAATAAACGGCGAAGCTTCAGCAGTAGCGTCAGATATTTTTAACCATCTATAGCCTTTGTCAGACAAATAGTCTTGAATAGGACGGGGTGAACCTCCTCTCTTAACGGTAACAATTTCTCCCAAAGTACCCTCTTTCCAATCTTCGGGCATTGTTCCGCCCCAAGGCTCAAAGTCCACGAACCAAGATTTGAAAAGGGCTTGTGCTTGTGCTTCCAAATTGCGGTTGATACGATTATTATTCTCAATCTTATCATCCAAAGAAGAAAGGATAGCAGCTATGCGGCGTTGGGTTTCAAGAGGAGGGAGGGGGAGTTCAAAATCTCCTATCTGTTTTAAACTAATATGCTGAATGGATGTGCCTGTCTTTACAGAATCCAAATATTGATGAAATGGAGTGCCAGTAATGACGAAATAAAGATATCTTTGATCGGAAACACCCTCTTTTTCTCTAAGGCATGCCACCCGCTGAGCTATAAGCATTGGTATATCATCGTGTAAAAGTCGAGCTTTATTTTTACCAACATTACCATCCATTTGCATCACAATATCTCCCTCTCGCAATGAGTATTGCTCTATTTTATCAAATGGTAAATTCCATCGTTTGTCATTCCTTCCATCAAAGTGTAATTCTTTATCGCCTATATTTTCACCTCGAAGTACGCGAATTCCATCCTTTGCGTACAAGTTCCCCTTGAAAGGGAATCCAGTAAGCAAATTACACACCTCTCCTAATTTAACCGTTTTCCATTCCATACTTATCCAATCTTGTAGCCGATAGACGCTAATTGTTTTCTGATCTCCGCTTCTAACTCATGACCTTTGTCGAAGAGTTCGGAGAGTTCCGTGGTGAGGCGGGTCATTTTCTGCTCAAAAGGTTCACCGTCATCTTCCTGTTCGGCTATGCCGACATAGCGACCCGGCGTGAGGATATAGTCCTGCTTGGCGATGTCGTCGAGTGAGACGGTTGCACAGAAACCTTTCTCATCGGTAAGTGTACCGGCTTCGTATTGACGGAAGGTGTCAGCAATACGCTGGATGTCCTCTTGGGTCAGTTCACGCAGCTTGCGCGAGACCATTGTGCCCAGACTGCGGGCGTCAATAAAGAGCACCTTGCCGCGTTGTTGCTTATTACGATTGAGGAACCACAGACTTACAGGAATACCCGTTGAATAGAATAGCGAGTTAGGCAGTGCCACGATACCATCTACTAAATCCGCTTTGACGATATTGGCACGGATATCTCCCTCACCGCCTGTCTGACTACTGAGCGCACCGTTAGCGAGTACCAGACCGATCTTGCCGGTTGGCGAGAGGTGATGAATCATATGTTGAATCCATGCGAAGTTGGCATTACCGGCAGGCGGGATACCGTATTTCCAACGGACATCTTCTAACAACGAAGGCTGTCCCCACTTATCCAAATTGAAGGGCGGGTTTGCCATGATATAGTCCGCTTTGAGCGTCGGGTGTTGGTCGTCAAAGAAGGTGTCGGCATAACTCTTGCCGAGGTCGGCTTCGAGACCACGGATAGCGATATTCATGTGCGCCATCTTCCATGTACTCGGGTTCGCTTCCTGACCATAGATGGAGATGTTCTTTATCTCGCGTTGGTGCGAACGGATGAACTTAGCGCTTTGCACGAACATACCGCCCGAACCGCAGCAGGGGTCGTAGATACGTCCGTTGTACGGCTGCAGCACCTCTACTATCGTGCGCACGATACAAGAAGGAGTATAGAACTCACCGGCATTCTTGCCTTCCATGCTTGCGAACTTCTGCAAGCAGTACTCATAGGTACGACCAAGCAGATCTTTCTCGTCTCCTGCCCCGTACATTTCAACATTAGTGAAGAGGTCTACTACATCACCAAGGCGACGCTTGTCCAGTTCCGGGCGCGCAAAGTTCTTCGGAAGGATGCCTTTAAGGCGCGCATTCTCTTGTTCGATGAGACGAAGCGCATTATCAATTGTAATGCCGATGGTCGCATTATGTGCATCGGCGGAGATAACAGACCAACGTGCGCCCTTGGGCACGAAGAAAACATTCTCTGCCGTGTATTCGTCCTTATCTTCCGGATCAGCAAGCGGATCTTGCTGTAATGCTGCATATTTGGCTTCGAAGCGGTCGGAGATATATTTAAGAAATATAAGACCGAGCACAACGCCTTCGTATTCAGAAGCGTTCAAATTACCGCGCAGCACATCTGCTGCATCCCAGATTTTTTCTTCGAATCCAATCGAAATGGTATCTTTTGCTTGTTTGGCCATATATCGTAGGTATTAGAATCGATTAATATTCCCAGCGCCAAGCGTTGTTGGCGTGGAGGCAGTGGATGAGGTTGATGGCGGGCTCGAAGCCTTGGGCTGCTGAAAATATCAGCATTGAGTCCGCTTCGTTGTGCGAGACGACATGAATGTCGTCAGGCAGGTCGCCTTGCTTACGCAAGTAGTAGCACGCGCCCACAACAAACTGACCTTGCGGGTCGTCGAGTTTGTAAGCACGCTCTGCGTAATAGTTCACACTGTCTCGGTTGTGAAACAACGAGGCCCGCACATCAACAGGGGTTGATGTAACAGCCTGTTCATCAGAAGATTGAGAATGGTTTCTTGCAGAATAATATCCGGCAAAAAAGGCTCCGACGAAGACCAAACATACCACCATTCCGAAGCCGGAGAGCTGCTCAAAAAAAAGGGTCCTTTTTTTGTTGCACAATTCAAAAAAAAGTTGTACCTTTGCAGCCGCTAAGGTTTAACTGAAAAACAAGGAGTTATGAAAAATAGCAATTGGTCAAATAAAAGGACCCTTTTTTTTGAGCAGGCACAAAAAAAGTGCCCACGAGGAGCACTTTTGAGATTCAGCGGCGGCGATTAGCGGATGGCATCGAGGCCGGCGGTGAGGGCGAAGAGAGTGACGTTCCAGTTGATGGTCACCTCGTTGGAGGCGTAGGACGGTTGGTAGTCCAGGTAACTCTCATCGGCAGGCACGTTCTTGGGGTACTTGACGCCGTCTGTCTCTGCGTCCTGTCGTGCGGGGTTCGGTCCGCCGGCTAAGAAACCGGGCAGGGTGCCCTTGGCATGGCTGTAGGAGAGACGGTGGTGCGGATGGGAAGTGGGATGGGTGCCGAAGCCGGTGACATAGCAGAAGCCGGTCGCGTTCTGACCAAGGATGTAGTTAAGGCATCGCTCAGCGTTGATGCGGTATCGCTGATCACCCGTCAGACGATAGGCGTACAGACACTCCACACCGCGCCAGCAGCAGCCTTCCGAGTTACAGCCCCAGAAGAAATCCTCTTCGCGGTTGCCATAGGGTGAAAGGAAAACGGAGACGGTCGTTGCTTCGTCGAGATAGGGCTCGAGGTGATGGAGCAATGCGTCTTGAAACTCATCCGGGAAACCCTGGTAGAGATCCCGGTGCATCAAGATCTCGAGCATCGCCAATTCTCCTACATTGCCCCAAACGGCCGGTAGGTATCCGGCGATCTGCGATTTGTAGCGGATGACGTCCAGCGCATACTCTTTGGCTTTGGTGAGCAGATGCAGTTCGGTTGCCGCCCAGAAGAACTCGTCGGTGACGTCGAAGTCATCGTAGGCACCGGTCGTGATCTCCGGTTTGAATTGTTTGTTCATTGCCGGCTGGTCGTAGTAGACCTCGGGATGCGCTTGTGCCCATGCGTAGGCACGGATAGCGGCATCGGTAGCCTGTGCGCAGAAGGCGCTGTCGTAGGGTGCATAGACACGTGCTGCGAGTGCCATGGTGGCTGCAAAATCGAGTGTCGCTGCGGTTGTTTTCATCACCACATAACGCGGTTTCTTGCACTGGTCCGGACGAATGAAACCTTCGAAATTCGGCTCAGTGAGTTTATGGTACACGCCGCCGTCCAAGTCCTGCATGGTCATCATCCAGCGGATGTTGTACATGGCTTCCGACAGCATATCGGGGCAAGGAGGGGTTACGGATGAGGGGTTACCGGTTACGGGGATGTTGAGTTGGAGGGTGTCGAAGTAGTCCCGGTTGAACTCATATGCCATGAGCCAAACGCCCATCGTATAGCCGGAATTGACGATGTACTTGTTGTAATCGCCGGCATCGTACCAACCTCCCGGTGAGGAGATGACGGTGCCTTCGGGACGCTCTGCTGTAGCCGCAGAGGCATGTACGAGCACGTGGTCATCGGGATGACCGGCAGGACGTGCATAGCCTTCGGCATAGGGTTCTTCGGTCGCCATGGATGCGCGCTGATGGTAGTAGGCACGAAGGGCAGCACGGGTCAGTTCGCGATAGGGATGGTTTTTAATGATGAAATGAGCCGCTTCGCTAAATGATGGATTGCTAACGAAGAGCGTATAGTCGCCTTCCCGCTCCAATGCCGAGAAATCGATGATCTGGCATCGTTTGCCGGAAACGGGGTTGTTCATCGTCACAGCCGGCACACCGATCCAGACGGTATCGTCGATGGCATTGGTGATGACCACAGTCGTGGCATAGGGGTCCACGGTTGAATCCGGTAGCACGATGGTCGCTGTCATCTCCTGCAAGGGCGCGAAGCCGACCTGGTTGAGGCGGATAGGGCCGTTGTCCGGGTTAAAGTGGTTACAGGCTGATAGCAGCGCTGCAGACGCTGCTATCAGGAGTGAAGGAGTGAAAGAGTGAAAGAGTGAAGGTTTCATATTCTCACTTTTTTAACGGGAATTTATATGCCAATAAAGCCATGATAGACGCGATGGTCGCGGGGAAGAGGCTGAAGAGGGCCCATACCATGGTACGGACGGATTGTTCGTCTGTGATGACGACGATGGTCTCACCGGTGGTCATATCGGTGTGCGACACGAGACCGGCATAGCCCAACAGCAACGCGATCAGACTGCCGGAGATAGCACCACCGAGTTTCTGCGCCATAGTACCGGACGAGAAGATGAGTCCCGTCGAGGAGGTGCCGTTCTTCTCTGTAGCGTAGTCGGCTACGTCGGCATACATGGACCACAGCAGCGGTGAATAGAGTCCTGCTCCGATGGAGGTGAGGATTGAAACGGCAACCATCACCCAGATGTAGTTCGGATCCATCGGGACAAAGAAGTACACAACCGAGAAGACACAGCAGATGATAGAAGCCCATACGAACGCCATGCGTTTGGAGCCCACTTTGCGTGTGAACCACGGGCTGACGGCACCGAAGATCATACAGGTCACCTCGCTGAAGGCCATGAAGACGGTGTAGTTGATGATGAAGGAGAAGACGAAATTATCCGAGATCTGCCATTCTCCGATGATCACATCACCGCCCAGGCAGTAGGTGATCATGTATCCTGCTGCCGCATAGCGGAAACCGTTGAAGAAATTGGTGCAGATCGCTACGAGCGTCATGTATATCCACGGTTTGTTACGGAACAGGTCGGCGTACTGCTTGAAGCTGAATTTCTCCGCGCGTACAGGTTTATGCCGCTCTTTGGTGAGCAGACCGCACGCCATGGTCATGAGCATAGCGAGCAAGCCGAATCCTGCACCGATCACAGCGTACTGGTGTTGCTCCGTACCGCCGATCATCTTCTGGATATACGGGAAGGAGATGAGGGTGATGAATCCCATGGCGTACGCACCGACCATACGGAAAGCGGAGAACCGGTTTTTCTCGTTGTCATCGGTGGTCATCACATCCAGCAACGATCCGTAGGGCACATTGACCATGGTGTAACAGGCCATCATGAGCAGGTAGAACGTGTACGCCCAAACCTTTTTGCCCGTATAGCCTAATTCCGGTGTAAAGAACAGCAAGGCGAAGATGATGCCGAAGGGGATAGCGCCGAAGATGAGCCAAGGGCGATAGGTACCCCATCGGGACTGCGTACGGTCCGCAATCGAACCCATGAGCGGGTCGGTCACTACATCGAACATACGTGCTACCAGCATCAGCGCTGCTGCATCGGCGAACGTGAGTCCGAAAACATGCGTGAAATAGAGCGGGAAGGCGATGGACATAATCTTCCAGGTGATGCCGCCGGAAGCGGCATCACCCAGAGCATATCCGATTTTTTCTCGTAAGGAAACCATTACTTATAGGTGATTTTGTTAATTGTTTCTCCGAAACCTACAATCGACCAGCTGCCGACCGTCTCAACGATACCTTTGCAACGATCATCATAGGTGAACGTGAACGGATTCGGTGTCTCGCCCGTGACATCAAACTGAGCCACGAGATCGTCACCCCACTGCGGAGTGGTGATACGCAGGTTGTGGTACTCAGCCTCGGGAATCTCGAAGTAAACGAGGATGGTCGAACCAACGGGTACATCCGCCATCTGTGCAGCGGTGATGTTGACGAGGTCCGCATTCCAATCGAGAGCTACCGGACCGGTCCAGAGCGTGGTCTCGGCACTGACAACGGTCTTAGCCTGTGTTACAGCACCTTCCTCGGTGATGAAGAGTACATCCGAACCGTCGGCATTCTTCATGGAGATCGTGTGCTCGCCCACTTCTACATCCGGAGCCGTCAGGGTAACGGAAGCGGAAGTAGCTACGAGTTCGGTGATCACGATCTCATCCACGGTGACGGAAGCGACATCGCTCAGTTTGGCACCGGTGATAACCCATTCCTCACCCGGTACGAGGGTCTCGTAACCGGCCAGCGCAACAGCGGTGTTGTGCACCTGAATCTTATCTGCACCATAGCGTTTACCCGATGCATCTTTGATACGTACGTAGTAGGTGCCGTCTTCCATCTCCGGCAGAACGAACTCTACGCGGGTGTCCGTAACAGACGAGGGAGTGATGGCTTGCAGCACTTTCTCGCCAAACAGATCGCCGGTGAGGTCTACCTCTGCCACTTGGCCGAGGTTCACACCGTCCAGTGCGTTCACTTCACCCGGTACCATGTGTCTTCCGGCAGCGGGAGCGCCCGAATAGGGGTCAGTGGCGTTCGGTTGAACGGTGACCGAACCGGAACGTGTGGTACGTTTGCCGGCAGTGGTGACAGCTTCAATCAGCAGTTCATACGAACCGGCGGGGAAGCACATCTCAATGCGGTTTCCGGTATGAACGAGTTGGTTGTCCAGATACCAGTTCACGGTGGTATAGGCAGACGGCGTGACGGTGACGGAGTCCAAGAGCGGCGTCTCCGGGCTCGCCAGGTTATAGGTGAACGAACCGGTACCGGACTCGTTGTACGGCTTCAAGATCAGCGGCGCATCGTCCTCCGTCTGGGTATCAAACGGTTCCTGCTTCTCGCAACCGGTAAGAACGAAAGTAGCAGTTAATGCGGCCAGAAGCCAAAATTTATTTGTTTTCATATCTTTCAACTTTAAACTTTAAACATTCCATGTTACTTTACATCCCACCAGAGGCGTGCGTTCCAGCTATATCCGCCCGGTACGCGGTCTTTGGCAGCCTGATAAGCCTCTTGGCTATAGGTCTCTTCCTTGATCGGGTAGCAGAGACGAACCGGGATCGTTGCGCCGTCAATGAGCGGGTTCTTGCTGCCGGTCGGCGGCACGAGAACCGGATAGTCTGCACGACGGATGTTCGCCCATGCCTCAGCCGGGTTATGGAAATGCAGGATCCAAGCCTGGGTGTTGATCTGGCTCTTCTGTTGCTCTGCTGCGGCACCGAACGCAACCGTCGGCTCTGCGAGGTAAGCAGCATACTCAGCGTCGGTGATGACGGAGCAGCCGTAGTAGTCGCTCAGGAAATCCATAGCGGCACGGATACCGGCTTCGTAATAAGCCTTGGGATCATCACCGGTGCTCCATTTGACAGCACCTTCTGCACGGAGGAAGCAAACCTCGGCATAGGTCATGATGACACCCGGGTTGTCGGACTTGAGGAAGTTGTTTGCCAATTTCGGCATCAGCCAACGCGGGTTGGAACCCGGCGCATAATCCGGATGGGCGGCCTGTACCTCCGCCACTTTGTCTGCCAATGCACTACCCGGCAGGTCCGGATAAGTGGGCCAGTTGTCCCAGGAGAACTCTCCCGGAGCAATCTCGTAGATGACATTGGTCGTCGGGTTGGCTTTCTGGGTAGCGATGACTGCGTCCGTCATGTCGATACGACCCTCACCGGTAGAAATGGAGAGGAAATCGTCGATGTAGAAACGACAGATACGCGTAGCACGCGGGTCGTTGTTGTTGTAGAGTTGTCTCCAGAAGGTCTGGCATACATACGACGGGTTGTTGGCCGGGTCGTTGCCGTAGAAGTACTTGGCCATGGCATTGCCACGGAAATCTTTGTACGACTCCTGACCGAAGCTGTAACTTACGTTCATGTGTTTTACACATGCATCGTCGGCTGCGCTGCCCATGACACCGTCTGCCAAAGCGGCTTTGAACTCCTGTTCTGCCAAGTCGGGCAACACGTCCGAAATACGCATTGCGTAGCGCAGACGGAGCGAGTTGGCAAAGGTTTTCCAAGCGTCGATGTTACCATTGAACATCGGGTCACTGGTGATGGCGGTGGCGTTGATATCAAACAACTGAGCCGCCTCTTTGAGTTCGGTGAAGAAGAAACGGTAGAGTTCCTCCTGGGTGTCGTATTTGGGTTGTGCATTACCGGTGATATAACCCAGACCGGCTTCGCTGAACGGCACGTCACCGTAGTAGTCAGCGAGCAACGAACCTACATAAACGCGGAAGATGCGCAATGCGGCATACACGTTCACTTGGGTCGAGTCGTTCTTGGTCTGCTCGATACCGTCCGTGAGGTTACGGATAGCAGCCGGATAGAGGTTGTTCCAGGGGCGTGCCATCTCGTTATCATCCATACGGTGCTGACCGCCGTAGTTGGTGGTGTTCCAGCAACCCATCAGGTGTTGGGTGAATGCGTAGGTGTACAGACGGTGTACATCGACATAGTTCATGTCACCAAACATCTGCAACTCAGCATATGTCAATTGCGAGGCAGGATTGATGTGATCTGCCTTCGTCGGGTCGGTGTTCAACTCCTCGTAAACCTTGTCAGAACAAGAAACGAAGGCAAGTGCCAGTGCGGCTACAAATAATATCTTTTTCATAATATGTCCTTTCAATTTACGAGGTTAGAACTTGATGTTGAAATTCATACCGTAGCTACGACGGCTCGGGAGCGAACCGTACTCCAAACCGAGGCCGGAGGTGTTGTACTGTGCATCCGGGTCGATATCCTTGATGTTCTTCCAAACGATGAACGGGTTACGAGCTACGAAGCTGATGCCTACATGTTTGACGATGCCTTTCTTGTCGAGCCACTCTTTCGGGAAATCGAGGCTGAGGGTCAACTCACGGCACTTGATGTAGGAGTTGTCGTAGATGAACAGTTCCGGCGATTTACGCGAAACCTCGTACCAGTAGTCCTCGGGGTTGATGCAGATGGTGTTCTCGCTGTAGGTTCCGTCACCGTTGTCGATCACACCGTCCACTACGTAACCGTTTGCGTTTCCGCTGGCACGCCAAGCGTTGATGTCCGTTACACCGGCAGCACGACGTGCTTCCTCCGAAGCGTACCACTCGGCACGGCCGGCGAGAGTCTCTTTCGCTTTACCGGTCTCATACGCAGAACGCTCGGACATCGAGAAGATATCAGCACCTACCTTGACGTCGAACAAGGCGGTGAGGGTGAGCATGCGCCAACGCAGGGTAGTGCTCAGACCGCCGGTCCAATCCCACTGTGCGTTACCCAGCACTTTGTTCTCCGTGGTGAAGGTCGGCAGACCGGTTGTAGCGTCCACGATCACGCGACCGTCGGCATTACGTGCCAAAGCCGGACCGCAGATCGAACCGTACTCCTCGCCTTCACGAGCGGATACATAGACGTTACACCAGGTTGCTTTGGCCAACTCCAACTCGGTTGTTCCCTCGGTGAGCGAGAGCACTTTGTTGTTGTTCTTGGACCAGTTGATGTTCAAATCCCAGGTGAAGTCCTTGGTCTGCACGAGACGCGAGCCGAAGGTGATTTCGAAACCTTGGTTGAGGATAGCACCGGCGTTGATCATACGGTAGTCATAACCGCTGGTCGGCGAAGTAGCCATACCGATGATCTGGTCACGCGAGGTCTGGTGGTAGAAGGTGAAGTCCAAGCTGATGCGCTGGTTGCACCATTTGGTCTCGAAACCGGCTTCCCACGAACGGGTACGGGTCGGTTTGAGGTCTGCGTTCGGTACAGTGTTACCATAGACATAGCCAATGGTGTAACCCGAGTAGCCGAACTGCGACTTACCGTAACGGAGTGCGAGTTGGTACGGGTCGGTATCACTACCTACCTCAGCCCAGCTCAAACGTAACTTACCGTACGGCAGCACTTTGCGGTTGGATTTGATCAACTCGGAGAATACCCACGAACCGCTGACAGAAGGATAGACGTAGAGGTTCTTGCCGCTGGCCAGGGTAGAGGATTTGTCGCCACGAACGGTAGCGTCCAAGTAGAGCATGTGACGCCAGCCGAGGTTCACCGAACCGAAGACGGAAACGATACGTTTGTTATACGTCGCCTCTTCGACCGATTGATCCTCAAAGCTCGACATCGCGATCACCTCGCGGATACCCATATCGGTTCCGGTGTTGACGGTGGTGCGGTTGTTGACGTTGTAAACGTTGGCGCCGGCCGTTGCCGTGAGGTCGAAGTCACCCCATGTGTCGGAATAGATACCGAGCAACTCGGCATTGATCATACGGTTGTTGAAATAGCTGTTCTGCAGACGACCGGACTCAAAACCCGGGGTCGTCGGATACTTGAAATCCGAGAACTCGAAGCGGTTCAGTTCGGCACCTACGGTGGCTTGGATCTTCAATTGCGGAATGATGTTATACACGATCTTTCCGTTCATACGGAGCAGGTCCTTGTAGGACTGGTTCTTGTTCTTGTTGATGTCCCAGTACGGGTTGACGTTGTACGGGTCCATACCGTTCCAGTTCTGGTACTCGCCTTCTGCGGTCTCGTAGTTCTTGAGCCAAGCCTGGTCATAGGTGGTAGCGAGCGTCATAAGGTTCTTACCTACGTTCGATTTGTCGTCACCGAGGGCCGGACGGTTCTTTACGTCCTCGTGGGTGAAGTTGACACTGAAGTCGAGGTCTACCGGACCGAGGGAGGTGTTGGCACGCAGGTTGAGCGTGTTACGGCTCATCTTGGAGTTCGGCAGAATGTCCTTGTTACGCATGTCCGAATAGGTGAAACGGATACCGGTCTTACCGGTGTTCATCGAGATGACCGCCGTGTTGTTGGCCGTCAAACCGAGTTCGAAGAAGTTGGCCGTGTTGTTCGGGATGATCTGGAACGGGTGCTCCTGACCGTCGAAGTAACGGAGCATCAGACCTGCGTCTGCTTTCGGACCCCAGGACTTGTTGGTGTTGCTGACGGCGTCGATGTTGTACTGTCCGTCCGAACCCATACCGTAGACTTGCTGTACGTTGTCCCATTTGCTCAACTGGCTGTCGAACGTGATGGTTCCGTTGTACTCAACACCCCATTTGGCTTCGCCTGTGTTGGCTTTCTTGGTGGTGATGAGGATCACACCGTGGCTGGCACGGCTACCATAGAGGGCTGCGGCTGCCGGGCCTTTGAGCACCGACATCGACTCGATGTCATCGGGGTTGATGGACGAGATTCCGTCACCGAGGTCATAACCGCCTTCGGTACCTGCGGAACCGAAATTGGTGTTGTCCAAAGGTACACCGTCAATGACGTAGAGGGGTTGGTTGTTACCGGTCATCTCGGTCGTACCACGTAGCATGACGCGGGTCGAACCCGATGCACCACCGGCTGTTCCTTGTACTACCAAACCGGATACACGACCGGCGAGCGAGTTAACGACATTGGTCTCTTTGGCTTTGACCAGTTCGTCACCTTTGACTTCGCCTACCTCGTAACCCAAGGCCTTGCGGTCACGTTTGATACCCATGGCCGTTACGACAACCTCAGACAACACCTCGGTGTTCTCTGACATGGTTACGTTGATCGTGTTGCCGGTCACTTGGATGGTCTGGGTGGTGTAACCCATGTACGAAAACTCCAACTCGTCTCCGACCTTGGCCTCGATCGAGTAGTTACCGTCGAAGTCGGTAATGGTACCGACTGTCGTTCCTTTGACAAGTACACTGGCTCCGATCAGCGGACCATCCGCGTCTTCCACCGTACCCGTCACTACGTTTTGTGCGAAGGCTGTAGCACTTGTGATAAGCGCTACACAGCACAGCACAATTTTCCAATAGTGTTTCATAGGATTGTGTTGTTATATAAAAAAAATTAATGCGAACTCTCGGGAGCCGAGTCGTAGATCGACTGCAGGGTGTAGCTCGGGTCGTTGTTCTCCCAGCTGTCCACCATGGCGCGAACGGCTTGTTCACCGTTGCCGATAAACTTACCGGTTCGATGGTCAATCACGCCGAAGCCGTCATTACCGGCTTTGCTGTTACCGTTGTCCCAATAGAGCGCGGACATACGGCGGTCACGCATGGCTTTGCAGATATAACGGAAATAATAGAGACGGAAGGCTTCGTCCTCCTTGCCGGCACGGCGTACGGCACCGAACTCACCGAAATAAACGGGGATACCGCGACGTACGTACATGTTGAACAGACGGTTGAGCATACCTACATACGCCTCTTCGCCGACTCCTTCGACGACATCGACACCTGTATGTCCCCACTCCTGTACAGCAGCTGATCCGGCAAAATCCCACGGGTCGTAGCTGTGTACGGCAACCATCAGTCGGTTCTCTGCCTCATCGGTCGGCAGCACGAGGTTCTCTACGGTCAGATCCGGGTTGCATACATATCCCGGAACGCCGATGTAACGATGGCTGTTCTCGCCTCCGGCAGCGCGGATCGCATCCACACAAACCTGATTCCACTCATTGAGCACACGGTATTGAGCCCCGCCGTCGGTACGGTTGTCACCGCCTCCCCAGCCGCCGTCCTGGATCTCGTTCAAGGTCTCGAAGACCAGCCATTCACCGGCGTATTTGAACCGTTGTGCGATCTGCAACCAGACCATGGTCAACTCCTGTTTGGTGCGTTGGTTCACCTCTTCATCTTTGACGGCAGCCGGCAGGTCTAACCAGTGGTAACCCTTACTCGGCGTGTCTGCCGCACCGAATCCGTCGTGATGGATGTTGATGATCACGATCAGACCCGCTTTGTGCGCCATCTCGACTAACTCGGCCACGCGGTCCATCCATCCTTTCTCGATGGTATAGGTCGGTGCATTGCCGATATGACCCATCCATGTGACAGGAATACGAACGGACTTAAAACCGGCTTTGGCTACGCCGTTGAAAGTCTGCTGCGTAGCCGCTTTGTTGCCCCAACCTTCTTCGTACGAGCACCCGTTGTAGTGCGCGTCCATTTGGTTGCCGAGGTTCCAACCGATACCCATGGACATACAGAACTGTACGGCCTCGTTGTCCATCGGGCGTTGTTTCTTTTCTTGCGCGGTCATAACCATACCGGTCATCAGCGCCAGAATGCAAACGAATAATTTTTTCATACAATTTAAGGGTTAAATGAATAAATAAACGGTTCTTTGTCAAATTACAAGATGACGGTCACCTCGTGTCGGCCCGGTGCGTACGGCAGCATGGTCGGTTGATCCGGCGTCTGCTTGCCGTTCGGGTTTTGGACCGTGATCACATATTCCGCATCGCGCCATCTGCGCGTCACGGTGTATTCTTTCAGATCCGCAGGGATACAGGGGTTGATACGCAGTCCCTCGTAGGTCGGCTGAATACCGAGGATGTGTTGGGAGATGACGAGCCAGTTCCATGCGGCTGTACCGGTGAGCCAGCTGTTCTTACCCTCACCCGGTTTGGCAGCCTCTTTGCCGGCTACCATTTGGCAATAAACGTACGGCTCCACTTTGTGCAGATCCTGGTCCTTGATCCATGCCGGAGCGATCTTCTTGTACAGCGTCCAGGCGTCGTTTCCGCGGCCGGCTTCGGTCTGCGCGATGATGACCCAGGGGTTGTTGTGGCAGAAGATACCGCCGTTCTCTTTGTAACCGGCAGGGTAGGTCGATTGTTCACCCAACTCGATATGATAGGTCGTGTATGCCGGATAATTGAGCACCATTCCGTGTTCGCTGTCCAGCAGTTTGGCTGCGCTGTCCAGTGCTTTCTCCGGCATGCCCAGTTCGGCACCGATGCGTGCCATTCCGCACCATCCCTGGCTCTCAATGAAGATCTGTCCTTCCTCGTTCTCGTGCGAACCGACTTTATGGCCGTAGTAGTCATAGGCGCGCAGGTACCACTCACCGTCCCAACCGAATTGCTCAACGGCCTTGCACATCTTCTCGATCTCGGCTTCTACATTCGCCATTTCGTCCATTCGTCCTTTCGCCTTTAGCAGATCTACGAATTGGCGTCCACAATAGACAAACAAGCCGGCGATCATGAGCGATTCGGCCTTGCTGCCTTCGTTCTTGTTACCCGTTGTCTGGAACGACTCGTTCGGATCCATGGAGAAGCAGTTGAGGTTGAGGCAGTCGTTCCAGTCCGCACGACCGATCAGCGGCAGTCCGTGAGGGCCTACGTTGTTGACTACGTGGTTGAACGAGATACGCAAGTGCTCCATCAGGCTCACTTCGCTACCCGGTTCGTTGTCCCAGGGAACCATCTCATCCAGGATGCCGAAATCACCGGTCTCGCGGATATACGCGGTTGTACCGAAGATGATCCACATCGGGTCGTCGTTGAAACCGCCGCCGATATCGTTGTTACCGCGTTTGGTGAGCGGCTGGTACTGGTGGTAGCAACCACCGTCAGGGAATTGGGTCGAAGCGATGTCGATGATACGTTGGCGGGCACGGGACGGGATCTGGTGTACGAAACCGACGAGGTCCTGGTTGGAGTCACGGAAACCCATACCACGACCGACACCCGACTCGAAGAAGGATGCCGAACGGCTCATACAGAACGTGATCATACACTGGTACTGGTTCCAGATGTTCACCATGCGGTTCAGACGCTCATCGTCACTCTCGACGTGGTACTTGCTCAACAGTTCATCCCACAGCGCGTTCAGTTCGGCAAAAGCAGCCTCTACGGCTTCCACCGTTGCAAAACGCTCCAATATCGCGTGCGCATGTTCCTTGTTGATTATATGATGATCGAGCTCACCTAAGGAAGTTGAAAGTTGAAAGTTGAAAGTTGAAAGTGAACCTTCTTTCTCAAATTTCTTATCCTGCTCGTTCTCTGCATAACCCAGCACGAAGATGAAATCGCGGCTCTCACCGGCTTTCAGTTCAACCTCGATATAATGGCTGGCAATCGGACTCCAGCCGTGTGCGAGGCTGTCTGCTGAATGCTGATTGCTGACAGCTGATGGCTCCGAAAGGTCGTTGTACAAGCCTACGAACGACTCACGGTCGGTGTCGTATCCGTTGACCGGACAGTTGACACTGTAATAAGCGTAGTGGTCACGACGCTCCTTGTACTCGGTCTTGTGATAGATAGCGGTCCATTTACCACGCTCAATCTCCACTTCACCCGTCGAGAGGTTACGTTGGAAATTCTCACCGTCGGTTGCTGCGTTCCACAGACACCACTCGGCGTACGAGAACAGTTTGAGACGCTTGGTCTCGTTGGACTCATTGGTCAGGGTAAGACGTTGAATCTCCGCCTTCACGCCCAGCGGCACAAAGTACAACACGCTCGCGCGTACCTTATTCTTCACGCCCGTGATACGCGTGTAGTTCAGACCATGACGGCACTCGTAGCTGTCCAACTCCGTCTTGCACGGTTTCCATCCCGGGTTCCATACCGTGTTGCCGTCCACTACGTAGAAATAGCGGCCTACACTGTCCATCGGTACGCTGTTGTAACGGTACCGGGTGATGCGGCGGAACTTGGCGTCCTTGTAGAAATTATATCCGCCACCGGTGTTGGAAATCAATCCGAAGAAATCTTCGTTACCCAGATAGTTAATCCACGGAAACGGAGTCCGCGGGTTGGTGATGACATACTCACGATTTGCGTCATCAAAATGTCCGTATTCTTGTGCCATAGAAACAATAATTCAAAATACGCTGCAAAATTACTGCTTTTTTTTGACCCGTACTAATACTTTTCCGACCGAAAATAAGCATATTTTGTTAAAATTGTAAAATAGAGTTTGCAAATATGGAAAAATTGTATTAACTTTGCAGCGAAATTGAATATAATGTCGTTTTGCTATGCGCGAATCGTTTACGGAAATCACCCGGCTGGAACCTCTGGATATCTTCTATGTCGGCGAGCGTCACAAGACGTATTTTGAGTACCCGGCTCATTGTCACGAGGTATATGAGTTGAACTTTGTGGAGAATGCCGCCGGAGCGACCCGCACCATCGGGGACAGCCATGAGACCATCAGTAACCTGGACCTGGTGCTCATGACCGGCAGCAAGTTGGTACATGTCTGGGAACAAGGCACTTGTCCGTTGCAGGACATCTATGAGATCACCATTCATATTGACCCGGATGCGTTCAACGGTTCGTTCATGAGCAAACGCGCTTTCTTCTCCATTCGCCGAATGCTGGAGCGGGCTCAACGCGGTCTCGCTTTTCCGGAACCGGCGATTCAGATCTTACGCGAAGACATCGTCAACCTGGCGCATAGCAATGAGAGTTTTGCGTCTGTTATCCGGCTGTGGAACCTGCTGTACCGCCTGTCGCTGGTCGAAGACGCACGGGAGTTGTCCTCTTCTTCGTTCGTCGATGTGCGGGAAGATAACGAGGATGAACGGGTGCACAAAGTGCGAGAGTACATCGCGGAGCACTATATGCAGGATATCTCCATTCAGGAGCTGGCGGACATGTGTTGTATGAACGCAGACGCTTTCTCGCGCTTCTTCAAGAACAAAACAGGCCGTACTCCGAACCGGTTCATCATTGATTACCGGCTCGGTATCGCGGCCCGTATGCTGCTGACTTCGCAGTTGTCCGTAGCGCAGATCGGCTACTCCTGCGGGTTCAATACGCTCAGCCATTTCAACCGCTTGTTCCGCGAATCGAAAGGTTGTACCCCGTCTGAATTCAGGGAGCGGTTCTGATTGGTACACTTTTTGTTGTCAAAATTGGGATTAATAACAGGACATCATGGATACTTATCATTTCAGAAAACAGATACGCCGTTTGCCCGGCAAAGTGATACATACTATTCCGCTGCCCGAACCGCAGGTGACGGACGGTTTGGGGGCCCGTAGTCAGATCGGTCAATTATGTAAAGCGTACGGATACGAACAAGTGCTGTTGGTGACAGACCGGACGCTGAGTTCGTTGGGCTATGACCGGGCGGTCACGGCCTCCTTGGAGGAGGCGCATGTCGCTTATTCGGTGTTTAACGATATCCACACCGAACCGACGATTGCGATCATCGAAGCCGGTCGTCAGCAGGCTTTGGACACCCATGCGCAGGCCATCATTGCCTTGGGCGGCGGGTCGGTGATGGACAGTTGTAAAATGATTGCCGCCGGTGTGCGTATGCCGCATCTGCCGGTCAAAGCGCTGCTGCTTAAGTTCCTGCCGGTACCCGGTGAGACCCTGCCGCTCATCATGGTGCCGTCGACGGCCGGAACGGGTGCAGAACTGACGGTAGGCGCGGTGGTGACCAACGAGCAAGGGACCAAGAGTTCGACGGTGCTCATCGGTCTGAACGTGGTCCATGTGGTGCACGACAGTGAACTCACGATCCATGCGCCGAAGGCGGTGACGGTGGCGTGCGGTATCGATGCGCTCAGTCATTGTATCGAAGGTGCGGTGAGCGATGTGGATGTGAGTGAAGAAGACATGCGCATGTCCATGGAAGGCGTCAAACTGATCCTGCACAACCTGCCGATCGTGCTGCGCGAACCCGATAACAACGAGGCGCGGCTGGCTATGTGCAAAGCAGCTATGTACGGCGGAAATGCGATCAACACCCAGTTGGCAGGCTACGTGCACGCTTTCGCACACAGCATAGGTGCCAAGTACCACCTCTCGCACGGACAAGCTATCTCGCTGATGCTGTTGCCGGTGCTGGAGTTCCAGAAAGAGGCGTGCCAAGACCAATACAACGCCCTGGCGCAGTACTGCGGGGTAGGTGATTTTCTGCAGGCCGTGCGGAACCTGATGCACGAGGTGGGAATGGATTCTATCGAATCGCCCGTCCGTGCTTGCGACCATGAGGAACTGATTCCGATGATCGCGGCGGACTCCATCAATTACTCCGCGCCGGTTACGTTGAGCAACGAGGATATCAAAGCGGTGCTGGACCAAATCACCAATTACCAATTACCAATCACCAATCAAGAATCGCAGATTCGCGAGATCGTTGCGGCGCAGCGCCGTTTCTTCCGTACCGGTGAGACCCTGCCGGTTGCGTGGCGTATCAAGCAACTCAAGCGACTCAAAGCGGCTGTCATTGCCCATCAGCAGGAGTTCATTGATGCGTTGGCAGCGGATTTGGGACGCAGCGAAGTGGAGGCGTATCTGTGTGACGTGGGACCGATCATCGTGGAGATCAACGAGATGATCAGCGGGCTCAGACGTTGGTCGCGCCCCGAAAGACACTGGAGCGGACTGATGTGTTTCCCGAGTCTGGTGACGAAAGTGTACAAGATGCCGTACGGCGTGTCGCTGGTCATCAGTCCGTTCAATTTCCCGATATTGCTGACCATCGGTGTCGTGGCTGCGGCTATGTGCGGTGGTAACACGGTGGTGATCAAGTCCAGTTCCAAATCGGCCGCTTCGACGGCAGCGCTCAAGAAATTCTTTGCGGAGGTGTTCCCGCCCGAGTACATCACGCTCATTGACGGCGGACACGACATCGCGGATATCTGTCTGGCACAACGGTTTGATAAGATCTTCTACACCGGTTCGCCGGCTGTGGGTAAACATGTGTTGACCGAAGCGGCCAAGCACCTCACGCCGGTGGCGCTCGAGTTAGGCGGGGAGACGGGTAACTGGTGCGTGGTGCGTAAGGATGCGGACCTGAAGGATGCGGCGCGTAAGATTGCGTTCTTCAAACTCCTCAACGCCGGACAGATCTGTATTAACATCAACCAGATCGCGGTGGCCGAAGAAGTGGCAGACGCGTTCTTGAAGGAACTGAAGGCTGCTTTCATTGCCCAGATTGGAGAGGTCAGTGACAGAGACGGAAAAGCTAAGCTCTCGCCCGAATATCCTCACCTGATCACCCGTGCGGCCTATGACAAGTGCGCCAAGGAGGCGGATGCGTACCGCGACCGCATTGTGTTCGGTGGAGTGGGAGATCCGGAGAGCCGTCAGTACGCACCGACGATTATTTATCCGGTTGATGCGAACGAACCCATCGTGCAGCATGAGCTGTTCTGCCCGCTGCTGCCGGTTGTGCCGTTCAAGGATGCAGAAGTGGATGCGCTGATGGACATCATCGCCGAGCGCGAGCACCCGCTGGCCATGTACCTGTTCACGAGCGATAGGAAGTGGGCGAACCGCGTGATGCAGACCCAGCAGTTCGGTGGCGGGTGCATCAACGAGGTGTGCATCCACATGATGGTCAAAGGGGTACCGTTCAACGGCACCGGTCACTCGGGCATGGGCGCGTACCACGGTGAGTGGGGATTCCGCGAGTTCACCCACCCGCAGACGGTGCTGCGCGGACACACCCTGTTCAACCTTCCGCTACGCGAACACCCGTATAGCGGAGAGGCCGGACAAAAGAAAATGAAGTTGCTGCGGCTCTTCGAGCGTTAACGAGCCGATTAGTGCTCCATGCTGCGAATATAGTTGAGGATGATGTTAACGGCATCGTCCTCTTTTATTTCGTCCATGTTAAGCACGAGGTCGTAGTTACGTGTGTCGTAACGCGACGTACGGGCGTACTTGTTGACGTAGTTCTCACGCATGCGATCGATCTTCTCGATGGTCATACGCGCTTCTTCGCGTGACATGTTCTGTTTCTGCGCCACACGTGCAACACGGCTGAGCATAGAAGCCTGAATGAGTATGCTCAGGTGGTTCGGGTGATCCCGGAACACATAGAAACCGCTACGGCCGGCAATGACGCACGACTCCGCTTTGGCGATTGTTTTCAGGATCTCCGTCTCGGTGCGGAACACCTCTTCCGTCTCCAGGATTTCCTGCTCGCTGCCCATCTTCGTGACAAAGAATGTGTCTTCGTTCGTAGGACCGGTTAAGGTGCGTTTGAGATCAGCCCACCAGCCTTGTTCGCGACCTTTCAGCTGCTCGATCTGCTCTGCGGTAAGCTGATACTTCTCCTGCAGTGCCTGGATGAGGGCTTTGTCATAGTATTCGACACCCAGCTTTTCAGCTAACTTGCGGCCTACCGTGCGTCCGCCGCTACCTAATTCACGATTGATCGTGATAACAAATGGATTGTTCGTATTCATAGTGTATGTATGATTTCTGTGTTTAGAAGATTATTTTGGTATTTTATTTCAACCGTAAGAATCCTATTCCGAACCGCTCAACGGCAGCGCGCTCCAGTTCTTCGCGCACCGACGGGTCGGCAATGCTGATCAGCGCTTTGGCGCGGTCCGCCAAGGGCAGGTTACGCAGATAGACGATACCGTGCTCCGTAGCGATGTACTGCGCCTGGAAACGGGTTGTCACCACGCCGGCACCGGGTGCCAGACGGGCTACGATCTTCGACTTGCCCTTATTGGTCATACTCGGTAGCGCAATGAAACACTTACCGCCTTCCGACAACGCACCGCCGTACATGAAATCGTGCTGCCCGCCCACACCGGAGATGATGGTCTCACCGATTGAGTCGGCACAGATCTGTCCCGTCAGGTCCACCTCCACGGCGGAGTTGATCGCCATCACTTTGGGGTTTTGACGAATGATCTGCGGGTCGTTCGTCCAAGCCACGTCGCGTATCACAAAGTCGCGGTTGCCGTCCACGTAGTCGTACAGGTGTCTCGATCCGAGAATGAGACTGCCGACGGACTTGCCCGGCAGCACTTTCTTCAGGCTGTTATCAATCACCCCGCTCTCAATCAGCGGCAGCACGCCGTCGGTGATTGCTTCGGTGTGCAGGCCGAGGTGCTGATGGTTGCGTAGCGCATTGATGACCGCATTCGGGATACCACCCACACCGATCTGCAGGGTCGCACCGTCGGGTATCTGCGAAGCGACGTAGTTGCCGATCTTGGTCTCTACTTCGTTGGGCACCGGGGTTGGTACTTCGACCAACGGGATGTCACCGCGGCACATAGCGGTCAGTTTGCTCACATGAATCACCGGGTCACCGAACGTGCGGGGCATGTACTTGTTCACCTGCGCAATGATGTCGCGCGAGCACTCGGCTCCCGAGAACGCGATGTCGGCAGAGATGCCGAACGAGCAGTAGCCCTCTTCATCGGGTTCGCTCACTTGCAGGAACGTCACATCCACCGGGATCTGTCGGCTGCGGAACAGGAACGGCACTTCGCCTAAGAAGGCCGGAATGGTGTCTGCCACGCCTTCCCGCATCGCTTTGCGTAAGGTGTTCGGCACAAAAATAGACAGCGCACGAAACGAGTCCATCAATTCGCGTTTGGCGTACGGCGCATCGTCCGGGTGTACACCGAAGCCGGAAATGAGTTTGACGTCCCGTAACTCGGGTGCACGCTCGGTCAGCGCGTTCAACAGCACCGTCGGGATACTGGTACTGCCTTGTACCACGATCGTGTCGCCCGACCGGACATGGCTCACCGCCTCGGCGGGACTAACGTATTTCAGGGAGTTGGGCCGGGTCATAGTCATCGTATTGGCTGAAGTCTTCATTGAATTTACGCAGTCGCTCTTCCAACTGCTCGTATTGATCTTCACGTATAGCGGACGCGCATCCGCGCATACCTTCGCGTTTGGCTCCGGTGCTCTCCAGCGAGATAGCGGAAACACCGTAGTAGATGAGTTTGTTCACCAGTTTCTTACCCGACCAGTCTTTGTATCCGAAGGTAAAGAAGAAACCGTCTCCCACTTCCTGTCCGTCCGCATCACGGTCATAGACGATGTGGAATCCGTTGCGCACCATGATCTCCTTAATTTTATGCGCACGACGCGCGTACTCGCGCGTGTTGTCCACGAACCGCAGCTTCCCTTCGCACGCTGCCTGCAGCATGGCGGCCATACCGTGTTGAACCGAGTGGCACACACCGCTTGAGAGCACGTAGAGGAAGGTATAAGCAAAACTCTGCAGCAACTCGCCGTTGTTATGCAACCGCTCGCCCAGCGCCGGGTAGGTCCGTTTGGCCAGTACCGGGTCAAAGGCTACGAAAGCAGCACGCTGACCGGCATAACTGAACATCTTCGAGCACGAGATGAGTTGGATACAGTTATGCGTGTAGTGACCTACGGACGGTTGATAAGGCGCTGCGTACGGGTGACCGCGATCCGGGTCACGGAAGTCCATGTTCAGGTACGCCAGATCCTCTAGCACGATCGCATCGTACTTGGTGGCCAACTCGCCGATGATCTGTAACTCCTCATCGGTCAGACAAGCCCAAGTGGGGTTGTTGGGGTTGCTGTACAGGATTCCGGCAATTCGACCGCTTTGGAGGTGACGCTCTAACTCGTCCCGCAGTTTGGCACCGCGAAAATCCGCGATGTCAAATGCATCAATCTTACTGCCGATCACCGCACACTGCATCTTCTGCACCGGGAAGCACGGATCCAGGAACAGGATGGTGTCTTTCTCCGGTTGCAACTGAACGAGCATCATGTTGAGTGCAAAAGCGGCCTGCATCGAACCCACGGTCGGCAGGATACACTCCGGCGGACGTTGCAGGTTGACGAACGCACGCACGAACTCCGAACCCCATTTCTTCACTTCCGGAATACCGATGATGATGGGGTAGTGTGCCGCACAGCCGTTCAGCAGCGCCTGATGCTCTGCCTCGATACCGACCATCTCTGCCGGCAAACCCGGCTCACCCAACGCCATGTTGACGTACTCGACACCCGTCGCCTGCTCGATGTTCTTCACCACACCGGCCAACTGACGAATGCTGGCGTTGCCCAACTCATTGAAATTACGCAATCCGAACTGCCTGCAGATCGAATCGACCACATGTTTATCTAACGGAAAATGCATATCCTTTTTCAACTGCAGCTATGTTGGTATTTACGATCGTCTCTCCTTTGCGAGCAAAGACCCGTGCTACGCCGGCGATCATCTTGTCGTGATCGATGCCCAGCATCGGAATCGCCGCACCGAGCAGTACCATGTTCGCCGCCTGAGCCGGAGCACCGGCCTCTTTGGCCAAGGCTTCCACGTCCAACAGCACATGGTTCTTATGCGCCCGGATACGGGCTAACACATCCTCCAGTTTCGGATAATTGGGAATATTAAGGAACGGCACGCACGAGCTCACGATCCAGCCGTCCGGTTTGAGGTACTCCGTATAACGCAGTGCCTCCATCGGTTCCAGCGAGATGATGAGGTCCGCACCGCCCTTGGCGATCAGGTCACTCATGATCGGCTCGGACGACAACCGTAAGTTCGACTGTACGTCTCCGCCGCGTTGCGACATACCGTGTACTTCTGCTTGCTTGAGGTACAACCCTTCCTGCAGTGCAGCTTCTCCTATAACGGTGGCAATAGAGAGGATACCTTGTCCTCCGACTCCTGCCAAAATGATATCTTTTTTCATGGTCTCTCAACTTTTCTCTTTTAACTTCTCTCAACTCTCAACTCTCAACTTTTTTTGCCGCTTTCAGGTGCCGCTTAAGCGTCTGTATGCACTCACGACGGGCGATGACCACGGATGTGCCGTTATAGTCAATCTCCTCGCGCAGCACGTTCTTGATCTCCTCCATGTTCTTCGGCAGCGGAACCACTACGCGTACATGTTCGGGTGCTACGCCCAGACCGCAGCATATCTGCTCCAGACGGCCTGTTCCGGCACTGTCCTGTCCGCCGGTCATACCGGTGGTCAGGTTGTCGGAGATGAGCACTACCACGTTCGCGTTCGCATTCACGCAGTCCAGCAGACCGGTCATTCCCGAGTGGGTGAACGTACTGTCGCCGATGACGGCTATCGCCGGGTGTTGTCCGGCGTCGGCAGCGCCTTTGGCCATCGTTACCGATGCACCCATCTCGACGCAGGCGTGGATGGCATGGAAGGGCGACAGCGCGCCTAAGGTGTAACAACCGATATCGCCGAAGATACGCGGAGCGGCGTACTCGCGTGCCACCTCGTTGAGAGCCGCGTACATGTCCCTGTGACCGCAACCCTGACACAGTGCAGGCGGACGGCCCACGACGATCGTCTCTTTCTCGCCTGCCGGCAGCGCGTCCATGCCTAACGCAGCACGCACACTGTCCGGTGTCAACTCACCCATGCGCGGCAGCGCACCCGTCAGACGACCTTTGATGACGATCTCCGACGGCACCATACCGCGTATCAACTCTTCTACGACCGGCTGCCCTTCTTCGATCACGAGGATCTCTTTCGCTCCGTCCTGCACCATCCGGTCAACCAGCGCGGTCGGCAGCGGGTACTGCGTCACTTTGAGGATCGAACAACCCATGGACTGATCGTAGTTCTCCATGAGGTAGTTATAGGCGATACCGGTGGTCAAAATAGCCTTCTGCGGTTTCGCTCCTTTCACGTAGCAGTTATGTCCCGCCGTGTTACTCTCCGCTACGAACGTCGGTTGGGCAGCTACCAGTTCCGCATAATTGCGTTTGGCAAAAGCAGGCAGCAGAATGAAGTGGTTTACGTCCTTGGGCATCGACATGGTGTTCTGTGCCTTGGGAGCCTCCACGGTCTGAACGACAGCGCGACTATGCGCCATACGGGTGGTCACACGCAGCAGTACGGGCGTTTTGAGACGCTCGCTCAGTTCAAAACCGTACGCCATCATGTCGTACGCCTCTTGTTGATTACTCGGTTCCAGACAGGGGATCATGGCGAACTTGGCATAGAAACGGCTGTCCTGCTCGTTCTGGCTGGAGTGCATGGACGGGTCGTCGGCTGCAATCACGATCAGACCGCCGTTCACACCGGTGATCGCCGCGTTCATGAATGCATCTGCGCACACGTTCATGCCCACATGTTTCATACACACGATAGCACGCTTGCCCATGTACGACATGCCCAACGCGGCCTCCAGGGCCGTCTTCTCGTTCGTCGCCCAACGGCAACTGATCGCTAACGACTGACGGCTGACTGCTAACTGAATGTACTCTGTGATCTCGGTACTTGGTGTGCCGGGGTAGGCATAGACTCCGCTCAGGCCGGCATCAATCGCGCCTTGAGCAATCGCCTCATCGCCTAGTAATAAGTGTTTCATAATATAGATAGGTATTAATTGTTTTTGCTATTTCTCACTGCGAAGCATGATCTGCAACGCTTCGTTGGGACGTCCGTCCGGGGTGAAGGCGCCCATGTCATAACTGCCCCAACCCAAGGGGATGTACTCAGCCGGTCGCCATCCGCCGTACACTTGCGGTTCCCAGTAGAAGATGCCGGCACAGGAGTCGATTGCGGTAATGCGCTGTATGAAATCCGCCATGACGGTAGCAGATGCTGTGTCGTTGGCGAACATGCCCACTTCGGCGATCATCACCGGACAATGCCATTGGGCTATGAGGCGTTTGATGTTCGCTTCTGCCAACTCGTTCATCTCTTGCCAGCTCTTACCGCCGTTCCAGGCACTCATCATCGGGTAATGACTCAAACCGATCATATCCCATTTGCCACCGTAGGCCTGCATCGACTCCCAGAACCAATCCCGCTGCTCATACGCGTTGTCCACATGCACGATGACGTTGATGTCCGGGAACGCCTCTTTGGCTGCCTCGTATCCCGTCCGCGTGAAACCGGCATATTCGCGCCAATGACCGTCTGCTTTTTCTACTTTTCCCACGGGCCAAAGCATGCCGTTCGGGGTCTCGTTGCCAATCTGTACCCATTCGGGTTTGATGCCTTCTTCCTTGAGTGCATACAGCACCTCCAGCGTGTGCTCGCGCACGCACTCGACCAGTTGGTCGTAGTCGTATTGCTGCCACGCAGCAGGAATGGTCTGATGGCTTGGGTCGGCAAAGAAATCCGAATAATGGATATCGATCATAATACGCTGCCCGTGTTCCGCAGCACGTTTGGCCAGGAACAACATATCCTCTTTGTTGCTCCAACCGGTCTGATGGTTCACCCATACACGCAACCGAACGGCGTTCATACCCATGCCGCGGAGTAACTCGATGCAATCTTCACCATTTGCACCATTCGCATCATTATAAAACTTCACACTGTCGTGCTCCATCTCGCTTAACCAGCTGAGGTCAGCACCTTTCGCCCACGAACCGCGCGGGCTGTCTGTCTTGTGGTAACAACTTGTCAAGGTGATCCCGATGACAAGCAGTAGAAGGATCCGTTTCATGATGTGTTCGCGATATGGGTTAAACTCGACTGCAAAGGTACAACATTTTTTGCATATATGCAAATTTTAAAGCATTTTTATTTAACAAGTGGTGATATTCTTTTTGTCTTTTTCTTAGTGTTGCAAACAGGAGATACGCCACTGCCATCAGCAGCAGGACCAACGGTTCGCCTATCGGGGTATCTACTTCACCTACACCCTGTCCTGACGGATTACCCTCATCATCTCCGCTGTCGTCCCATGGGTTATAATTTCCTTCGCTTCGCCGTGGTTTGCTTGACGGCGCACTACTGCACGGCGCATAAACCGTTGTTGAAGCGAAGGTCGAACCGCCTGTCATTGATGGATAGGCGGAGGTGGACTGGAATTGGTATGCGGGTGCCGTGCTCAACTGAACTGTACGCTCAAACGCCCAGGCGGAGGATACCGTGCATCCCCAGAATACGAGTAATAAAAGCATCTTCTTCATCATCTTCATCTTCATCCTCCTCTTTTATCGTACTTTTTGCCCGAAAATCGTATATATATGTCCGTTTCGCAGGATATACACTATTCCGTTGTGTATATACTTTACTGCCTGCTCTTCATCCGAACCCGATGTCTCGTAGCCGGTAGCAATCGGGTCAGTCGTTCCTCCCGGTTTATAGCCTTTTCTCCGGATGTAATATCTCGCCTCGTGGTTCGCCTCGGGGGTCTCGATATTCAGACATATACCGTCAACAATATCCCGCTCGGTGTCCGTCAGAGCATCATAGAATACCAGAGGACCGTCAATGGCATGGACACCGGTAAACCAGATATGAGTGATGGGGTCGTAGGGCAGGTCGCTCATGTAGAACGAAACCGGTACGTTCAGGACCTCACTGCGCAGGTCTATGCTCAATCCGTATCCGCCTTCCGATGCGTAGATATTAAACGGCGTGGTCGGAGTGTTGGTCATGTGGAACTTATTGATATTGAGCGTAGTGAGTACAGCATCCTCGCCGGAAAGAACAGCATCGCTATAACCCTGTCCAATGAGCAGACGGGATACGCAACGATTGGATACGGGGTTAACTGCCGTCACGGTCATGATACCTTTGCTGTGAGTCGAGGCAGAGATACGACGCGGTGCACTCAGACGACCGGCTTTCTGACTCGGCTGGGTGACAATACGATTTGTGTTGAGCGTCAAGGTAAGTGTTTTCGCTGCGGCTACATCATCTTTAAACTTAACCACCATCGCGTGCATCGGCGGCAGATAGCGTTGTTGATCAATAATCGTGTCCACTCGATCTTTGCTTTCTGCACTAGCTCTGGTTACAGCGGTGTGATAGCCGCTCCCATCCATATAATCAATCTCCTCTTTCAACGTAGTTGCGTTATCCGAGATAAAGCCCCAGATGTCAATATAACCCATGGTCGGATTACCGAAAACGAAAGATTTGGCGTCTGCAGCATTGGTCAGAATGTAGGTCTGATGATCGGCTTCTGCTCCCGGAAGGAATGCTAACTTACCGGCACCGCCCACACCTGCATTGGTAGCACGCAGCGCGCGCAGATTATCCTCGTGCAGGTAGTCCAACTTTTCGCCGTATGTACCGTAATAATAATAGGTGTCATCGTTCTTAGGCAGACGAATAACAGCCGTATCTCCGGAGTTGTTACGCGTATAGACAGCCCATCCTTGTGCCGGCGGCAGCGAAAGCGTCATACCGTTTGTTACCTTGGACCACTCAGCCTTTTCGGAGCGGGTGGTGTCATTGTCCGTTTGGGCGTTGATCTGGACGGTAGTACTATTGTATAGCGAGAGCCAGAAGGTCGCATTACCGGTCTTGTAATTGCGCCCGTTGGCGTCGAACGGACCGACGGACCACATCTTCGTCTCGCCGCTCAGGTCTGCGTCTGCCATAAACAGGTCGCCGCTGAGCATACCCGTCACCGGTGCGGAGCGGAATGCCCATGTTTGCTTCGGAATAGACATATCGACTACCACTACGTCGCAGGTCAGACGCTGCTGCTGTCCGAGGGCAGCACCGGGCAGGAAGCGGATGTCGTCACAGCTGTTGTAGGTGAAACCTACCTGCTTGACGGAATCCTTGGAAGCAATCCTGCTCGGGTCGGGCAGGTTCGGGTAGGGCAGACTGTCTGGCATCGGAGGTATGATGACATCGGTCGATGCAAGCGGTGCAAAACGGGCATTCGCATGGATGATCTCGTTGTTCTCATCTACACCTATCCAGTTCATGGGGGTGTTCCAACTGTTGTTGCTCTTATCCGCCGGCGCCCAACGCAGCACGTCCGGCACGACGGACACGATGAATGGTACATTACCAATCGGGCAACCGTCCTTGTCGCTCGGGTCATCCGTTGCGGAAACCATTTCGATATTGAAGGTATAGCTATATCCCGGACGCATCTCATAGTTGTTGTTCGATGCCGGGGTGAGGATGATGGTATCACCCTTGGTGTAATACCGGCTGATATCACGTGGCCAAACTCTTCCGGGCGTCAAATTCAGTTTATGCACACCTTCACGATAGTTCGGGTCGTCGGTCGAGATGAGCGTAATGGCATGGATACCTATCATCGTTCGGATGGAGTCCACAGGAACAGCCAATTCCTTGTTGGCGTTCTCTGCATCGGCGAGAACGGTGATGGGCAGTTTAGCTTGCGTAGAGTCGCGATGGAGACCACCGATAATCAACGGTGTACCCGTATCGGTCTCTCGGGACTTAAGTTTGATGACGATTGGCGTCGGACAAACCTCCATACCCTTTTCCTCCAAATCATCTGTACCGGTACCCACGATCGGGAAGACTACGTATTTTGCGGAATCCTTCGAATTGACACTTACTAAGATATCTTGCTTATAGAGCGTGAGGAAACCATTGTTCACCAAATCGGTCAATACTTCGTAGGCACTCTTAGCCGTGGCGAGCGTGCATTTCTTTTGGATATTATCCATCACATTGCGGTTGACCTCACCCAGGTTCTTTGCAAACTGGTTGCTGTTTGATTCTCCGGCTCCCGGTTCGTAACGCAGGACTTGTCGGATGACCTTTTCGATATCGCTGTACTTGTAACCATAAGTGGCCTCACTCGTCGCACTCGTTGTATCGCCGTAGAGCAACCAATCGCAACTACACGAACCGGTCAACGGCATCGGTGCCACACTGTCTTGAATGAGTGTACCACGCACGCGCAGGCTGACATTATAAATGGTGTTGGCGCACATACCGCTTACCTCTTTCTCCTCTTGTTCCTCACCGTTGAGCATGAGCATCATACGGTTCGTTACGTTCAGATCACTGGTCATGGCGCACTGACTGCTCATCAATCCGGTATATCCGATGGACATACGTACGGTGTACTTGTTGCTGGATACCATCTTCGCATTGTGTACAACGTATAATACCGGACGGATGTCACCATCCAGGTTCTCGTAGATATATCCCTGACGGAAAATGGTAGGTGCAACAGGTCTTACAGGAGAAATGGAGTCATTCCATTTTTTCCAATCTTCATACGTGTTCTGGAACTTAGCTGCCAGTTCATTCAGGTTGGAGAAGATTGAATCTTCATGCATCGGGATAAAGTCACGTGCCGGCATATGAATTGCACCAAAGATGGTATCGGGTGCTACTTTTACTCCAGACTCGATTCTTCCTGTGTGAGTGGCATCTTCGCTGAGGTAGTGGTCAATCATAGGCACGAAACTATAAACGCTGTCTTTGGTCATCTGCTCTACGGTATAGTTCACATCGGAGTTGTTGTAACTAATATCGGTGAAGCCCTGATAATCGACACGCAGTACCACATGGATGACAGAGTCATTCTCATTCGTCTCCACACACTTGGTGTTGGCCTGGTATGCAATCAACGGCGGCTTGGTGGCGAAGACGCACATATCGTCGATGATGAAGTCGTTGCCATCGAAGTCCGACGCCATATTATAGATGCGTACACGGAAGTCATCGTATGCTTTCTCGTGCTCGATGGGGAAGAAAATCTGGCTCCACTTATCCGAGGGCTGGATATCGCCGGTCATATACGTTGTGATATCTTCCCATTTCTTAGCTTCGTCATCCCATCCTTGTACCGAGAAGGTGAAGTTCGGATTGGCTTTACCTTTCTGGTTACTCGGGTTGCCTACGTAGGCCGAGAAATACATCTTCTGTCCTTCGCAGAGGTGTGTGCTCAACGAAAGCGCTGCCACCTGGCCCGACGACGACATACCGTCGCAGTAGATCATGTAGCCGTTCTCGGCACCGCCGTGCTGCTCCATCTTATGCCAGTAGTTGGAGTAGGGGATGCGGTTGATTAGTCCGTACTCACCCACACCCGGGAAGTTCGGTGCAAAGTCATTATGGTAACGGTTATCCGGGATCTCCGGGCCCACAGGATAACTGTATCCGTACGATGCGTCTTTCCAGGGCAACGGATGCGGATAAACATGATAGCTGCTACCCGGCTGGATATAGTCGAAGTTCAATCGTTCCAGCACTTCGTAGTCTTGCTCTATCTCGTCGTTGGTGATGATGGCCTTGGCGTTTTTACCGGTTCCCTTCTCCTGGAATGGACCGTACTTATTCGGGTTGTGATAAACAACCTTGTAACGGCAGATGTTGAACCAATAATCACCCGCAGCAGGCTCTTTCGGGTCGGGACTTAAATCTGTTCCGGCAGTCGTGGTTTTCCTACTCTGCGCACGCAAACAATAATAAACTGTATCGGCTGCACCACCCGTAGTACTACCTTTGGCAGGAATGCTCAGGAAGTCATCGCTCTCGGTTACCGTATACGAACAGGGGGTATACGTCTTGGACGACGGATCATAGATAAACCACTCGCAGTCAGCATCCCATCCACCGCACCAGATCATCGTGTCCTTGCGCGCTTTGTCCCAACTGCCGCTTGACCAGTTATCATCGTGCATGTAGTAGCCGAGCAGGGATTCCGAGTGACCCTTCTTTGTCAGGTTCTCGTAGTTATAGCGTTGTTCGGTACTTAGCAGCAGACGGTTTCCGGTCGGCGCCATCACCACATGGTCCTCCATGTACTTATCCGCGTTAAACGGTCCGTCTTTATGCGTCTTATAATTCTCCATACGCTCTGCCATCTCTGTCCACGGATGCAGTTCGAATATCTCGCGCAGGGAGAGCGTCGGTTCGATAATCTCCTGCATCGTATCCAACGCCGCCATATCCACCTGGTTGATGCTTGTCAGTGACAGCGGTAGGTTGTCGTAGTAGTTGCTGATATCGACCACGTAGGTCAGCGTCTTCTCATTCTGCGGCGCCATTACCAACGGCGATTTGGCAGGCGGATCGACTTTCGTATTATAATCCCTGGAAGGATAGTGGAATACCGTATAACGACCCATCTGAACCAATATCTTGCCTTTCGAATGATCCTTTTCGTCTACCCATACCGAGTCACCGATGATACGATAGGGGAAGTTGTACCTACCTACGTTGCGCGGAGCCTGTATCCACAGCGAGTCTAAGACGTCCATATCGCTACAGTCAAAGCCTGCCTCGTCTTTTCCTTCGCGATACCAACGCCACCAGCCGTAGAAACCACGTTCACGAACCGGCAACTCCACATCCTGATCAGATTCAGCATAAGGCTCCGGGTTGTAGTAATATAGAACACGCTTGTTCTCGTGAACCTGCTGCATACCGTTCACTTTCTCGTCACCCGTGACACCACGGCTGTGGGTCAAGGTCTGGTTGTTCGCATACTGGAACAGACTCGCCTGCGAGATTGTCAGACGGTAGTTAACGAATTGCATCTGAGAATTCTCGTCCGTCACGATATACGCAAAATAGATATACGCCAAGCGCGGCGAACGAACACCGTTTTTCTTACATTTTACTGTAACGGAGTGATCTCCGATAGCGCTAATCTCGCACCAGTCGGGTATCTTACCGTACTCGTCAATCAAACGGATCTCCGCCATGTTGATATTGTCCAGGTCCATGCTGGCTGTTAAGCTAACCGGATCTCCCGCGTCGTAAACAATGATATTATTATCTATATCCAGCGTTTTTGTTCCCGTGTAGTGGAATGTATTCAGCACAAAGGTGTGACAGCTATCCGATTCTACGACACCTACGCCCTTTGGCAGTGTAGCCGGGAAGGCATAGTTGTACTCCTCGCCCTCAACGGAACAGATGATGGAGTCGTAGGGTGCCGTGTGGTAGGTCTTACGTACCAACGGGATCTTCAATGAGGCATCCGAAAGCGAATTGACATTCTTCCAGTCCTTGAACCGATAGGCGGGTGCACCGTCCTTGAGCGACAGCGTCACTACCAGCGTATCGACGATATTCACATACTTACCGCCAATCGTCACATTCATCGGACTGGTAGTGGGAAGCGGTGTAGGTGTAATCGTTGTGGTTAAATCTGTTGCATTTGTAACGGGATCATCTAAACCACTGGTCTTGGCGCCTCCATCAAACGTACGGGCATCCGCTGTGCGGGTAATCGTGTAATTGGTTCGCCAGTCTCCGTCTGCTGCGGTCAGAGTCGTTAAATCCGTCTGGTTCTCACGGCAGAGATACGTCAGCGTATTGCCCACCAGCATCGAGTACTCACGATAGGCTTTATAGCGCGTCTGGATCGCCTTGCTATCGCCGTTGTTATATCCGAACACCAACGAGTCCACACTCGGGTACGTGCCGTTATTGAGCAGCTGGTATTCTTGCGACAGATAAGCCCAACTGAATACCGTTCCCTCTTCTTTCGTGTCCACCAGAGTCAATGCCGTTCCGGTGAACTTCAACCACTTGTCTGCACCAAATTTCAGTTTTACCTGCTCCTCAATGTTTCCGTTGTCGTTGGTGTAGACATGCTCGTATTCGTACGTCAGAAGCGAGGAGTCCGAAACGTGTACACCGGGTGTGGTTTCTACTATATTGAAATGCAGATTTATGCCATATAGGGTCTTCAGTCCTAATTGACTCGCGTCGGTCTTGCTGTATTCAAACTTCCACGGCGTGATATACTGCTTGTCGCTGTTGTTCTCATCTTTGGAACCTTTTTTCAGTTCCTGCTTGTTACGCTGCCAACGTGAGTTGTTCAGGTCAAAGTTACGGAAAGCCAGTGCGCCGTTCTCAATCGTAATGAAGAATCGCTTGCCGCTCGTGGGATGTATAGCCGACCAAACGAGTTCGTCTCCCGTCAGGTCCGTCTGCATCAACGGCACTTTGGCGGTAATAGGATGCGACACGGCGTCAACAGTGACGGTGCTCGTCACGGTCAGCGTATCCAGATTATCGCCTTCTGTGTTTTGCGCTTTCGTAGTCAGCGGGATAGAGGAAGCGGTCTTCGTGCCAATAGTGAAAACTGCGTCACTCTTGAGCGAACAGGTGGCATCACTCAAGTTCCATCCCGTCGTTATCGTATCTCGACCCAATACTTCCGTCCTTATCTCGTGGCCTTCCGAATCGTATAGAACGCTATACCGCTCCTTAATCACATGGAAGTTCAGCGTCTGGCTCTGACCGGCTAACGCACCGAAGCTATAGAGGTCAAGGACCGGTTTGAGAATCCAGTTTGCTTGTTCCGGACCGTAGTGATAGGTCTTCGTTTTGATGAGTATATTTTTATACCGTGATCCGTCGGGAAGTATGCTATCGACAGCACTGTCTTTCCAGCGACCGAAGTACTCCTTAATCTTAGAGGTACTTGCCGGCATCAGTCGAACGCGCAGGGTATCAACGATATCCTCTGTAGGACCAATCGGCGTGACAGCACCGCTGTGGATATTGCAGCAGAAGGCATTCTCCGTCTCCTCCATCGAGGCACGATTGGCTTCGTCCACTTCGCTGAAGATGGCACGACTGTCAGGGATAAACGTGAACTCATGACGCAAACGGTAATCATTCGACAGACGCAACTCCGTCGCGGTATTGAATGTCTTACTGCGATCCGGGTGGAAATAAATCGTATCGTCACCCACCTTCATCTGCGCCAGCAGATGCTTACCGATCAACTTTGACCATACCTGCTCAAGCTGTGCCTCGTTATGATCATCGAACGTTATCTCGTTTCGCCAAGGCGTGGTAGCATCCGACGTATCCGGCAAGATGATATAATGCTCATCTACAACACCCACACCGGAAAGCATAAAGCTCGTTCCGGTGGTAGACACACCATTGAACTGATTAGTCTCAGGTATGTATTTGATATTGGCAGGCATATCTATAGAGTCTCCACTCGGATTTTCCGGATCAGCAGGATACGCACGTCTGTCTCTCTTATATTTGCCATCAACCGTGTGCAAATAGTGTGTTGAGGAGAGCTTAGTATTCTCAATACACGGATTAGCCGGCGTAGGCCAACCTTCCGAAGATTTAAACAAACCCGACCACGTGTTGTTGGCAATGATTGTATTAGGGTTGGCGTAGAACAAACCGACATACTCATCCTCGTTCGGCTGATGATCCTCGTAGAAGACCAAGGAGTCTTTATTTCCATGCATGGTGATGTACATAGGATCCCACACATACTCGCCATCTGCGCACTCTACACATACGCCCTCGTTACCCAAGATGGTGTACGAAGTGAGGTAATTCGGGTCGGAGTTGTTGGCGTCACCAATACCCTGCCTAACTTCCGTCCAATCCGTATAAGTACGAGCGCGGGCAAAACGAGGTGCTTCACCCGGGTGCGTCAAGAAATAGCGCTTGCCATCCTTTTCAAACGAAACCGCCACGTTGATCGAACCCGTATAGGTCGCTTGAGCATAGAGATGCAGTGTATCACCGGTTGCTCCGTGTTTTAATGTCAATCCTGGGAGTGACCGCAAATTGATCTCTTGGCCTACTCGCGGAGTCTTGCTGGTTGAGTCTTTTGGAAAAACAACCACTTCTCCATTGGCAGAGGCTGCCCAACCATAAAACGTATAATCTCCCAACAAACGAGCATCTTGTATCGTTACCGTTGCCTCGCCTTTTATCGGGTACTGATAGGGAATATCTGCGCCAAAGTGACCATTATTGTGATATATAACAACCGTGTCGTTAGTGGCCTCAACAAACTCGATACCGCCGTTCGGCGTGGCTCGGTTAGTATGAACACGAGACCAACCGTACTTGTCTTTTGACGAGCCTCCGGTTCCTGCTACAGGTATGTCTGACGCTTTTACCCACCGGCTCCAGCCGATAATCTTCGCACCCGGATCCGCCATGCTGAATGCCGAGTCTGTGAGCAACATGACGCGACCTTCGAGTTCCATATATTTACCTTGGATATACCACATCTCTTCGGACATCCAGGTGCTGTCATCTATCTGACGCATCGGCACATTCACACCGCTGCTGGTCTGGAAGAAATAACCCTTCGGCTCAAACGTTGCGCCTAAGTTCGCTTCGCCGGAAGTGGTGTCAATCACTGCACATCCGTACGCTCCGGGACCGGGCGCATAGGTTGTTGGTGCATCCTTCAGCGCTCTTACACGGAGTTCCCTAATGGAGTGGAACTCTGAATATGACTTTGGATCCGTGCTAGAGCCTAAGGGAACGCCCGCTTCTGAAGAATAGAATTTGTTATTCTTACCCACATAGTAATACGCGCTGTCATACGTCTGTATCTGTCCGTCCGGGGATTTGAAAATTGCCGTTTCACCCTCGCGTTCCATACAGGCAAAATGGTCTAACGTGTAAATTTTACGCGCCGACGTACTATCGCTCATCGTATTCGAATTGCGGTATTTCTTATAATCCTGTACGTCCCATCCGAAGAAATACGAACTACAGGACGAGAACGGCTTATTCAGCGGGTAGATGCGGAATAGGGTACGTGTGGTGGGATTATGCTTGCCGTCTGCGAAAGCATAAGCCGCCTTACCGGGATTTATAGTTCCGGCATTCCAAGACTTATTGGAAGTCGTTCGGTTGAAGGTTACCAAAGAGGCATTTGTGTACGCGTTTGGGGTGTTGGAACGCGGGATATCGAACCAATATACCTCACGGTAAAGCATTCCGGCAAAGCCGACACCCATCTTTCCGTCGAAAGCCCAAGATTTGTCACCTACGCCGCGGTTATACGTTCCATCCAATGCCAAGGTGTTACTCGGGTCCATGTTGGTAGTGGCGCGTACAGTCGGTACTACAAAGACGACATCGCAGAGGTCACCATGACTGTGATTGTCGGTCAAGTAGCCAAGAAACTTAAAGGCGCTAGATTTAGTGGGACTCTCCGCCGCGTACAAGGTCTTACCACTATTTCCCCACATGGTATAGCTGATACCGCCCAAGGAATAGTTGACTTTACCGGAAATACGCGTCAAAGCAGTATCCACCGTCCACACGGAAGCGGGAGAAGGCGTTGTCGCGCCTGTCGCCTGAGGAATGAGTTTCAGGTAATCACCGGCGGCATAGTTGAACTTACCACCCGATGACGTGGAACTCGTGTAACTCGGATAGTCACATACGAAATACTCCTTGCCGTCAATCACGACAGAAAGCAGGAATTGGTCTCCCGGTTCAAAATTCAACACCAGACCGGCATCGGTCGGCGTCCAGCCCACACTCCATGCGCGTACAGGCACAAGGAGCAAAAAAGCGAATAAGAAGAGGCCTAACCAATTCGTTTTCCTCATTGAATTTATCATCGATTTGTTCATCGAATTCCTCATCATTTTCATCATCGATTTCTTCATCATATCATACCTTAAATATATACATTCATTGTAGCAAATACACTCATTTTTACAAAATGAGCCTGCAAAGGTACAACAAATATTTGGAATACACAAGGATTTTACGAAAAAATTTAAATTTATTTAAGATTTTTGCGGAAAAGACGTATCCGCCACGGTGAAAAGTGGTGGCATAGGTACGGATTTGAACATACATTATCGGTTAATGGAAGACAAAAGCGATCTCCGTACCTATGCACACCATCACTCACTATACAAATCGAACGCAAAGGTACAAAAACACAAGCACGTACGCAACACGCACGTGCAAATTTTTACGTATTGTCCCCTAAAAAAGGCAAAATTTTTACGCAAACTACCCTTAAGGGCGTCAATTTTTACACATAAATGTAAAAAACGCACCCAAAGATGCGTTTTTTTCCTACTCGTGTATCAGTACTGCCCGCACGAAATTGCATACTTACGAAAAAGCCGCACCTCTGATGAGATGCGGCTGGAAAGGAATACGGCATTTAGCTGTTAATGTTTATTCTCTACAAGGAAACGTTTAAGAAGGAAGGCAAGGAAATACGGGAAGGTATAGAACACGCCGTTCCATCCGATGTTTTTGTATCCGAGTTTGATGCCATAATGCACATCCGGATACGAATCCCATTTGATGAGATTGTTGAGCGAAGCGGTTGCCCCATCTTTAGCTTTCACTTCCACTGGGATCAACGAATCGGCATCGCGCACAAAGAAATCCATCTCAAGAGAAGGGTTATCATGCCGATAGAAATACAACTGTTCGTAGCCAGACTTGCGCAACATTTCGCCGACCACATTCTCATAGATAGCGCCCTTGTATGTACCGAAGTTCTTATTAGCGCGCAGGTCCTGTTGCGCTTCTTCGTCCAACGAAGCAATCAGCAAACCCGTATCATGGTAATACAACTTATAGAACTCGGGATTATAGTTGCCTTTGAGCGGCAATTCGACGTTATTGAGGCAATAGCATACATTGATCACTCCCGCCTCTTTAAGCCAATCGACGGCTCCGACATACTCTCTATTGCGCGCACCTCTAGCGATCTTGGTGATTTGGTATTTCTTATTGTCTTTGGCAAGGAAAGTAGATATATGGTTATATACCGCTAAAATCTTAGCCTTGTCCGTTTCCTTGGCATATTTGGTGATATCCTCTTCGTAGTCCTTAAGCAACTGACACTGCAACTTGAGAGTACCTTCAAAATGGCCATTATCGATGTACATCTTCACCACTTCCGGCATGCCTCCGAGCGTCATGTAATCACGGAAAAGGCCCATCATCGTATCCAACTCCAGTTGCGAGAATGGTTGCAATGTGATCATATGCTGATAGAGGTCTTCTACCTGCTCATGCGAATACCCTTTTGCCCAAAGGAACTCCTCGAAATCCATCGAGTGCATCTCAAAATCATCTTTGAAACCTACAGCATTGGATTCAATCTCCTCGTAATAGATCCCCATCAAGGATCCGGAACAGATGACATCATAACGGCCATCCAGACAGAAGGACTTGAGTGAGGTCGCACAATCCGGACATTTCTGCAACTCGTCGAAAAAGAGCAGCGTTTTATGGGGAACGAACTTCCACGAAGGTTCCAAGAGCGAAATGTTCTTGATGATGGTATCCACTTCGTATCCGTTATCGAAAATTGCTCTAAACTTCTTTTGGAGCACAAAATTAATCTCAATAACGGACTCATAGTTTGCTTTCCCGAATGCCCTGATGGACTCCGTTTTGCCGATCTGTCGCGCACCTTTTACAATGAGCGGCTTTCGCTTAGAGGCGTTCTTCCATTCAAGAAGATACGCATCTATCTTTCTTTCAAGCAGTTGCATGGCTCTATATCACATTATTTGGCACATAAAATACCGCACAAATCACATTTTCGGCATATAAATCATGCCATAAAATCACATTTTCGGCTGCAAAGGTACTGTTTTTTTTTGATATATGCAAGAAAAAAGAGATTTTTTTCGATTAGGAATGAGGATTTGCACAAAAAAACGCACCCGAGGATGCGTTTTTTCTACTTTAGCCATTAACCTTTCGGCGAGTCCATAATGAAGAAGAAAAAGGATCGCTATTTATCCATACAGCAGGCTGGCAATCAGGTAACCGATGCCGATGGAGACAAAGGTGGTGATGAAGCCGGCGAGTTGGAAGGAGTGGTTGACGACGTACTTACCGATATGCGTGGTGCCGGTTCGGTCGAAGCCGATAGCGGCTACCTCCGTCGGGTAGTTCGGCAGGAAGAAATAGCCGTTGACCGCAGGAAAGAGCGCCAGCAGGATATGCGGCGGAAGACCAAGTGCCAAACCGACCGGATAGAGGGTCTTCGCGGTCGCTGCCTGCGAGAAGAGCATGATGCTGAATAGGAACAACGGTATAGCAAACAGGATCGGCCATGAGGTGAAGATACCGGCTACGGATCCCATGATGACCTCTTGGTTACCAAGGAAGAAAGTGCTTCCCATCCACGCCACACCGAAGATCGACACCATGGCGTTCATACCGGACGCAAAGACGTTGCCTTTGACCGCTACGCGCACGTCTGCTTTGCCGACAAAGAGGATCAAGGCAGCGATGGACATCATGATGATCTCGATGATATAGTTCATGTTCATCGGTTCACCTCGGAATTGCGGTCGGATGGCAGGGATAGCGCCGAGCACGGGGGTTACGTTCCGCTTTTTCTTCTTGTACGGCTTCGGCCTCGGGGTCAATCAACCCCTCGCGGACACGACGTTGGTACTCGGGGGCTTGCTCAAGCGGTTTGCCGACGAAGTTCTGCACGAGCGCCGCGACGAAGATCGCGATGAGCGAAGAAGGCACGGTGATGATCATGATCTCCTTGATACCGATCCCAGCCCCACCGAGCATGGCCTGCGACAGGATAGCTGCCGTAGCCGCAGATACCGGTGAACCCGTGATGCCGAGCGATGCCGCGATGGTGGAGACGGCGAGCGGTCGTTCCGGTCGCACTTTCGCCTTGTAGGCAATCTCCGAGATGATGGGGAGCAGCGCATAACAGGTATGCGCCGTGCCTGCCAAGAAACAGAACAGCCAGGTCACGAAGGGCGCATAGAACGTGATACGGTTCGGGTGTCGGCGAAGGATCTTCGCCGCTATCTGCACCATGTAGTCCAGTCCTCCGGCAGCTTGCAGTGCCGCGGAGGCGGTGATGACGGACACGATGATGAGCATCACGTCAATAGGAATGACACCGGGTTCCGCCTACCATGCCGTAGATACCGAGCCCGATAGAGCCCACTTTCGCGCCGATGAAGATCATCGCCAGCACGACGAGCAGTTGCAATATGATCAGGAATGTTGCCATTGCAGGGATGCTATTCAGATACGGTCCATTCGGGAGTGTAGGGTTCGGTGATAGAACCGAGCTGGGTATCGTTGCGGAAGGGGAAAACCTCTTTGGCGACAAAGATACGCTTCAAGTCCGGAGAGTAGAAACGCAGTTGCACGTCACCGCCTGCTTCCGTAGCGGGTGAGATATAGAGCCAATAGAGGCCGTAGTCCGCTTTGTAGGTAGCGATACCGCAACACTTGTCTCCCATGAAAGCAGCCAACGTACCTTCGTTTTGTGCAAAGGACACTTTGACGATGGCGGTCATGGAAGCGGTCATGTTGTTTTCGCCGGTGACCCAATTGGGGTTTTCGGTGGTACCCGGATCCACATAAGGATTGACCGGTTCCTCATGGCCCTTACAGCCTGTTAGAATACAGAACACAGAGCATAGCAACGCGAAGCAGATCGTACGAGTTCGCGAGTTAAGAACACAGAACGATAGTGCTCTTGCCAAATTACATTTTTTTACCTGTAACATATTGTTCATTGTTTTGAATGATTCTACATTTAGTCTTCGATTATTCGTCCCGGCATACGTGCGGTACCTTGCGAACCGCCTCCGCCGTCTATCGGCATTGTGCTCGTGCAAAGGGTCTGACAAACGATAACGAATGTCTGCACGGACATGGAAGGTTGTGAATATTGCTTTCTCATAATTTCTGCCCTCCTATGCTATATTGTTCACCATTGATGAGCAAGACCACACGTCCTTCACGCAGTATCTTATCGCTCTTCGTTTTCAGTTCGTCATTCTCGATTCCCGTAGTGACACCCGTTTTCTGTCGGATATACAGCGAAGCGGGCATGCCGCGGTAAATCGGAGCCGGACTCGGTTGACTAT
>CACZZL010000019.1 GCA_902785605.1 uncultured Bacteroidales bacterium
GCCGTCGGGTCTGGTGTAAGTTTTGAATAGGATGTTTCCGACTCTGCCGGAGATGTTTTTGATGTTGGGGTTTAATGTACATTTCATAATGGTTTGAATGTTAAATGGTTAGTTGTCGCAAAAATGCGACAAAGATGCAAATTATTGGAACCATTGTTTGTCGGTCATGTTATAGAGTTTGGCTTCATCGCGGGTGTAGGTGCCAAAGGATCCGTTGTACTTGGCAATGATGGCTTTGCGCTCCGCGATGAGGGTCTGGCCGAGGGAGTGTTGGTTCCAGTTGAAAGGCGCAGGATGGCAACCGGTGATGATGTAATACGGCTCGCCGTAGATGCCTATTCCCCGCCATTTGCGATAGAGGAAAAAGAGGTAGAGTTTGCGTTGCTCGACGAGTGTGAGCGCGTTCCATGCGTTGATCAGTTCCGCTGTGAATCCGAAATGGCATTCGGGATCGATGAGCTTCATGAATTTTAGCAAGGACTTGCTCATTTTTTTCTGTATCACATCATCAATGGTTTCCATAAGAGTGCTTTTTTAAATTTATAAAATAAATTATTTTTTTAAGAGATAAAAGCGCGCTGCATAGTATTTTCTCTTTTGCTTCTTTTCTCTTTTACTCGATCACTTTGACGGTGAGTTTGATCTCGTCGGGTTCTTTGTCGGGGTTGAGTTCGACGAAGGTCTTGACATAGCCGTTCATGATGGCGGTGCGAGCCTTGACGAGGTTCTGCTCTTTGACCTTTTCTTTGGCATTCTCACGCCATTTGACGGCTTGTTCTTGCTTGTACTTGTTGTAGTCGGCAAAGTCAGAGACCTTGTGCGGCAAGGATGGCAACGGCTTCGTTGGTTGCCTCGGTGGATATTTCGTCGATACGAGCCTTGATGGCTTTTTCTTGGGTGCGCAGGGAGCGCAGTTGCTCTATGTTTTTTGTTTCCATAATGATGAAATTTTTGGGGTGCCGGATAAAATCCAGCGTAATTAACAAAGCTTTTGGGGTGCCGGATCAAATCCGGCGGTAATTAACAAAGGACTTTTAGATCTCGCAGTGGTTTTTGAGGTCGTGAGCCATGACGGATTTGGGGTCTTTTTGTGCCTCGGGAGCGAGGTACTTGTCCAGAACATCGAACGGGAGTTCAGCGGGGTTGATGCCGACCCGGCGGAGTCCGTTGAGGACGCCGGTACGGCGGCTGTTCTCCGCGTAAGTGACGGGTTCAAGGTTTTGCCACCTGTTGTCGGTTGTGATACCGTTCTTATGGTCAATACAAGGCTTATCGAACGGCCCCACCCACGCGAGATAGACGGCATGGGAGACGAGGATGCCCTCGTTGTCATTCCATGGATGCCTAAATACAAGATACCGTTGTTCGCGCTTGGCATCCGTTTTGTTTTTGCTATTCTCACAGGTAGTGGTGATAGCCTTCTGTAAAGTCTCCGTACCATTAGGTGCGATGCGCAGGCCTATTTTCCCGTCTTCAGAGATGTAGAACCGATAGCCGTTGTCGGGCTCATGCGGCACAAGGCGCAGGAGAATACCATTAAAATTTTTTGTATAAATCATATGCATCGGATCTTTAGTGCAGCGACGTTGCTACAACTCAAATCCGGTGCAAAGGTAGGTATAAAAAAAGCACCCCTGAAAAGGGGCGCAAATACTCCGCGTATTCCGCGAATATTCCGCAGATTCTCCGCATTTCTCCGCAGATTCTCCGCGTCGAAAGCCAAAATTCCGCGTCACTTATTCGGCCTTGCTCGGCAGAAATCGTCAGGGGAAAGGTCAAATTTTGATTGAAAACGATTGAAGACGATGGCTCTTTGCGCGTCTGAAGCGTACTGGTTAAGATTGATACAGCCGATATGCTGTAGGCGGTACAATGCCCGGCAGTACTCAATCTTGGTAGTAGACTGCTTCAATTCGGCATCCAGTCTTTCACGGATGTTGTCTTCCGAAAAGCGGGCTGATATACAAAAGAAGTCCGGTGGGATAGCGGAAGGGGTGTTTGTCACGGTATCCTCTTTTTTAGGGTCTGCAACGGGTTGATGATAGTTGTTAATAATTGTCACAGACCCAAAATTTTGGCCGATGGTCGGCTGCTCCATGTTAATGATTTGTTGCATATGTAGTAAAATGATTTGGGTTTCCAAAAAAAGCACGGGTTTGGTCCCTATAAACGAGCCTAAGCTGGAATCTTTGAACACCATTTATAGAAACGTCCACCCGTGCCGTAGTTTTAGCTACGTCAAAGGCATCGTTTCACGATAGTGTTCTTAAAGTTTCCAGCTTAGACTTATCGTTCGCGATGTGCTCTGCTTACGCAGAAATATGTCTTATGTCTTTATTTGTTGCTCTTAGTGCGGTTACAATGCCGGCAGAGCATTTGGCAATTTTCTTTCACTGTTTTGCCGCCCTTTGACCAAGGCACGATGTGGTCGGCTTCCATTTCATGGAAATCTAACTCGCGACCATGTTCCGGGCAGTTAATGCCGCGGCACTTATGTCCTTGCTCCTCGTACACCTCCAGGGCGGTTTTCTCATCGAAAGCACGGAGTCCGAGGTGCTGCTCGTTATTATCGAGGACGTACCAAAGGATGCCTTTCTTATTGGTGATCTCGCCGTCTTTGAGCAGGTCAGAGATCCATGCTTCGAGTTTCTTGGCATCTATCTCATCGTCTTTATGCAGGCGGTACATCTCGCCCCAGTTGGTGGCTTTATAGAGGTCTGCGTGCTTGCCGATAAATTTCATCCGCGCCCAGTTAACCACATTATTAAAATATAGCCAAAGGTCGCTGCAGTCGGAGTCGTGCTGATGGCGACGCATGTATTCATCGATAGAGAGCCCATCTCGCTTTGCGACCCATTCGATAGCCATCTCCAATCCCTCTTGACGTATCCAATTCTTGGATATGTATCCGTCGCTATGCCGTTTAGCGGCACTATTATTTCGCGAGAAATGACGCTTAGCATCTGTCACCCATGAACCGGCAAAGATAGCATTACGTATCTCTTGATTGGTCAGTTTTTCTCCGGCTATGTTGATCACTTGGAACCACTCCAGCTTCTCCACATCCGAGCCGTCTTTGCAGACATAGATATCCAACTCGTAGTTGAGGAATTTCTCTTTTTCCTCTTTGGGCAGGTTGTTGTATCCCCACAGGTTTCCTCTCCAGTTGACTGCAAACGAGCCCCAGAAATAATGGCAGATGGAGAGCGTACGCTGTTGCCCATCCATGACCTCATATGTGCCGTCTTCACGCTCCACCCAATACATGATGTTAAGCGGATAGTTTTTGGAGATCGTATCTATGACCGCGTGTTCCTGCTTTTCGTTATAAACGAACTCACGCTGGTACTTGGGACGGATGTCCAACTTGCCGTGATAGCCGACAACGCCTTCTTCGTCGCTGTCACGATAGCCATCCACGAGGTCAGCTATCTTTACTTTAATTGGTTCTATTCTCATGATATTTGTGGTTTTTTATTGCGGATTAAAATGCGGAAATACGGAGACTTACCATTAACGGTCAAATCCTTATCATCATCTCCCTTCCTAAACTTGATAATTTCAAATTGCTCTGGATTGTAGGAGCCCAAGAACGTAATTGGTACACCTAAAAATCCCTCATAGTCGCATGGAATATCTGTAACCCTATCGACATTGATACCATCATAATTATCAAATTTAGGATAGTCATCAGGAGAATAATGCTTTACTAAAATTATTTCTTCGTGTCGTCGTGAGTGATCTAAATTAGTGAACCATGCAGTACTACCTATTGTTTGATAACGAATACCGTTTTCAATTTTTTGGCCTGATTTTATTGGAAAATCAGAAGGCACTTTGAACCACATAGAACCTGTTCCCTGGCGTGTTACACCCAACCACATTTTATTTTCTTTAATCAAAGGAAATATCTCTTTATATGTAATAGCATTCATATTCCCTATGACTAAAAATCTTTTATCGAATTTTATCAATTGTGCTATATATTCCCTAAATAGCGAAAAAGGTGGATTTGTAACTACTACATCCGCTTGTTTGAGCAACTCAATACATTCGGGGGAGCGAAAATCTCCATTTCCTTTCAATTCAGAAATAGCATTATAAGTACTACTCTTCAATAGCAGCTGAACATCCGTTAAATCGGTTGCACCATTTCCGTCTAAGTCGGGCACCTCAGAGATCTCTACCTTATATGCTTTCTTCTTCGGCTCGTTCTCTTCGTCGGCGAATAGCGGTAACTCCTGTTGGGTGATAGGAGAACCATCATAACAAGTTGCAATAAGTTTCTTGAGTCCAAGCGCATTAAAGTTGAGCGCAAAGTACTTGAAGAAATTGCTCTCGTATGGGTCGTCGCAGTTACAGAAAACAATTTTATCGCGGAAATACTCACGATAATAAACCAACTCCTTTTCAATGTCAGAAAGTTGGGTATAGAACTCATCTTTCTTACTTGCTTTTGCTGTCTCTAGTGATGTTTTTTTGTTGCTAGCCATATCTTTCAGGTATTAGAATCAGTTAATACTCCCACCTCCAAGCACCATTTGCGTGCAAGCAGTGGATGAGATTGATGGCGGGTTCGAAGCCTTGGGCGGCGGAGAAGATGAGCATCGAGTCCGCTTCGTTGTGAGAGACGACATAAATGTCGTCAGGCAGGTCGCCTTGCTTACGCAAGTAGTAGCACGCGCCCACAACAAACTGACCTTGTGGGTCATCGAGTTTGTAAGCACGCTCTGCGTAATAGTTCACACTGTCTCGGTTGTGAAACAACGAGGCCATCACATCAACAGGGGTTGATGTAACAGCCTGTTCATCAGAAGATTGAGAATGATTTCTTGCAGAATAATATCCCGCGAAAAAAGCTCCGACGAAGACCAAACAGACCGCCATTTCGAAGCCGGAGAGCTGCTTCAAAAAAAGGGTCGTTTTTTTGTTGCACAATTCAAAAATTATTTGTACCTTTGCAGCCGCTAAGGTTTAACTGAAAAACAAGGAGTTATGAAAAACAGCAATTGGTCAAATAAAAGGACCCTTTTTTTGAAGCAGGCAAAAAAATAAGAAAAAGTCACAAAAAAGACCTTCGAAAGTCGCGATTTGGTATAAAAAACGACTTTCTAAAGTCTTTTTCTAAAAAATATTTGCACTATTCAAAGTTTTTTTGTACCTTTGCAGCAACAAACTTACCCCGCTTCCCGCAAGATCAGCGCGCTTAGGGTAAGTCTTTTTTGTAATTATGGCAAATTATACCGACAGTGTATCCGGCGGCGAGGAGCAGGAGGAAGAGCCATGGTGCGTCTCCGATAGGCGCCGGCTCGTCATAGACGGCGATCGTGTCCTTGCCGGCTTTGGCCAGAATCGGATTCAGGCGCAATAAAAGAAATCTCCTCTGCCATTTGATTGAGTGCAACGCACTCTGCGCGGGTGATGCCGCGCTTTTTGGGATCGTACGGCCAAGGAGAAAGGATGAGCACTTGCTTGTGTGCCACCGCATCAAAGAGGCCGTCAGAAGGTTTGTAAAACTCGCCGAAACCGTTGTCGGCGAGATAGATCGCCTTGCCTCCGTTGGCAAGAACGCTATAAAGTACCTCACGCTCTTTCTCGTGGATGAAAGGCGATACGATCACCGCGCCTTTCTGTGCTGCCTCGATACAACTGTCCATATAAGCGTTGAGGCGTTTGTCATCGCCGTGTATCGCCTCATCTATCATCGTGCTGCGAACATGCACAGGCATGTAATGCTGCGCATCCAACAGATCCGTATTGCCCACACCGCAATAGATACGACCGCCTATCTCGATCTTGTCCTGTACTCGGAAATACTTCGGCATGAGGCGTTTGGTTGCGAGGCGCTGAGGGTTCATGTCGACATAGTGGAGGGTGACAGGCAGTTGCCGCCGCTGTCCCATAGGACGGATATGCGGCATATCGGTGAAGATAGGAGGGAGAGCTGCATATTCCGCGTCAGATATCTGCCCGCGCAAGTTCTCTGCTATCTCATGAATGTTTTTCTTTTGTTTGCCCGAATCCGATTCGGGTGTAATAGAAGAAAGATAGGAATAGGCCCGACCGGCTTTCTTGGCACCTTGCCAGAAACCACGCACGGCAGCGCTGATGCCTCTCGGCATGGTCTGCCGCACATACCATATCGAATGGAGATGATCGGGCATGAGGCAATAATGGAGAATCTGAATCTCCGGATAAAGAGTTGCGTTGTCTAGCTGATACTCCAATACCGCACGCCCCAGATCGCTATAGTTCACTCGAGCCTTTATGGGGTCGTTATCGGGGATAACCAAATCGCCCAACAAAGGCTCACACGTAGGGATCTTCAGTGTGATGTGGTATAACCCGGCTCCTTTCCATGCCTCTCCGGGCTCTTGCCAATGCCATTTGTCGTTCTCCATGCGTTGTCAATTTGGCTGCAAAGGTACCACTTTTTTTTGAATTGTGCAACAAAAAAACACCCTTTTTTTGAAGCAGGCAAAAAAACAAGAAAAAGTCACAAAAAAGACCTTCGAAAGTCGCGATTTGGTATAAAAAACGACTTTCTAAAGTCTTTTTCTAGCCTATTGGGCTATGCATTATTAAATTTTCTTTACCTTAAGCCATATGACGCGGCAGACAGTGTATCCGGCGGCGAGGAGCAGGAGGAAGAGCCATGGTGCGTCTCCGATAGGTGCGGGATCGGGCACCGTACCGATCGGGTCGTCATCGATACCCGGAGTGGTCCATGCAGAACCCCTACGAGGGCCGGACAACGGATTATAGGGTTCGGATCCACCGGACGCGCTGATATAAGCCGAGGTCGTGCGGAACTGATAGGTCGGCGCGGCAAAGGATGAATTATATACGGGTTGATAGCCCCAGTTCTTGGACTGCGCATCGGGGGCGTATCCGTACGCGAAGGAGGCTGTATGACACATGCCACACAACATCCAAAGCATCAGTACACACCGTATCAGAATATTCCGATTTTTCATTTTCTCAATTCCCATTTTTCATTCCCTCCTTATCTGATTTTTTGGCCAAAGACGGAATATACATGTCCATCGCGAATGATAAGCACATGTCCGTCTTTGATGAGTTTATAGGTTACAGGTGAGGAGTTACCGGTTACGGGTTCCACGCCTGTGGTGATCGGTTGATCATCGTCCGGATGAGCAGGATCAAAGCCGGCACGACGGATGAAGTACCGCGTCTCGTGGTTCACCTCCGGCGTCTCAATAGACAGGCATATACCGTCCATGATCGGGCGCTCGGTACCGGTCAGCGCGTCATAGAGCACGAGTTCGCCGTCTATATTATTGACCCCGGTGAACCAGAGATAGGAGTTCGGTTCAAACGGCAGTTCGCTATTATAGAAGGAGATCGGTACATTCACAATCTCGTCGCGCAGGTCAATACTAAGTCCGCTATTACCCTCCAGCGCATAGATATTAAACGGCGTAGCCGGCGCATTGGTCATAGAGAAGTTATCAATATTGACCGTAGTCAGCACGGCATCCTCACCACTGATTATCGCTTCGTTAAAGCCCTGACCGAGCAAGAGGCGCGAGGTACAACGCGGCGAAGCGGGGTTCACCGCCGTGACGGTCATGATACCTTTTGCTATTGGTCGTTGGTCATTAGTCGTTGGCAATTGGCGCATTGGTGCGGGTGCCGGATCAGGTACTGCAACTCTTTGGCTGGCGTCCGTCACAATACGGTTCGTATTGAGGACCACTTCCAGCTCGGTTGCCTCATCGGCTTCATCTTTCAGTTTCAGCTCGAGGGCATGCATCGGCGGCAAGTAGCGTAGCAAGGAGACGATCGTATCTTTATTACCAACCAAACTACCCTCGGTAACATCCTCCCAAAGACCATTGGCTTTTATATAACGGAACTCTTTCTTCAGCGACGTGTTATCGGCTATGAAGCCCCAGATATCGATATAGCCCAAGGTCGGGTTACCAAAGACGAAGGACGTAGCGGCTGTACCATTGGTGAGGGTATAACTCTGGCTTGTAACCAATCTGCCGGGATAGAAGGCCATCTTGCCTACGTTCTCTGCGACCCCTGCGTTCTCCGCACGTTTGGCGCGAAGGCCGGACTCGTACAAACTCCACACTTTATCGCCCGAACGCGTGTAATAATAGTAGATATCATCGCTCTTGGGCAGACGTACATCCGCGTCCCTGCCCGATGCCGTATGAGAGTACATCGCCCATCCTTGTGCCGGCTGGAGCGGAAGCGTAAGGGCGTTGGTCACTTTCGACCAGGTAGCCGCCTCCGTTGCTATCGTATCGATCTTCTCTACGTCTTCCTGTTGGGGATTATTCAGATGGATCGCATCGCGACTGAAGAGCGAGAGCCAGAAGGACGCATTACCCGTCGAATAGTTACGTCCGGCGGCATCGAACTCTCCTACTTCCCATATCGGCGTCGCTCCGCTCAGATCGGCGTTCGACATGAATAGATCGCCGGACAACAAGCCCTCTACCGGCGTTGCACGGAATGCCCATTTGTCATGGGGCGCACTCAGATCGGCGATCACGCTGTCGTACTCGAGGCGTTGCTGCTGACTCATCGCACCTCCCGGCAGGAAGCGGATCGAATTGCAGACATTGTACTGGAATCCCACTTGCTGGATCGAGTCTCCGGAGGCTACGGGCAAAGCCGGCAGTACCGGATAAGGTCTTCCGTCCGTCATCGGCGGGATAAGCACATGTGTTGTGGACAGCGGTGCAAAACGCGCTTCGTCATGGATCAGCGTGTTGTGCTGGTCAATACCAATCCAGTTAGCCGGGTTGTTCCAACGGCTATCCGAGGTTTGCGGATCCCATCGCAAGTAATCCGGCACAACGCTTACCGTGAACGGGATCGTTCCTACCGGACAACTGTCGCTGCCTGACGCACTCCAGCCGGCATCACCAACGTGCGTCATCATCTCAATACCAAAGGTATAACTGTACCCCCCGCGCATACGATAGTTCGACTCCGAAGCGGGCACAACAACCAGCGTATCGTTACCGTTGGTGTAATAGCCGACATTGGTTTCATCCAATTTCCATGTCCTGTCCGGTGCGAGCAAGATATTGTCTATACCCTCGCGGAACTCAGGATCATTGGTGGACATTAAATATATTTGCTTTAGCGCTACCTCTGGAGCACCACCTCCCGGCTGCATCATCAGCGAGTCTATCGGTATATTCAATTCCGAATTCGCATGTACTGCATCGGCAAGAACAACAATCGGGTACTGCGACTCTTCTTCGGAACGGTTCAGACCGCCGATGATCAGCGGCACACCGCCTCCTCTATTGGATTTGAGCGCTATATGTACCGGCGTCGGACACACATCGATATTCATATCTTGCAGCACTTCGGATCCCGAACCCGAAATCGGGAAGATCGTATATTTGATAGAATCGTTCGTCGGCGTGAGAACCGTTACGTTTGTCTGATAAAGCGTTAACAAACCTTCATTCACCAAATGCTTGAGAATGGTATAGGGCTTCAGATCATCGTCAGAGAGAGCAACTCTGTTTGCTTCTTGAACACGAGCCATTACAAGACTATCCACCTCCGCAAGCGAACGAGCAAACTGGTTGGCATTATCTCCGCCTCCATACTGCCCGTCTGCGCGGAGAATATCACGGATTACTTTCTCAATATCTTCGTATTTGTAGCCGTAGGTCGTTTTGCTGGAAGCCGTGGTATCGCCGTGCAGCAGCCAGTCGTTGTAACACGAACCGGTCACTTCTACCGGCGCTAAGTTATCGAGGAGCAGCGTTCCCTTGACATGCAGCGAGACATCGTATAAGGAATTGGAGCACATCGCTGCTACCTCTTTCTCCGGTTGCTCATTGCCGTTGAGGGTGAGGATCATTCGGTTACGCACTTTCAACTTACGCGTCAAGCCACACTGGCTTGAGAGCAATTCATTGTATGCACCCGCCATGTGTACGACGTACGTACTATGCGAGGACATCTTCGCGGAATGGATCACATAGAATACCGGACGGATGGAGTCATCGAGATGCTCGAAGACATATCCCTTACGGAAGACAGGTACGGAAGTATTTTCCTCATGCGCTTCCAACGTGGTCTCGAACAAGCTCACCAGATTCTTGAGGTTCGCGAAGATAGAGTCATTATCATCGCCCGGTGTGTAGGTGCGATTCGGCAAGTTAATCTTTCCATAAATGGTATCTCCCTTGATAACCTCATTGTCATATCCGTCCACGAGCCGCAGGAAGGTAGTGTCATTGCCTCTGCTTATCTCCTGAACGGTGTAATACTCTTCATCCGCTTTATAAGCGTCGTCTGTGAAGCCCTGATAATCCACGCGGAGCACGATATGGGTGAGCGAGTCGCTTTCGTTCTCGTTCTTACAGGTCGTGTTCGCTTGATATACCAACAACGGCGGTTTGGTAGCGAAGATACACATGTCGTCGATGATGAAGTCATTTCCGTCATCGTTTGCCGCCATATTATATACCCGCACGCGGAAATGCGAATATTGCTTATTCTGCTCTATCGGGAAATAGATCTGGTACCATTTATTCGATTGAGGCAGATCGCCGGTCATATACGTAGTGATATCCTCCCATACCACGTCATCCTCCGAACCTTGTACGGAGAACGTGAAGTTCGGGCAGGTCTTGCCGGTTTCGTTGCCGGGATTTCCGACGAAGGCGGAGAAGTACATCTTCTGTCCTTCGCAAAGGGTGGTATCGAGGTGGAGCGCTGCTACCTGACCCGCGGACGACATACCGTCGCAGAAGATCATATAGCCGTTGGCTGCACCGCCGTGTTGCTCCATCTTATGCCAGAAGGAACCGAACGACGGGATACGGTTGATGAGGTTGTACTCACCCATATTCGCCAAGTTCGCCAAGCCGCCCTTATTATGCGGACGGTTATCGGGCAGGGAAGCCGTTTTGGGGTATGCAAAGCCGTAGGATGCGTCCGCCCAAGGAAGAGGATGCGGATAGACCGTATATTCCGTTCCGGGTTTGTTGTAGTCGAAATTCAAGCGTTGCATCACGTCAAAGTGTTCCTCTATCTCCGTATTGGTGATGATGGCTTTATCTACACCGTCTATTTTCTCCTCCAATTTCGGACCAAAACGATCTTGACGATGGTAAATAATCGTATAGCGGCATATATTGAACCAATAGTCACCCGGCACAGGAACCGTATCGGGATCCCCAACTGTACCGGCAGTCAGCGTTTGCTGGCTTCGTGCGCGCAAACAATATATTACGGTATCGGCATCCTTTCCGGCAGTCATACTCGTCTTTTTCGGCACGTTCAGGAAGTCATTTGCTTCAGTAACCTCATGAGGACACGAACTATATGTCTTCGTCTTGGGGTTATAGGTGTACCATTTACACTTAGCATCCCATCCGCCGCACCAGATCATCGAGTCTTGGCGCACCTGATTGCCCGCCCATGTAGCCCAATTATCATCCCGCATATAGTAGCCCATGAGGGACTCAGAATGCCCACCATTCTTGATATTATCGTAATCATAACGGTGCTCTGTCTTTAACAACAGGCGGTTATTTAACGGTGCACGGACCACGTGATCCTCCAGATACTTGTCATTGCGTCCACCATCAATCGTATCTTTGTAGCCCTCCATGATTTCCGCCATCTCGGTCCAGGGGTGTAATTCGAATATCTCGCGGATCGAGAGCGTCGGCTCGATGATCTCATGCAAGGTATCCATGGCTGCCGTATCTACTTGGTTGACATTCTTCATAGAGAGCGGCAGGTTGTCGTAATACACACTAAGATCAACGGCGTAGGTGACGGTATCTTTGTTCGTCGGCGGATAGACCATCGGCGCCTTGGAAGGCGGATCCTTACGAGCATTATAATCTTGCGAAGGCACATGAAAGACGGTATAACGTCCCTGCGTCACGAGTATCTTGATAGAGTCATCCAGATCAAGCGTTGCCTCATCCGGTACTTTGATCGAGTCTCCGATAGTACGGAACGGGAAGTTCCATCTACCTGTATTGGAAGGTGCAGTCTGCCATCTCTCCGCAGGGATATCCATATCCTCTTCGCCCGGCTGGAGCGAATACCAACGCCACCAGCCGTAGAAGTTACGCTCGCGGATAGGCAGCTCGACACGTTGGTCGGTCGATTTCGCCCTATTGGAGGGGTTGTAGTAATAGATAATGGTTCGGTTCTCATGTACCTGCTGTACACCGTCTTTCAGATCATCACCGGATGCACCTTTCGAGTGTACAAGGTGTTGGTTTCCTTCAAATTGGAAGCGGCTGGACTGCGCAACTTGGACGCGGAAATTAATATACCGCCATCTTCCTTCTATATACATCGCATAAGCCAACAAAATGTTGGCTGAGCGCGGCGAACGGATACCGTTTCCTTTACAACGAACAGTAATCGAATGCTTACCTATATTGCTTATCTCACACCAATTAGGTGTACTACCGTTATCTTCGATCAAACGGATCTCTGTTAGAGCCGGATTGGTAAAGTCCATATCTTCGATGTGATTATGTGCATCTCCTTCATAAGAGATCACTCGGTTATCTACATCCAGAACGTTCGTTCCTTGGCGGTGATCCGTACCGAAGACAAAGGTATGGGTATTTGTACCCTCTGAAACTACCGGCGGGAAGACGAAGCTATACTCATCTCGGTCCACCGTACATATCAGGGAGTCGTACGGCGCAGTGTGATAAGTCTTTCGGATAAGCGGTATCTTGAGATGCGCATCCTCGACAGACTTAAAGCTGCTCCATTTGTCCGCAAAACGATATTCCGGTGCTTTGTCTTGCAGCGAGATCCGGACATCGAGGGTATCAACGATATTCACATACTTACCACCATACTGAATATTCACAGGACTTGAACCTGAAGGCGTTACAGTGGTGGTCAGCGACGAGGCGTTCGTCGTTCTGCTCAATCCGCTCGCACCAGGGGCAAAACGGCTGTCAGGGATGAGGGTGAACGTCGTATCCGTCTTCCAATCCTTGCTCGGGTTAACAAGATCCGCGATATCGTTCTCGTCTTCACGACCGCAGTAGGTGATGGTGTTGTTAAGCAGCATTGAATAGACGCGGTATGCCTTGTAGCGCGTTTGAACGGAAGCACCCGTCGTAGTGTTATAACCGAACTCCAGCTGAGGCTTGTTCGGATAGGCTCCATTATTGAGGAGTTCATACTCGCGCTTCAGATAGGTAAATGAGAACACGGTTGCCGTAGCGGAATCAGTTGTCAGTTCCAGGTGTACAGAAGGAGAGGTAGAGAGTTTCAGCCAGTTTTCAGCACCGTACTTCAGTTTTACCTGTTCCTCAAAGTTCTCATTTTCATTCAAATAGACATTCACATACGCATACGTCAGCGTAGCTGCTGTCTTAGGATCACTATTTTCCTGCACTCCCGGAGTGGATTCGCCGGTAATAATGAATTGCAGATTCACAGGATCGACTATCTCCAGCGTAATTTGCTGAAGATCTTGGTCCACGTAATTGTATTTCCACGGCGTGATATACTTGGTGTCGCTATTCGCTGGATTGGCAGAACCTTTCACCAACTGGGTCTTACCATCCTCTTTCTTATACAGCGTATTACCCTTTTGCTCATACTGGCGGAAGATGAGTCCGCCGGAGCCCGCCATGATGAAATAGCGTTGCCCGTTCACTACCGCAGACCAAATCAACTCCTCGCTCTCCAAGGTAGTTTGTACCAAAGGTACCTCACAGCTAACCGGATGAGATACTTCATCGATCGTAACCGAGGTGTTGACGAGCAGCGTATCGTTATTCGGACCGGATTCATTATTCTCCGTTGTCTTCAGTCCGACTTGATCATCCAATATCAAAGAATTAACTTTTTCAAAAACGGTCGAAGTTTCGGAACCGGTGCTCTTAAACGTACACTGATCGGTAGTAATGTGCAACTCAGAAGTGTAATCTACGGAGGACAATATTTCCTCCTCAAGCACATTGCCCTCGGTATCTAACAGTTGACGGGAACGCACTTTCGCGAGGGTGAAATGCAGTATCTTCTCTGCATCCTGCATCGGGCTGAACATATAGGAAGACGCCACAGGGGAGAGCACCAGTTTCTCCTCCGGTTCGCTGTGATGCACCGTCTTGGTACGGACGATGATATCGCGGTAACGCGAGCCGTCCGGACGGATATGCAGTCCCGGCGCACCCTCTTTCCAACGGCCGTAGTACTCTTTGATTTTATTGGGACCTAAAGGTCTAAGGGTGATACGAAGGGTATCGACTATATCAATATACTTACCCATGTATTGTACATCCACCACCGGCGTATTCAAGCCGCTGGTAATAAGACGTCCGAAATAGTTCTTTTCCAAGCGGTCGTTCATGTGCGGCTTGTCCTCATCGGCGACGGTTCCTAACGACTCCACGCGCGCATCGCGGATATATTCAAAGGTCTCATCCAAGCGGTAGTTGCTGTTAAGACGCATTTGCGTATATTCGTCAATGATCTTATCGTCATTCGGATGGAAATACGTAATCTTGTCGCCTACCATCATCTGCAGCATCAGTTGCTTGCCGATGAGTTTGGACCATACAGGGTTTTCTATATGCTCGTCTTGGTGAATACCGAACGTAATCGTGTCCGTCCATTCCACCGTTGTGTCGGGCAGTACCACGTAGTGCTCATCTACTACGCCCACACCGGAAATGGTGAAGTTTGTCACGGGGCTTTTCGAACCGTCAAAATAACCTGTCGAGGGATTATAATAGACCGTATCTCCGCATTCATCGGGAAAGACATTTTTTCTAATCTTTCCTTCTCCATCTCTATCTAAATAGTGGGTTGTGAAGAGTTTGGTACTATCAATACAGGGGCTCATCGGATCCGGCCAGCCTTTGGTAGATTTGAAAAGACCCGCCCAGGTATTATTGGCAAGGATTTTATTAAATTCGCCTGCCACATAATACAGACCGATATACTCCTCTACGTCAGGCGCGAAATGCTCATAGAACATCAGCGAATCAACAGCACCGTGTACCATCTCACGTCTCGGATCCAGTACATATTCACCATCTGCACATTCCTCACATTCGGTATTATTTCCGATTAACAGATACGTACTGAGGAAACGCTCGTCAGCGTTCGTAGCGTCCGACATACCCTGGTAGGTATTGGTCCAATCCGCAAAATGACGGGCTGTCGCATAACGAGGTGCGTCCGCATTCGGGTGCGTCAAGAAATAGCGTTTGCCGTCATCTTTCATGAATGAGATAGCCACACTAATACTTCCTGTGTATTTGGCTTGCGCATAAAGGATCAGGGAGTCTCCGGCGAAGGTGCTCAAATCAACCGTATCGCCCGGATGATGCCACATACCGCCTTCGGCGGTCGTATCCTTCTTCGTGTACCATCCGCGGAAATTATATCCTTCCAACAAACGCGGTTCGCTCAGCACGACCCTCGTTTCTCCCGCCTTGGCATGCGTGTTCGGGATCGTCACTCCGAAATGGCCGTTGTTATCGTAGCGGACATACTTGTCTTTCTCCGCACGTACGAACTCCAGACCACCGTTTGTAGTACTTTTGTTGGTATAGACACGCGCCCAACCGGTCATCTCGCCGGTAACTGTCTTGCTCGGGTCATCGGCTAAGGGCACTGTATTACCTACCACGTACTCGCTCCATCCCGGAATATCGCTTCCCGGGTCTTCATCACTGAACTCCGTACCGGAGTAAAGCGTCGCTTTGATAGAATGCGCTAAGTATTCGCCGGTAATCGTCCACATCTCGTTACATATCCAAGAGGTATCTCCCGGCTCGGGGTGCATCTCGATGTTACGATACCTGCCTTCACCCGCGTCCACTCTAAGGAACACACCCGCAGGACGGAATTCCACACCGAGGTTCTGCTTGCTCGTCTGCGTCGTGTCCACGATCATACGTCCGAAAGCACCTCGCGGAGCTGGCTTATCCATATGTTGGAGCTTCAAGGTGTCGATATTCTTGAACTGCGAATCAAAATCGTCACCTTGGTCCGTATGGCAATACTTATTCTGATAGCCCACATAGTAGTACGTATTATCGGGTATAGGCACATACATATAATCGCTTACGTGGTACTTGGTATCCGGAATACGCTCCATGCAGACCAGACGGTCAATGGTATAGATCTTCTTTGCCGCTGTACTATCCGACCAATCCTTACCAACGTTATCGTTATTAGTACCCGGTCCCATACGATATCCCTTGAAATCCTGCTCGTCGTAGGCAAAGTAATATGAATCCGGACAAGACGATACCAGCGGGTCATCCAATATATAGAGTCGGAAGATCGTACGTCGGGTGTTAGGATATTGCACCGGCGTCGGCTTACGATCATTATACGCAAACAATGCCTGACCGGGTTTGGCTGGACCATTACCTGGACTACCACTGTTGTGATATGAATAATTGGACTTAGTGGTATTGAAGCCTACCAGCGCGGCATTACCATATACATTAGGTTTGTTTTGTCGAGGGATAACCATCATATACACTTCGCGGTAAGGCATTCCTAAGAAACCAAAGCCTTTCTTTCCGTTGAACCGACCTTCGGAATCTTGATCCGGTCTGTTCAATGTTTTTTTCGGGTCGAACGAAGTAACTGTAGAGCGGTTCGTCGGCGCGACAAAGATTACATCGCAAGCATTTGCGTTGTTTTTATTATTCGTCAAGTCACCCTGGTACTTCCAACCATTTCCAGAAGACGTAAGTAGGGTATAACTGGGCTCGTTGGAGCTCCACATGGTGTAAGATATACCACCCAATGCGAAATTATCGCTACCTTCAATACGTGTTAGAGCCGTATCGATGGACCAAATGGAAACCGACGACGGCTCTGTAGCTCCGGCATCTTGCGGAATCAACTTAAGGAAGTTTCCTTTTCCTTGTGGCGCATCCTTATCTACATCCCAGTTCGTGTAACTGAAATGACCTCCGGTAAAACCCGGATAATGACACACGAAATACTCCACGTCGGGCGTGGCAGGATTGTTGTCATCATCAATCATGACAGACAGCAAGATATGGTCACCCTCTTTGAGGTTGACTACCAGACCACCATCCGTCGGCGTGTAACCGAGTCCATACGTTCCTACAGAGACAAATAACAACGAAATCAGTATCTGAATTCGTACCTTAAATAATGTATAACAGACTTTATTCATATTCAATATTTCGTTAAAAAAGTTTGCAAAGGTACGAAAATACCCGCACGTATACAATACGCACGGGCACATTTTAACGGAGTGTCACTCCAAAAAGGCTATATTTTTACGAATAGTCCAGAAAGACGGACTGTGTTTTTACGAATTGTCCCTAATTTTACGAATTGTCACTTTGGCTGAGCTGCTAACCATTCCTTAGGAGTCATCTCCTCCTCGCGGTCGAAAGTACGATAGAACGAACGGGCGGAAGAAAAGCCGCATTGTTTGGCAACATCCTCCATCGTCATGTCCGGGTGCTCGCGCATCAGGCGCTTCGCCTCCTCGATACGGTAGTTGGTGACGAACTGGTAGAAATTGCAGCCATACTCGGCATTGATGAGTTGGCTCAAGTAGGTTCGGTTGAGCGGCAGCACTTGACGCAAATCCAGCAAGCGGAAATCCGGATTCAGATACGGTCTCTCCGTCTTCATCCACTGCTCTAACTTCGCGCGGTACTCTCCTTCGGATTCGATTTTCGCTTCTTCTTCTTCTTCTTCTTCGGCGTTTTCTATCCATGGTTTGGAATGGAAGATGATCTGGTCATTGGTATAGATGATGACGAAGAACATCAGCCATTGTTGGGTAAAAAGTCGCGTGGGTTCGTCGGAGAAACAAAGATAGGTATAGGATATACCTAATACCAGCACCATCACCAGGTAGCGAATCACCCATTTCTCATCGGTTTGCTCCACCGAGCCGTAGTTCGCCTCGGCGTACCGACGGTAGTCGCGCACGTGCCTGAACAACAGCGCCACCCATACCACCGGAACGAGCGCCAAGAGCCACCTCAGGTCCCAAGGAACGAACATGTCAATTGCTCCGAGCACGACCACCGGCAGGAGACGTTTCAGACTGTTCTTCCACGTCAACCATCCGGGACGCAGCAGTTCTAACGGATAAGCGAGTATAAGCCACGCGATCAGATCACCGCCTACCATCTCCCAGCCATCAAAAGCAAAGGTTCCCTCCGCCGGCAACAATTCAACATTGACGAACCTACGATAGCTGACGCCTGCAATCATTATGGCCGAAATCGTGGCCATAATCCATGCTTGTACATACCGCACGCGGATGCCATCCGAATGACGTATCATCGCCCAAGTACAAAGCAGCGTCACCGTAATGATGGCGATGTTCTGCACGGGAGAAATGATCTCGTAAAATACTTTGTGCGGGATAAACGGTGCGAGCCCATAACTCAACCCAACCAATGTTAGCAGTACTAACCCAAATAGAAACTCTTCTTTGTATTCAACAAGGAATTTACGAATAGCAGATAATGTGCTTTTATCACTTTTCATAATTACCCTTTCCCCAAAAATCCCACAAAGGTACTGCTTTTTTTTGACATGTGCAAGAGAAAATGCAAAAAAAGTGCCCCGAAGAGCACTTTTTATTATAGTATCACCCGATTAAATTCCTTGGGGACGGGGGATTCGAAGCGGACGGTTTTTTCCGTCACGGGGTGGATGAAGGCCAGCACTTTGGCGTGGAGACAGAGGCGGTCGATGGGGGAGGAGTCGTTGCCATGACCGTACTTACGGTCCCCGACGACGGGACAGCCCTTGGAGGCGAGGTGGACACGGATCTGGTTGGTGCGGCCGGTTTCCAGGTGCAACTCTACGAGTTGATAGTTGATAGTTGAAAGTTGAGAGTTGAGAGAAGTTGGAGAGTTGGAAGTTTTAAGTACTTTGTAGTTCGTAATCGCCAGGTCACCGCCGTCGTCGACGGGGGAGGAGTAGACGATGGCATTGCGTTTGTCCTCGGTGAACCAGGAACGGATCTGGCCTTCTCGGGGTTCGAGTACGCCTTCGGTCAGGGCGATATAGGTTCGCTCGGTGACGAGTTCACGCCAGTACTCGCGCATGTAATGCTGCAGTTCCTGCGAGCGTGCGAAGACAAGGAGACCGGAGGTCTCACGGTCCAGACGGTGGACGACGAAGATACCCGCGCGTGCGTTCTGTCGTTTGACATACGCGCGCAGGATAGAGTAGGCGGTTGTCTCGCTGGAGCCCGGCGTAGCGGCTACGGTGAGCAGGCCCGGTTGTTTGTTGACCACAATGAGGTCGTCGTCCTCGTAGACGATCTTGAGTTTGGGGTGGTTGAGTTGGCTGTTGCCACGACCGGAGCTAACCGTCACCACGTCGCCGGGTTTGAGGGCGAAGTCATGGCGGGTCTGCACCGCATTACCTACTTTGACACGGCGTTGGCCGAGTAACTGTTTGACCGAGGACTTAGCCATGCCGCCCATCTTAGCGATGAGGAAGTCCATGAGCTGCGTAGGCTCCGCTACGCGCAAAACTGTATCTGCTTTTCTTTTCATTATTTAACAAAGATTTTTACCCAACCTAAATTCTCCTTCTTGGTAGCTTTGATCCATGCAATTCCTGCCATCGAGTTGATGACGAGGAAGAAGGAGAAGAGGACGATGGAGAAGGCGTTGCCGAGGTAGATGAACAGGCCGATGCCGGCGACACTATAGATGAACCAGTAGATCCAGGAGTCGGTTTTGCGATAGATCAGCCAATAATTGGCGAGGAAAGAGGAGGAGATGAGCAGACCGTTGAGGAGTTTGGGCACGATGCCCTCCTTAATGCTGTTCTCCTGGAGGACGTAGGTCGCGAGGAAGTAGTCCCCGGCGGTGATGATGATCAGCATCGCGACAGACATCAGGAGCCGCGGTGTATCGAGGAACTTGGGTTCGAAGCTGGCGCCACCATCATCTTTGGATCGGCTCCACTTGTAGATGGACATCATCTGGAAGGGGATGAAGACAAAGAAGAAGAGGAAGGCGCTGTCCGCGCTCTGTTTGCCGTAGAGCACGAACTGAACACCGAGTAGAATAGACATGATGAGGCCGGCAAAGAAACCGGTGTAGTTCTGCGGGTCGCGGACGGTGAGGATGTACGCGACACCGATGATGGATGCGGGGATGCCGACGACCCAGGGGGCGCTATCGAATTGGATGAGCTGACCTTGTAAGGACGGGAAGAGCATTTCCGCGAGGTATAGAAGTCCGAGCAGGGCTCCGAAGAGGATGATGGAGATGATGGTGTTGCGGCCGAGGGCGCGCCAGAGGGCAGTATTCATTTTAGATTTTAGATTTAAGATTTAAGATTTTAGATTTCTAGGAGTCCTAGTGGGTTAAACAATAAGGGGCAGGACGAGCCTGCCCCTTGCGTCGCAATTACTTGCGAGTGCGGTTGCCGTAACGGGACATGAACTTGTCCACACGACCAGCGGTGTCCACGAGTTTGGACTTACCGGTGTAGAACGGGTGACTCGTGTTCGAGATCTCGAGCTTGATCAGCGGATACTGAACGCCGTCGATTTCGATGGTGTCCTTGGTAGCAGCTGTAGAGCGGCTGAAGAACTGAGTACCGTCAGACATATCTTTGAAAACTACAACGCGGTAGTTCTCGGGATGAATTCCTTGTTTCATAAGTCTTTTTAATTTAAAATTTACAATTCACAATTCACAAGGCGTCCTAAAAGTTTTGTGCAATGTTGGGTGTCCGTACGGACTCTGTCAATTTGTACCAAACTCCGTTAGCCCTTTGTAAATTGATAATTGTTAATTGTTAATTGATTAATTACTCAGCTACAACATTCAGTTTGATGTCAGCTTTTACCTCACGATGGAGACGAGCCTGTGCGGTGTACTCACCCAGTTGCTTAATCGGCTCAGCGATCGTGATGACCTTCTTGTCGATGTTGATCTCTTGTGCAGCGAGTGCGTCGGAGATGTTTTGGGTGGTAACAGTACCGAAGATCTTACCGTCCTCGTTTGCTTTTACTTTCACCTCGATTACGGTCTCAGCGAGTTTAGCCTCGAGTGCCTGAGCATCAGCCAGGATCTTAGCAGCCTTGTGAGCCTGCTGTTTGAGGTTCTCAGCGAGTTGTTTGCGGTTGCTCTCGTTCGCAATGATAGCGATCTTCTGCGGGAGCAGGTAGTTACGTCCGTAGCCGTCACGTACTTTAACGATGTCGTTCTTGAAACCCAGGTTAGCCAGGTCTTGAATCAGAATTACTTCCATGTTCTTTCCTTTCTTTTAGTGGGTTATTTCATCATGTCGGTTACGTAAGGCAGCAGAGCCAAATGGCGTGCTTTCTTAACGGCCTGAGCAACTTTGCGTTGATACTTGAGCGAAGTACCGGTGATACGACGCGGCAGGATCTTGCCTTGCTCGTTGAGGAACTTCTTGAGGAACTCAGGATCTTTGTAATCGATGTACTTGATGCCGGATTTTTTGAAACGGCAGTACTTTTTCTTCTTCTGATCCGAACCTTGCGGAGTCAGATAGCGGATTTCGTCATTCTGTGCCATGATTAAGCCTCCTCTTCTACTTTTTTACCTTTGTTACGACGCTTCTCGGCGTACTCAAATGCGTACTTGTCAAGACGGGTCGTCAGGAAGCGGATTACGCGCTCGTCACGACGGAACTCGGTCTCGAGGGTAGCGATTACAGCGGGCTCAGCATCAAACTGAAGGATGAAATAGAAGCCCGAATTTTTACCTTGGATAGGGTAAGCGAGTTGGCGCAAGCCCCACTCCTCACGGTTCAGAATGGTACCGCCATTCGATGTGAGAAGATTCTCGAATTTTTCTACTGCCTCCTTTGTCTGCGGCTCAGACAAAACGGGAGTTAAAACGAAGGCAGTTTCATAATGATTTACCATAAATCAATTAATAGTTAATAATGATTAATTAATATTTTTTGTGCTTTTCCTTTATGGGGTCCCCGAGAATTTTAATTCTTGGGGAGAGCGGAGATCCTCCGAGTACTTACTGCTAAAACAGAGTTTTGGCACACGTACGAGGAGAGAGCCCGCGACAAAAAGCCTGCAAAATTACTGCTTTTTTTTGAAATACGCAAATATTTTTGCAATTTTCTTAGAAAAAAAGTATTTTTGTTGTCTAAACCTTGCACATATGCAAAATTTTTATTAATTTTGCACCCCAATTATGCGGATGAAGCGATTTTGGTACATAGTGAGTGTGTTGCTGGTCAGCGTGTTGCTGGTCGGTGGGATGCTGGTGGCTGTGCTATCGAGCAGTGAGGTGGAGACGGCAGCGGTGCGGTTGGTGACGGCGGAGTTCAGCCGTGCTTTCGGCACGCACGCGCGTGTAGGCTCGATCACGTATCGTTTCCCCGCGCGTGTGTCGATCGAGGATGTGTATATAGAGGACCGGCAGGGCGACACGCTGTTGTATGCGGGTGAGTTGTACGCGCACTTCAGTCCGCTGGCGTTGCGGAAGGGTGAGATTCGTTTTTCGCACGCGCGGCTGCGTGATGTGCGGGCAGAGTTGTATCCGCTGTCGGACAGCACGTGGAACTACAGTTTCATTGCGTCGGCGTTTCAATCGGAGGAAGAGCAGGAGCGTAATCCGTTTGCGGGTATCTTGACGGTGAGGGATGTGCAGTTGGAGTCGATTCGGGTGCGGTACGATCGGTACGAGATGGAGCTGGACCATGCGGGTGTGGATCTGAATCATCTGTCGCAGCATTCGATCGATGCGCAGATCTCGGATCTCACGGCACGTGTGACGCGAGATGACCGGTCGGAGACGCCGTTCCGGGTGGAATCGCTGAGTGCGCATGTGCAGGCCTGTGATTCGCTGTTCGTTGTTCCGACGCTGCGGGGTTACTTGCCGAATTCGCGTCTGGACCTGTCGGGTATTGAGATCCGGTCGGCGGACAGTACGATGACGCTGACGTTCCATGAGGCGGAGTTGACCCCGTCGGATATTGCGCTGTTCGTGCCCCGGTTGAGCGGTCTGAACCGTGCTATCTCGCTCAACGGTTCGTTGACGGGTAAGAAAGACTCGTTGTATTTTGACAATATTGTGATTCGTTATAACGGCCGCACGGTGTTGGAAGGTAGCATCGCGGCGTTCGGTCTGTCGGATATCGAGAACCCGTACCTAAGGGCTAACCTGAAGGATGTGCAGACGAGTGCGCCGCAGTTGCAGGATTTTCTGAGTCAGCTGTACGGTCGTCCGTTCCAGTTACCGGCCGAGGTGCATCGGTTGGGTACGATTCATTATCGGGGTTTGGCAGAGGGTCATCTGCATGATCTGACGCTGCACGGTGCGTTCCGTACGGCCTTGGGTCCGATCTCGACGGACGGTACGTTCCGTTCGGATTCGTTGTTCGAGCATATGCAGTATGACGCGCGCGTGGTAGCCCGTTCGTTCCAGTTAGGTCGTCTGCTGGCGCAGCCTCAGTTCGGTTCGGTGACGATCGATGTGTCGTCCCGCGGTCAGATCGATGAGGGTCAGGTGTCGGGCGATGTGAAAGCGCACCTGCGTTCGTTCACGTACAAGGGCTACACGTTCAACGACGCACATATCAACGGCCGCTACGATCCGAAGCGGTACCGGGGTAAGTTCGATATCGATGACCCGCACGTGAACCTGTCGTTCGACGGTGTGGTGGATCTGCATGATGTGAACCCGGAGGTGAACTTCAACCTGCTGTGCCGTCACTTCGATACGGAGCCGCTTCAGTTCGGCAGTCCGATTCAGACCAGTTTCTCGATGGCGGTGGATCTGAACGGTAAGAACACGGACGATGTGTCGGGTTACATGGTGATCGATTCGCTGTTCCTGGCGACGGTGCGTGACTCGATTCGGATGCAGCAGTTGATGCTGCTGGTGGATGCCAAGCCGAGTCTGAAGAAAGAGCTGACGCTTCGTTCGGATTATGTGACCGCACATGCGGACGGTACGTTCCGTTACGCGGATGTGGCTCCTGCGCTGCAGGCGTTGCTGCATTATTATCTGCCTTCGGCAGTCGGTGCGCCTACGGGTTCGTGGCAAGCGGTGTCGCTGGATCTGGAAGCAGACGGTCAGCGGTTACGGGACGTGCAGCGTCTGTTCGTCGCTCCGCTGATCTTGTCGGATCACCCGTCGTTGACGGCCAGCCTGGATATCTCTCCGCGGATGCAAGAGGGAGTGCGGGAGCCGAATGTGGAGTTGCAGTTCTTCGCGCCGGGTATCCGTGCGGCGAACACACCGATACACGACCTGACGGTGACGGTGAATAACCGTGCTCGCATAGAGGACCGTGTGTCGCCGCTGCAGATGACGGTGAGTGCGGAGGCAATGTCGGTGAAGACGACGGTGACAACCCATGCGTACCACGATACGCTGCTGACGCATATTGTGCTGGACACGACGTATTTCGCCCCGATCGAGAAGACGAGCGAACACGAGGATCTGCTGGAGCGGAGGGATCGTCTGATCTCGCAGCATCGGGCAGGTAAGTACGGCGGTGAGTTGTCGATGCTGGCACATTTCGAGCGTTATTGCGGCCAGCCGCTTATTGAGTTGGATGTGCTACCGGGCACGTTGCTGCTGCGCGATTCGGTCTATACGCTGGCGGAGGCTTCGCTGGTCTATTGTGCCGCGGACACATCGTTGGCGGTTCATCACTTCGATTTCACGGGTGCGGGTCAGCACCTGCGTGCGAACGGTTTGGCTTCGACCCGGGCAAAGGACACGCTGGAGCTGGATATGCAACGGCTCGATGCGTCGTATATCGTGCCGTTCCTGCTACCGGAGAAGACGATTAAGTTCAACGGCCTGCTGACGGGTCGGGCGAACGTGACATCTATGTTCCGCCGTCCGCAGTTCGATACGCATATACATATTGATGACATGGGTCTGAACGACTGCCGGTTTGGTGACGCGGAGGTGGACCTGAATATACAGGATTCGCTGGCGTTCCATGCGGATGTGTACCGCGGTACGTGGCCGGACGATAAGCAGACGGTGGTGGACCTGAACGGTAAGGCGCTGTTCGACGGTACGGGCACGTGGTGTCTGGACATGCGGACGTTTGCCGTGCCGTTGGAATTCATTAACCACTGGACCTCGACGGTGCTGCATGACCTGGACGGTAAGGGCACGGGTACGGTGGTTGTCGGCGGTCAGAAGGGTTCCGTTTATGTGCTGGTGCGTGCTGAGGCTAAGAACGCGTCGTTCACGCTGCCTTGGACGGGTGCACGGTACACGATTCCGGCCGACACGATTGTGCTGGACACGACGGCGATCCGTTTCCCGAACGTGCATGTGGTGGATGTGGAAGGTAACCCGGTGGAGGTGAACGGCGAGATCACGCATAACCAGTTTAATGATTTCTGGCTGAACCTGCACGTGGATGCGCACGACGCGCTGGTGTTCGATAACAACCGCGCGGGGGATATGATCCAGGGGCACGTGTACGCGGACGGACATGTGGATGTGACGGGTCCGGATCAGGATATACTGGTGTACGCGATTGCGCGTACGGCGCGTCACTCGATGTTCCGGCTTTCGCTGGACAACGCCTCGTCGGCGTACGAGTCATCGTTCGTCCATTTCGTGGAGAGTCCTGACTCGGTGACGATTACGGCGGAGAGGGAGAAGAAAGAGACGGATCTGGATAATATCGACAGCCCGGCGAAGGACAAGAAAAGCGCGAAGGATGATCCGTCGTATATCCCGCCTGCGCGTTGTCAGGTCAAGCTGAACCTGGATCTGGATCCGAACCTGCAGTTCAACCTGGTGCTGGGCGAGCGTAACGGCGATATCATTCAGGGCTACGGCACGGGTAACCTGCGGCTGTCGTACGAGACACCGTCGGACGATGTGTCGCTGTTCGGTACGTATCGGTTGACCAAGGGTACGCTCAATTATACGGTAGCGAACGTGATCCGTAAGGAGTTCACGATCGGTGACGGATCGGTGATCGTGTTCACCGGTAATCCGTCTAACCCGCAGCTGAAAGTGCAGGCCAAGTACCGTGCGACGGGTAACCTGCGGGACCTGTTGGGTGACGAGGCGGAGCAGTTAGGCACGTCGCGGTCGAACATCCCGGTGCTGACGGTGCTGAACATGACGGGTTCGTTGAACAACCCGATCTTGTCGTTTGACCTGGAGCTGCCGATGTCGGATCAGAACATCGAGCAACAGGTGCGTCAGGTGATCAACACGGACGAGATGCTGATGCGGCAGGTGATCTACCTGCTGGTGTTCAACCGCTTCTTCACGCCGGACTACATGACCAATGCGAAGGCGGCGACGCTGAACTCGACCTATTCGTTGCTGTCGTCCACGGTGACGGGTCAGATCAATGCCTGGCTGTCCAAATTAACGACGATGCTGACGCTGGGTGTGGCGATCCGTACGGACGGTGAGGGCGCTAACTCAAGCCAGGAGTACGAGGCGCAGTTCCAGCTGCAACCCGTGGACCGGTTGATCATCAACGGTAATGTGGGCTATCGGTATAACGACATGGTATCGAACAAACCGTTCTTCGGCGACCTGGATGTAGAGGTGCTGCTGACGGACGACGGCCAGCTGCGGTTCAAGGGCTACACGCACACCGTGGATAAGTACTCGCTGCGCCAAGCGTCGACGATCCAAGGCGTCGGCCTGGTGTGGAAGAAAGACTTTTGAAAATTAAAAATTAAAAATTAAAAATTAAAAACAGCGCCCGTTTGGACGCTGTTTCCGTTAACCTATAACCGGTAACCCTTAACCTTTATTAGTGACGTTCGGGACGGGGACCACGACGCTCGGGACGGGGACCTCTGTCGAGGCGTGCACCGTCTGCATCTTCTCGCCTCGGTCGCTGACCGCGTTCGCGCTTCTCGGGCTCAACGTAACCTTCGGGTTTCGGTTTGAGGGCCTTGGCGCTGAGACGGAACTTACCGGTCTTCGGATCCACCTCCAGCAGTTTGATGCGGATGTGGTCACCTTCTTTGATTCCGGTCTCTTCCATGGTCTCGTAGCGCTTCCAGTCGATCTCGGAGATGTGGAGCAGACCTTCCTTACCCGGCATGAACTCTACGAAGCAACCGTAGGGCATGAGCGATTTGACGATCGAATCGTACTCTTCACCTACTTCCGGCAGGGCCACGATGGCTTTGATCTTAGCGATAGCAGCCTGCATGGACTCGCCGTTGTTGGATGCTACTTCGACCTTACCGCCCTTCTCATCCTCATCGATGGAGATGACAGCACCGGTCTCTGCCTGGATGCCTTGGATGATCTTACCGCCCGGGCCAATGACAGCACCGATCATATCCTTCGGGATATAGAAGGAAACGATACGCGGAGCGTGCGGTTTGAGGTCTGCACGCGGTGCGGGCATGCACTCAAGGATCTTACCGAGGATGTACATACGTGCCTCGTGTGCCTGTGCGAGTGCGTTCTCGAGGATCTCGTAGCTCAGACCGTCCACTTTGATATCCATCTGGCAAGCGGTCAGACCGTCCTTGGTACCGGTGGTCTTGAAGTCCATGTCGCCGAGGTGGTCCTCGTCACCGAGGATATCGGAGAGGATGGCGTAGTTCTTACCATGGTTCTCGGAGATGAGTCCCATAGCGATACCGGATACCGGTTTTTTCATCGGCACACCGGCGTCCATGAGGGCGAGGGTTCCGGCACAAACGGTTGCCATAGAGCTCGAACCGTTGGACTCGAGGATGTCACTTACAACGCGAACGGTATAAGGAAAATCTTCCGGGATCATGTTCTTGAGTGCACGGCAAGCGAGGTTACCGTGACCGATCTCACGACGGCCTACACCACGAGCGGCTTTGGCTTCGCCGGTCGAGAACGGCGGGAAGTTATAGTGCAGCAGGAACTTGTCGGTACCTTGGATGAGTGCTTCGTCAACGATCTTCTCGTCGCGGCTGGTGCCGAGGGTGACGGTCGAGAGGGACTGTGTCTCACCACGGGTGAAGATAGACGATCCGTGAGGTCCGGGGAGGTAACCTACCTCGCACCAGATCGGGCGGATCTCGGTCGTCTTACGGCCGTCGAGGCGCTTACCCTCATCGAGCACGGCGCGACGCATTGCCTCTTTCTCTACATCGTGGTAGTAACGGTCAACGAGCGCTGCAACCTCATCGATATCGATGCCGAGTGCCTCTGCGCGGGCAGCCATGTAGTCTGCTTTCTCGGTCTTGAAGTCCTCGCGGATCTGGGTGAACATCTCTTCGCGGTGATGCTTATCGGTGTCCGCGCTGGTAGCCTGTGCGTAAGCACGAGCGTAACTGAAATCGTGTACTGCGTTCTTCAACTCGTCATCGTTCACCTCGTGGCAGTACTCGCGCTTGGTCTCCTTACCATATGCCTTCATCATCTCGTTGATGGCCAAGCACTGCGGTTTGATAGCTTCGTGAGCGGCTTTGATAGCCTCGAGCATTACGGACTCCGGAACCTCTTTCATCTCACCTTCTACCATCATGATGTTGTCATAGGTAGCAGCTACCATCAGCTCGAGGTCGGCGTGTTCACATTGCTCAAAAGTGGGGTTGATCACCATCTGACCATCGACACGTGCTACGCGTACTTCGCTGACCGGACCCTCGAAGGGGATGTCGGAGCAAGCGAGTGCTGCACCTGCTGCGAGACCTGCGATCGATTCGGGCATGTCAATGCCGTCAGCCGAATACATGGTGACGTTGACAAAAGTCTCAGCGTGATAGTTGGATGGGAAAAGGGGACGAAGGGCGCGGTCGATGAGTCGTGCGATGAGGATCTCGTAATCCGAAGCTTTGCCCTCGCGACGGGTGAAACCACCCGGGAAGCGTCCTGCGGACGCAAATTTCTCTTTGTACTCTACAGTGAGGGGCATGAAGTCGGTGCCCGGTACTGCATCTTTGGCGGAGCAGACAGTTGCCAGGATCATCGTATTGCCAAGGGTGGCCATGACTGCGCCATCTGCCTGTTTGGCTAACTTGCCTGTCTCCAGTTTGATCACTCGTCCGTCAGGGAGAGCAATCTCTTTTGTTACAATATTCATTATCAATTCGTCATTTTTGGTCGCCGTTTGCGACCGGTTATTAATTAGACCCACAAAAAGTCTCGCAAAATTACTGCTTTTTTTTGAAATATGCAAGAGAATAATGCATTATTTTTTGATTTGGAACGGAAAAGAACCGATTAGATTGCCCTCACAGCAAAAATCGATTGTATAAAACCCGTTTTGCACTATTTCTTGCTCGGCGAGCGTGTAGTAACAAACGCCGCTGTAGGCTTCGCCGGCGTACTCGATCTCCTGCTTGGCGGTGTATCCGATCTCGCCGGACTCGAACTCGAAGGTCTTGTCTTCGGCTTCGCCCATGAGGTTACCCGCGGGATCCTGGATACGGACGTAGAGCGTTTTCATGCCCGGGGTGCAGGTGATGTTCTTGGCGATGGTGTAGTCGAATTGGAGCTTGCGTACGTTGCTGGCAATTCGGGTTTTGCGGTCGTTCTTGTTGAGCGTGGAGAGGACGCAGCTTGTTATCTCGAGCATGGACGCGCGGCTGACGGTCTCGGTGAGAGCTGTGTTGCTCTCGGTCAGTTGCTGGTTGCTCTGGGTGAGGGCCGAGTTGCTCTGGGTGAGTTGCAGGTTCTCCTCGGTGAGTCGTGCGTTGGTGGCGTTGAGGCTGTCGATCTGACGGACGTAGTCCTTGAGGACCGCCCGAACGGTGGCCAGTTCCTGCTTGAGTTCGTTGATGCGGCGCGCATTGGACGCCTTGGTGTGACGCAGTTCCTCCAACAGGTCCTGTACGCGTTGTTGCTCACGGCTGAGCAGGTCCTGCAGGCTGTCATTGCGGATATCCATCTGCTGGTAGCCGTCGAACTGGATAGCCAGGTCTTCGTACTCTTCTTGCAGTTCCTCTTTCTCGATGGCCATCTGCTCCACGATCTCGTTCAGTTCCTGACGCTGGCTGAGGTTCCAATAGAGCAGCCCGCCGATGATGAACAGCAGGATGACCGTGAGAGCGATTAAAAGACCAATACCTATATTCTTCTTTTTCATAACAATGGAATAACTTTCTCTAATTGATTGGAACGGCTACCTTTGAGCAAGATGCGACATCCTGCAAGCGGGTTTTGGGTGAGGTGTTCGCATAGCGCTTCGACGTTGTCGAAGATGGGATAGGGTGCCGTTGTCTGTTTGTACTCTTCGCCGACGAGCAGCACCTTGTCGGCCTTGCGCTCGAGCAGCATGTTGACGATGTTCTGATGCTCGGTGTGGCTGTATTCGCCCAGTTCGCGCATCGCGCCGAGGATGTAGGCCTGCGGCATTTGTGATTTGTGATTTGTGATTTGTGATTTGTCGAAAGCTTCGATAGCGGCTTGCATAGACGTCGGGTTGGCGTTGTAGGCATCGACGACGACCGTGTTACGCTCCGTGATCATGAGTTGGGAGCGGTTGTTACTCGGGACATAGGCCCGGATAGCGGCCAGAGCGTCTTCGTGCGAGACTCCGAAGAACTCGCCTACGCAGAGCGCAGCCGACACATTCTCAGCGTTGTAACCGCCTACGAGATGGGTGCCTTCGGGCATGGTGCCGGTCGAGTATTCGACTAGGCCTCCTATGTTTCCCAGGTCTCCTAGGGAGGCTAGCATCTGCTTCAGATGCGGGTTGTCCGCATTGCGGAAGATGGTGCCGTGATGGGCCAACAGAAAATCGTACAGTTCGGCCTTGGTACGCATCACGCCCTCGAAGGAACCGAAGCCCTGGAGGTGTGCGCGGCCGACGTTGGTGATCAGACCGTAGTTCGGTTCGGCTATCTCGACGAGTTCCCGGATATCCCCGGGATGGGACGCCCCCATCTCGACGATGGCCATCTCGTGCGCGCGCGTGATATTTAATAAGGTGAGGGGCACACCGATCTGGTTGTTGAGGTTACCCTGCGTGTAGTAGAGTTTGTACTTGGTTGACAGCACCGCAGCGCAGAGTTCCTTGGTCGTTGTCTTACCGTTCGTACCGGTGATACCGAGGATAGGCAGACCCAGTTCGCGTCGCCAAGCCCGTGCCAGATCTTGCAGGTCCTGCAGGGCGTTGTCTCCGCAGATGACGTACGCTGCTCCGTCCTGACGCGCTTGGTCAACGAAGTCATTACCGTCGAAGTGCTCCCCCTTGAGTGCCACAAAGACAGAGCCGGAAGTGACCTTCCGGCTGTCTGTCGTGACATGCAGTGAATCCTTATTTTTTATTAGGAAGCTCCAATCCATATCCTTTGCGTTTGTCTTCTACTTTGAGCAAGAATGTGCAGACGAGAGCCAATAGTCCGAATGCAGCAAAAATGAGCATCGCTACCTTAAATCCTTGCGTCTTGTCAATCACCCATCCGATCAGCAGCGGCACTAATGCCAAACCGATGTTCTGCACCCAGAAAATCAGACAATATGCAGAACCTAACACTTTCTCATCAATGATCTTCGGAACGGAAGGCCACAAGGCTGCAGGCACTAACGAGAAGCTGACACCCAAGATGACAATCAAAGTGGTAGCAAGCCATTTATACGGATACAAGGGTAATACGAAAGCAAAGCAGAGGTGGCAGAAGAGCATGATCAGCGATCCGCCGATGAGCATTGTGGCGCCTTTTCCCTTGAAATCAATGAACGCACCCAGGAACGGTGTCAAAGCCATTGCCAAGAAGGGGAAGAATGCAAACATATCCGCTGCTGCGTCGCGCGTCAGGTACTCGCCGTTAACCATGATCGTCTCGCTCAAGAACCGGACAGCGTACTTCTGGAAGGGGAAGATACCGGAGTAGAACAATACACACAGCATCGAAACGATCCAGAACATCTTGTTGGTAAAGATTGCAAATAGGTCACTAACGTGGAACTCTTCGGTAGGATCGATCTCAGCGGTCTTCTCTCCTACTGCTACCAACTGCTTGTCAAACTTCGTATCCATGACACAGAAGACAAGGTAGTTGATCAAACCGATCAGCAAAAGGAGGGTTCCGAATGCTACAGGGGCAAAGATCGAATGATCGTAGTAATTGGAGATACGCGGAATAACGAGCATGGTAGCGGTAACACCCAAACGAGCAATCGCCATCTCAATTCCCATCGCCAATGCCATCTCTTTGCCTTTGAACCATTTCGCCAGAACACGGCTCACGGTCGTACCCGCCATCTCACAACCACAACCGAAGATAGCAAATCCGGCGAAGGACAGTTTGCAAGTAGCCGGCATGCCGGTCATCCAGGTTCCTAACCAATCATGAAAAGCTGTACTGCGGAATGAATCACTCAATGCGTACATCATTACTGCAGCACCGATTACCATCATCGATGCAGACATCGTTCCCGCAAAGCGAACGCCTTTCTTATCCAATATATATCCGGCAATCAACAGGAAACCCAATACATTGACGATGTACTCGCCCATGAGGAAAGTACCGTAGTTTGTACTGGTCCATCCAAACAGACCACCTTCTGAAAACGGCAATTCGATCAATTGCTCCAATGGCGATAAGATATCCGCCATCATGTAAGCAAAGAACATCATGGAGGCCACCAAGATCAATACCGCCCAACGCGCTACGACACTATCGCGAAGTGTTTGTTGAAGTTTTTGTACCATAACTGTACGAATATTTAGATTTTTTCTTTAACCACTCTGCTTTCTTCTTCTCGTATTCCGCATAGTGGTTCTCCAGATAGCCGTCCGCCATTATTGGATACCGAGTTCGCGTTTAACGGCCGGCATTACGTCGGTTGCGTCTGCACCGATATGTACCATGGCAGCGCTGTCGAAGATGTAGGTGTAACCCTCACGGTCACCGACGGCTTTGATGGCCTTGGTCATCTTCTCGTGCACCGGTGCCAGCAACTCCTGCTGTTTCTTCTGAATGTCCTGCTCAGCGGTCTGGTAGAAGAGTTGGATACGCTGTTGCATCTCCTGCAACTCCTGCTGACGAATCTGCTTGATCGCGTCGGCCATGGTAGCTTCCTGCGCCATGTAGTCCTGGTATTTGCGTTGGAACTCCTCGTTCATCGATGCCAACTGGGTTTCGTACTGGTTGTTGATGGTATCCATCGTCAAACGTACTTTGTTCACTTCCGGCATCATCGCAAACAACTCTTGCGTGTTAACGTGTCCGAATTTCTGTGCGCTGATAGCCATCGGCAACATCAGCATCATAGCAATAATTACTTTTTTCATTTTTATAATGTTTTAAAAATTTTTCCTTTAGCCTTTAACCTTTCGCCTTTCGCCTTTACTTCGCTCCCAGTTTCTGTAGCACCTGGTCGGATATGTCCAGTTTGGAGGACATGTAGATCAGCGAAGGGTCGGACGATCGGTCCTTGACGATATCGATATGCTTCTCGCTGGCCAGTTCCTGGATGGCGTTGTAGATCTCATCCTGAATCGGCTTGATGAGCGCTTCGCGTTTCTTGTACAGTTCGCCGTCCTGACCGAAGTACTTACGTTTGAGTTCCAGCACTTCCTGCTCCTTGCGTACGATCTCCGCTTCCCGTTCCCGACGCATCGCTTCGCTGAGGAAGATCTGCTCGGTCTGGTAGTTGGTGGCCAGCACGCGTGCCTCCTGCTGCGCGGCGTCGATCTCTTTCTGCCAGCGCTTGGACAGCATCGTCAACTGCTCATTCGCCTGCTCGTACTGCGGCAGGTTCTTGAGGATATACGCCATGTCGATATACGCTATCGATTGGTCTTTTGCAAATCCCGTGCCAAAACTCAACACGGTTGCAAATAATACTATAAAGAATCTTTTCATAATAAGCCAATTTAATTCAATCGTCAATAAATCGTACCTTGTCAATCGTCAATCGTCAATTATTACAACTCCTGTCCTAAGACGAAGTGGAACTGGCTTCCGCCGTATTGTTTGGATCCGTTGATCTCGTCGAAGCCCCATCCCCAGTCGATACCGAGCAGACCGAACATCGGCAGGAAGATACGTACGCCGACACCCGCTGAACGCTTGAGGTTGAATGGGTTATAATCCTTGATGTCCGAGAAGCAGTTTCCGGCCTCGACGAATGCGAGAGCCCAGATGGTTGCGTTCTGCTCGAGCGAGATCGGGTAGCGCAGCTCCATGGTGAACTTGTTGTACAGGTAACCCATGTTACGTCCTGTCGTCGCATCGTACGGGGTCAACGAACCCGAGGAGTATCCACGCATGGACACGTACTCGGTCGAATAACTGGTGTAAGCCGACATACCGTCACCTCCCATGTAGAACGACTCGAACGGCGATTTGGCATCTTTGTTATAGTGACCCAGGTAACCGAACTCAGCACGTGTCATGAGTACCAGTTTACTGTCTCGCGTGAGCGGTGTGAACACCTTACCCGTGAATTTCCACTTGTGGTACTCGATCATGTGGTACTTCTCCGAAGCGGTCATCTGCGAGTAGTCCTTGCCGTTGAACAGCGACCAAGGCGGGGTGATCTTGAGACCCAGCGTGAACTGGCTACCGCGGCGGGTGTAGATCGGGTTGTCGATAGACGAACGGCTGATCTGCAGGTTGAGCGACAGGTTATGACTCGTACCATCCGAGATGAGCAGGTACGGCCAATCTTTCATCATGTACATCTGATAACTCAGCTCGCCGTAGAACGTGAAGTAGTCGTCGGGCCAGCGCAGACGCTTACCGTATCCGACCGACACACCCAGCGTACGCAGGTACTTGTCCTTATCCGCCTCCGACTCGGCTAACTGCTGGTAGTAATTGCTGTTGCCGGAATAGTAGTAATAACTGGAGTAGGTGTTGTACAGGTTCTGGTAGGCCTTCTGGTAGCGGCTCGAGTAACCCGTCTGGTTCGCAAAATAGATGCTGGCGCTCAGGCTGTTCGGGCGCTTACCGCCTAACCACGGCTCGAGGAACGAGATGGACGCGGAGGTATAATAGATACCATTCGTACGCGCGTTGATGGAGAAGGTCTGACCCTCACCCTGCGGCACGATACGGTAACTCTTCTTGTTGAACAGGTTCTGGATGGCGAAGTTGGTGAACTTGAGTCCCAGCGATCCGACCAGGCCCGTAGCACCCCAACCGAGTGAGAACTCGATCTGGTCTGAGGACTTGGTCTCCAACTGGTACGTGATATCCACTGTTCCCTCTTCGGGGTTCGGCTGGATGTCCGGAACCAGTTTCTCCTGGTCGAAGTGACCCATCTGCGCCAACTCACGGAGCGAACGCATGATGTCGGACTGCGAATAGAGCTGGCCCGGTTTGGTGTAGAGTTCACGGCGTACGACGTGCTCGTAGACACGGGTGTTACCGACGATCTTCACTTCGTTGATCGTGGCCGGCTTGCCTTCGTACATGCGCATCTCAAAATCAATGGAGTCGTTCGACACGTTCACCTCGACCGGCTCGACGTTGAAGAACAGGTAACCGCGGTCGGTGTAGAGCTTGCTCACCGCATCGTCGTCTCCCGTCAAACGGTCGTTCAGCGTCTTGAGGTTATACACATCGCCCGGCTTGACACCCAGCACAGCGTCCAGATAATCATAGGGATAGACCGTGTTACCGACCCATTTGACCGAGCGAACGTAGTACTTGTCGCCTTCGCTGATCGTCATGTACACATCCACGCGCGTCGGGTCCTCGGGGTTCGGAACAACGCTGTCCGCTACGATATACGCATCGCGGTAGCCGTGCTCGTTGTATTTCTCGATGACCGCCTGTTTGTCCTTCTCGTACTCTTCGACAACGAACTTCTTCGTACGGAACAGGTTGACGATATCATTGTCGTTCGTTTTCTTCATCGCCTTGTTGATCTGACGATGCGTTAACGCTTGGTTTCCTGTGATATAGATCTTACCGACCTTCGTTTTCTCTTTCTTGTCCACCGCAATCAGCACACGCACGTACCCCGGGTGGTCCTGGTCGTTGCGCTGCAGGATATGTACCTCCGTGTTGTGGTAACCCTTCTCGGCGAAGTATTTTTTAATCACCGTCTTGGCGTGATCCTCCAGGTTGGGTGTCATCTGGCTGCCCTGACGCAGGCCGGCCTTGATCTCCACATCCTCTTTCTCACTCTTCTTCAGGCCCTCGTAACGCACCTCGCTGATACGCGGACGCTGCTCCAACGCAATCACCAGCCATATCTTGTTACCCTCGATCTTCTTCGCACGGATCTGCACCTGCGAGAACAATCCCTGTTTCCAGAAACGCTTCACCGCCTTCGTGATCTGGTCACCCGGAACCTCGATCTTATCGCCTACCGCCAAACCGGAGAAACCGATCAGCACAAAATCCTCGTAACTGTCTGCTCCTTCCACCTCGATCCCGGCGATTTCGTACGTCTTGCGGTTCATCGTGTACTCGATGTCGGGTATCGTTTCTGCCACAGCCACACTGTCCTGCGCATACAAAGACGAAAGAGGAAAGAGGAAAGATGAAAGGATCACCATCAACCATCCTAATACATTATGTAAACTCCTTTTCCCTTTCATTTTTCACTGTTCATTTTTCATCTTTCATCTGTTCACTTGTCTTCCCGAATCGTCTCTCGCGTTTCTGGTAATCTACAATCGCCTTGTAGAACTCCTCCTCCGTGAATTCCGGCCATAGACAGTCCGTGAAGTACAACTCGCTGTATGCCAGTTGCCACAGAAGGAAATTGCTGATGCGGTATTCCCCGCTCGTGCGGATCAACAGGTCCGGATCGGGCATCGTCTTGGTCGTCATCAGGCTGCTTACCAACTGCTCTGTCACATCCTCAGCACGCAGCGAACCCTCTTGCGCACGGCGCACCGCTTCCTGCATGGCGTGCGTGATCTCCCACCGGGACGAGTAACTGAGCGCAATCACCATCGTCAGACCCGTGTTACGGCTCGTCTGCTCGATGCAACCGAGGAACTTAGCCTTCGTCGCTTCCGGCAAACGGTCAATATCACCGATCGTCTGCAGACGTACGTTGTTGTTCATCAGGGTCGGCGTCTCTTTCACGATCGTGTCCACCAACAGACCCATTAACGCATCTACCTCCTCTTTCGGGCGGTTCCAGTTCTCCGTGGAGAACGTGTACAGCGTCAGGTACTCAATGCCCAACTTTGTCGCTGCGACCGTGATGTTATGCACTGTCTCAACGCCCTGTTTGTGACCGAACATGCGGGCCAAACCCTGCTTCTTCGCCCAACGACCGTTGCCATCCATGATGATAGCTATGTGACGCGGTAACCGCTCCTTGTCTATTTGTTCTTTATATGTCATGTTGTTCAAAACTTTCGCTTTTGTGTTTTTGCTTCCGGATGCTATCCGGTTACCAATTACAAATTACGCAATTCTTCGGCGCTTGAACGAATTCAAAAACTATGCCAATCGTTGCCATTCCCGTCAAATCGCAGTTCATCCAGTTCCAGCCGTTCAGCTGATGTTTGTTGTCCAGTGCATCGCGAGCCTCCAGATTATCAACCATATAGATGTTGTGCTGCCAAGCGATATTCAAACCGCAATGCTCCGAAAATTTCCACTTGAACCCGATTCCCAGCGGCACATAAGCCGATGCACGCATTCCGTGCGGCTCCGGGCTGTTCGGCATCCACCACTCGCCGTTGTACATACCCACACCCAGACCGATGAAGATATACGGCGTGTACGGACGAATACGCTTGTCAAACTTGTTCCCTGTCCCAAAGCGGAAGAAATTGAACTCCGCCATCACATCCACATTCACCATTTGCGTCTGCCATTTCGTATCTAACTGTTCGCCGCGGATCGTAAAATCCTTGCCCGTGATACGCTGACCCGACACTTTCGCCTGAATCGCCCAACGCTTCGTGAACTTGTATCGGAAGTGTACACCGTACGCCTCACGGGGATGCATGAAGATATGGGGAGACGCATCTCCAACATAGTAACCGCATCCTCCTTGGAATCCTAATTCACATAAATACGGTTGCTCCTCCGCTCTTGCCATCACCGCAAAAAGCATCAATACTAATATGGTCACGCGTACGCGCATAATACACACGATACAAATTATCGCGCAAAGATACGACTTTTTTTTGACATACACAAATTTATTTGCGAATTTTAACCAAAACAGCCATTTTTGAACCTCTTTTCTGCATTTTTATGTCCTTTGTCCATTGTACATCGTCCCTTTGTACATGCGCGTACATTGTACATCGTCCCTTTATACATGAGCGTACATGCGCGCACACACGCGTTCCTTATAATTATATTATAGAAAAGGCGCAAGAACATTATTTTTCCGCTTTGCGACATATATCTTGTGGTATGCCCCTAAAGGACTCAAAAAAAAGTAAAAATTTTCCATACTGATTTTCAAGCAGTTACAAAGAAAATGCATTTTTTAGTGCATTTTTTTGCAAAAATATTTGGTCAGTTCAAAAATTTGTATTACCTTTGCACTCGCTTTTGAGAAACAAGTGTGTTTCGATTTTCTACCGGAGGCCCGGACATTAAAATTCAGATTCTCGAATGAGGACCTAATTTTTTTGCGCCAAACTGAAGGAAAGACGGAAGCAATTGAAAGATTGATACAATTAGTGTAGTACAAGAACTGAAATAGGTTCCCTAAAATTTCTACACTTGATAAATCGATTATTCTGAGCTATCTTATAATTTCTTTTTACAACGAAGAGTTTGATCCTGGCTCAGGATGAACGCTAGCGACAGGCCTAACACATGCAAGTCGA
>CACZZL010000020.1 GCA_902785605.1 uncultured Bacteroidales bacterium
CTACAACATCAACAGCATTACGGCCTTGGCTGGCGGACCGCGGTCGATGTATATCGACTGGATACGTATCTATCAGCGCGGAGATGAAGGCGAGTCGTTCCATTGCCCCTCGGCCTCCGACCCCATCGAGCCGGAAAATCCTCAAGGAATGGAAGAAATTAAAAATGAAGAATTAAATATTACGAATAAAATCCTGCGTGACGGGCAACTGCTGATCCGTCGTGGCGAGAATATCTATACGGTAACAGGTCAAATGGTGAAATGATGAAACAATTTACAATTCACAATTTACAATTCACAATTATTGCTTTGGCGGTTTGTGCATTCAGTTCATGCACCAAGCCTGAGTACGAGCTCGTATGGAGTGATGAGTTTGACGGCGAGAGTCTCAATACCGCGTATTGGAACGTGGAGGATAATGCCCGTGGAGGCGGCAATGCGGAGTTGCAGTACTATGCGCCGAAAAACATCACAATCGAGCGCCATCCCGTCACAGGCGAGAGCTGTCTTGTGCTCAACGCCCAACGCGAAGACTACGGCAACCGTCCCTGTACCTCAGCCCGCCTGAACACGCAGGACAAGGTGACGGTTGAGTACGGAAAAGTGGAAGCACGAATAGCTTTCCCCTATACAGCCAACGGTCTGTGGCCTGCGTTCTGGATGCTGGGCAACAACCTCGCAACCAACCTGGGCGATAACGATGATGTGGACAAACGGCTGGAGGAACTGGCCAAAGATGGCAGAGTAGTGTGGCCCAAGTGCGGCGAGATAGACATCTGCGAGATGGGACATCATCACGGCATCGAGACCGGCACTCAGGACCGTTATTTCAACGGCGCATGTCATTGGGGCGAGTCGTTCAATAACGGCGCGTATCCCAACTATGGCCAGTTCAACACGGCCGATTATCCGGTACAAGGCGATTTTCACCTGTTCACGCTCGAGTGGAGCGAGGACTCGATTGCCATGTATCTGGACAAAGATATCTACCCGGATGGGACGCCGTACTTCGAGTTGTCGCTCCGCGGCAAGGACATCAACGAACCGGGTCATTACTTCAACCACCCGTTCTATCTGGTGCTCAACCTGTCGGTCGGCGGATTCTTCCCCAACATGCCGGCAGCCGAGAAGTACCCGGAGCTAATCACGGCAGACGACCCGTCGTTCCAACAAGTAACGGCCCTGCCGGCAGACGGAACGCCCGTTAAGATGTATGTAGATTATATACGCGTATATAAGAAAAGGAGATAGTTATGAAGTTGTCGATTAAAGAGAAATTAGGCTACAGCCTGGGTGACACCGCGTCGCACTTTGTGTGGGACCTGGTCAATTTCTGGTTGATTTTTTACTACACGGACGTGCTGGAGATCGATCCGTTGTGGGCATCGGTGATTGCCATCTTGGGAACCGTGATGGATGCCGTCATGGATCCGATTGTCGGTATCTGGGCAGACCGTACGAACACCCGTTGGGGTAAGTTCCGTCCGTTCCTGCTGTTCGGTTGTGTGCCGTTTGCGTTGTTTGCGTTCCTGGCCTTCTTCGGACCGGATCTGCAGGGAAATGCGCTTATCGGTTACATCCTGCCGATGTTCATCGGACTGCGTATCGTCTATGCGGTCGTCAATATCCCGTATTCATCGCTGGGTGCGGTCATGACGGACGATTCGATTGAGCGTGCCGGCCTGAACTCGTACCGTTTCGTGGCGGCGAACATAGGCCAACTCATCGTGTCGGGTTTTGCACTCTATATCGTGTATTACCTCGGTGCACGGGCAACCGGAATAGATTATACCATCATGTCGGACGATGCGGCACGTAAGGTGTTTGAGGACCAGGCGCTGGTCAACCAGACCTACATCATCGGTTTCCGGTATCTGGTCGGCATCTTCAGCTGCATCGGTATCCTGCTCTTCCTTATCACGTTCGCTACAACCAAGGAACGGGTCGCTCCGCCTAAACGGCAGGATGCGCACTTGGGACGTGACTTGAAATACCTGTTCAAGAACCGTCCGTGGGTGGTGCTGACCATCGTAGGAATCGTGTCGTTCATCATGTTCGCGATTCAGAATATTTCCGCGACTTATTACTTCAAATACTACCTCGATGCGGAGTCGAAGAGTCAGATATTCAATATGCTGGGCACGTTTGCGCTCATTATCGCAATCCCGATGACCAAACCGCTGGTAAAGCAATTCGGTGCCAAACAACTCTATATCGTTTGCTCACTCCTGTCGGGCTTGTTCTTCTGCCTGCTCTTCTTTGCGGGTAAGAACTTCGTGCTCATTAATGTATTCAACTGCTTGGGTAAGATCGCCTATGCGCCGGCTATCTCGTTGCTCTGGACGATGCTGGCAGACGCAGCCGACTACGGCGAGTGGAAGTTCCAACGTCGCACGACCGGTCTGTGTCTTTCGGCTGCCGTCTTTGCGCAGAAAATAGGTTGGTCTATCGGTGCCGCTATTTTCGGAGCCGTGATGAGTTACATCCAGTTTGACGGCGGCGCTCCCTTACTCGAAGTGCAAGCGAACGAGCAGATCATGAGCACGTTCCATTGGATGTTCGGTATCGTGCCGGGCGCGTTGTATGCGTCTTGTGCTATCTTCCTTGCCTTCTACAACCTGGACAAGAACACCATGGCGCAGATGAAAAACGAACTGGAGGCACAGCGATTGATGATTGAAGAATGAAATATAACAGAAGCTATATGAAAGACGTTAAGGGGCAATTCATAACGATTAACGGGGAGCGATTCTACGAGATCGCCAACTACGATGCGATGCAGCCGTTCTTTATCTCGCTGGCATCGGACACGGATCTGTGGATGTACTTATCCTCCACAGGTGGTTTGACCTGCGGTCGTCGCAGTCCGGGTGAGGCGCTGTTCCCGTACTACACGGATGATAAGATCACCGAGAGTTACGAGTTCACCGGACCGCGTACGGAGATAAAGGCGAAGGGCGAAGGGTCTAATGGCGGGTGGTTGCCGTTCTCCAATCATCAACAACCGGTCTATGATCTCTCGCGTAAGATTGCCAAATCGGCGGTAGGTAACCAGATCGTGTTCTGCGAAGAGAACCATACACTCGGACTCCGTTTTTCCTATATATGGGCACCGGCAGGCCAACACGGATGGGTACGTCGGGCAACCCTGGAGAACCTGAGTGGTCAGGCGCTGGAGATCGAACTGACGGACAGACTGCTTAACGTGCTGCCGGCTGGGGTAGAGCGTAAGACGCAGAATGAGTTCTCCACGCTTGTGGACGGATACAAGAAAACCGAACTGGTGCCAGGAACCCCATTGGCACTCTTCCGCATGGAGGCGATCCTTGTGGACCGGGCCGAACCGTCTGAGTCCCTGACTTGCAACACCATGTATTGTCTAGGATTACCTCGAGGGAGGTACGATAAGACTCCGTCTAAGGGAGTACGTGGAGCTTTTGTGGCTGAGGCTGACTTACAGTTGCCGGCTCATGGTTCGCAGACTTGGTACAACGTACTCGACGTGAGCAAGGACGCCGTAGCGGTACACGACCTCATGCGTTTCATCGCCCGACCTGATGCGATCGAGCAGATCGAGCAGGCGATGCACGAATCGACCGAGACGCTCAAACGCATCGTGGCGCAGAACGACGGAATCCAACAGACCGGAGACGAGGCGAACGATGCACGTCATTTTGCGAACGTGCTGTTCAACACCATGCGCGGCGGTTACTACCTGACGTATCCGCCTACTTCCGACACGCAAGACCTGCCCCTGACCTTTGGTCGTCGGCACGGAGACCCCTCCCGTCCGTGGAACCTGTTCTGCATTCGTGTGCAGGACGAGAACGGCAAGCCGGTCGTAGCGTACCAGGGTAACTGGCGCGATATATTCCAGAACTGGGAAGCGCTCTCGTACAGCTATCCGCTGTTCATCAACCATATCATCGCGAAATTCCTCAACGCCACCACGGCAGACGGCTACAACCCCTACCGCATCTCCAACGAAGGAATAGACTACGAGGTGATCGAACCCGAGAACCCATGGTCGAACATCGGTTATTGGGGAGACCATCAGATCATATACTTATTGAAACTGCTGGAACTCAGCGCCAAGCACGAGCCCGATAAACTGCAGTCTCTGCTTAACGAACGTCGTTTCGCGTTTGCGAACGTGCCGTACCGTTTGAAGAGTTATGCCGAGATCGTGGCTGACCCGAAGAACAGTATCCGCTTCGACGACGAGGAGCACAAACGGATCCAGGCCCTCATCCCGACCATGGGACCGGATGCCAAATTGCTGCTTGATACCAACGGTCAGATCCGTCACACCACGATGGCAGACAAACTGCTCATCACCTTGCTGACTAAGTTGTCGAATTTCATTCCGAATGCCGGTATATGGATGAACACCTTACGGCCCGAATGGAACGATGCCAACAATGCCCTGGTGGGTTACGGCGCATCTATGGTCACGCTCTGTTACATGCGCCGCTACGTGGCGTTCCTGCAACAACTCATTCAGACCGATGTGCAGATCGGTGCCGAGACTCTGGACTTCCTGCGGGCCATCCGTCACGCGTACCCGAATGGCAATGCCAAGCAGTTCATTAACATCGTCGGCACGGCCGGCGAGGCGTACCGTAACAAGGTCTATACCGGTCTCAGCGGCGAGATGCAGACGCTCGAGCAAGCCGAACTGCAGGAGTTCTGCGCCGCTACGCTGCATAAGATCGACGATTCGATTCGCGCCAACAAACGGGCGGACGGATTGTACGAGGCATATAACCTCATCCGCTTCACGGACAACGATATCGAGATCAGCCATCTGTACCAGATGCTGGAAGGTCAGGTAGCCGTGCTCTCGTCCGGTCTGTTGAGCGGCGAAGAAGCAGCCGACTTGCTGGATGCGATGCGTGCGTCCGACCTCTACCGTGAGGATCAACGCAGTTACATGCTTTACCCGAACCGACGTAGAAAGAGTTTCTTGGAACTCAACAACCTGCCCGATGAGGCGAAAAACCTGCCCGTCGTGCAGAAACACCTCGGCACGATCCTCAAACAGGACTGCGACGGCGGTATTCATTTCGATGCCCGTTATCGTAATGCGAACGACCTGCCGGATGAACTGAAAGACCTGTACGAGCAGGTGTTCAACCACCACGCTTTCACAGGACGTAGCGGCACCTTCTATAAGTACGAAGGACTCGGATGTATCTACTGGCATATGGTCTCCAAACTGCTGCTCGCAGTCGGAGAGAATATCGCTCGTGACGGTAATGCGCGTCTCAAAGCACAATACGCTGAGATACGTGAAGGAATCGGTTCACACAAGAACCCGGCCGAGTATGGCGCGTTCCCGTTTGATCCGTATTCGCATACACCTTCGATGGCCGGTGTCCAACAACCCGGTATGACCGGACAGGTAAAGGAAGATATCATCAGCCGCTGGTTCGAACTCGGCGTGTCCGTTACAAACGGACAGATCACCTTCTGCCCGACCATGCTCACCGAGAACGATTTCACGAGCGGCGAGTTGCGCTTTACCTACTGCGGAACGGAGATTATTTATAAGAAATCATCCGTTACCGGTAACCCGTCACCCGTAACCCTTTCCAAAGAGCAATCAGCACATATCTTTGCCCGCGACGGCAAGATCCAACAAATAACCGTAGAAGTATGAGACCAATCACCAATTACCAATTACCAATAACCATTCTTATGGTCTTTGCCCTTATGGCATGCACTCCGCAGATCCAATCCTCCCACGTCTGGCTCACCTCCGAAGCCGGAGACAAGTGTGCCGAGAAAGAGGCGGTGGTTTTCCATAAGGGTGCCGTTGACGGCGCAATTAGCGTTGATCTCAACGACCGTAGGCAGCAGATCGACGGATTCGGCAATTCCATTACCGAGTCGTCTGTGTTCGTGTTGGCGTGTCTCACACCCGAGCAGCGTCACGCGGTATTGGAAGAGATGTACGGCGAGAACGGAGCGAACTTCTCCGCAAGCCGTACCGTGGTGGGTGCTTCGGACTTTGCGCTCAAAGGCCATTACTCTTACGACGATGTGGACGGAGATGAGGCCTTGGACCACTTCTCAATGGCCGTTCATCAAGACGGATTCTCCAAAGACGAGTATCCGCAGATCAAGGACGAGTTCTTCGATATGTGGCAATGTCTCGATGAGATCAAGTGGATTAAGCTGAATCAGGCAGACCATGAGTGGCGTTTGGTCGCTTCGCCTTGGACCGCGCCGGCATGGATGAAAGACAACAAACAGTTCTTCGACAAACAGAACCGTTACGGCGGAGCGCTCCTGCCGGAGTATTACGATGCGTTCGCGCGCTATTTTGTCAAGTATCTGAAGGCCTATGAATTTGCCGGTATCCGCTTCTGGGCCATCACACCGGAGAACGAACCCATGGGTAATGACGGTTCATGGGAATCCATGCACCTGTCTCCTGCCGCGGAGACTGCGCTCATAGGACAATACCTCGGCCCGGAGATGGAGAAGAACGGGTTCGGCGATGTGAAGATCCTCGGCTTTGACCAGAACACCTTCGAAGCGGCTCCTTATACTGCCGCTATCTACGGCGACTCGGCAGCTAATCATTACACGGACGGAACGGCGCTCCATTGGTACGGCTCAACCGTCAGCTGTTTCCCCGAAGTGCTGGATTCGCTCCATGCGGCACACCCCGACAAACGACTCATTCATACCGAAGGCTGTGTGGATAACCTCGGTCGTGACGGTTGGCCCGGCGTATCGGACTACGAGGGATACAAAGAGTGCTGCTGGTTCAATAACGATGCGTTCTGGTGGACCCCGTCGGCTACCGATTGGGCTTATTCGACCCCCTGGTGGCCCGATTGGCATCCCAAGTACGCCGTTACTCACCGCTATGCGTCCTATATCATCGACGGTCTCAACCATTGGCTGACCGGTTATATCGATTGGAATGCCGTGCTCGACTCCATTGGCGGTCCGACCCATGTGAACAACAACTGCGGCGCCATGCTCATGGTGGACTACGAGAACGACGTCCTCTATTTTACACCGTATTACTATGTACTCAAGCAGTTCAGCCGCTCTATGCGCCCGGGGGATGTGGTGTTGGGAGTTCATTCGCCTTTCGCCGATAACCTTTCGCCTATTCATCTCTGCGCGGTAGCGAAGCAGGATGGTTCGTACGCGATCAATATCCTTAATACGGGCGAGGCGATTCATTTCCCGCTGCAGATAGGCGAGTACATCGCCGATGTGGCTATGCCTGCCAATAGTGTAGAAACAATCATTGTGAAGTTATGAAAAAATCCATCCTTTATGTGCTCTTGCTTGCTTTAGCCGTGTGCTCCTGCACGCACAAGACTGAAGAAGACCGTTTTGTAGATGACCTTCTCTCCCGCATGACCTTGGAGGAGAAGATCGGTCAGATGAACCAACTGGATCCCTCGTGGAACGCCGAAGAGAAAGAGGCGCTCATTCGCGAAGGCAAAGTGGGCTCGATCTTCAATATAGTGGGTGCGAAAGAGGTGAATCGTCTGCAACGGATGGCGGTGGAGGAAACCCGTCTGGGCATTCCGTTGGTGGCTGCGCGTGACGTCATTCACGGCTATAAAACCATCTTTCCTATCCCCCTTGGTCAGGCGGCTACTTGGAATCCTGAACTGATCGAACAAGCCGCTCAGGCGACTGCGTTGGAGGCCTATCAGGACGGTATCCGTTGGGCATTCTCGCCCATGGTGGACGTGGCGCATGATCCCCGTTGGGGACGTGTAGCCGAAGGTTATGGCGAAGATCCGTATCTCACCTCCGTCATGGGCGCCGCTACTGTCCGTGGATACCAATCCCCCGTAACCCATAACCCATCCTCCGTAACCCCTCTCATGGCTGCCTGCGTCAAGCATTTTGCCGGCTATTCGGCTTCCGAAGGAGGACGCGACTACAACACTACCTGGATTCCCGAAACCCAATTCCGTGACATCTACCTGCCGCCATTTAAAGCCGCAGTAAAAGCCGGTGCCATGTCTTTTATGTGTTCGTTCAATGCCCTCAACGGACTCCCCTCTTCGGCGAACCATCACCTCAATGTGGATATTCTCCGCGACGAATGGCATTCTGACGCACTCCTCGTCAGCGACTGGGGTTCCGGTTCCGACCTTGTGCCGCACGGGCTCTGTGCGGATAAGAAAGAGGCGGCGCTTCGCTGTATCAATGCTCGCATGGAGATGGATATGCAGGGAAACATCTACCATGACTATCTTGCGGAACTGGTAGCCGAAGGGAAAGTAAAAGAATCGCAGATAGATGAATGTGTCCGTTCGATCCTCCGTCTCAAATACCGTTTGGGCTTGTTCGATAACCCATACGTGCCGGAAGATACACCGGCTCCCGGAGATACCGAACTGGCTCGTCGCGTAGCCGAAGAATCCGCCGTCCTCCTCAAGAACAACGGCATCCTCCCGCTAAATGACGAAAAGGTGATTTTGATTACCGGCCCTTTGGCAGATCAGAAGAAAGAACAATTAGGAACCTGGGTCTTTGATGGAGATACTTCCTTGAGTATCACGCCATTGGAAGCCTTTCAACTTTCCATACGGCGTCAGCAGATCGGAAGAACTTTCAACTTTCAACTTTTATATGAGCCCGGTCTCACGTACTCTCGCGATAAGAACCCGGCCGGCATAGCCAAAGCCGTTTCGGCGGCAAAGAAAGCCGATGTGATCCTTTTCTTCTGCGGCGAGGAAGCAATCCTTTCCGGAGAAGCTCGTTGCCGTGCGAACCTTGATCTGCCGGGCGCACAAGTGGAAATGATGGACGCACTCATAGCCACCGGCAAACCCGTCGTCATGATTGTGATGGCTGGTCGTCCGCTGACTATCGGGCGCCAAGTCAATCAAGCTGCTGCTGTTCTCTATGCTTTCCATGGCGGAACGATGGCTGGACCGGCACTCTTCAATATCCTCACGGGTATCACGGTGCCTTCGGGAAAACTGCCGATGACCTTCCCCAAGATGGTCGGGCAGATTCCGCTGTACTATAACCGTCATAACACCGGTCGTCCGTCATACGACCCGCCGATGTTGATAGACTCCATTCCTATCGGCTGCCCACAGTTCTCCATCGGACAATCGTCCTATTGGCTCGAGACTCCCACCGAACCCCTTTTCCCCTTTGGCTACGGATTGACGTACACCACCTTCGAGTACGGCGAGACGACCGTAGAGGAGATACCGGAGCGACCGGGATGTTATAATGTGTCCTGTGTGATCACCAATACGGGCGGTCAGGATGCTTATGAGACGGCGCAACTCTATATCCATCAGAAATCGGGCGATCTGGCACGACCGATAAGCGAACTGAAGGGCTTTGACAAAGTGCTCATTCCGGCCGGAGAAACCAAGACGGTGAAGTTTGTACTGATTGCGAAGGACTTCGGCTATTGGCATGAGCGTAAGAACGGATTGGATAGCCATGTATGGTTCGATGTCGATGAAGCGGACTTTGAGATATGGGTGGCGCCCCATGCTGAATGGCAAGGAAAACGCACGCTTATTCACCGTAAAAAAGGCTAAAAACAGAAAAAACGCACCCTAAACTGCATTTTTTTGCAAAAAAATTTGGTCAGTTCAAAAAAAAGCAGTACCTTTGCACCCGCTTTTGCTCAATGGTGTAATGGTAGCACTACAGATTCTGGTTCTGTCTGTCTGGGTTCGAGTCCTGGTTGAGCAACTAAAGAAGACATCCGAAAGGGTGTCTTTTTTTGTTTTATCGGGACGCTCACTCTGAGTCTAATCTCACAACGCTCAAACGATTATTTTAATAAAAAAATTATTAAAATCTTGCACATGTCAAAAAAAAATAGTATCTTTGCAGCCGATTTGGAGAAACACATTAATCAAACTTAAATAATTATCAAAAACAAACAATTTCTATGTGGTTAAAAGATTCATCTATTGGCCGTAAGTTCGTTATGAGCTTGACCGGCCTTGCCTTGGTCTTCTTCCTGTTGTTCCACGGCTGCATGAACCTCGTAGTAGTCTTCTCAGAGGAGTGGTACAACTTCATCTGCGAAGTGCTGGGTGCCAACTGGTATGCCCTCATCGGTACGATGGGCCTCGCATTCCTCGTGCTCGTGCATTTCTGCTACGCGTTCTATCTGACTATTCAGAACCGTGCTGCACGCGGTAAAGACCGTTATGCCGTTACCGGCAAGAAAGAGGGTGTTGATTGGGAGTCGGAGAACATGCTCGTTCTCGGTATCATCGTGATCTGCTTCCTGGTGCTCCACCTCTACAACTTCTGGTTCAGAATGCAGTTGGCAGAGATCACCGACGGCGCAACAGCCGGAGCGTTCAGCCCGACTGCCGGTGCTGCGTATGTGAAAGCATTGTTCGTTAACGGTTGGTGCGGTATCGTTTACTGCTGCCTCTACCTCGTTTGGTTGGTTGCTCTCTGGTTCCACCTCCGCCATGGCGTTTGGTCGGCTCTGCACACACTCGGTATGAACAACCTCAAGTGGATGAAGCGCATCAAAGTGCTTGGCGTTTGCATCGCAACCCTCGTTGTCGCTCCGTTCACCATCGTGGTGCTCTTCTATCTGGGCATGGGAATTGGCAATCTTTGCTAAATGAATGGTTAACACGCTAATGAAAGGAAAGTAATTATGGCAAAGAAAGAAGATATTTTGGATGTTGCTAAGAAAGCAGCAGCAAAAGTGGCAGTAACGGCAGCAGAGGCTGCGTTGGAGGTAGCAGAAGCTGCAGTCAACAAAGTCGTAGAAGCTGCGGAAGAGAAAGCAGAACCTGCTAAAGCAAAAGCAGCTCCCAAGGCAGCTGCAGTCATCACGCCGGAAATGGCGAAGATCCCTGCAGGTCCGCTGGAGCTCAAATGGACCAACTATAAGAACCATCAGAAACTGGTGAACCCCGCCAACAAACGTCGTCTCGACGTGATCGTGATCGGTACGGGTCTGGCCGGTGCATCGGCAGCTGCTTCGCTGGCAGAGATGGGCTTCAACGTGCTCAACTTCTGTATTCAGGACAGTCCGCGTCGTGCGCACTCGATCGCAGCACAGGGCGGTATCAACGCAGCGAAGAACTACCAGAACGACGGTGACTCTGTTTATCGTCTCTACTATGATACGATCAAGGGTGGTGACTACCGCGCTCGTGAGGCCAACGTATATCGTCTGGCTGAGGTATCGAACAATATCATCGACCAGTGTGTCGCTCAGGGCGTTCCGTTCGCACGTGAATACGGCGGTCTGTTGGATAACCGCTCGTTCGGTGGTGCACAGGTGAGCCGTACGTTCTACGCCAAGGGTCAGACCGGTCAGCAGCTGCTGCTCGGTGCTTACAGCGCTCTCAGCCGCCAGATTGGTAAGGGTAAGGTGAAGATGTACACCCGTTACGAGATGCTCGACATCGTGCTCATCGCAGATGAGAACGGCGAGAAGCGTGCACGCGGTATCATCGCACGTAACCTTGTGACCGGCCGCATCGAGCGTTTCTTCGCACACGCTGTCGTTGTAGGTTCGGGTGGTTACGGAAACACGTTCTTCCTCTCGACTAACGCCATGGCATCCAACGGTTCGGCCGCTATGCAGATGTACCGCCACGGCGCATACTTCGCTAACCCCTGCTACGCACAGATTCACCCGACCTGTATCCCGAAGCACGGTGACTTCCAATCCAAACTGACCCTTATGTCCGAGTCGCTCCGTAACGACGGACGTATCTGGGTTCCGAAGAAACTGGAGGACGCAAAACGTCTCCAAGCCGGTGAGATCAAAGGTCGTGACATCCCCGAAGAGGATCGTGACTACTATCTCGAGCGTCGTTATCCGGCCTTCGGTAACCTCGTACCGCGTGACGTAGCTTCGCGTGCTGCAAAAGAGCGTTGCGACAAGGGCTACGGCGTGAACAACACCGGTCTCGCTGTCTTCCTTGACTTCTCGGATGCTATCCAGCGTTTGGGCAAGGATGTAGTGGCACAGAAATACGGTAACCTGTTCCAGATGTATGAGAAGATCGTGGACGAGAACCCGTACGAGAACCCGATGATGATCTTCCCGGCTATCCACTACACCATGGGTGGTATCTGGGTTGACTACGAGCTCCAGACTTCCGTCAAGGGTCTGTTCTGTATCGGTGAGGCGAACTTCTCCGACCACGGTGCAAACCGCCTCGGTGCTTCGGCGCTGATGCAAGGTCTGGCAGATGGTTACTTCGTACTGCCGTACACCATCCAGAACTACTTGAGCGACCAGATCGGCGTTCCTCGTATGTCGACCGACCTGCCCGAGTTCGCAGAGGCAGAGAAAGCCGTTCAGGACAAGATCAACAAACTGATGGCTATCCAAGGTAAACGCTCGGTTGACTCGATCCACAAAGAGCTCGGTCTCGTTATGTGGGACTTCGTCGGCATGGGTCGTACCGCTGAGGGCCTCAAGGAAGGTATCAAGAAGATCGATGCGATCAAGAAAGAGTTCTGGACCAACGTCTATATCCCGGGTGAGGCAAACGCACTCAACAACGAGCTCGAGAAAGCGCTCCGTCTGGCTGACTTCATTGAGATCGGTCGTCTGATGGCTGTGGATGCACTCCATCGTGAGGAGTCCTGCGGTGGTCACTTCCGTGAGGAGTACCAGACACCGGAAGGCGAGGCACTTCGTCAGGATGATAAGTTCGCGTATGTCGGCTGCTGGAAATACATGGGTGAGGACCAAGAGCCGGAACTCATCAAAGAGCCGCTCGACTATGAGTTCACCGAACGTAAAACCAGAAATTATAAGTCATAATTTCCAAGTTGAGAGTTTAGAGTTTAGGGTTGAGAGAAGTAGAAAGTTTTAAGTAGATAGTAGTTATGGAGTTTTTCGGTTATAGAAATTTAGTCGCGTATGTAAAGGCAAAAGAAGTTCGCCTACAGGTGTACCGTTTGCTAAAACGTTTCCCTAAGGAGGAACAATTTGCTCTATGTAATCAACTTAGACGTGCTGCTGTTTCTATAACTTCGAATATTGCTGAAGGTATGACTCGTTTCTCTACCAAAGATAAGGTCCATTTCATTGAAATAGCTTATGGCTCTTTGATGGAAGTAATGAGTCAGTTGGAAGTTGCTCAAGAAGAAAATTATATTTCTATTGAAGAGTTCCATAACATGGAAACTTTAATTGCGGATACAGCTAGATTGTTATCTGGTTTACAGCGTAGTTTTCTTCCTACTGAAGACTTAAAACAATAAACTACTATAAACTATAAACTCAAAACTACACTCAACACTAAACACTCAACACTAAACTAAATTAAAGCATTATGGATCAGTATATTGATATCAAAGTACGGGTATGGCGTCAAGCCGGCCCGAAGGCGCAAGGCCATTTCGAGACATATGATCTCAAGCACGTCTTCCAAGGTGCTTCGTTCTTGGAGATGATCGACATCCTTAACGAGCAGCTCATCGCAGAGCACAAAGACCCTGTTACCTACGATCACGACTGCCGTGAGGGTATCTGTGGTATGTGCTCCATGTACGTCAACGGACACCCGCACGGACCTGACAGCGCCATCACGACCTGCCAGCTGCACATGCGTAAGTTCAAAAACGGCGAGACCATCACCGTTGAGCCGTGGCGTAGCCGTGCGTTCCCTGTAATCAAGGACCTCATGGTCGATCGTCAGGCATACGACAAGATCATGCAGGCAGGTGGTTTCGTAAGTGTCAACACCGGTGGTGTACCTGACGCAAACGCCATTCCTATTCCGAAGCCGGTAGCCGACGAGGCTATGGACGCTGCTTCCTGTATCGGTTGTGGTGCTTGTGCTGCTGCTTGTAAGAACGGTTCGGCAATGCTCTTCGTTTCGGCTAAGGTTTCGCAACTCGCACTCCTGCCGCAAGGTAAGATCGAGGCTGCGGCTCGCGCCAAAGCGATGGTGGCTAAGATGGACGAACTCGGATTCGGTAACTGTACCAACACCGGTGCATGTGCCGCTGAGTGCCCGAAATCCGTTAGCCTCGCTAACATCGCCCGCCTCAACCGCGAGTTCCTCTGCGCTAAATTCAAAGACTAATGAAGCGCAGACTATTGATATGGTTAGGTTTGGCGGCTGCACTCATCGTGCAAGCCGCCTTACCGACTGTACCGAACGTAGGAAACGCTCGCATCATCGTGTTGGCGAATAACCTGGAGAATTTTTATTATAACTACGACGAGTCCAGTCGCCCGTCGTATAGTGACGATGCCGGACGTGCCGCCAAGACGGCCAAGATCGTGCAGATGATGCTGACCTCAGGCGCCGACATATTCGCGTTCTGCGAAGTGGAAGCCAAGCCGATCACACTGGAGTACCTGGTGCAGGAACTCAATACCGCTGCCGGAGGGAACTACTATGCCGCCGTATCGGACGGTATCAACGTACAAACCGACAGTTACGACAACGCCATCAAGTCCGGCTTTGTCTATCGCATCGCTACCGTCGTTCCTTATGGTAGCGATTATGCAGCGACGAACGTGAGTTACTACAGGAACACCATGCGTATTCAGGCGTGGGAAGAATTGGCGACCGGCGAACGTTTTACGCTCTCCATGAACCATTTCAAGGCTATGTCTGATGACGCGTCCAAAAACAAACGGGTGGATAACGCTAACTGGCTTATGAACGGCCTGTCCAACTCTTCCAAAGTGAAAGATCCGGATATCCTCATCATGGGTGATCTGAATGCACAGATGGCTGAGAGCTGTATCACCATCATCGAGAATGGCGGTTACGAAGAGCAACTGCTGCTTTTTGACGAGAACGCGTATTCGTATATCTACAAAGGTACGCACGAACTGATTGACCATGCGTTCGCTAACTCCACCATGGAAGAGCAGATTACCGGTGCTGCTGTTTGGCATACCAATACTTTGCAGTCCTATAGCCAGCGTTATTCGGATCACGATGCCGTCATGGTGGGACTGCGTTTGGGAGAAGACGAACCGATTGATCCGTCGGATATAGATGTTATTGATGCTTCTGAGCCGACTGTACAAAAAATAATCCGCCACGGACAACTTATCATCATCCGAGGCGGAGTAGAATATACCATCACCGGTCAGAGACTCTGACCCGTTACGGTGTAGATTTTTCCATCGCGAAGGATAAGCAATTGTCCTTCGCGTATTATTTTCTGCGTATTGTTATCGGTCTGCTGCACAGTCTCTATTCCTGTGGTACTCCCTTGAATCTGAAAGCATACTTGCGAGATGCGGGTGCTGGTGCCAGCCGAACGTTGGATGGTGAACGATTTGGCATTGGCAGGAGCCGTTAACTGCACCGTCTCTTTGTTAGGACCGGCAATAGGGTAGGTGGTGTTATTGTCGCTGTTCCAATGGTAGGCTATGGTGTTCTTCGTCTCCTGCCAGTTCGGAATGGTCACATCAAACTCCACCGCTTCGATGCTGGCTGCGTACGAGGAGAAATCGAAAGTGATATAGTCCGCGTTACCGCCCAGGTTCAGGAATCCCTGATCCCAGGTGCTCTTGCTCATGTTAGCCGTAACAGACAGCAAGGCAAAATCAGCCGGTATTCCCTCATTGGCGACCGTAGGGGCTTCGCCCAAAGAGAGGTCCACGCAGCAGTCTCCGCTCACGACGATCGTGTCGGCCGGGTCAACGGGTGTCGCGCTGTCGCAGCTGGAAGACACTTCGGCAGTGCTCGTTACCGTCAGCGTAGCACCTGCACCGCAGCTGCTGTTGATGATCATGTTCTTCGCCGTGGCAGCCGATACGGTCTCATACGCATAACTCGGAGCGGCTACCGTCCCGCTGTTAGCCGGCAGGTTACCCGTGCAGTTAACGAACGTGCAGTAATTGGTCGTGTTGTTGAACACATTCCATATCTTCGCGGCACTGTTCGCTTTGCCGGCAAACGTACAGCCTTCGAAATAGCACGATGCGTTCTCCGGACCTATGTAATAATCGGCTACCGAACTGTTCCAGTAACAATTGAGGAAATGCAGCAGGCAGTTGCGACACCGCGTCATGCGTTGCTTACATCCCTCGTCCCACCAGCAGAAACCGTAGGTGATGTTATACGTTCCGTCTTCCGGTTTGTCGTTACTTCCCGAACCGACCAGATTGGAGAAACGGTGGTCGTCCGCACCGCCCGAACCGCCCGACTTCGGGGCTTTCAGGTAGCGGAAACGACACCATGTCACCGTGATATTGTCCGACTTGCCTTTGATATCGAAGTTACCGTCACAGCCGTCCTGAAAATCGCAATGGTCCACCCACACGTTGGTCGCTTTGTCCAGACACAGGTTGTCCCAACCGTCGCAGTCGTACGCTCCGGGACCCTCAAAAATCACATTGCGGATGATGATATTATTGCCTTTGAGGTACAGAATACCGGATTCGCTCTGGTTCTGCTTGTTCGAAATGAGTTTCTTGCCGGGCAGGGCCATGATGGTCAGGTTCGACTTGTCCGAACTGATGTGGTTCGTGACCGTGATGTTCTGCGTAATGATGATGACGCTATTCTTCTTGTTCAGCGCGGTGGCTAACTCACTTTCGTTGGTCACCAAGGTCGGTGTGGCACTGCCGCCACCCGTTACGGACGAACCGGCATATCCCCAACTCTGAGGTGCACAATAGTTAACAGCCTGTACCGGCACCAGCACCAACGAACAAAGAAGTGTGAAAATGATCTTTTTCATAGCCTAATCTTTTTGTGGGCACAAAAGTACTGCAAAAAAATGACATACGCAAATGCGTATGCCACTTTTTTCTTTTTTTCTACACAAACCGCCAATTATTGCACGCTTTAGTCAAAATAGATCGTGTGAAGGTCCATACTTTGTGCTTCTATGTGTCCCAGACCGTTCTCCACGTTCGAATAGACCTGTTTGGGCTCTTGATCGCCTAACATGGATTGAATAGCCACCATGACCTGTTCCATGATATTTTCCTCATACGGAAGACCGGTTGGCGGCGGCAGCGCATCGTCGTAATAACTGCTACGCATCGATACCTCAAAGCGGTACGCGCTGTACGTAAATGCCGTTGCCTGAACCGTCAACTGCTTGGCCTCAACGGAATCGTATTGTCGTGCTCCTTGTAACTGGTATGTGTCCACAAACAGCTGAATGCGTCTCGGTTCTTTCAATTCCGAGGCAGGGAAATAGAGATAGCCGGACGTGGCACCGAAGTAGCCTTGCGTCGAAGCATTCTCCGCTCCCGCAAACACAATGTCGTTCGAGTAGACAGTGTGGAGTTGGTACTCTTCGGTTTTGGTTTTTTGCGCCCCATATGTAGTGGTCCACGATCCTTCTATCACACCGTTCGCCAAGATGCCGATGACATCGTCCTCATTACCTTCGTACGCATCGAAATCCAGTTGGAACGCAATCTGATGATTCGGCATCAACTCCGTCTTACTCACGGTGCAACGTATCTGTCCGGGCATGACCAGTTGCGCACGCACCGCTTGGTAGTCCGGATGACTTGCTGTGATTTCTACCGTGTCTCCTGCACGCAGTTGCGGCATCGAATAGTTCGCATAAGTGTTATTACTCTGCCAACTCAAGTCATGTGTCTGCCCGTTCACCCGCACGCTCACTTGTGCATCGTTGATCCAGTCGTCCTTGCGTTTGTCCGTTCGGTTGAAGAAGTACGAATGCGACACGAGGACAGTCGGTCGTCCGTTTAGCATCCAGCTACCGGTCACTACCAGCATCTCCGGCTCGGTCTCGCCTTGGAAATCCACTTCGCGGTAGAACATATCCTCGCAACCGGTCAGCGCTGTCAGTACGGTCAGCACCCATATAAGTCCATATAGATATCTCTTTCTCATGCGCTTAGAATTTGAAATGGTAACTGATACTCGGCAGGATAGGGAAGATGCTGACTTGGTACAACTTGCCGTTGGAGGTGTCCGGTACCACGAACATCGGGTTCATGCGGCAATACACATTATAACAGCTGATGTTCACAATATGTTCCGCGTTCTTGAGCCATCCGCCGCGACCGTAGTACCCGTCCTCTTTGCCTTTCTTGCCGTTCACGGAGTGCTTGTGCGGGACATGAAAATTGATCGCCAGGTCCAGTCGGTGATAATCCGGCATCATGTAGCCGTTGCGTTCGTGGAAGTACTCCACTTCGCGTCCGTTGTCGTAATAGACCTGCGTTGCCAGCGTACCGCGCATACCCGTTCCATAGACCCATGTGCCCGCCACATCGACACGGGGCGTGATCTGGTACTGCAGCGTGATGCTCAAGTCGTGCTCCCGGTCGTACTTGGCATGGAACGGCTTGCCGTTATTGATATGCTCAAACTGCCGCATCGACCGGCTCCACGTATAACCAATCCATCCCGTCACCGGGCCTACCGTGCGCTGTAGCAGAAACTCCACGCCGTAACTCCATCCGTTACCAACCTCCACCTGTTTCTGCCAGTCGTCCGTGTAACCCATGAACGATGCACCCTCTTTGTACTCCAGCAGGTTCAGACTGCGTTTGTAGTACCCCTCTACGCTCAATTCCACCTGGTTGCAGATGTTATAACTGATGCCCGCTGCCACCTGCATGGAGCGCATCGGAGGAATCTCCGTCGTCACCGGCACCCACAAGTCACTCGGCAGGGATACCAAACTGTTGCTGAGCAGGTGTACGTACTGCGACATGTACGAATAACTCATCTTGATCGCTACATCGCGGTGCGGCAGAAAACGCATGCCGATACGCGGTTCTGCGGACGGATAGACCTTGCCGCGAATGCCGTACATGCTGAACCGCGCTCCGTAATTGAGCCGGAACCAATGACACGGAGTCCAAGTGTCCTCCACGAACGCCGCTACCTCATGTCCGTGCAGCACCTGACCGCCGATCGTTGTGTCCATGTTCATCGAGGTCTCCGATTCAGAGTACAGAAACTGGTTCTGCACCGACGGCTTGAAATAGTGATACGTGTACTCCAGACCCGCTGTCACCTTATGCTTTTGGCTCGGCGTGTACTCCAGTTGCGACCGCGCCGCTACATCGTTGATCATGCTGTTGTAACCCATCTCCTGGTCAAAACGGCCCGTTGTGCCATGATCACTCAAACCTTGTGCAACACGGCAGTAATAGCCGCTGTAATGAACCTGTGTGTTGAGGAACAACTGGTGGTTGATCGTGTGCTGCCAATCGATTGCTGCCAGCGTGTTGCCCCAGGAGTACCGCATGTTCACGCTGTACTCATCGTTCTCGAACTTCTCTTTCATGCGCATGTACTCCACATCCGCACCGTTATAGATGCCGATGCTCAAACGATCCTTGTCCGAGAATGTGTGACACAACTTGGCATTGATGTCATAGAAATAGTACCCCGCCATCAGCGACATGCCGTCACCGTTGGCTGCCGTGACGGCTGCAATGACCGGTGCGGTCAACACATCGAAATAAGTACGGCGGGCGGAGATATTAAACGTCGTCTTCGCGCGGGGTGTGTAACCTGCTTTGAGGCTGTCCAACTGCGCCTTGCTGAAGATAGGGCCTTCCAGATTAAGCCGGGACGAGATGAGACCGACCGAGATGCCACCGTGCCAGAACGTGTTGTTACCCTCTTTCTGGCGCACGTCGATCACCGAACTGAGGCGGGAACCGAAACGGGCAGGGAAATTACCTTTGTATAGTGTCACGTTCTTGATCGCGTCTGCATTGAACACGGAGAACATACCCATCGCGTGGTTAATGTTATACAGCGGTGCCCCGTCCAACATGACCAGGTTCTCGTCCGGTCCTCCGCCACGCACATAGATACCTGCGTTTCCTTCACCGGCCGCCTGCACGCCCGGCAGTAACTGAATCGCCTTGAGCACATCCACCTCACCGCCAAGTGCCGGAATAGTCAAGATCTGCTGAACCGGCACCTCGATCGCGCTCATCTGCACGTTGTCCGGCGCAGAGATGGACTGATGACCCGTTACTGTTACTTCTTGCAAGGTATTGGCGCTGCCCAAGAAGAAATGGTGTGTCTGCGCGCTGTCTGCCTCAAACGGCATGCTCGGTGCGTAGCCTACATAACTCGCTACCAGCACAGACGGCATGCCCTGTGGCAGTGTCAGCGTATAGAAACCCGCCGTGTTCGTCACAGCACCCTGATGCGACACCGTGTCATACACCGCCGCACCGATCAGACGCTCGCCTGACTCCCTGTCCGTCACATATCCGCTCACCGTGTAACCCCGCTGCGCATACACCGTACACGCAAACAGCAGAAAAACAAGAATATGTGTTATCCGTATTCTCATACAAGGAGCCAATGAATTTGACGCTGCAAAAGTACTAAATCTTGTTGAACTGTGCAAATTTTATAGTTGGGAAAAAACTTGGGAAAGTGAAAATCACTTCCATTTAGCCAGTGCTTTTTCTTCTTTCTCTGTCATTACGACCTTGGTCTCCGGCGTTTTGTCGCCTTGACCGGTCAGGTGCAACACGCCGTGGATGATGATTCGCAGCAACTCCTGCTCATACGCCACACCCACCATCTCGGCATTTGATCGCACCGTGTCCAGCGAAATGAAGATGTCACCGTTCAGCGTGCCTGCCGTTGAGTAGTCAAATGTGATCACATCCGTGTAATAGTCGTGCCCGAGGAACTCGCGGTTGACTGCTAACTCCCGCTCGTCGGAGCAGAAGATGTAATTGATGTTCCCGACCACAAAACCATACTCCGCAGCAACTGCGCGTATCCATCTGCCTATTTTACGCTCATCCAGCGCAGGCATTTCTATACTATCAGAACCAAACCGAATCATGTGTTCATCGCTTTAACCAAAGAATATCGGTGCTATCGCAAAAGCCGCAATCGCTCCGGCTAAGTCTGCCAGCAGGCAGCAAGCCACCGCATGACGAGTATCCTTGATATTGACCGCACCGAAATAAACTGCCAGCACGTAGAACGTTGTGTCGGTCGTGCCTTGCAGAATACAGCACAACCGTCCCACCAGACTATCTGCTCCGTGTGCTGTCATGGCTTCCAGCATCAGACCGCGCGCGCCGCCACCGCTCAGCGGTTTCATCAGCGCTGTCGGGACAGCACCTGCCAGATCCGGGTTAATACCGCACTGTGCAAAGCACCATGCGATACCGTGCTCCAGCAGATCCATCGCACCCGAAGCGCGGAACATACCGACCGCCACCAGAATAGCAATGAGGTAGGGGATAATACCTACGGCGGTCTTGAAACCGTCCTTCGCTCCGTCAATGAACGCATCATAGACGTTGATCTTCTTGCACATCGCCTGAATCACAAACCAGCAGATGACACCAAGCAGAATAATGGCCGCTGCGGCTGCCGAGACGGTGGCCAGTGTCTTGGGATCCAGCAATGTGGCTCCCCATACCAACAAACCGACCAGACCCGTCAGGCCCACTACCGTTCCCAGCACCACCGGGTCTGACAAACGGATCTTCTGCGCCAGACAAACACACAGGAATCCCACCAACGTGGCTACATAAGTAGCTATAAGAATAGGCAGGAACACATCGGCAGGATTCGCTGCGCCTAACTCGGCACGGTACGCCATGATGGTCGTCGGGATGAGCGTCAGACCGCTTGCGCCCAGCACCACGAACATGATCATCGCGTTGGATGCCTTGCTCTTGTCCTTATTCAACTCCTGCAACTCGCCCATCGCTTTCAGACCCATCGGCGTGGCCGCGTTGTCCAGACCCAGCATGTTCGCTGAGATGTTCATCAGCATGGTACCAAAAACAGGGTGACCCTTCGGTATCTCCGGAAAAATACGGCAGAAGAAAGGATTAATCGCCTTTCCCAGCGAATTAACCGCACCGGCGCGTTCACCGATCTTCATAATTCCCATCCACAGAGACAACACGCCGGTTAGACCCAATGACAACTCAAAGCCCGTTTTGGCATTACCGAAAGTGGAATTGAGAATCTCCGAAAAGATATCCACGTTCCCGTAACACGCGGCTTGTATAATGCCCATTATAATTGCTAAAATAATGAGCCCGATCCATATATAATTCAAAATCATGCGACAAAATTACAAAAAATTTTGGATATATGCAAAAAAAATAGTAATTTTGCAGTCCAAATGGCCAAAAGTGGAACATTTCATAGGATTTTTGCGTTCATCCGTCACCACTTGGCGGCATGGAACACGTCCGGAGAGGGGATTCATTCTCCCTACCTGTTCCGGATCGTGCGCTTTGTGTTGCGCGACGAGAACAGCTTCTACTGCTTTGCCGATATCGAACGCCGCAGAGAGATGCTGGAGCACTGTGATGATATACTTGATGTGGTCGACTACGGTTCCGCGGGCAGCAAAGAGGGGACACTTGTCCAACGTCGTGTTTGCGACATCGCCAAACAGCACCTGGAGAGCCCGAGCGTAGGGCAGATGCTGTTCCGCCTCGTCAATTTCATGACACAGGAGCAGAAACGGCCGCTGCAGATACTCGAGTTGGGCACTTCGTTGGGTATCACAACCGCTTATCTCGCTGCCGTCGACAGCCGAAATCAAGTCGTGACACTCGAGGGAAGCGGCGAAGCGCTGAAGGTCGCGCAAGGAGTGTGGCGGGTGCTCAAATTGGAGAATATCGAGTGGCACGAAGGGAACATAGACGACACCTTATATAAACACGCGCGCGAGAAAATCGATGTCGCCTACGTGGATGCGAATCATACCTACGAAGCCACCATGCGCTATGTCCGCTATCTGCTGCCGCGCTTGGATGAGAAAGGTATCATCGTACTGGACGATATCCATTATTCGGAAGGCATGGAGCGGGCGTGGACCGAACTCAAAGCCGATCCGCGCGTCACTACTACGATGGATATGTACCACTGCGGCATCCTCTTCGTGGACCCGCATTACTTAAAACGGCATTATCGAATACGAATCTAGTTGAAAGAATATGGCTATATACACCAAAACAGGAGACAAAGGGACTACCTCTCTGGCCAACGGTCAGCGGGTTTCCAAGACCGACTTGCGCATCGAAGCATACGGTACCGTGGATGAACTCAACAGTTGGGTGGGACTGCTACGTGCTGCACTGATGACGCCCGACAAGCAAACGGATGACAGCGCACACCTTGCAACGGTTGATGCGCAGCTGGAGTGGATTCAGAACAAACTCTTCAACCTCGGTGCAGCACTCAGCGAAGCACCAGGAGAGTGGATTAAAGAGGAGGATGTGCACCAATTGGAACAATGGATCGACACCATGCAAATGGTCGTTCCTCCCCTTCGGGCGTTCGTCCTGCCGTCCGGTTCAGAGACCGTTTGTCGATGCCAAATATGCCGCACTATCTGCCGTCGTACAGAACGAAAAATGATCAAAGCAAACAGTGCCGAAAACGAACTCAAATGGGTCAACCGATTGAGCGATTTTCTGTTCGTTTTGGCGCGTTATTTGGGATATAAAAACGGAGAAAAAGAAGTGGTGTGGAAGCAGTAAAAATTCGCAAAAGAACCAAAAAATGCGTCTTTTTGTGTAAAAAATGGCGAAAAATGTAAAATATTGCAAAAAATATTTGCATAAATCGAAAGTTTTTACTACTTTTGCACGATATTTTGAAACACTATGCCCGTATTGGGTCAATTTGTGATGTACTAAAGCTATGTATTGGACACTTGAATTAGCTTCGAAATTAGAGGATGCTCCATGGCCTGCAACCAAGGATGAATTGCTCGATTATGCCAACCGAATCGGAGTACCGACGGAGGTAATTGAGAATTTGGAAGAATTGGAAGACGACGACGAGGAGCAGTACGAGAGCATATTGGATATATGGCCTGATTATCCGACTCAGGATGAGGACTTCTTCTTTGATGAAGAGGAGTACTAATGAGTCGTATGTTGAAAGTTGAAATTGAAAGAAATTGAAACGATATATTGTTCTTTTGTTATGGCTGATGGCCGTGGTGACTGCGTCTGCGCAGTTTGACCCGCAAATGGGACAATATATGTATTTGCCGACAGCCTATAATCCCGCAGCGGTGGGAGAAGGCGGATTGATGAAGGTGGCAGGTATGCATCGCATGCAGTTTGTGAACATTACCAACGCACCAATGAGCACTTGGTTCAGTTTCAGTTCTCCTTTCGTGATCGGCAAAACAAGTCACGGAGCAGGCGTCCGGTTCTTGAACGACCGGTACGGCTTGTTCACCAACCAGGCTTTTTACGCGCAATACGCGTACAGGCATAAGTTAGGAAAAGGCTATCTGAGTGCCGGTGTGGACCTTGGATTTGTGAACGTGGGCTTCAAAGGAGACTCCATCAACCTCAGCAAAATGGGGGATGATTATCACGAAGCCAACGATGAAGCCCTTCCGACGGGCAGTAAGTCGGATATGAAATTTGACATAGGTGTGGGGTTGTATTACAGCACCCCGACGTGGTGGGTAGGCGCCAGCTACAGCCACCTGACGCGTCCCGTGATGGACTGGAGTGACGGTACGGACGGAGCGAAGAAGGAAATGAGACTGGTCGGCACCATGTATATCGTGGGCGGATACCACTTCCGGTTGAAAAACTACCGGGATTGGATGCTGACCCCCAGCGCAATGGTGATGAGCGACTTCACCAGTTGGGATATCAACCTGACGCTAATGTGCGATTACAAGGACCGATACCGCTGGGGACTCGGCTACCGCATCGCTGGAAGTGTGAATATATTGTTGGGAATTGACATTATCTCCGGACTGCAGTTAGGATACAGTTGCGAACTGCCGACTAACAAACTGATGCTGGAGAGCTATGGAAGCCACGAGATATACTTGGCGTACGGATTTGATATCCTGAAGCCCAAACGAACGAATAAATATAAATCAATACGATACTTGTAGTATTATGAAAGTAAAGAAACTTTTGCCATTAATCGCGTTGTCGATCATGGTAGCTAGTTGCAACAGACCGGCTGGTGAACTCGTAGGCTCGTACAGAGCAACGAATTTTAGGGAAGCTAATCCCTATGGTATGTTGTTTATCAAGAAAGGTTCCTTCATGATGGGTGCCAACACGCAATCCGCTGTCTTCGAGCAGCCGGATAACGTGCTGATGGTAACGGTGGATGCGTTCTGGATGGACGAGACCGAGATTACCAACAGTGAGTACCATCAGTTCGTAGACTGGGTTCGTGACTCGGTAGCAATGACTTACCTGGTTGCAGCCGGTATGACGGATTTTGCGATTCAACCGAAGGACGAGGATTTCGACGAAACGAACTTTGCCCTGAACTGGAACAAGCGAGTTCCTTGGAAGAGCAAAGACGAGGAGGTTGTTGATGCATTGGCTCCGATGTACTATTCGGACGGTCAACTCAACACCAACCATCTCCATTATCGTTACTGCTGGGTGAATATGGACGAGGCTCTGCCGCAACGTAACAAGTTCGACGTGGCTACCAGTACCTATCCTCCCGGAGCAACAGCACGTGTAGATACGTTCTGGGTAAACGAGAACGGCGAGATCAAAGACTCGACGATTATTCGTCAGTTGAGAGAGCCGAAGGATCTGCTCACCACCAAGATCATCTGTATCTATCCGGATACCTTGGTTTGGGCACGTGACTTCCAGTTCTCGTATAACGACCCGCTGCTGCACATGTATTTCAAGCACCCGGCCTACGGAGATTACCCTGTAGTAGGTGTGACTTGGGAGCAGGCTCATGCGTTCTGTAACTGGCGTACCGCATACTTCAACCGCTATGCAACCATGGAGGCAAACGAATACCGTCTGCCGACAGAGGCACAGTGGGAGTACGCAGCCCGTGGCGGTCGTAAGATGGCGATGTATCCATGGGGTGGTAACTACGCACGTGATGGCAAAGGTTGTTTCTTTGCTAACTTCAAACCGTACCGTGGTGCATACAACGATGATACCGGTACGACCACTATGAAGGTAGCTCAGTTCCGTCCGAATGACTTCGGTCTGTTTGATATGGCAGGTAACGTAGCAGAGTGGACCAACTCGGCTTATCAGCCGTCGGCTAATGCGTATGTACACGACCTCAACCCGGACTATAACTACATGGCTCGTAAAGCCGATCCGGACATCTTGAAACGTAAAGTTGTTCGTGGCGGTAGCTGGAAAGATATCAGTTACTTCATGCAGTGTGGTGTTCGTACGTACGAGTATCAGTACGAGAGCCGTCCGTACATCGGATTCCGTTGCGTCCGCGCGTACATAGGCGATTAATATAGACAACAAACAATATTTACTCTAACTATAAAGTTATAAAAATTATGGCTACAGAAAAAGCTCCCAAAGGCCCTTGGGCAAAATTTATGCATTGGTATGGGTCCTACAATGGTAAAAACATCGTTAACATTATCTATTCCGTAGGTGCATCCGTCGTTATTATCGGTGCATTGTTTAAGATTCTTCACTGGCCGGGCGCAAGTACAGTGCTTATGATCGGTATGTTTACCGAGGCATTCTTGTTCATCATCGGTGCATTGGATCACCCGCATCCTGAGTTCCATTGGGAGAACGTATTCCCGCAATTGTTAGAGTTCGGTACAGAACCTGGATTGCTTGAGGAGAAATCGCATCAGGCTCGTCCTACTCTGTTAGGCGCAGGTGTCGCTGGTGGTGCTCCTTTGTCCGGTATCGCAGCTCCCGCAGCTCCCGCAGCTCCCGCTGCTGCTCCGGCTGAACCCGCTAAACTGCAGAGTCTCAAAGAAGATGAGATGAAGGCTCTCAAAGAGGGTATGGCTGAATTGGCTAAGACTGCTACGCAGTTTGCAGAATTGGGCAAGGTGGCTGACAAGGGCGTTAAACTGGGTGAGAAAATGGCTGCTGCTGAGCAGGCTGCTGAGATCTATGCAAGCAAGATTTCTGCTGCCGGTACTGCAACGGATTCGTATGCTGCTGCAACCGCTAACCTGGCACAAAACTATGCATTGATCAGCAACGATATCGCCAATGTGGCAGAGCAGACTCGCGCATACAAGCAGAGTGTCAACGAAGTAGGTCAGAAACTGGCTTCGCTCAACTCTGTATATGAGCTGCAACTGCAGGCTGTAAACGCTCAGGTAGAGGCTCAGAAGCATGTAGCAGCAGCTACGAAAGAGGCAGCTGACGCTCAACTCGCTTTCGCTAATGGTGCTAAACAGCTCCAGAAACAGGTAACTGACCTGAACGGTATCTATGGTAACATGCTCAATGCGCTTGCATAAGCATTTGGTAATTAAGTAAATAAAGTAAAATCCTATAAAACACTTCAGAAATGGGTGGAGCAAAAAACTGTCCGGAAACCCCGAGACAACGAATGATAGGTATGATGTACTTGGTGCTCACCGCCATGTTGGCGTTGAACGTCAGTACGGATATCTTGAAGGCCTTCGAACTGGTGGACAAGAGCTTACACACGACGATGGAAACAACGGAAGCGCGTAATAAGTCGATTTTGCACGACTTCCGCTTGGATAGCATCGACAACCCGGAGAAAAACGGTCCGTGGTATGTGAAAACGCTCGAGTTGATGTCGCAGTCTGACAGTTTGTACAATTACATTCAGGACTTCAAGTATAATATTGCTTGCAAAACAGATGGTCAATCCACTGTAGATAAGCAGATTAAAGCGGATAGCGCTATTGTAACGAACTCCAAGGATATACGTAGTTTGAAAGGTAGTGACAACCGTGATGTGGCTACTCACTACGCATTACCCGATGGTGATAACAAGCCGGGTTTGGTGTTGAGAAGCAAAATCGAGGCATATCGTGAGTACCTGATTAGTCTGGATACCACGAGACGTGCTGAGTTCTCGATGATGTTTACCACCGATACGGTGACGGAGAAAGATGGTGACAGAACTCCTTGGGAGGAGCAGATGTTCCATGACATGCCTTCCGGCGCATCGCTCGTATTGTTGACCAAACTGCAGAACGATATCCGTAATGCGGAGAACATTATGATTCAGCACCTCCGTCGTCAAACGGATGCCGGTGACTTGCGTGTAAACAAACTGAGCGCGTATGTCATCCCGAGTTCGAGAAACGTGGTGCGTGGTGGTAAATACTCTGCACAGATCATCTTGGCTGCGATCGACTCAACGCAAACACCGGAGTACTATGTAAATGGTGAGCGTATCAACGATCAAGGTATCTACGAAGTAGCTGCTTCGAGTGAAGGTACGAAGAAGTACAATGGCTGGATTTCTTATCTCAACCCGGCTACGAACCAAATGGAAAAACTGCCTTTCGAAAGCGAGTATAGTGTGATGGCACCGTCTGTGACCATTTCGAATACCGAAATGAACGTTATGTACCGTGGTTATGACAACAAATTCTCGATTTCTGTACCGGGTGTAACACCGGATAAAATCCGCGTGTCTGTGAATGGCGCTTCTACACGTCAGCAAGGCGGTCTGTGGCTCATCAAACCGGGTGACGCGAAGTCCGTAACGATTGCTGTATCGGCTGAGATTGATGGAAAGATGCAGTCCATGGGTTCGCAAACCTACGACGTAAGACCGTTGCCGAAACCGCGTGGTTCGCTGAAAGTGGGTGACAATGAGTACAATGGTGAGAAGTCGATCCCGCGTAGTGCGCTGATGAATGCGAACGCTGTAGTACATGCATCGTATGGACAGGATCAAACGCTGAACTTGAAGTTTACCGTAAACAGCTTTAGAGCAAACATCAATGGTATCATGACTTCGTCCAACGGTAACAAGTTCTCGAAAGATCAAATGGATCGTATCGGCAAGCTCAAACCGGGTATGGCTGTGATCCTCACGGATATCCGTGTAAAGGGCCCGGATGGTAAGGAAATACCATTGGCACCGGTATCTTTGATATTGAACTAATGCAAATATTATGATGAAGAAGCTTAGTATTATTGCTTGCGCATTGTTGTTTGTGTTGACAGCACAAGCGCAGCACAAAGTTATCTCATTCTTTGATGAGATGGGTACGGCTCGTATCCGCACGGAGGAGTTCTCGCAGGCGCATGATACGATAGTTATGGTGGATCACCGTATTGATGATATCATCTGGTCTCGCTATGTGTATCGTATTATCGATATGCGTTACAAGCAGAACTATCAGCTGTATTTCCCGACGAAGGCAGATGATCCGGACTACCGTAACCTGTTCCAGGTGATTACGGACGCAGTGGTAGACGGTCTGGCTATCTATGAGAAGAATGTAGAGTCTATTAAGCCGGAGTTTAGAGATGCGGATAAGAATCCGAAACAACCGATTGAGCGTAAGTCCATTCCGTTCTTGTTCATGATTGACGACCCGACGGAGGACCACTCGGATGACCTCACCTACAACGACATTTCGTCGTCTGACGCTATGTTGGTTCACTATGATAGTGTGAATGATATCTTGTCGTCGCACTACTACAAGTTTGAGCCGACCGTTCGTAACCAACTGAAATATCTGATTCAAGAGGTGACGTTCTTCGACAAGCATACCTCTCGTATGCACACGAAGATCATGGCCATTGCGCCTTTGCATTCCGACAAGATCTCTTTGCGCGACAGTTCGAATGTGATCATGTCTCTGAACCAGTCCATCATGTTCTGGGTTCCGTTTGATGCATTGCGTCCGTATCTGGCTATGCAGTATATGATCCCGAACCGCAACGAGACCAAGCATGTGACCTTTGACGAGTTCTTCCAGAAACGTTTGTTCTCTTCCTACATCGTAGGTGAAGGTAACATGTACAACCGTTGGATTCCGGACTACGAGGGTGATCCTGAAAAGATCAAGCAAGAGCAGGAACGAATAGCGACTGAATTGCTGAACTTCGAACAAGACCTCTGGGAATATTAAATGCGCAAACATCGATTTCGTAATTCCTATTTAACAGCATCGGTGAGTGTGTCATTGGTGCTGTGCCTAATAGGCTTGGAATGTGTGCTCCTGCTGTCAGCAGGAGCGCTTCTTACGCGCATGCGTGAGAACATGACCGTCACAGCTGTGCTGACGCAAGATGCGGACAGTACACAGTGTGCACGATTGGAGGCTGTGTTAGAAGCCGGAGGACACTGCAGCAGTTTTGCTTATGTGTCGAAAGAGCAGGCTTTGCAGGAGCACATCGCTTCGTTAGGCGAGGACCCGAGTGCTTTCTTGGGTTATAACCCGCTTTCTGCCAGCTATGAGATTCATCCGACCGATGCCTACAGCCATCCGGATAGTCTGGCTCTGTTGGCAGAGCAGTTAGAGAGCATGCCCTATGTCAGCGAAGTGATCTATCACCGCGATCTGGCGGACTTGATGAGTCGCAATGTGCATGACATCACGTTGGTGCTGCTCATCGTGGCCCTGGTGCTGCTGTTGGTGTCCATGGTACTGATCGTGAATACCATTCGTCTGCAGATCTATTCGAAGCGTTTCATCATCAACACCATGACCCTGGTCGGCGCCACCTCTTGGGTTATTCGCCGTCCGTTCGTGTTGCGTAACATGCTCATGGGCCTGATAGCCGGATTGGTGGCATTGGCGGTATTGAGCGGCGTGATCTACTACGTGGACTTCCAACTCGGTGTTCTTCTATTCCCGCTTACGTGGCAGAACATCACGTTCGTATCGGCTGTGGTGCTGTGCTCCGGCTTGCTGATCACGCTGTTCGCTTCGCTGATCGCAACGGGTAAGTATATCCGCATGGATAACAATTCGCTGTACGAGATTTAAAATTTTCAATACAAAATGAAACAGTTACCATTACTGAATATCATCCTCATCGCGGTGGCGTTCGTCATCATTATTGTCGGTTTCGCATTAATGGTGGGTGAACCGTCCGGTGCTACGGAGTTCAATCCCGATATCTTCTCCTTCCGTCGAATCACGGTAGGGCCGATGATCTCGCTCTTCGGCTTTGTGTTCATGCTTTTTGCCATCCTTTTCCGTCGTAAGAAGAAATGAGTTGGTACGAGGCATTGATATTAGGCATCGTGCAGGGACTGACGGAGTTTCTGCCGGTTTCCTCGTCCGGTCACCTGGAGATCGGACAAGCCCTGTTGGGCACAGCAGGTGAGGAGAACCTGACCTTCGCTGTCATCGTGCATGCAGCCACCGTGCTCTCCACACTGGTCATCCTGTGGTACGAGGTGGCGCGTCTGTTCAAAGGGACGTTTACTACGCTGCAGTGGAATGCAGAGAAGGACTACGTAGCTAAGATCTTCGTGTCCATGATTCCGGTGTTCATCGTCGGTATGTTCTTCAAAGATCAGGTCGAGTCCTTCTTCGGCAACGGTTTGTTGTTAGTGGGTATCTGCCTGCTGATCACGGCCCTGTTACTCGCCTTGAGCGAATACCTGCAGAAGAAACGTCAGAACGCAGGCCATGAGGTGGGGTATAAGGATGCTATCATCATCGGTATTGCACAGGCTTGTGCTGTGCTGCCCGGTCTGAGCCGCTCCGGTACAACGATTGCTACCGGTCTGCTCTGCGGGGTGAAGAAGGAGAGCGTAGCACAGTTCTCGTTCCTCATGGTGCTGATTCCTATCATGGGCGAGGCCTTCCTCGATGTGCTCAAGTTCGCCAAAGGGGAAATGGTCAGCGACCTGGGTGTTGTGCCCGCATTAGTGGGGTTCTTCGCCGCTTTCCTGACCGGTTGTTTTGCTTGCCGTTTCATGATCGAGATCGTACGCCGTCAACGCTTGGTATGGTTCGCTCTGTACTGCGCTATAGTCGGCTCGGTAGCTATTTTTGCGGAAGTGTTCTGATATGTGGGATTTTGAGCAAGGGGAAGTACTGGCGTTTGACAAACCGCTCCATTGGACATCGTTTGATGTGGTGGCCAAAGTGCGGTGGAATCTGTGCCAAAAGATAGGAAAGAAGAAACTGAAAGTCGGTCATACCGGCACCTTGGATCCCTTGGCTACGGGCGTGGTGATCGTCTGTACCGGCAAGAAAACGAAACTGATAGACCAACTTCAGTACGATGTAAAGGAGTATATCGCGACCTTGCAATTAGGCGCAACGACCCCTTCCTACGATCTGGAGAAAGAGATAGATGCGACCTATCCGACTGCGCATATAACGCGCGAACTAATTGAACAAACGATTCCGCAGTTCCTGGGTGAACAATGGCAAGTGCCGCCTATGTTCTCCGCGGTGCAGATCAACGGCAAACGTGCCTATGAACTGGCCCGCAAAGGCGAAACGGTGGAACTCAAACCTAAGCTGCTGCTGATTGATGAGATAGAGGTGCTGTCGTTCGATGCTGAGACCATGCAATTGACCATCCGCGTCGTGTGCTCCAAAGGGACTTACATCCGGGCCTTGGCACGTGACATCGGCGAACGACTGAACTCCGGGGCGCACCTGATCGCCCTCCGCCGAACACGAGTAGGCAACACCCGCGTGGAGGACTGCTTGACAATAGAACAATTTTTAGAGAAACTGAACGAATACAGATATGTACAAATCGAATGATATGAAACTCAGCCAGTTCAAGTTCGAACTGCCTGAATCGCTGATTGCTCAATTCCCTGCCTCCTACCGTGACGAGGCACGACTGATGGTGCTCCATCGCAAGACGGGCGAAATAGAGCATAAGACTCTGCCGGAACTGGTGAACTACTTCGATGAAGGCGACCTGTTTGTTTTCAACGATTCGAAAGTGTTCCCGGCACGTCTGTGGGGCCACAAGGAGAAAACGAATGCGCTCATTGAGGTGTTCCTGCTGCGCGAACTGAACCACCGTACCCGTTATTGGGACGTGCTGGTTGATCCGGCGCGTAAGATCCGTATCGGTAACAAGATCACGTTTGACGATGATCCGGCTATCGTGGCAGAGGTGATCGATAACACCACCAGCCGTGGACGTACATTCCGTTTCCTCACGGACTATGATAACGAAGAGTTCGTGCCCCGTCTCTATGCGCTCGGTAGCGCACCGCTGCCGTATTACATCCGTCGTCCGATGGACGAGGCCACCCAAGCCGAGTATGAGAAAGTGTTCCATGACCAGCCGGTTCGCGAGATGGATACAGAGCGCTATCAGACTATTTTTGCGGATAAGATCGGTGCAGTAGCTGTTCCGGCTTCGGGTCTGCATTTCTCGAAACAACTGCTCAAACGCATGGAGATTCACGGTATCGGAACTACGTTCATGACCAGCCATGTCTCGCTGGGAATCTTCAAAGATATTGATGTTGAGGACCTGACGAAGAACAAGATGGAGTCGGAGCAGATCATCCTGCCCGAATCCATGACCAAAGCGGTCAACGAAGCGCACGAGTCCATGCATCGTATCTGTGCGGTCGGTACGGAGATCATGCGCGCCATGGAGCACGTGGCCGGCACCAACGGATTGCTCAAACCCTATGACGGATGGACCAATAAGTTCATCTTCCCGCCGTACCGCTTCTCGGTGGCCAACAGTTTCTTTGTCAACTTCTACATGCCGATGTCGAGCCAGTTGCTCATGGTGGCTGCTTTTGCCGGCTACGAAGAGACGATGAACGCATACGCTGAGGCTATCAAAGAAGGATACCGCTTCGGCGACTACGGTGACGCTATGCTGATTGTAGACTGATGAATGTACGAATAGACCCATCTTGGCAACGCGTATTGCAGACGGAGTTTGACAAGCCTTATTTCGAACTCCTCACCCAATATGTGCGCCAACAATATAAGACCTGTCGGTGTTTTCCTCCGGCAGGGCTTATTTTTAACGCCTTTGACTCGTGCCCGTTTGACAAGGTGCGCGTGGTCATCATCGGCCAGGACCCGTACCATGAGGAAGGGCAGGCCATGGGACTCTCTTTTTCCGTGCCTGAGGGTGTGCAGATACCCCCTTCGCTGGTGAATATCTACAAGGAGATCCATCGCGACCTGGGCACGCCTATCCCACAGAGCGGTGATCTGCGCCGATGGGCGGAACAGGGCGTACTGCTGCTCAACGCTACGCTGACGGTCGAGGCACACAAAGCCGGTAGCCATCAGGGCAAAGGATGGGAAGAACTGACCGACGCGGCGATTGCGGCACTCAACAAGGAACGCGAACATATCGTGTTCATGCTCTGGGGTTCGTACGCACAGCGTAAAGGGCAGTTCATCGACCGTCGTAAGCACCTCGTACTCCAGACTTCGCACCCCTCTCCGCTCTCTGTCTATCGCGGATTTGACGGCTGCGGACACTTCAGCGCGGCCAATAACTATCTGATTAAAAACGGCTTAGAGCCTATCCAATGGTAATATGAAAAACGAAGTTAATCGCGCCCTTGTGGCAGAGAAAAAACTGCTTCTTATTGACGCCTACGCGATGATCTTTCGCGCCTACTATGCCTTCATTCGTGCACCGCGCATGAACAGCAAAGGGGAGAACACCTCTGCTATCTTCGGCTTTGCCGTGACGCTGGAGGACTTGATCAAGAAAATCAACCCGACCCATGTGGGCGTGGCGTTCGACCCGGCCGGAGGTACCTTCCGTCACGAGGCCTATGAGCAGTACAAAGCGCAGCGTCCCGAGACACCGGAAGATATACGCAAAGCCGTACCGGTCATCAAACAGCTCTTACAAGCAATGAACATACCCGTGCTCGAAGTGCCTGGTTTTGAGGCAGATGATGTCATCGGTACGCTCTCACGACAAGGAGAACAAGCCGGATTTGAGGTCTATATGGCTACGCCCGACAAGGACTACGGTCAACTGGTGTCCGACCATGTGTTCATGTACCGGCCGCGTCATACCGGCGGGTTCGAACTGATGGGGCCCCAAGAGGTGTGCGACAAGTACGGACTGAACAACAAAGATCAGGTCATTGACCTGCTTGGTCTCATGGGCGATGCGTCTGATAACATCCCCGGCTGCAAAGGAGTAGGAGAGAAGACTGCGGTCGCCCTGCTGCAGCAGTTCGGCTCGATCGAGAACATGCTAGCCCACACCGATCAGATCAAAGGGGCACTGCGGCAGAAAGTGGAATCGCAGGTCGAAGAGATCCGTTTCTCCCGCTTCCTGGCTACCATCCGCACGGACGTGCCTATTACGCTGGACGAAGCGCTCCTAACCAAGAAAGAACCCAATATAGAAGCGCTCACCGCTCTCTATCGCGAACTCGAGTTCAATACCCTGCTCAAGAAATTGCAGCCGGTGGCTTCGAGTCTACCTAGCCAACCTGGTACCCCTAGGAATCCTAGGACTCCTAGTAAGCCTAGTAACCCGAACCAACTCGACCTCTTTGGCTTCGGAGAGGAAGAACAACCCGTAACCGGCAACCCCTCACCCGTAACCTATGACACCGTCGAAAACCGCTTGTGCCAATACCTTCTCAACCCCGAGGTGGCATTCAATCCTTACAAGGAGCCCGATTGGAACGCACTCAAGGCAGATGCGGACCTGTGGAACCTCTACAACGAGGTCGAACTGCCGCTCGTGCAAGTGTTGCGCGAGATGGAAGCGGCGGGTGTGCGGATCGATGTGGATAAACTCAAACAGGCCGAAGCCTCGCTCAAACAAGAACTGGACGCCTTGGAACAGCATATATACACCTTGGCGGGGGAGACGTTCAACATCAACAGTCCGCGTCAAGTGGGCGAACTGCTATTCGACAAACTCAAACTCGACACTAAAGCCAAAAAATCCAAGACCGGACAGTACTCCACTTCCGAGGAAGTGCTGGTGGCGCTCAAGGACAAGCACGAAGTGGTCGGAGCAATCCTCGACTACCGCGCCCTGAGCAAACTGATCTCGACCTATATAGCCACACTGCCGAGTTACATTGCAGCGGATGGTAAGATCCACACCACCTATAACCAGACCGTCACAGCCACGGGTCGTCTCAGCAGTTCGAACCCCAACCTGCAGAACCTGCCGATCCGTTCGGAGCGGGGACGTTTCATTCGCGAAGCGGTCATTCCCGACGACGGATGCCTGTTCCTCAGCGCCGACTACAGCCAGATTGAACTGCGTCTCATGGCCCATTTCAGTCAGGACGAACATATGTTAGCGGCTTTCCGCAGCGGACAGGATATCCATGCAGCCACAGCAGCCAAAATCTACGGGCTGCCGATCGAACAGGTGACCAAGGACCAGCGTCGGAAGGCCAAAACGGCCAATTTCGGGATCATCTACGGTATCTCGGCTTTCGGTCTCGCGCAGCAACTGGACTGCAGCCGCACGGAGGCCAAGCAACTCATAGACGACTACTTCGCCGCTTTCCCGCGCGTGATCAGTTACATTGAGTCCCAGAAAGAACTGGCGCGTCAGCGCGGTTACGCTGAGACACTCTTCGGACGCAAACGGTACCTGCCGGATATCCACTCGCAGAACGCCACCGTTCGTTCGTTCGCCGAACGTAATGCGGTGAACGCGCCTATCCAAGGCACTGCGGCCGATATCATCAAAATGGCCATGGTCTCCATTCACCGAAGACTCAAAGCCGAAGGACTCCAGGCGCAAATGACCATGCAGGTGCACGATGAACTCAACTTCAACGTGCCCGTAACCGAAGTGGAACGCGTGCGTCAGATCGTGGTGTCCGAGATGCAGAACGCCGTCCATCTGTCTATCCCGCTCATCGCCGAATGCGGAGTAGGGGAGAACTGGCTGGAAGCCCATTAAAAAAACTCTCAACTTTCAACTGTCGTGCTTCTTTCAACTCTCAACTTTCAACTCTCAACTATATTGCTCGTCATTCGCATCCTGTGCATCGGCAACTCGTTCTCGTGGGATGCGGTCGAGCAGGAACTCGTGCCGCTTTGTGCCGAACAAGGCATTGAGGTGGAGATTCATAACCTGTACTACGGCGGTTGCTCGTTGCAGCAACACGCTCAGTTCCTGCTCCAAGATACCGCTGCCTATTCGCATCGCGTCTGCACCAATGACCAATCACCAATGTCCAATCACCAATGTCGTGTCATCAAAGATACGATTACGCTTCGTCAAGCCCTGCTGAACGGCGAATACGATTACATATCGCTTCAACAGGCCAGCCATGACAGCGGTATCCGCAGCACGTACGAACCCTGGCTCACCATGCTCATCGACACCGTCCGGGCCTACCAGCCGAACGCACAACTCTGTTGGATGCAGACTTGGGCCTATAGTCGCGATGCCAAGCATCCCGCTTATCCGCGTTACCATAACAACCAACAGGAGATGTGGGACAGCATCCAAGCCTGCACAAGAGCATTAACCATGAACCATTCGCCATTAGCCCTCATTCCTTGCGGCGATGCGATACAACGCGCAAGGAATACGAAGTTAGGCGACACCCTCTGCCGCGACGGCTACCATCTCAACTACGTCTATGGACGTTACACAGCCGCCTGCGTATGGTACGAGTTCCTCACCGGCAAAGATGTACGACGCAACCAATACAAGAATCCGCAAATGACCAATCAACAGCGTCGCTTGACCCAAAAGTCAGCACACGCTGCAAACAAAAAGAGCCGCTAATCAGCGACTCTTTTGTGATTTTATCACGGATTTCTTCGTAATCCTTGTGATTTTATCACGGATTTCTTCGTAATCCTTGTGATTTTATCACGGATTTCTTCGTAATCCTTGCTGCAACCCCCACATCCGTAGTGTGGTACTCTATTCAGTTGAGCTAATGGACCGCTTTTACTTTCGATTTCTCAAAAGCGGGTGCAAAGGTACTGCTTTTTTTTGACATGACCAAATTTTTTTGAAAGAAAAATCAAAAAAAATGCATTTTTACTATATTTTGCTATATCTGGTGCACAAATAATGGGCTAAACATATTGTATATTCCAAAAAAAAGTTGTAACTTTGCACGCGAATTGAATTCTGATTTCGATAGAATGAAACGAGTCTTGATCATCTTATCTGCCGTGCTGCTGTTAAACGCTTGCACCACGAGCGAAGAGCAACTCAAAGAACGTGCATCCGAGTTGTGTGCCTACATTCCCGATCATGAACTGCTGGAGCAATCCAAACACTACCTGACCGAGGATTTTTATGCCGTTTTGGACACCATGTTCTACCGCCTTCCGGAACATGAAGCGATGGACCATGAGTGGCTCTATTACTTCGTTACCGGCAACGGCGGCACAATCGCGGACTACGAAGTGCTCTCCGTCAACCAAACAGACGATACGCATGCCGTAGCGACCATCCTCGTGCGCCAGAAATGGGAAGACGGATCCTTCGACGAAGAGACGGACGTGGAGGAGCACCGTTTATATATGGAACGCGTGAATGGCGAATGGCTGCTATCGGATTTCGATGAGCACAAAGCCGACTGCATCCAATACATCGCCAACAACCGCATGGAGCAGGCGTGGCGCGATATGATAAGCGACTACCTGATCACAGAGATCGCGCCTTATTATGCGCAAGGCGAACTGTGTATCCCCACGCTGATGCTGGTCGCGCAAAAAGACTGCGAGACGGAGATAGCATGGGTATGGGGCGATTTTTGGATCTATTGGTATAACATCTCCGGTGACACGCTCAAGACTGTTTCCGGAGGTGACCATGCCGGTAAGATGCTCATCTGCGCAGGCGAGCCGGAATGGCGAGTATGCAGTTTTGAGCAAACGGTAGACGGCGCCGGCAATGACGCGAGCGCACGGCGTATCTTCGGCGAGCACTACGACATCTATCAGAACATGCATTCGAACGAGACGGTTCGCGAAGCCGTACGTCAGTCTCAACTGCGCGACTACATCCGCCGGTACGGGCTGAAGATACGATACTATCAGGACTACGGCTGGCCGGCTGTGGAGTTGTAAAAAAGTGTACCATACCCATGAAAAAGAAATCTCTTCCGATAGTTTGTGCGGCGTTTCTGATCATCGCGATGACGATTCAGTTCATCGTCTCCTATCGCCACGAGAAAGCCGATCTGATGCGGCAGATGGACTACAAGATGGAGTTGGCACAGAAAGATTTCCTGTTCGAGATCTACGACATGCACGAAGCCACGGATGAGATCGCCCAATTCTTCACCGAGTTCAACACCGGCACGGAGGACCTGTGCGCCTTGCTACAAACAGTGCTGTACGATTATCCGGACCTGTACTGCTGCTATTTGACGTTCCTGCCGGAGTGTTCGCCGAACCCCGGACAATGGTGCAGCCCGACCGCTTTTCGTGTGACGGCCGATTCGGTCATCGCCTACGATGCCAAGGATTGTATCCCCTATAAACAGCGTGACTGGTACACCGGTGCGCTCAAGAATGAAAAAAACGAGGGGCACTGGAGCCTGCCGTACAAAGATGGCACCCACGAAGACCTCGTCTTTACCTACTCGCAGCAAGTGTACGACGAGCAGGATCAACTGGTCGCTATCGCGGGTGCGGACTATACGCTGGCATGGACGGCGCGACTGTTGGAAGAGGTCAAACCCTATGACGATGCGGTCTGTCAACTGTTCAGCACCGACGGCACCCTCATCGTCGGAAGCGGGGATGCGACCAAAGTGCGCGACCGGATCATGTTCGAGAAGACACTGTCTCCGACAGACATGCGCCTCGTGATCAGTGTGCCCAAGTCCCACATACGCCGGAGCATCACCGGCATCAGCCTCATTACCCTCACCGTCCTGCTGTCCGGAATCCTGATCCTCGGACTGCTGCTACGTCATATCAAGCAGGAACAAGACGCGTTCACCCGCGTAGAGACCGCTAACAAACTGATGGAGAAAGAGATGCAGATCGCCCATGACATCCAAATGGGCATCTTGAAGGGCAATAGTCTCAAGGCGCAAGGCGAACGGGCAGAGCTGCAGTTGGACGCAAGGCTGATACCGATGCGCGAAGTGGGAGGAGACCTGTATGACTATTACCTCGAAGCAGATAAACTGTGGTTCATCATCGGAGACGTGAGCGGCAAAGGAGTGCCGGCTGCTATGTTCATGAGCGCGGCCGTCAACCTCTTCCGGGCTGCAAGGGGGCGTGCGCATTCGCCCCGACAGATCATGGAAGAGATGAACGCGGTACTGAGCGAGAACAACCCCTCCATGACCTTCGTCACGGCTTTTATCGGCTGTCTGCACATCTCGACCGGTGAACTGATCTACTGCAATGCCGGGCATTGCGCGCCGCTGATATACTCTCCCGTAACCCGTAACCCCTCACCCGTAACCCTTACCCCCAACATACCCATCGGCTATGACGGCTTGTTCCAATTCACCGAGCAGCGTGCCCATTTAAACCCGGACGACACACTCGTGCTCTACACCGACGGCATCACCGAGGCACGCAATGAACAACGCACGATGCTCGGAATGAAACGGTGGGCGGACATCGTGGAACGTGGACAGTGGAACGTCGACAGCCTGTTGAACGACGTGCAAGCGTTCATGGGCGAAGCCGAACAAGCGGACGATGTGACACTGATGACCATTCATTTAACTAAAAATGCATAAAAAACACAATTGATCATGATAACGATTACTTTTGAAACACTGCCGGAGAAGACCTGTGTACGTTTATCCGGCGAACTGGACATCGCTGCCACCACCAACCAGGTGGACGAACTGCAACAAGTGCTGAACATCGCCGACAAGGCACTGCTGATCGATTGCAGCGAGCTGGAGTATATCTCTTCGGCCGGCCTGCGTTTCTTCATGCAACTCAAAAAAGAGAGCCAGGCCAAAGGCGGCTCCATCCGCATTGCACACCTCAACGAAGATGTGTCCGACATCTTCCGCATGAGCGGTTTTCATAACCTTTTTACAATAGAATAAGATGAAACACTTAATCGAATACTTCAAAAAACACGTAGCCGAGCGTCCGAACGATATCTTCTGTATCGCATCAGACAAACGCATCACCTTCGCTGAGGCAGACCGTCTGTCGGATACGCTCGATCCGCAGTATGTCACCCGTTGCGGCGACAAAGTGGCAGCGTTTATCGTGCCTCGTAATGAACTGATGGTACTCGTACCTCTTGCTATCGCCAAGGCAGGCTTGACCGCTATGCCGCTCGATGGCTCCTATCCCGAAGAACGACTGAAATACATGCGGGAAGATGCCGCCAAGTACGACGGCGACGAGGCTTTTGTGCTGCTCTATACCTCCGGTACAACCGGCATCCCCAAGGGCGTCATGCTCAGCGAAGCGAACATCTTGGCATTCCTGGATTTTCATGTGCAGGCCATCGGCTTGACTCCGCAAAGCAAGTACGCCACCTACGCCGGTTACGGCTTCGATGCCTTCCAGATGGACCTGTGGTGCTGCGTCAAAGCAGGTGCGACCATCTGTATCGTAGGCGACGAGATCCGTTTTGATCTGGAGGGGCTCAACCAATATATCCAAGACGAGCACATTACCCACTGCTTTATGACCACCCAGATGGCAACGCAGCTTGTGCTCAATTATCCGGACATCCCGGGCTTGCAGTGGCTCGGAACGGGCGGCGAGAAACTGATCAGCCTTGATCCGCCTTCGTACAAGTTGATGAACTGCTACGGCCCGACGGAGTGTACCATCTATGTCAGCAGTTTCTTCGTGACGCAGAACGAACCCAATATACCTATCGGCAAAGCCAATACGAACGGTACGCGACTCATCGTCGTGGGGCAGGACGGCAAAGAAGTACCGACCGGCACGGACGGCGAGCTCTATGTAGCCGGACCACAGGTGTCGCTCGGATACCTCAACCAACCCGAGAAGACCGCAGAAGTCTTCGTCGATTGGAACGGCTTGCGTTGCTACAAAACCGGCGACATCGTTCACTACCGCGAGGACGGCAACATCGAGTTCGTCGGCAGACGCGACGGACAGGTGAAGATCCGTGGTTTCCGTATCGAACTCAAAGAGGTGGAAGCTATCATCCGTGAGTTCCCCGGCATCAAGGATGCGACCGTACAGGCCTTCGATTACCCGGATGGCGGTAAGTTCATCGCTGCCTATGTCGTCAGCGACGAGAAGATCAATATTGACGAACTCAATACCTTCATCGCCGACAGCAAACCGCCGTACATGGTGCCCGCGGTAACAATGCAGATTGACGCTATACCGCTCAACCCGAACCAGAAAGTGGATAAAAGAGCCCTGCCCAAACCCGGAGCGTCTCCCCGACGGAACGGGGAGAGCGGCCTCCGCCTAGAGGGGGAAGCTCCCCTCAATGTCCTCGAGCAGGAGCTACACGACATCATCGCGAAGATTGTCAACATGGAGGAGTTCGGCATCACCACCGACCTGCGCTACATGGGTCTCTCATCTATTGCCGCCATCAAGTTGGCAACCCAGATATTCAAGCGTTTCGGCGTCCAACTCGATGCCAAACAGATGACCAAAGGTATCACCCTCCAAGCCATCGAGAATGAGATACTCGCTGCGATGTTAGGCGGTCATCAATCACCAATCACCAATGACCAATCACCAATTACCAATGACCAATCTCAAATGAGCGAAGCTCCCTTGAGCTTTGCTCAACTCGGCGTCTATTTCGAGTGCATGAAGAACCCGACCTCGACGCTATATAACGTGCCGATCTGTACTCAGATGCCTTTGGAAGTAGAGACGGAGGCGTTGCGGCAAGCGGTCCGCAAGGCAGTACTCAACCACTCCGAGCTCTTCGTCCATTTCGCTACACAAGAAGCGAATGTCATCCAGACCATCGACGAACAGATGATGAACGAGGCGCATATCGACGTGCCCGAGAAAGCACTCGAAGAGGCGCAGATGGACGATTTCAAGCATGAGTTCGTACAGCCGTTCAATCTGCAGAAAGACCTGCTTTTCCGTTTCTTCATCGTGCGCACGGAGAAGAACCTGTATCTGTTGAGCGACATTCACCACCTCGTTTGTGACGGTGCATCGTACGACCTCTTCATCCATGAGATCTGCGACTTGCTGGAAGGCAAAGAGATAGAACCCGAGATGTGCTCGTATCCGCAGTTCGTGGCGGAGCAGAAAGCCGCTGAAAATGGCGAGTCCTTCAAAGCCGCTAAGGATTTCTTCGCCGAGCGTCTCACTGGCATCGAGAGCGTCACCGAGATCCAACCCGACCTCACCAACGCCCTGCCACAAGGCGAGAACGGACGCGTGTGCGTACCTTTTGATATGCAGACAGCGGAGAAATACGCTGCGCAGTTAGGCGTGACGCCGGCAGCTGTGCTCCTTAGCGCCGTCTATTATTCCTTGGCACGTTTTGCAGGAACGGACGATGTGTGCATCACCACCATCTCCAACGGACGAAGCAACCTGCGGGTGAACAACACCATGGGAATGTTCGTCAACACCCTCGCGCTGACTACGAAGATAGCGAACCAGACGGTTGAGGAGTTCGTCCGCGAGAACGCGCAGTCCTTCGAGCAAACGCTCGCACACGAGGATTATCCCTTTGCACGCGTTGCGGCGGATTATGACCTGAAGGCGGAGATCATGTTCGCTTACCAGATGGGCGTGCTGAGCAACTACTCCGTCTTCGGCAAGCCTGTTTTTGCGGACGAGACCATGGAACAGAACGTGCCGAAATTCAAGATTGCGTTCTATATCATGCCGATGGACGGTGTGCCGTCTATCGCCGTCGAGTACGACAACGGATGGTACAGCGAAGCGCTGATTACCAACCTCGCGCAGTCGGTAGCGAACGCCGTGCTGGCTTTTGCAGCGAACGCTGACGCTCCTTTGCGTGCTATATCGCTTCTTAATGAAGCACAGACAGCGGTGCTCGACTCGTTCAATCAGACTGAGGTGCCTTATGACGACACCCAGACCATCGTCTCGCTCTTCCGTAAGCAAGCAGCCGAGACGCCCGATAACCTCGCCGTCGTTTATCACGACGTCCGCCTGACCTACAAAGAGGTCGATGAGCAGACGGACGCCATCGCTGCACGGATCATAGAGGTCATTGGCAACGATACGAAAGAGAAAGTTGTTTCTATCCTCATCAACCGTTCCGAATGGATGGTAGTCGCTTCGTTGGCTGCCCTCAAAGCCGGTTGCGCTTATCAACCGCTCGATCCGTCTTATCCGGCAGAGCGTCTGAACTTTATGATGAAGGATGCCAACGCATCCCTCCTCATTGCGGATGAAGACCTCCGTCCCATCGTTAACGAATACGAGGGCCCGGTTCTGCTGACCAAGGAGTTAGGGAAATTACAAATCACCAATCACAAATCACAAATCACAAATATAAATCCCTCGGATTTATTCATCCTCCTTTATACTTCGGGTTCTACCGGCGTGCCGAAAGGTTGCCAGCTGGAGCATCGCAACCTTGTGGCGTTCTGTCATTGGTACCATCGTTACTACGAGCTGCATGCCGGAGACAAAGTGGCAGCATATGCTTCGTTCGGTTTCGATGCGAACATGATGGACATGTACCCCGCGCTCACTTGCGGTGCAGCAGTCTATATCATCGGCGAAGATATTCGTCTGAACCTGCCGGATCTGAATCATTACTTCGAGGCCGAAGGCATCACCCATTCGTTCATGACGACCCAGGTGGGCTATCAGTTTGCGCAGAACTGCGATAACCACTCCCTCAAGCACTTGTCTGTGGGAGGAGAAAAACTCGCGACTATCGCGCCGCCGGCTAACTACCTGCTTCATAACGGGTACGGTCCGACCGAGTGTACGATCTTCACGACCACTTACCCGATACATGAGCAGGAGAAGAATATCCCTATCGGCAAACCGCTGGATAACTTCCGGCTCTTCATCGTTGATAAGGACCTGCACCGTGTGCCTGTAGGTGCTACAGGCCGTGGCTACCTCAACCGTCCTGACAAAACGGCTGAAACGTATATCGACTGGAATGGTCTTCGCTGCTACAGAACAGGCGACGTCGTGCGTTACCTGGAGGACGGAAACATTCAGTTTGTCGGAAGACAGGACGGTCAGGTGAAGATCCGCGGTTTCCGTATCGAACTCAAAGAGGTCGAGGCGGTCATCCGTGAGTTCCCGGGCATCAACGATGCTACCGTACAGGCCTTTGATTACCCCAACGGAGGTAAGTTCATCGCGGCATATATCGTCAGCGACAGCAAGATTGACATCCAGGCACTCAATTCCCGCTGAACCAGAACCAGAAAGTGAACAAACGTGCCCTTCCTGCTCCGCAACTCACCGACACCGACCGCGACTACGTGGAGCCGGCTAACGACAACGAGAAACTCTTCTGCGACATCTTCGCGTCCATCCTAAATCAGGACAAGATAGGTGCTACGGATAACTTCTTTGAACTCGGCGGTACGTCGCTCATGGTTACGCGTGTTATCATCGAAGCGGACAAAGCCGGAAAGCATGTCGCTTACGGTGATATCTTCACCCATCCGACGCCGCGTCTCCTGTCTCAGTTCCTCTCAGGAGAAGCACCCGTAACCGGTAACCCCTCACCCGTAGCCGATGAAAATAACTTTGATTACTCAGGCATTGATGCCATTCTGCAACGCAATAATCTCAATACGTTCCTGCGCGGAGAGCGTCAGGAGTTAGGCAATGTACTGCTCACCGGTGCTACCGGTTATCTCGGCATCCATGTCCTGCGCGAACTGATTGATTCGGACGCCAAGACCATCACTTGTCTTGTTCGCGGAAAAGACCAGCACGATGCGCAACGACGTCTGCGTAACTTGCTCTTCTACTATTTCGACCGGCGTTTTGATGAACTCTTCGGCACCCGTCTCTTCGTTGTCAATGGCGATGTGACAAACGACATAAATGACCAAATGTCAAATGGCAAATCTCAAATTTCAAATATAACCACCGTCTTCAACTGTGCAGCGAACGTCAAGCACTTCTCCAAGACCGACGACATTGAGCAAGTGAATATCGGTGGCGCGGAGCGTTGTGTGGAGTTCTGTCTGAAGACCGGCGCACGGCTTGTACATATATCCACTACCTCTGTCGGAGAGATATGGGTAGATCGCGGTGACGGCAAGGCAGTACCCGAACTGTCGGAACGCTTGTTGTACTTCGGTCAGTTCCTTGATAACCGCTATATGCGGTCGAAGTTCCTCGCTGAACGAGTCATCCTCGAAGCGGTCGCTCGTCATGGGCTGAACGCTAAGGTCATGCGTGTCGGTAACCTCGCAGCCCGTAGCTACGACGGAGAATTCCAGGCGAACTTCCAGACAAACAGTTACATGGGACGACTCAAAGTGTTCTCCACGCTCGGCTGCTGTCCGATAGACGAATACGATTCGCTGGCGGAGTTCTCACCGGTGAACGAGACCGCAAAGGCTGTCGTGCTACTTGCATCTACGCCGAAGGAGTGTAATGTCTTCCAGCCCTTCAACAACCATACCGACCTCTTGGGCGATATCCTCGCGGGCTTTGAGAAGATAGGCAAGTCTATCCGTTACGTGGAGGAAGACGAGTTCCAGAAAGCGATTCTCGAGGCCAGCAAAGACCCGAAGAAAGCCAGCCTCATGTCCGCTCTCTTGGCATACCAAGACATGACGCATGGACAGAAAGCAGTCACCATCGAGCGGGATAACCGCTATACCTCCGCTGTCCTGCTCCGTTTGGGATTCCATTGGTCTGCACCGGATAGCGCGTATGTCAATCGTATGCTAACTGCTATCAGCCAATTAGGATTCTTTGATGTATAAATGAGAAAGATGAAAATCATTAATTTTTTGTACTTTTGCAGGCAAAATCGCATATATATGACAAAGCATTTTTTATCGGCACTCCTCTGTGCCTCGCTGATCCTGACCGGATGCACAATGCAGCGTCAGCAAGAACAAGTATCCATGGACTATCCTCGGGCAGAGTGGGATAGAGCAGGAGTGATCTTGATGCATACACCCGGACAGGAGTTGTTCGATGGGGTCATTCATCCCTCGGCAGGTCTGTTTGAACACTATTTCGATGTGGACAAAGCAGCGGAAGAGCATTGCACTTACATTCGCCTGTTGGAGGCGAACGGCATCCGTGTCTATACCGTAACTGGTATCCTGAACGAAGTGTCGATGGACACCTTGCGGATGTTGGCAGACCAGGAACTGACATACGACATCAACGCTATGCCGGATGCTGATAAAGCCGATGCTGAGGCTTATCGGCAGGAGATTCTCTCCCAAATGAGCCGTGCAGACCTGATACGCTGTATTTTGCTCCGTCCTGCGGTCAGACTCTTGCCTGCGGATAACAACACCGGCGTGGAGGCGGAGTATGTGCATGAACCCTTGATGAACCTCTATTTTACGCGTGACCAGAGTATCACTACGCCTCGCGGACATATCATCTGCCGCATGAACTCCCCGCAAAGGGCTGCGGAAACCGCTATCATTGACCTATGTTATCGGCATTTAGGACTGACGCCTGTGCTGCGAATCGAAGGAAACGGACGGCTCGAAGGGGGCGATTATATTCCCGCAGGAACAGTTGCGTTTATCGGTTGCGGTATGCGTACCAACGAAGAGGGAATCCGTCAGATCATGGACGCGGACGCTTTCGGACATGACACGATCGTCGTGGTACGTGACCATAAACGCTGGCAGATGCAGATGCACCTTGATACACATTTTAACATCATCGACCGCGATCTGTGTACCATGGTTAGCAGTCGTCTGAATGCCAAGCCGGGAGAGCCGGAATTTAACACCTGCGACATCTATGCACGCGAACCCGGTACAAAGCCGTACAGCTTGCTGCAGAAAGACTTGCCGTTCGTGGACTACATGCGCGGACGAGGGTTTGAGATCATCCCTATTGATCAGGAGGACGAGATGCACTATGCCAATAACTATCTCACTATCGCACCCCGGCATATTATGGCGGTAGCAGGGCAGAGCAAAGCGTATCAGCAGCGTCTGGCGGATGCCGGAGTGACCGTGGAATGGATTCCATTGGAGAGCCTTATTGACGGCTACGGAGCTGCCCATTGTATGACGCAAGTACTCAAACGCACTTCCAATCCCTAACGCGGGAAAAGCTTACACCTCGAACTGCTGACGATGCTCCATGATCGTCGGCAAGTTCTTGGATGCCCATGCCGTCAGTTCCTGCACAATAGGCACCAGTTCCTTGCCCATCGGCGAGAGGCTGTACTCCACGCGAGGAGGAATCTCCGGATAAACTTTGCGGACGATGAGGTCATC
>CACZZL010000021.1 GCA_902785605.1 uncultured Bacteroidales bacterium
TAATTTAATCCTCCAAATTTAGTTAAACATTGTTTAACGTAGCTTGCGTAGTTTACGTTGTTGGCGTAGTATGCGTAATTGCGTTTTCACCCTAATAGTTGCAAATTATGTGCCAACCCTAAAATCCCTGCCAATATGTCCATCTTTCGTGCCAAATTGTCCACCTTCTGCCAATTTGTCCATTAAAATTTGCATATCTCAAAAAAATGTTGTACCTTCGACCTCCTCCCCCAGAGGGGCCCCTTCGAAAGTACGTTAGCACTGTTGTGCAAACGGCAATCTTTTAACCGAAGTAACTTCCATGTGCAAGCACAGATGAATTATTTCGTTTAAAATCTTGCACATTTCAAAAATTTGTTGTACCTTTGCCCCGAATTTATTTTAACTTTACCCTTATGCAAACGATTCGACTAAACAATGGCATCACAATGCCGCTTCTGGGCTACGGACTGTTCAAGGTGCCGCCTCAGGAGGCAGAGCGTTGTACGCGCGAAGCGCTCGAAGTGGGGTACCGCCTCATTGATACCGCGCAAGCGTACGATAATGAACAAGGTGTAGGAGACGCGATTCGTCGTTCGGGCATCCCGCGCGAGGACATCTTCATTGTCACGAAGATCTGGATTACCAATGCCGGCGAAGAGAAAGCCGCACGAAGCATTGAACAGAGCCTGCGCAAACTGCAAACGGACTACGTGGACCTGTTGCTTATTCATCAGGCCTACGGGGATGTGTTCGGCTCCTGGCGCGCGATGGAGAAAGCGTACGCACAGGGGATGACACGCGCAATCGGTGTGAGTAATTTCCAGGCCTGCCGATTCTACGACTTCGCGTCTGTAGTGGATGTCAAGCCGGCCATCAACCAACTCCAGTGCTGCGTACTCTCGCAACAACGGACGATCCTTCCGGAGATGGCGCGCTATGACACACAGATGATGGCATGGGGACCGTTAGGGCAAGGATCGGATGATCTGCTCAAGAGCCCTGTGCTGGCCTCTATCGGTGCGCAATACGGCAAGACGCCTGCACAAGTAGCCCTCAGATGGCTCATCGAACGCGGCATCGTAGCCATCCCCAAATCGATGCACAAAGAACGAATGGCGGCGAATTTCGACATCTTCGATTTCTCGCTCTCCGAGGCGGATATGCAGGCTATCGAACCGCTCAACCAACAAGACACCGGTTTCCGCGATTTCGCCGACCCCAATTACCTTCGCCGCATCATCGGTATGTTTGACCCCAAGTAAGAAAATACGCAAAATTGATATAATTATGAAAGAATTGAAATGCCCGCATTGCGGCAATGTGTTTACCGTTGATGAGAGTGACTACGTAGCGCTGTTAGGTCAGGTGCGGAATGCGGAGTTCGAGCATGAACTGGCGCGTCGAATCCATGAGTTGGAGCAGAACCAGAAGGCTCGTGAGCAAGCGGAAGAGGCACGTCGTAAGGCCGAGGATCAAGCGAAACAGACCCAATTGCAACTGCAATTGCAGCAACTCCAGTCGCAGCTCCAGCAGGCTGAACAAGCCAAGCAGTTAGCCGTGGCACAGGTGCGTCAGCAGGCCACCGAAGCGTACATGAAAAAAGAGCAGGAACTGGCACAAGTGAAGACCCAGATGGATACGCAGCTCAAAGCCGCACAAGAGCAGGTGGCGTATTACAAGGATCTGAAACTGCGCCAATCGACCAAGATGGTCGGCGAGACGCTGGAGATCCATTGCTCAGCGCTCTTCAACCAACTGATACGACCGCTCATGCCGAATGCGTACTTCGAGAAAGACAACGAGGTGGTAGAAGGCACGAAGGGCGATTTCGTGTTCCGCGACAAGAGCGAGGACGGAGTAGAGTATATCTCCATCATGTTCGAAATGAAGAACGAGAACGACGAGACGGCGACCAAGCATAAGAACGAGGATTTCCTGGCTAAGTTGGATGCCGACCGCAAAAAGAAAGGCTGCGAATACGCCGTACTGGTGTCCATGCTCGAGCCGGACAGCGAACTGTATAACGGCGGCATTGTGGACATGAGCCATCGTTTCGAGAAGATGTACGTCATCCGTCCGCAGTTCTTCATTCCGCTCATCACGCTCCTCTGCCAAGCCAACAAAAAGAGCCTAGACGCCAAACGTGAGTTGGCGCTGGTTAAGGCGCAGCAGGTCGATGTAACGAACTTCGAAGAGAAACTGATGACGTTCAAAGACAGCTTCACGCGTAATGTGCGCCTGGCCAATGAGCGCTTCTCCGATGCAATTGACGAGATCGACAAGACCATCGCGCACCTCACCAAAGTGCGTGAGAACCTCGTTAAGTCGGGTGACAACCTCAACGCGGCAGACAAGAAACTGCAGGAGGTGACGGTCAAGCGCCTGACTTACGGCAACCCGACCATGAAAGCCAAGTTCGACGAGGCGAGAAAGAAAGAGTGATTATACCAATTGGCTCTGGACGACTTGGGCGACCATTTTGCCGTCGGCATTGGGCAGGGCCGCTTTGATGGCTTTGACGAACAGGCCCATGTTCTTCTTCTCCGCTTCCCAGCCGTTGGCCTCTTTGGCGGCATTGAAAGCGCGGACGATGTCCTCTTCGGATGCTGCCTTGGGCAGGAAGGTTTCGAGGACGGTGATCTGTGCGTTCTCGGCGTCCGCAAGTTCCTGACGTCCTGCAGCGAGGTACTGCTCGACGGATTCCTGACGCTGTTTGACCATCTTCTTGATGATCTGGATCTCATCCGCTTCGGTCAGTTCCTTACCGGCGTTCTCCTTGCTGGTCGACCAGTTGAGGAACGCACTCTTGATGGCGCGCAGACTCTCTGTGCGCACACTGTCATGGTTTTTCATTGCCTCCATGATCAAGGCATTGAGCTCGTTTTTCATATCTGATGTTGTTGTTTGCGAGTGCAAAGGTACTGCTTTTTTCGCATATATGCAAGAAAAAATCGATTTTTTACCGTCAAATACTTGTCTGTTCCAAAAAAATATTGTACCTTTGCGCCATAAACGAAAACAAGTATAGCTATGCGTAAGATTCTGGTATTGTTATGTGCGGTGCTGCTGGTGTTGCCGGTAGAGGCAGCGAAGCGGCGTGTGCACACGATTGGCGACAGTACGATGTCGGAGTATAAACCCGCTGCGACCCCCAAACGCGGGTGGGGTATGTACCTGCAGGCGTTCTTCAACCCGGACAGTGTGGAAGTGAACAACCGCGGTAAGAGCGGTGCGAGCACCCGTACGTTCTACGAGACGGAGAACCTGTGGCCGAGTGTCAAGCAGCAGATGAAAGCGGGCGATTACCTCATCATTCAGTTCGCGCACAACGACGAGAAGTGCAAGGGCGAGGATGTGTATGTCAAGAACGCCCAACTCCGGGCGGAAGGCAAGGACACGCTGACCGACATGCGCGGCACCGAGCCCAACACGACCTACAAAATGTACCTGCGTCGCTACATCAACGAAGCCCGTGAGATGGGTGTGAAACCGATTCTGGTGTCTCCTGTCTGCCGTGCGTATTTCCAACCGGACGGAACCATCAGTAACGAGGGATGCCATAAGTTGGCGGAGGATAAGGACTACGTCCGCTCTATGCGCGAAGTGGCGGAAGAGATGGGTGTGCCGTTCCTCGACATGACAGCGCGCTCCAAGGATTTCTTCGAGTATGCCGGTCAGGAGAAATGTATGTCGCAGTTCTTCAACTGCGGGGACAAGACCCACACGAGCATGGTCGGTGGTATGATGGTGGCCATGCAGGCGTATATCCTGATCATGTGGTCGGAGATTGAGGAGATGAAACCGTGGATGGTCTTTCCGAGCATTGAGGAGTATCACGCTTATGCGTTCGCCATTGAGGAGAGCGGTAAACGTGCTGCAGTGGAGGCCGAAGGGACGCTGTTCTTCGATAAACGGCTTGTACCGGATAAGGTGCAGCATATGGATGTGGTGGAAGGACAGTACTACATCGCCCAAGGCGGTGCATGGCCGGCCGGTGAGATCGACGAGGTGGCGAACCGCTACCTGGAGTACCGCCTCGAGCCGGTCGGTAAGAAAGGAATGGTGGTGGAGAAGATCGTGCTGCCCGTACGCGCTAAAGGCGGGGAGGGAATGAACCTCCACATCAACTACGGGTTCGGGGATAACTTCCGCGATGTGACGACTATCTACGAGAACACGGCGCTGCCGAAGAACAAAGAGGTGGTGATTGTGCTGGACCAGCCGATTCTGATCCCGGGCGGTGAGACGCTGGTGATCCGCGTGCTGCCCTGGTACGACTCGAACGGCAGTCCGCAGAGCGGTAAGCTCCTGTGGCTCGGACAGCTGGAGTTGACCTACAAAGTGATTTCCAAACTGAAACAGGCCCAATAAAAAAAGAAAGCCGCTCGAGTGAGCGGCTTCTCTTTTTAGTAACTGGTTCGCTGTGTAGCAGCGTAACTGATCTTGAGCGCGTAGGCGCGTCTCAGTTCCTGTTTGATGTCGGCGATGACACCCATCTTGGTATCTTTGTCGGCTTTGATCGAAACAGTCATAAGACCTTGATCGGACTCTTTCATGGACGAACGCTCGTTGATGATGTACTCACCAATCTCGTTCACCTCTGCGAACTGGTCGTTGAGCTGGATACGCGTTTCAGCACCGTACTGTTTGCGGAATTCTGCGGTCGGTGTACCGACGTAGATATAACGCACAAGCGATTTGTTCTCCAACTTGGTAAGCTCAGTAGCTTGCGGGTTCTTGAACTGCACCTTGTAGCTGACCTCTTTCATGGACGTTACTGACATGAAGAAGAAGAGCAGCATGAAGATGATATCAGGGAGAGACGACGTGTTGAGCGCCGGCATCTCACGTTTCTCATTTCTACGAATCTTTGCCATATCAGTTTCCGTAATTTTTAGGTTCAGCCTCCGAAATCTTCTGAGGATATACTTTCTGGATCAGTTTCTGGTCCTCCTCATCGAGTTCGTTGTACGACTTGTGATAATATTTCTTTGCGCACGCTTCACGCAATTCATTGTACGCCGCAACGAGTTCATTCTGTACTTCCAGATATGCCTGATACTGCGTATCTACGTCGTTCTGGACGGAGATGACGTGATCCTTGGTGTACTTGATACGCTCTGTTTTGCCATTCAAAACAAAGTCCTCTTCGAACACCTTCGGATAGTAGTCGGCATTGTTCTCGTTCAATATGAACTCTTTGGCTCTCTCTCTCAGTTTCTTGACATCAGTCAGCTCACCTTGTACCATGAGTTGGTTAGCGGAGTTAATCTTCACTACCAACAGGTTCCGCTTGTTAATATCCTTATCTTCCGCTTTCTGATCGGGAGGAATAGGTGCAGGCAGACGGCGAGCGAGTCCCTGATTCACATCCATAGAGGTTGTTACCAGGAAGAAAATCAGCAACAAGAACGAGATGTCGGCCATGGAGCTGGCGTTAATCTGTGGGACTTTCTTTGCCATAGTAGTTCAATTATTTACGTATACGTCTAATCACTGCACCGCAAATCATCGTAACGATGGTAGCGAAGAAGAGGATATATACAAAGTAGATAACGGCGTCAGCCAGTTTGCCCCAGAAGGCCCACCAGTCAGCGATCTCCTGTTCGGTTCCGTGGAGTTCAAATCCGACGATGTTCATCGGCTCAGAGCTACCGAGTGCCCAGCAGATAACTGCCAGAACGATGAAACCGATCACGAAGCCCAGTGTCTTGAATGCTTTGGCGCGGTCGTTTTGGAGGTTCTTGCAGAACTCGATGATAACGACTACGAGGGTAGCCAATGCAGCGAGTCCGAGGAGCACGTAGTTCCAAACGAGGAACAGACCGGTGAAACGCGGTACAAGAGTCTGCTCACCTGCTACGTCCATATAGTACTTCTCCATATCACCGCCCGTAGGAGGTTGTTGTATGAGGAAGAACAACCCCGCCACAACGATTCCCAGACCCAGAAGGGTCCAAAGGGTAATCTTAGGTATTAATTTGTAATTTTTCATATTGCTCAAAAATTGTTTTGTTAAACAATAGTTTTCAGCTTTCAGCGTTCGCTTTCAGCTTATTTCTTTTGAGCAGCGTCGTATTCAACCACCAAGTCAAGCAGGCTAATCGAGCTGTCCTCCATTTCATTCACGAGACCCTCAATGAGGCTGAGAATGTAGTTGTAGAACAACTGCAGTACAACAGCGATGATCAAACCGAGGAGGGTAGTCAACAGAGCGACCTTGATACCACCGGCAACAACGGTAGCGGAGATATCACCTACCTGCTGAATCTTATCGAATGCCTCGATCATACCGATGATGGTACCCAAGAATCCGAGAGACGGAGCGATAGCGATGAACAGGGTGATCCAAGACAGGTTCTTCTCGAGCAAACCGAGTTGAACACCACCGTAAGAAGCAACGGTCTTCTCTACTACGTCTACACCTTCATGATAACGGCTCAGACCCTGATAGAAGATAGCGGCAACCGGTCCGCGGGTATTGCGGCAAACGTCGAGAGCTGCGTCAATGCCACCTTTCTTAAGAGCGTCCTCAATCTTAGCCAACAGAACTTTGGTGTTCGTTTTGCTAAGCGACAGATAAACGATACGCTCGATGCAAAGAGCGAGACCGAAGATAAGGGTGATCAGCGTCAAAGCCATGAAGCCTGCGCCACCTTCGATGAACTTCGTCTTCAGCGTCTTGTGAAGAGCAACAACTGCGTTGTCCTTCTGCTCAGCTGCGGGAGCCTCAACGGCTTCTGCCTCTGCTGCTTCAGGAGCTGCGGTTTCGTCAACTTGTTCTACAGCTGCCTCTGCTGCAGGAGCGGCTGCTTCGTCTTGTGCCATTACTGCTGCACTACCAAAAGTCAGCATAGCGAGCACCGTAAGGGTTGCAAATACTTTTTTCATGAGAATAAAAAATTAATTTAAGTTATTTGTGTTTTTATTGTATCTCTGTTTCTTGGGGATTGCTTCGTCGCTTCACTCCTTGCAAGCCCAGCCTACCGGTGGTATCCTGGGCAAGTCTTTTGCTTCAGCCGTGTCCGTAAGCGAGCTTCCTTCCCCGGCTCGTAGCAAAATCCTTTGCGGAGAGACGGGGATTCGAACCCCGGAAACCCTTTTGGAGTTTACACGCTTTCCAGGCGTGCCTCTTCAACCACTCGAGCATCTCTCCCAAGCCCCTCCAAGGGGGGCATTATTCATAATCGGCTACAAAGGTACTGCTTTTTTGTGACATACGCAAGAGTTTGGGCATTTTTTTGTGAATTTTAATCATTTTATGCCAAAAAGTTGCCTTGCATTGGCGTTTGTTGCCTCAATAATCTGCTCTTTCGTACCATTTAACGCCTGCGCCAATCGCTCTGCCACATGGTCCATGAAACGACTCTCATTCCGTTCCCCCCGATGCGGAACAGGTGCCATGTAAGGGGCGTCCGTCTCGAGCACGAGACGATTGATGATTTCAAATTTAGGATTTATGATTTCAAGTTTATTCAGTTCGGCGATCGTGTCAGCGAGTTTGCTGTTCTTGAAGGTCAGCACTCCGCCGATACCGAGGTAGAAACCCAGGTTGAGAATGAGCTGCGCGGTCTCTTTGCTGCCACTGAAACAATGGAACACCCCAACTAATTTACCATTTGACGATTTACGATTTACGATTTCTTTTACTATGGAAAGAATATCTTCGGTCGCTTCGCGGTTATGCAGGATAACCGGCAGATCCAGTTCCCGGGCGAGCATCAATTGGCGACGCAACACCTCTTGCTGTGCCTCTTTGTAGGTTTTGTCCCAATAGTAATCGAGTCCGATCTCCCCGATCGCCACCAGTTCGTGTCGATGCGCACGGATCGCGTTCTCGACGATGCCTAATTGCTCTTGCCAATCGGCTTTCACATCCTCCGGATGGAGTCCCAAAGCGGGGTAGCAGTATCCGGGATGGGCATGACACACGTCCAGCACCGTCTCGATCGATGCCACGTTCACGCCCGGCACAATCATCGCCTGCACACCGGCTTCACGCTGCCGCGCAATGACCTCTTCCCGGTCCGGCGCAAAGGCTTCTTCGTCAATATGGCAATGGGTGTCGATCATGTTTATGATTTCAAATTTCAAATTTATGATTTTCGATTTAGGATAGAACTGTCGCCGTAACTGAGGAAACGGAAATCGTGCGAGAGGGCATAGTCGTAGATGGTGTGCCAATCGCCTCCGACGAACGCGCTGACGAGCAGCAGCAGGGTCGATTGCGGCTGGTGGAAGTTGGTGATCAGCTGGTCCACGATATGGAAGGTGTAGCCGGGTTTGATCATGATCTGCGTCTCGGCATGGAGTGTGTCCTGTCCGGTCGCGTCCATCCAGTCGAGCAGGGACTGCAGCGCCTCGCGTGCACTCATCGTGTAGTCGCGTTCGTAGGGTTCGAACTGCGACACGGAAGGCGACTGACTGCATCCCATGAAATACAGGCTCTCCAGCGTACGCATGGATGTTGTTCCAACGGCTACGATATGGCCTAATTGCTTCATTATATGCGCAATGGTAGCACGAGGCACGGCAATGATCTCCGTGTGCATCGTGTGCTCGTTGGCATCCGCCGTCTTGACGGGCAGGAAGGTCCCTGCTCCGACATGGAGCGTCACCTCATCGGTCTCGATACCGCGGTTGCGCAGGTCATCGAGCACGTTCTGTGTGAAATGGAGTCCCGCTGTCGGGGCAGCAACCGAACCCTTGATGCGCGAATAGACGGTCTGATAGGTCGTCTTGTCGCTCTCTTCGGTCTTGCGGTTGAGATACGGCGGAATAGGCAGTTCGCCCAAGGCATCCAAGATCTCGGCAAACGACACATGGTCCCCGTCCCACTCGAACCGAACGGCGAAGGTGTTACCGAGCGTCTGCTCCTTGTAGGCGCGGAGCGTGAACGCTCCCGCTTGAAGCTCAATCGCCCCATCGTGCCATTTCTTAGCGTTTCCCACCATACATTTCCACGTACACCCGGTCGTCGAACCGAGCGACAGTTGATAGTCATGCGGTGTGATGGGTTCCAGACAGAACACCTCCACGCGCGCACCGGTCGGCTTATGAAACTCCAGCCGGGCTTGTATCACACGCGTATTATTATATATAAGGAGTGAACCGGGTGCGATGTAATCGCCGATGTGGTAGAACCGGTCCTCGCTCACCTGTCCGTCGCGGTAGACCAGCAGTTTGCTGTGGTCCCGTTCGGCCAAGGGGTACTTGGCGATGCGCTCATCGGGCAGGGGGTAGTTGTAATCAGCTATGTAGATAGGTGATTGGTTATTGGTCATTGGTTATTGTCTTTTCGTTTTCCTTGAAACAGCTCGTATTGGTTGAACTGGCAATCGAGTTCGCCGTTGAGCAGGTGCATTTTCTTACTTGGTTTGAGTCCGATGTATTTCATCGCTGCGGCATTGGACGAGATGATCCATGCCGTGGCGCCGGTGAACTGATGCTTGAGCGCCGTACCGATCTTACCGTACAGTTCCTCCATGTCCTTGTTCGATGCGAGACGCTCGCCGTAAGGCGGGTTGATCATGACTAAAGGCGAATGGTCGAATGGACGAATGGACGAAAGCTTCAACTCCTCCATGCGCACCTGCTTGAGTTCGATGTCTTTGGCTACGCCGGCCGATTTGACGTTCTTGGTCGCCTGTTGAATGGCATAGAATGATGCGTCCGAGCCATAGATTTTATGATTGAACTCGCGTTCGCGGCTGTCGTCGTTGTAGATATCGCTCCACAGTTCGGCATCGAAATCCGGCCATTTCTCAAAGGCGTAGGACTGGCGGAAGACACCCGGGGCAATGTTACGGGCTATCAGTGCCGCCTCAATCGGCAGGGTGCCCGAACCGCACATGGGGTCGTAGAAATCCGATTGACCTTTCCATCCTGCCATGAGCAGCATACCGGCGGCCAGCACTTCGCTCATCGGCGCTTCGGTTGTGGCGACGCGGTAACCGCGTTTATGCAGACTCTCGCCGCTGCTGTCCAGCGAGACCGTCAACTGGTCATTGCCGATATGGACGTTGAGGCGCAGGTCGGGGTTCTCGGTATTCACGTTCGGACGCTTGCCCGTTTTCTCCGACCAGTAATCGACAATCGCATCTTTGATGCGGTAGGTGACAAAAAGACTGTTGTGAAACAGGTCGCTGTAGAGGGTCGTGTCAATGGCGAAGGTCGAATCGACCGTCATGTAACGGCTCCAATCGATGGAGCGAACGATGTCGTAGATCTGGTCCTCGGGTTTGCGGCCCTTCGCTTTAATCTTCTCGCTTTTAATCGGCACCAGAATACGCAGAGCGGTGCGCAAGCAGAAGTTGGCGCGGTACAGCAACGCCTTATCGCCCTTAAAAGAAACGGCTCGTCTTTCGATGAGCACGTCATTGGCGCCTAACTCAATCAGTTCCTGCGCTAAAACCTCTTCCAAGCCCTTGAACGTCTTGGCCAGCATAGAAAAGTTTTTCATGCGGAAAGAGAGGGATTCGAACCCCCGGTACGTTTCCGTACTTCGGTTTTCAAGACCGACGCAATAGACCACTCTGCCATCTTTCCTTCGTCACTTCGGACGAAAAAGCGGGTGCAAAGGTACTGCTTTTTTTTGGATTACGCAAGATTTTGTGGATTTTTTTGTGTTTTTTTAGCGTTTTTCTGCGCCTATGGTGGTTGAATCGCCGTGCCCGGGATAGACGACAACATCGGACGGGAGTTCAAAGAGCCGCTCCAGCGAATCAATCAACTGCCCCATGTTACCACCCGGCAGATCGGTTCGACCGTAGCCCATTCGGAACAAGGTGTCGCCGGAGAACAGCACTTTCTCTTGTGGCCAATAGAGACACACCGAACCCGGGGTGTGACCCGGGGTGGGGATAAGGGCGAATGGCGAAAGGCTATCGGCTAATGGTTCGATGTCAAATGACTCCGCGGTGGCGCGGATGCCGAACAGGTTGTACTGGGCTTGCATGGCTTTGGCCATGGGGATATCCGCCTCGTGCATTAATACCGGCGTGTGCCAGGTCTCGGTTGCCCATTTGGCTCCCCAGAGATGGTCCAAATGTCCATGTGTTGCCACGATGGACAATTTGTGATTTGTGATTTGTGATTTGTGATTGATATAGTTCTCCAACTGCTGCTGCTCGTAGGCATTGGAGCAGGCAGGGTCGATGAGCAGCACATGGTGATCATCCGAAACGACGTAACAGTTCGTCTCAAACGGTCCGAAGGTAAAACACTTTATTTGTAGCATTCTTGGCAGATTTGAGGGGTTTGTTGAAACGCGGCATTTCGGAAGGCAAGGGCCTTGTCGTTGAAGAACAGTTCCTGCAGCGGTTTCTCCATAATATTTCCGTACGCGTGTGCGTGCGCTTTGTCGTAGCAGCAGGGCAGCACGTCCCCGTTGGTGGTAATGACCACTCCGCTCCATACACGGAAACAGCCTTTGCTTAATGGACGGCGGTGGTAGTGACCGTCTGAACCTTGGATATAACGGCTGTACTTGGGCTCGGAGGGCATGAGCGGATGTCCGTTCGCGTAGTCGTAGAGTTGGGCGGTCTTGAACACCAATCGGTCCGCACCCAGCGCTTTGTATGCGCGCTTAAACTGCGCCCACTCGTGCTCATTCGTTTTTAACCGCAAGCACTGCAGTTCAATAACCATTCGCCTTTTGCCTTTCGCCTCGTGAAGATAGCGCAGCGCTTCTTTGGTTTTGCTGAGGCTGCCGCCGATGCGGTAGGCGTTGTAGGACGCATCGGTCAGACCGTCCATGGAGACGATGATGCGGTCGAGGCCTGCGTCCACAAGGGCTTGAGCTAAGTCGGGTGTCATGGCCTGGGCATTGGTGGAGACGATGGTGTAGAGTCCTGCGTCATGGGCCTCACGGATCATAACCGGCAGGTCTTTGTTCAGCAAGGGTTCCCCTTGGAAGTAGAACTGGATGGTGTGTGCTGTTTTAGCCACCTGCTCCAGTACGCGCTCCCACACCTCGCGCGGCATCGTCCTTTCGCCTATCACCTTTCGCCCTTCGCCTCTTCCCACCGGGCAAGCAGGGCAGCGGAGTTGGCAGACCGCAGCGGGTTCAACGGAGACAAATAAAGGCGAATGGCGAATGGTTAGCGGCAAATGGAAATGCACTGAACCGAAGCGGCTCAGTGCATAACTCACATAACACTTGATGGCGTTATTGAAGCGGAATCTTGTTAATACGACGCTCATGACGTCCGCCTTCAAAATCAGTCTGGAAGAAGACGCGTACGATATCCAGCGCTTGGTCTACGCGTACGTAGCTGGCCGGCAAGCAGAGGATGTTGGCATTGTTGTGCAGACGTGCCATCTCTGCCAACTTGGACTCCCAGCACAGTGCTGCACGGATTCCCTGGTGCTTGTTGCAGGTCATAGCAATACCGTTTCCGGTCGAGCAGATAGCGATTCCGAATTCGTATTCACCTTTCTCAACGGCTGCTGCCATCGGGTGTGCGAAATCCGGATAATCACAACTGTCGGCGCTGTCGCAACCGAAATCTTTCACTTTGGCACCGTTGTCCTCCAAGAACAGTTGAACAGCGTGCTTGAGTCCAAAACCTGCATGGTCACTTGCCATTGCAATAGTCATTTCACTAAATGGTTTCATATGTGTAGGTTAATTTAAAGTTAAATATGCATTAAAAGATAATCGCCAAGTTACCGAACATCAGCTTGCAGGCAATGGCCAACACGATGATTCCGAAGAACTTACGAATGATATACAGGGACGTGTTACCCAGGAACTTGGTCAACCAGTGGGTTCCGATCAGCACCAGATACAGCACGATGATACACAGGATGAGGGCGACACAGAGGTTGGCTGTGGTGTACTCCGCGGTGATAGCCAGCAGGGCAGTGAACGCGCCCGGACCGGCGTACATCGGGAAAGCCAGAGGCACAATCGAACTGCCGCTACCGATCTCTCCCTCCAACTTATCGTTCTGAAAAATCACGATATCCAGCACCATCTCCAGCGCCATGAGGAAGATGACGAATCCGCCCGCAATGGCAAAATACTCAATCTTCACACCGAAGATTTTCAATATCCATTCGCCGGCAAAGAGGAAGGCCATCAGAATGACCAGACTGGCCAGGCAGACCTTCCATGCACTGATCTTGATACCCCGTTTCTCCATGTTGATGGTGATGGGGATATTTCCGAACGGATCAATGATGGCGATCATGAACACGAACGCCGACAAAATCTGCCAAATATCCAAGGAAGCAAAGAATTCTTGTAATGTATTCATAGCATTTTTTCCAAATTTGGGCACAAAATTACAAAAATTCTTGCATATATGCAAATTTTTTCGTAACTTTGCGCCGTTTTTCAAGAAATTTAACAAATTATACGAGTATGATTAATAGTCAAGACATTAAGAATGGTGTATGTATCCGCATGGATGGTCGCCTGTATTTTGTAATCGAGTTCCTGCACGTTAAGCCGGGAAAAGGTAACACGATCATGCGTGTTAAATTCAAAGATGTAGTGGACGGTCGCGTATTGGAGCGCCGTTTCAATATCGGTGAAAAGTTGGAGGATGTCCGCGTAGAGCGTCGTCCGTATCAGTTCCTGTACAAAGAGGGAGATGATTATATCTTCATGAACAACGAGACCTTTGACCAGGCACCGATCGCACACGACCTGATCACCGGTGTAGACTTCCTCAAGGAGGGTATGACGGTTGAGGTTGTTTCGGACGCATCGACGGACACCGTGCTGTTTGCTGAGTTACCGACCAAGGTTGAACTGGCAGTAACCTACACGGAACCGGGTCTGAAGGGTGACACCGCTACCAACACGCTCAAACCGGCTACGGTTGAGACAGGCGCTGAGGTACGTGTTCCGCTGTTCATCAACGAAGGTGAGATCATTCGTATCGACACCCGTGATGGTAGCTACTGCGAGCGCGTACGCTGATTCGTCTTCAAAAACAGAGAGCAACCGGCCGCATGGTCGGTTGTTTTGGCTGCTGAATACGCTCTGTCCCAAGACCTGTGCGCAATGCGGGAAGTACATTCCGACGGATGATCCGATGCAGGAGTTATGCCGTCGATGTATCACCCGACTGCCCAGGACCGAGCAGGGGCAGCTGCGGCAGAACGAGACGGAGATGACCTTGGCGGGGCGCACCTCCGACATCGTAGCAGCGATGAAAACGATGCACCTGAACCGCGCTGCGGCGTACTTGTTCTTTGAGAAAGACCATCCGATACAAGGCGTGGTGTATAAGTTGAAGTACCAGGATCGGCCCGAAGTGGGTTATTGCCTGGGCCGACAGGCCGCGATGGAGCTGCAGTACACCGGTTTCTGGGACGGGATCGATGTGATTGTACCCCTTCCGTTGCACCCGCGACGAATGCGTGAGAGGGGGTATAACCAGTCGGAGTACATCGCCCGGGGCATCAGTGCGGTGACGGGTATTGAGGTGGATACGACCCATGTGGTGCGAAGCCGTTATACGGCTCAGCAGGCGAAGATGCACGCCAAAGATGCGCAGCGTCAACACAATGTGGCAGGAGCGTTCGCAGTGAACCATCCCGAGCAGTTCTACCACAAGCATATATTGGTTGTGGATGACCTGGTGACGACGGGTGAGACGATGCGCAGTTGCCTCAAGGCAATGAAAAAGTTTAGAGGAGCAACATTCAGTGTGTTTGCATTGTGCAAAGCACATTAGTTTAATATGACTAAGAAATACGATTTTTTGATTATCGGCGGCGGAGTAGCCGGTATGAGTTTTGCGCTGAAAGTGGCGCGCATGGAGAAGTACCGCATCGCGTTGTGCTGTAAGACGACGCTCGAGGAAGCGAACACAGCCAAGGCACAAGGCGGCATCGCGTCCGTAACCAATCTGTTAGTGGACGATTTTGAGAAACATATCCACGATACGATGGTAGCGGGTGACTGGTTGAGTGACCCTGCCGCAGTGGAACAGGTGGTTAAGAACGCCCCGAAGGGAATCGAAGAACTGGTGCAGTGGGGTGTTAACTTCGACAAGAAAGAGGATGGCACGTATGACCTGCACCGCGAAGGCGGACACTCGCAGTTCCGAATTCTGCACCATGCGGACGACACGGGATTTGAGATCCAACGCGGTCTGATGGCTGCGGTGCGCAACAACCCCTATATCGAAGTGCTGGAGAATCACTTCGCCGTAGAGATCATCACGCAGCATCATCTGGGTGTCCGGGTAACCCGTCGCACCCCCGATATTGAGTGCTACGGTGCGTATATCCTCAACCCCGAGACGCAGAAGATAGACACCTACCTGAGCCGTATCACGCTCATGGCAACCGGTGGAACAGGCGCTGTCTATGCGACAACGACCAACCCCGAGATTGCGACCGGTGACGGCATTGCGATGGTCTATCGTGCCAAGGGTGCGGTGAAGGATATGGAGTTCGTCCAGTTCCACCCGACGAGTCTGTTCAACCCTGCCGAGACCCATCCCGCTTACCTCATCACCGAGGCGATGCGCGGTTACGGCGGTATTCTGAGACTGCCGAACGGCGAGGAGTTCATGCAGAAGTACGACCCGCGTCTGAGCCTCGCTCCGCGGGACATCGTGGCACGTGCCATCGATAACGAGATGAAGATTCACGCCATCGATCATGTGTGCCTCGATGTGACGCACAAGGATCCCGAAGAGACCAAACATCATTTCCCCAATATCTACGCCAAGTGCCTGAGTATCGGCATTGATATCACGAAGGAGTACATCCCCGTGGCACCGTGTGCGCACTATATGTGCGGCGGTATCAAGGTGGACCTGGACGGTCAGTCGTCTATCAAACGTCTGTACGCGGTCGGTGAGTGCTCGTGCACAGGTCTGCACGGCGGTAACCGGTTGGCCTCGAACTCGCTCATCGAAGCCGTTGTCTATGCGGATGCGGCTGCCAAGCACAGCTTGAGTGTGATCGAACAATACGATTTCAACGACCGCATCCCCGCTTGGAACGACGAGGGAACGCTCAGCAACGAGGAGCGTGTGCTGATTGCGCAAGACGTCAAAGAGGTGGGACAGATCATGTCCACGTATGTGGGAATCGTTCGTTCGGACCTGCGTCTGAGACGCGCCTGGGAACGCCTCGACCTGCTCTACGAAGAGACCGAGGACTTGTTCAAACGCGTCAAGGCGGACAAGGAGATCTGTGAGTTGCGTAACATGATCAACGTCGGTTACCTGATCACCCGCCAAGCGATGGAGCGTAAGGAGAGTCGCGGTCTGCACTACACAATTGACTACCCGCGCACGGATAACAACCACCCGCAGGAGGTGTGGTAATGGCTAATGGTTAAAGGCTAATGGCTAAAGGGATTTCATTACATAGTGTCGTTCCTATGCGCGCAGAGGCACGTGAAGGGGCGGAGCAGAACACGCAGATGCTGTTCGGCGAACTGTGCGAGGTGTTGGAAGAAATGCCTCGTTGGAAACGTATCCGCTTGGAATCCGACGGACAGGAAGGCTGGGCAGATGCGAAGATGATCAGCCCGATGACGGATGAAGAGTACGAGGCGTATAAGAAGAGCTATGACAAGGCTGCGATGGTAGCCATGCCGATGGCCTATGCGCTGAGTGCGAACAACGGTCAGACCATCCCCTTGACGGCAGGCACCCGTCTGCCGAACTACGCGGACGGACAGTTCGAAGTGCTCGGGGTACGTTTTCGTATCGACCCCGGTATGGTCATCACCCAACCGCTGGAACTGAACGAGCAGAACCTGCTGCAAGCCGTTCGATTCTTCCTGAACGTACCTTACCTGTGGGGCGGTAAGAACGCCATGGGTATGGACTGCTCGGGGTTTGTGCAAGTGGTCATGAGCCTGTTCGGCCAACAACTGTTGCGTAATGCGTCCGAGCAAGCTACGCAAGGTACCGCTGTAGCAAGTCTGCAAGAGGCCAAAGCGGGTGACCTGGCATTCTTCGATCATTATAAGCAAGGGGAACAGCACCCCGCTAAAATAACACACGTAGGTATCGTCATTGACCCTACGCGTATTGTGCATTGTTCCGGTCGCGTCAAAGTGGAGAAACTGGACGAGACGGGAATCTATAACATAGAGCAAGGCGGCTATTCACACCGCCTTGCATCCATTCGATCATTTCTTTAGAAGTTGTTGTTTGAGCTTCTTCGCTTCTTCCAACTTCTGCGCCTTATCCATTCCCGGACATCTCTCATCGAGGTTCGGAATGATGATCTCCAGGCCGACCGGTAAGTTACTCGGGTCGGCTATTTTGTCCATGTTCGCCTCGTAGATGAAGATCCAGAACTCAACCTCGTTGTAGTGACGACGGGCGATCTGAGCCAGACGTGAACCCGGACGTACTACCTCTTTGATGGTGTTGGTAACCGTTGTGGAAACGACACGAGCAGGCTCCTTAGCGGGCTGTTCCGATACCGCTTTCACTTCCTTCTCTGCCACCGGTGCGTTGTAAACCGGTACGATCTCCACGCGACGGTCTTTGCTCAACTGGTGAGGACCTTTGTTGTAGCGATACGGCACATCGGCACCGAGGCTGCGGATGATCATCTGGTCATCGCGTACACCCAGTTTGCGCAGTTTGTCTGCTACGGCCTGTGCACGGCGGAGAGCCAGGCGTTTGTTGTAATCGGGTTTACCCAACTTACAAGCATGACCGTTGACATAGATCTGCTGATGCGGATGTTTGCGCATCATAGCGGCGATGCGGTCGAGGATATCGGCCGGCTCCAGAATAGGAATAGCCTTGTCGAGGTCGAAATAGATGATCGCGCTCTCCAGCTCATCCTCCAGTTGCTGAGCTACGGTGTCCACCTGAACGATGGTCTTCTGTACCTCGCGGTAGATGATGACGGTGTCGTGGATGTTACAGAACTCTTTGCACAGATCGATATCGTTCTCTTGTGCAAGACGTTTGATCTCCTCGATCGCTTTCTCACGCGGGTTCTCTTCTTCTACCGGAACCTCTACGAGTGTATCGGGCTCTTGCTCTGCCTGTTTCTCCAGTTCGCGCAGCTGTCTCTCCAACTCTTCCTGCTCACGTTGTGCCTTGCGGATCGAGTCGCGCTCCGCCTTGCGGATACGTCTCATCTCCTTGTCGTATTCGCGTTTTGCTTTCTCCTTGCTGGCATTGACATGCACGGTGAACTTGATTCCGGCAGCCCAGGGATGGAGCGACTCCACCTCGTTGGAGCGGAGCACACCGTCGTACGAAGCGGTGTACGGCATCGGGTACTCGCCGGCCATGGAGCCGTCGTAGAATCCGAGTTGCTGGGTGCCATGGGTGCCCATCACGTCGTTGAAGTAATACGTACCGAATGCCGAGATGGCGAGGTCGACCCGTTTGTGCACCTGAATGAGCATACCGAGTTCAAGGTGCGCTGCGTAGTTGAGCATTCGCAGGGACGGACCCGAAGCTTTGGAACCGATACCCAGTGTACCGGCTCTACCCGGAACATTCACGTCCTCAATCACCGTCGGTACATCTTCCATGAGCAGGTCGAAGTACTCGTAGTACACCTTGTTCTCAAAGTATCCGCCTGTCGGCATGTTGTAACGTGCTGCAACAGGGATACCCAACTTAACACCTGCTGTTCCGATGAAACCGAGGCGACCCGGGCGTGCACGGAACTTAAGGGCCAGCGGGATCTCTACCATGTAGATGTTCTGACTCTCGCTCATGTTATACGGCGTCGAGGTCATGGTGTACAAGCACCAAGGCTGGGTTCCGTACTTATCATAGGTCGTCTGTGTCCACGGTTTGTCGAATACGGTCTTGCTGGCATAGGATGCGAACTCTGCACCGGTTCCGATACCCATCCACGGAAGGAAGTAGTAGTTGATACCGATGCCTGCGTTCCATGCCGGGAAGCTGACGCGGTTAGACGATACGGCGGGTTGGAAGGACGAACCGAGTTGCTTGAACATGAATTCGCTCACACCCAGACTACCGCCGAACTCGAAGTTCCAGCCGGTAGCGATGTTGGGCTCTTGGTTACTCTTCTCAATCACCGAATCCGGATACTGTGTCGCTGCTGATAGCGAGGTAGCTACTGCAAGAATTGCTGCTAAAAACATAGTCTTTCTCATATCCTGCCCTCCTATCATTTAACGATTAATTTATAGATATCCAAACCACCCTCGGCATCGCGAATCTCGACGTAGTACATACCCGGGATGCGCGGTGCGCTGACGGTTGTTTTCTCTTCCACGTTCTCCACGCGCGTTACGCACTCGCCTGCGAACGATATAATACGCGCGTTACCCGTGCACTCAATGGTGATGTTCTCCCCTGCGTTAGCCGGAACCGGATAAACAGCGCAGCGTTGCGGAGCAGCGGCAGCACCATCGGCCGGCAGCGTGATATCACACGTACGGTAAGTCTTATCCTTGGTGTCCTTGAGCATGCAGTAGAACACACCGTTGAGGATCGCACCGTTCTCGTGGTAGTACTGTCCGGTCATACCCTCTTGCGGGATACCGTTCTTGTACCACTGGTAGGAGACGAACTCCAACTTCTCGGTTGTCTCAGGCAGGGCACCGTTCTCGGGGTTGTTGTCCACGAATACGACGCGGTCGTACTTGCTGTACAGGTATCCGCCCAGACTCGGGTAGAGACGCAACTGACGACTCGAACTGAAACAGGTGCTCTCGCCGCTGTTCGCGGAGTAACCGATCTGAACCATGAGGTACAGGTCGCCTGTTCCGAGGCTCGGCATGTTGTCGAACTGGATCATACCCGGAGTGGTGATGACGCCTGTCGTATCGGCTTTGCCCATGTACGCCTTCAGGTCATCCGAATAACGGATGTAGAAGAAATTGGACGGGATAGCCGGATCATCGTTGTAGTAAACAGCCATTGTACCGGTCGTTTGGCACCAGCTCACATAATCCTCGTTGAACGTGAAGTTCGGACGCTGAGCGACTACGACAGTGAAGGTCGTGTCCTTCGCACAGCGGTTGGTCCAGGTGTCGCTGACTGTTCTGGAGTCACCGTCGTTGTAGAACTTGAGCTCTGTGCCGTCAATCCACTTGAACGAATACGGCAGTTCGGATTCGCAAACGGTGAAAGTAACCTGCTCGCGGGTGTCTTGGCCGAAGTACTGGGTAGCAGTTCCGGTCGAACGCTGCCAATCGCAACCCGGGTTACGTACCTCGCGGTAGAACGTCATGATCTTACCGTTCACATCGCCGAGGCGAACCTGATAGGTAAGCGATGCGCTGTTACCTACCACTTTGTCACTGCTGCCGTTGCTGCAGATCCAGCGGTACTGGATGCCATTGTCACCGGTCGCGGCCGTTACTTCTGCCACATTGATGGTGATGATCGTCGAGTTGGTTGCATCGTACGGAGCACAATAGTCATCCATTGCACCGTCGGTGATAGCACCCGGATTGAGGGTTGCCATGATATGAATCGTGCGTTGGTTCCTGCTAACGGTCCATTTGGTGAAGCGGGTGTTGTCCCATGCCTTACGAACGAAGGTGTAGTCCTTACCTGCCTGGAGGTTCAGGTTACCCAGCGACAGGTTCTGACCCGTGGCACCGGGGATAGCGGTGCTGTCTGAGCCGTTGACCAAATACCATTGGTAACTGTAGCCCTTGTTGGTGATACCACCTGTGGCTTTGGTCGCGGTGATGGCAAACGCCTTGGCATCCTCTACGGTACAGAACGTCGTGTCGGTGGCGGGGGTGATCTCTCCTGCATCTAACGGTGCGAACGCACGTACAGTGTAAGTGCCCAGTTCCGAAAGCATAAAGTTCGGCGTGTAGCAGACTTCATCCATTGTTCCGCGGGTGAACACGTAGGTACCCGGAACAAAGATGGGGTAGTTGACCAGATTAATGGCGGTCGGGGAAGCCGATATAGCGGTGTCGTTGTTCACCATCCACCAATAAACGATCTGTCCATGACCACCGGTTGAGAGCGTCTTGCTGGAACCGTTCGCATAGTAAGGCGGGTTGTCCAGAATGACGGTATCGATAGCTGTGACGATGGTACCGGGAACGAACTGCTCATATACTACGTACTCTATGCCGCTCTCGTTCTCTACCCAAGCGCTGACACATCCGTTGTCCTTGACGAAGCTGCGGATGATATAGTGTCCCGGGTGGGAGAGGTCGATCATCGCATTGGCGTACCAGGAACGGTAAGTAGCGGAGTTGGCATCGACAAGCAGCGTATCCAGAATGGTCGTATCGGAAGTGTTGTCATTGATCACATAGCGTTCTACCAGATACGTGTAGTCGCCGTTTTCTCCCAGCCATCCGCGGGACGCTTCGGTCATCTCGGAGTAGGTGCTCAGGCGGGCATTGTGCTCACCGTCGTAGCAGAATCCGAGCAACACTTCTCTTTGGTCCGTTTCCGGGTCGTACGAGATGAGCGTACCTGCAAGCAGGTCGTCCATACGACGCGGACGCATATAAACAACGTGGAGCTCATTGCCCAGTGTCTTGTCTACCAGCACATCGGTCTCCGAGCACGGACGGGTTACATCCACCTGGCTGCCGCTGATGGCAATCCAACGGGTGGCACTCTGGTCCTCGCAGGTCCAGGTGATCGCACCGTTCATCGTGCTGACGGTGAAGTCGAGCGTGAGGTCGTTGGCGTGGTTAACCGGGTTGATCTCATCTGCCTCAATCAGCATCGGAGCTGCCGAGAGGAGCGCTGCATCGGTGTTGGCGAAAGCGCTCAGAACCGGATAGCGGTCGTTCGCACGAGACCAAACAGCCACGCCGCTGTACAGGCTATACATCATCTGCGTGTCATCGATCGGCGTCTGCGGGTCGTTCTTGATTCCCGACTGCTGGTAGTAGAGCTTACGGTCGAAGTAACAGTTGTTGTACGTACCACTGTTGTCCTTGCCGACGAGCGCATTACCGTTCTTGGCATAACCGGTGTTGAACACGCGGGTGAGTGTGCCGTTGTTATTACGGCCTACAATGCCACCGATGGTGTCGTTGGCGTTGATGATCAGACCTGCGTTGTACGCATCGGTGATCGAACCGGTTGCTGTTAGTTCTCCGACCAGACCACCGACAACATTACCTGCTGCAGCAATCTCAGCCATGGACCAGCACTGGTTGATCTGACCTGCGCACACACCTGCGATAGCACCGATGCGACGTTTGTTCTTCGCAACGAGGTTACCGCCGCTGATACCGAGGCTGTCAATCTTGGCACTCTGAGCCACATGACCGAACAGACCGACACCGTCCGTGGCGTTGAACAGACGCAGACCCTTGATCATATGGCCTTTGCCCTTGAACGTACCCTTGAACGGCTTGGTAGCGGTTCCGATAGGTTTCCATACATGACCGTTAAGGTCGATATTGGCTTGCAGAATGATGGTGACTCCGTTGAAGTCCGTATCCTGGTCTGCAAGCCAGGCCAGCTCGTCGGCTGAGGTGACTGTATACACAGTCGGACCGCTCATAGCCGTCTTGGTCGTACCATCCCACACCTCATATGCTTCGTTCGTAGCATATGACGCGAGTGAGTACGTGCACGCGAGCATTAGAAATAAAAAAGGAAGAAAATGTTTCTTCATAAAAAAGTGGGTTAAGATATCATTGTGTTTGTTATAGTTGTACCGCGAGTGGGACTTGAACCCACACGCCCATCACTGGGCAAAAGATTTTAAGTCTTTCTTGTCTACCGATTCCAACATCGCGGCGGTAAAACTCAAATCGGGCACAAAAGTACTGCTTTTTTTTGATATATGCAAGAAAAATTTGCACATATCGATATTTTTTTATACTTTTGCACCAAATTTTAAGAAATTATGACACCAAATCGAGTAAAAATTGTCCTGATTGGCATTGTCAGCGTGCTGTTGCTAGTCTCTTGTGGAAAGCGGGAGAGCAAGTTGGAGCAGTATCAAGCCCAAAAACATGAGCGTGATTCGATCGGCTTGGCCAATCAGGAGCAGAGTCTGCGGTTCTACCAATCGCAGTTGGACTCGTTGCTGCCGATAGCGGATTCGCTCATTGCGCAGTTTAAGTACGAGAAGAATGAGAAATACCAGGATCACGGGTACTATGTGCAGACCGGTAGAGACGGCTTGCGGGTGCTGGTTCGGGATGACGGGCAGGAACCGATTCTCATGTACCGCAACGGCCAGCGGGTGGAAGAGCAGAGCGGGGAGACTGTGGAGCGTGCAGAGCACTTGGCGGTCGTAATGCGGGACATCAAAGAACTGGAAAAACGCATCGTGCGCACCTCGTTCGAGATACAAAAATACCAAAAAAGACTGCAAAAAGAGTAAAACACTTGTATATTTCAAATATTTGTAGTAACTTTGCAGCGAAATTTAATTCGGGTACTATGAGCTTAACGAAATACGAAAGCAAAATCACCTCTGCGACCTGCTCGGCGCAGCAGATTTACCGTGTGTTGAGTAACATGCAGAACCTGGATCGCGTGAAAGATCTGATACCGAAAGACAAGATTCAGGAGATGGAGATTGAACCGGATCGCGTACGGATGAAAGTGGACGGTCTGGCGCAGAAGATCACCATCGCGATTGTGGACCGAATCGAGAACGATACGATTAAGTTCGGTGCGGAGGGCATTCCGATGGAGGCGAACTTCTGGATTCAACTCAAGGAACTCAGTCCTGTGGATACACGTATCAAACTGACCGTCAAGGCCGATATCCCGTTCATGTTCAAAGTGATGATTGAGAAGAAACTGCAGACCGGCTTGGATCAGGCTGCCGATATGCTGGCACGTTTTCCCTACGCTCAATGGGCGTAAATGAAACAAAATAAACAGATTATGAAAAGACCAAGAATACACAGAGAAGGCCGCGTGATGATTTTTAGTCTCGTGCTGCTGTTGTTTATCATCAATGTTCCCATTTATATCTTCGTTCAGCCGCATTGGGTGTTCGCAGGAACATTGTTCCTCACCGCTACCTTGCTGGTGTTTGTGACCTATTTCTTCCGCAACCCTGTGCGCATACTGGAGATTGATGATCCTAACTTCATCATCGCCCCTGCTGACGGTCGCGTAGTGGTAGTTGAACCTACGGAGGAGAACGAGTATTTCCACGAGCAGAAGTTGCAGGTGTCGATCTTCATGTCGCCGTTCAACGTGCATGCCAACTGGTATCCGATTGAGGGAACGGTGCTGGTCAGCGAGCATCAGAAAGGTCATCACAAAGGTGCATGGTTACCCAAGTCGAGCACGGAGAACGAGCGTTCGCTCGTGGTGATTGAGACGCCGTCGAAGATGCAGATTGCGGTTCGTCAGGTGGCGGGTGCTATGGCACGTCGTATTGTGACGTACGCTAAACCCGGACATGTGGCACACCGTAACACCCACCTCGGGTTCATCAAACTGGGCTCGCGCGTCGATATGTACTTGCCGCTCAATACGGAGATGTTCGTTCAAGTGGGCGAGCACGTACGCGGAAACGAGACCGTCATCGGACGCCTCCAGGAAGATCCGACTATCAATACCAACGAGGAATAAATCAAAAAACCTATATATCATGGACAAGTTTGAACAGTTATTTGCGCAGTATCCCTGCCCCTTTACAGACGAGCAAGTAAAAGCTCAAGTGGAAGATATCCTCGCGAAGCATTTTGACGAGAACAACAACGTCGAGGTGTGGAAAGAGTGTCTGCATCAGATTGACTACACCACCCTCAGTGCTGATGATACCATCGCCAGAGTGGAGAAGATGGCCAATGCAGTGAATAATTTTGAGAAGGATTTTCCGGGTATTCCGAACGTAGCTGCTATCTGCGTTTACCCTGCTATGGCAGAGTACGTACGCAAGGCGCTCAAGGATCCGAAGTTCAATATCGCTTGTTGCTGCGCAGGTTTCCCTGCTGCACAGACGTTCCCGGAGATCAAAGTGGCCGAGACCGCAATGGCACTCAAAGTCGGTGCTACCGAAGTGGATATCGTACTGTCTGTAGGTAAGTTCCTCGAGGGACGTTATCAGGAGTGCTTCGACGAGATCGCAGAGATCAAGGCTGTATGCGGTGAGCATCACCTCAAAGTGATCCTCGAGACCGGTCTGCTCAAATCGGCAGAGAACATCTGGAAAGCATCCATCCTGAGCATGGCTGCAGGTTGCGATTTCATCAAGACCTCGACCGGTAAGATCGCAGTGAACGCTACGCCGGAAGCTACGTTCATCATGTGTAATGCTATCAAGGCTTGGCGTGAGAAGACAGGTGTTAAGATGGGTTACAAACCCGCAGGTGGTGTAAGCACAACCGCTGAGGCTGTACAACACTTCACGCTCGTCAAAGAGGTGCTGGGTGAAGAATGGCTCAACAACGAGTCCTTCCGTTTCGGCGCTTCGCGTCTGGCCAACAACCTGCTCAGCTCGATCGTTGGCACAGAGACGAAATACTTCTAATTGATTGCATCCACTTTCGTAATGCGGAAGGTCGAATCGTTCTTCTGCGCGAAGTGGAGCACATAACTGGTGTGAACCGACTTGATGGTCAACCGGTTATTCGATTGCAGTGGTGCATCTTCGAACTCGAGGTGCGCCACTGTTCCTTGTAGATAGTCCTTATCGGGCGCAGTGTTCTCATTGAGCACGTAGATCGGGTCGAGCATGACCACAATACGCGGCAGACGGACATGCAACAGCGAGTGTTTCTTGAACAGGTTGCTGTTGTCTTCTATTCGGATGTCCGAGTTGCGTAACAGACTCTCTTTGATGGACGAAGCGGTCTCGTTCATTGAGGCAAAATAGTGCTGGCGTTGTTTCATGGACGCACTACCCGTCAGTTCGGCTACCGAGGCATGATAAGTCGGGTTGTAGTTGGTGTGCGTGTCGGCGTTATAGACGTTGTCAATCCAGCATATCGTGTTGTCCGTCAGTGCGATAGCACGCACACGGGTGATGTCGTTGAACGACTTACCGCGGTAATTGAGTTCGATCTCACCCATCTCCGCACGCTCATTGCCGTTGATGCGGTTGAGGGTCGGGACACGCACCACATGGTACTCGGTCTTGTACATGTCCGTGAAGTGGAAGCAGAGGAACACGCGCACGTTCTCAAACGTCTTGTCACTGCGGTTAATGAGCGACACTTTGAGTTTGTAGTCATCATTTCCCATGCCCATGATCTTGGACGAACGTTTGAACGAAACGTCCAGGTACGAGTTCTCCGGCAGCAGCTGTTTGAAACTGCAGGACAGGTGCTCCTCGCAGTACTCCATGTCGGACAGCAGGCAGTCATATGCGGCTTGGTTGGAACGGCGGAAGAAGTGGTTGTAGATCTCCTCACGGGCAGACAGCATATCGCCCGACTGCTCGTACAGCATCGCTTTGGTGAAGTTGGGGGAGAACATACCGAATCCTTCCATGGTCGATTGGTACAGGCTCAACAGGTATCCGCCTTCAGCGGTGTTATTCAAATAGGTACGTGCGCGATAGGACGAGAGCATATCCGTCAGACGCTCCGCCTGACGCGGGTACTCCATCGCGGCCTGGTCACAATAGACAAAAGCTTGCGTCCGGTTACCCTCTTTGGCACGAATCAGACCCTTGAGCAGCAGTGCCGGTGCAGACTGTTCCGGCCAACGCTCGATATACTCGTCCAGCATCTTATCCGCTTGTTTGAGGCGGGCATCATGGACCCGGTCATTGGTCGTCGTCAACTCCCCGTTGGACGGCAGTACCGCTACGTCCGTAGGCGTGGCATGTGAATTGGCCGACTGGATGATGGCCATGCATTGAATCAACTGCATCTCGCGGTTGTTGGGATCGCGCTGCAGCGCTTCCTGACACGCTTTGAACGTGGCTTCGTACTCGCCGCTGTACAGGTTCAGGTACGCGCGGTCCTTGACCAGACACAACTGGTTCCACTCCTGCATGTATTTGTTGTAGATCGGCATATAGTCCTCCAGGTACTCCACATACTGCGTCCGCACTTTGTGCAGCCGTTTCTGCAGGTCGCCTTTGAGTTTCTGCTCTTTCTCGTACGCATCAAACACCCGTTCACCTGTCTTGGCAGCCGCGGTGAAACCTATTGCTCCCGGCAGGAAAGCGTCCGGGGTCAGGATGTACCGAATCAGACCGTGCAGGTTGCCCGAATTGGCGGTCTGCGTATACTCCTGCGTAGCCAATTGGCTGATGTCCGAACTCAAGTCACGACCCAGCGTAGACCACAGATGCAGGTCCTCGTACTCCTTGTCAATGAGGTACATCTCCTGCAGTATCGGCAGTAACTGCACACGCATATCGACCACATCTTGTGCTACATGACTGTAGTCCTGACGAGCCATGTACTCCAAGTATGTCTGGAAATCCTCCGAACGGGCCTGCGCCAATTCAATGCCGTTGAGCAAACGCACGGTCTCCTCAATGTCATAGTCATCCCCTTGTGCTCCCTGTAGCGCTTTGTACGAAGGTTCGAATGCCTCAATCGGCACATAATCGGTCGGTTTGTCCTTACATCCGAAAAATAGCAGAACGGTAGTCAATAAAACGAAATAACGTGTTTTCATATGCGTACAAGTATCAATTTGGGTGCAAAATTACTACAAATTTTGCATATATGCAAATTTTGGGGCATTTTTTTCTTTTTTCTTGCATATGTCAAAAAAAAACACTACCTTTGCAGCCGCAAAGGTTTGGAATTAAAACAACGAAGATATGAATACGATTATCAGTAAACGTTTTTACTCTGAAAATGTGGCAGAAATAGTGGTGGAAGCACCGCTGATTGCGCGCAGTCGTCGTGCGGGGCATTTTGTGATCATCCGCGTGGATGCGCAGTCGGAGCGTGTGCCGTTAACCATCGCCGGGGCGGATATAGAGAAAGGAACGATCACTTTAGTAGTACAGCGCATCGGTGCATCCACGCATAAGCTGCTGGACATGGAACCGGGTGAGCGTCTGCATGACATCGTCGGTCCGCTGGGTCGCGCTACGCGCATTGAGAAATACGGTACGGTCGTATGTGCCTGCGGTGGCGTAGGTGCTGCGCCGATGCTGCCGATCGCAGAGGCCCTCAAGAAAGCCGGCAACCGCGTCATCACCGTGCTCGCAGCACGTAACAAAGACCTCATCATCCTGAAGGATGAACTGGCACAATGGTCCGACGAGGTTATCCTCATGACAGACGACGGCTCGGTCGGACAGAAAGGAGTGGTGACGGTCGGCGTGGAGCAGGTCATCAATCGCGAGAAAGTGGATAAGTGTATCACCATTGGTCCGGCGATTATGATGAAGTTCGTGGCGCTCACCACCGCCAAATACAACATCCCGACCGAAGCTTCGCTTAACACCATCATGGTGGATGGAACGGGTATGTGCGGCGCATGCCGTGTGACCGTGGACGGCAAGACCAGGTTCGTCTGCGTCGATGGTCCTGAGTTCGATGCACACGGTGTCAATTGGGACGAGATGCTGAGCCGAATGAAAGCGTTCAAGAACGAGGAGATGGAGGCGCTGGAGAAATATAATGAGCGCTCACAGAGCGAGCTCAATGATGAAATGAGCGCGGCTAAGCCGCTCAATGATGCATCATTAAGCACCAAAGGTGCGTCACCATTTAGCGAAGCGGCTCAATCCATCATTCCTTTTGAAGGCAAGCCCAAGGACCGCGTAGCTATCCCCCGTGTTCAGATGCCGGAACTGCGTCCCGAAGTGCGCGTCAAGAGCTTACACGAAGAGGTGAACCAGGGCTTGACTTTCGAGCAGGCCATCACCGAGTCTCACCGTTGTCTCAACTGTAAGAACCCGACTTGTGTACAAGGCTGTCCGGTGAACATCAACATCCCGGGCTTCATCAAGACCCTCGAGACAGGAGACGTGCTCGGCGCCGCTGCGGTCATCAAAGAGAGTTCGTCGCTGCCTGCAGTCTGCGGACGTGTCTGCCCGCAAGAGAAACAATGCGAGTCGCAGTGTATCCATCTCAAGATGGGGCATCCCGCAGTGGCGATCGGTTACCTCGAGCGTTTCTGCGCAGACTATGCGAATAGTCAAATCGTACATCGTACATCGTTAAATCGTACATTACCAACTACCGCCACGAAGATTGCAGTAGTGGGTAGTGGTCCTGCGGGTCTGACCTTCGCCGGAGATGCCGCTAAGTACGGCTACGAGGTGCATGTGTTCGAAGCGCTGCATGAGATAGGCGGTGTGCTCAAGTACGGTATCCCCGAGTTCCGTCTGCCGAACCGCATCGTGGACATCGAGATCGACGGTCTGCGTGCCCTCGGCGTGCAGTTCCATACCGATACCATCATCGGTAAGACCCTCTCTGTCAAAGAGTTGGAAGAGCAAGGTTTTGCAGGCATCTTCGTCGGTTCGGGAGCTGGTCTGCCGCGTTTCATGAACATCCCGGGTGAGAACCTGAACGGTGTGATGTCGTGCAACGAGTACCTGACCCGTGTCAACCTGATGGATGCCTCCAATCCGAACACCGATACACCGATTCTGTACGGTAAGAACGTAGCTGTCATCGGAGGTGGTAACACCGCCATGGATGCGGTGCGCACCGCTAAACGTCTTGGTGCCGAGCACGCGATGATCATCTACCGCCGTTCGGAGAATGAGATGCCGGCGCGTATCGAAGAGGTGCATCATGCCAAGCAAGAGGGCATCGAGTTCATGACGCTCCACAACCCCATCGAATACCATGCCGACGAGAACGGACGAGTATGCGAAGCGGTGCTGCAAGTCATGGAACTGGGCGAACCCGATGAGTCGGGTCGTCGTAGTCCTGTGCCCGTTGAAGGCAAGACCGTCACCATTCCGGTAGACCTCGTGATCGTAGCTGTCGGCGTATCCCCGAACCCGCTCATTCCGTCGTCCGTGGAAGGACTGGAGATCAGCCGTAAGGGTACGATCGTCGTCAACGAAGGTATGCAGTCCGCTATCCCGACCATCTTCGCCGGAGGCGACATCGTACGCGGCGGTGCAACGGTCATCCTCGCCATGAGTGACGGACGCAAGGCAGCTGCGGCTATGCATGAGTATTTAAAGGCTAAAGGTTAAAGGTTATAGGTTAAAGTTGAAAATTCTTTTAGCGATATTATTGAATGTCAGTTTTCTGACCGGCCATCCGATTACGGGTCAGGCGAACATGTCCGTGCTGGTGCAGAACATGACTACGGGGGAGGTGATTGACAGTTACCGCCCCGATCATGTGGTGCCGCCTGCCAGCGTGCAGAAACTGCTGACAACTGCTGCGGCCTTGGAGATCTTAGGTCCCGATTTTCGTTTCCCGACTGTGCTGGAGTACACCGGGACGATTGAGAAAGGCGTGTTGCACGGCAATCTGTACATCCGCGGCAACTGCGACCCGTCGCTGGGTTGGAAAGGGAACACGGCGTTCCTTAACCGCTGGGTCAAGGCCGTGCGTGAGGCCGGTATCCAACGCATTGACGGAGCTGTGATAGCCGACATGACGATGCTGGATGGCGAAGCGCAGAATCCCGGTTGGCTCTGCGAAGATGCGGGTAACTACTACGCCCCGGGTATCTTTGCCCTCAATTACTACGGCAACACGATGAACATCACCCTCAAGAGCGGTGACCCCGGTTCCGTAGCAACGGTCTTGGGCACCGAACCGCGTGTAGAGGATATGGTGTTCATCAACCATGTGCGCTGCGGTAAGATCACGCACGATGGGGCTTTTGTCAGCGGTCTGCCGTATAGTCGTGAGCGTTATCTGACGGGCGCGGTGCCCTCTAACTTAGGCACGTTCGGGGTCAAAGGAGACCTGCCGAATCCGGGACTGCTGCTCGCACGACATTTTACCAACCGTCTGCGCGAAGCGGGCGTTCAAGTGAAACGCGATGCAACGTATATAGCGGATTACAACCCGCTCACACCGCCGCGGCAGGAACTCTATACCCATTACTCCGAACCGCTCTCGCAGATCATCCAAGAGACCAATGTTAACAGTAACAACCTCTATGCGGAAGCGATCTTCCGTTACTTGGGCACGCGTTATACCTTACCGGGTACGATCAATAACAGTCAGGACCTGCTGCGTGACTACTGGCGTCGCCGCGGCGTATCCGTCCAGAGCGCGATCATCAAAGACGGTTGCGGTCTCGCGCCCCAAGATGCCGTCAGCGCCAAAGCGTTCGTGCAACTGCTCATGATCATGTCCCGTAGCCAGAATGCCGATGCGTGGATGGCTTCGCTGCCTGTCAGCGGACAGACCGGAACCCTCAAGTCGCTCTGTCCCAAGACGCCGCTGGAAGGACGTATTCATGCCAAGAGCGGTACAATCGCCGGCACAAAGAACTTCGCGGGTTACATCGACATGCCGAATGGAGACCGATGGGTGTTCGCGATCCTCATCAACTCCGCGCCCGGCAAGGCACGAAACATACAAACGGTCATACAACAATACCTGCTGGATGTATATAAAGAGCACCAATAGTACCAACACGCTGCTTAAAGAGTTGCTGGCCAAAGGCGAGTGGCCGGAAAACGAACGTTTTCTCTATGCCGGCTACCAGACCGCAGGACGAGGACAAACCGGAAACGGGTGGGAGAGTGAAGAAGGCAAGAACCTGCTGTGCTCCATCCTGCTGCCGCCTACCAAAAACCTGTATTTCCTCAATATCGCCGTTAGTGTGGCGGTTTGTAGAGCGATGAGCGAGCTAAGGATGAGCGAATTAGGGATCAAGTGGCCGAACGATATCTATTGGAACGATAAGAAACTGGCCGGTATCCTGTTGGAGAACGCCATCGTAGGCTCGGAGGTTAAGTACTCGATCGCAGGCATTGGTTTGAACGTCAACCAGACGGTTTTTGTCTCCGATGCACCGAATCCTGTTTCTTTGAAACAGATTACCGGCCAAGAGCACGACATCGACAAACTGATGGATCGCTTGATGGCAGAGATAGACCAAGTGCTGAACGAGGACGTGTGGCCCTATTACAAAGCACACCTCTATCGTCGGGAAGGATATTGGCCTTACGAAGATGCCAACGGGCGTTTCGAGGCGCGCATCGAAGATGTGCTGTCTACCGGTGAGATCGTGCTACGGGATAAACAAGGAAACCAACGAAAATACCATTTTAAACAGGTACGCTATATACTATAATTTTTAATTTGTAATTTTTAATTTTTAATTATAATGAATAGTATCATCATTACCGGCGGAGCCGGTTTTATCGGAAGTCACGTCGTGCGTCTGTTCGTGAACAAGTACCCTGACTACCGTATCATTAACGTGGACAAACTGACTTACGCAGGTAACCTGGCGAACCTCAAGGACATCGAGGACAAGCCGAACTACCGCTTCGTGCGGGCCGATATCTGCGACTTTGACACCATCTATGCCCTCATGCAAGAGGAGCATGTGACGGGTGTCATTCACTTGGCGGCCGAGAGTCATGTGGACCGTTCCATCAAGGACCCCTTCACCTTCGCTCGCACCAACGTCATGGGTACGCTGTCCATGCTGCAGGCTGCCAAACTGTACTGGGAGTCGCTGCCGGAGAGGTACGAGGGCAAGCGGTTCTATCACATCTCGACCGATGAGGTGTACGGGGCGCTCCAACTGACCCATCCGGAAGGAATCGAGCCGCCGTTCACAACCAAGGCATCGTCGGGCGAACACCACCTTGCGTACGGTGAAGACTTCTTCTATGAGACGACCAAGTACAACCCCCATTCGCCGTACTCGGCATCCAAGGCTTCGTCGGACCATTTCGTACGTGCGTTCCATGACACCTACGGCATGCCTACCATCGTCACCAACTGCTCGAATAACTACGGCCCCTATCAGTTCCCCGAGAAACTGATTCCGCTGTTTATCAATAACATCCGTCATCGTAAACCGCTGCCGGTATATGGTAAGGGTGAGAACGTGCGCGATTGGTTGTATGTGGTTGATCATGCCCGCGCGATCGACCTTATCTTCCACAAAGGAACGGTGGCTGAGACCTATAACATCGGCGGATTCAACGAGTGGAAGAACATCGACATCATCAAGACTATCATCGCCACCGTAGACCGTCTGCTCGGTCGTCCGGAAGGCGCAGACCTCGACCTGATCACCTTCGTCACCGACCGCGCGGGACACGATATGCGCTACGCGATTGACTCTACCAAACTGCAACGCGAACTGGGTTGGGAACCTTCCCTGCAGTTCGAAGAGGGCATCGAGAAAACCGTTCAGTGGTACCTCGATAACCAGGAGTGGTTGGACAACATCACTTCCGGTGACTACGAGAAATACTACGAAGAGATGTATAAAGGACGCTAAAACAAAGGACGCTCAATCGAGCGTCCTTTGTTATTGGTTATTGGTCATTGGTCATTCATCATTCATCTTTCATCTTTCATCTGAAACGCGTCAAGCGTTTCTATACGCTTTTGGAGTTACTCCTACGTGCGATTTGAAGAAGCGGTTGAAGAAGGCCACATTGTCGAATCCGAGGCTGATCGCAATCTCCTTGATCTGCAGGTTCGTGATCTTCAACTGACTCTTGGCATCGGTGATGATAGCCTCGATAATGATGTCGCCTGCCGTGCGGTCACCGACGGATTTGATGGTCGAGCACAAGTGCGGCAGTGTCAGACGCATCGCGTCCGCGTATTGGCTCACATGATGCCACTCGTGGTAATGCTTGAGCACCAGTTGGCAATAGTCCTGATAAATCTCCGTCTTACGATCCAGCGGTTTGATCAGGTACTCGTCCTGCTCGTGCGCGTACTTGGCATAACTGGTCTGCAGCAGGTTGAAGATATGCACCATCTTCTCGCTGTCCAGCATCGTCGGCTGGGCATTAAGCGCTTTCACTACGGTATCGTACATGGAGCACAGCACTTCGGCATGGTTCTGGCTGATGCTCAGCTTGGGCGAATGCAACTGCAGCGCCGACAAGGACATCTTGTTATTCACCGTGTGCTTCTCCAGGAACTGGCTGCCGAACACGATCCAGTACACCAGCGCGTCCTCCGAGAACTCACGGATGAGCAGAAAACTGCCCGGTTCGAGCAACAGCACATCGTTCGCCTGGAAGTCATATTCGGTCACATTAATCGTCGCATGTGCAGTGCCGCGCACTAACAAAGCATATACACCGCACTTGATCTTACACGGATAGCGACCGTACTCGTTCATCAGTTTACCACTCGCGTCACCGATCATATAATCGCCGTACGGACAGTCAACAATAGGGATATTATTTTCGTTCATCTTAATAATTGTATCAAAAAACGGTGCAAATGTACTGCTTTTTTTTGATATATGCAAATTTTTGTACATAAAAACATAAAAAAAAGAAGAACCTCTTGCGAGATTCTTCCGTTGACCTAATACGTATTGTTACGCCATCTTATTCACAAAGCGAGCCAATTTCGATTTGAGGTTAGCTGCCTTGTTGTTGTGAATGATGTGACGCTTAGCCAGTTTGTCGAGCATAGAACTTACTTTCGGCAGAGCTGCTGCAGCTGCTGCTTTGTCAGTAGTCTTGCGCAAGTCGCGCACTGCATTACGTGCGGTTTTTGCATAATAATGATTGTGTGCTTTGCGCGCTGCCGTTTGGCGAATACGCTTCAAAGAGCTTTTGTGATTTGCCATCCGTTGGCATTGAGAGGATTTGCCGCTGGACTTGACTTTAGGGAAGGTCTTTATTTTGTTTCTCTTTTTTTTTATTTAGGGCCCCCGAAAATTTTAATTTTTGGGGAGAGCGAGAGCACGGCGAAAATTTACATGAGCGACGTAGTCGCGATTCATATTAAGCCGTAGCTCGCGCGATGTAGTGCCAAGGGGAATCGAACCCCTATTGCAAGAATGAAAATCTTGAGTACTAACCGTTATACGATGGCACCGCGTCGTGCTTTATCGGCGAAAAAGCGTGCAAAAGTACTGCTTTTTTTTTGAATACGCAAATTTTTTTGCATTTTTTTGCATTTTTTTGTAATAAATCTTGTTTAAAGCGAATATTTTTTGTACCTTTGCAGCAAAATTAATCGCTATCCCTATGAAACGTCTCGTCCCTATCTTCCTCGCCTGTCTCTGCCTGACGGCATGCCAAAGAGCCACAACTACAGACAATACACCTGGGACTGGATATGCAATCGTATCTGATAGTGCTATCGTGAAATGCATTGCGGATTATTGGCGTCAAAGATACAATACCGACGAATGGTACGAAGAGGGTATATGCCCGGCACAACAACCGGATACTTCCGGGCGTTTGTACGAAGCGTGGTATGATGTTACGGGCTATTTGGTATTAGTCAACTTGCAAGATACCACTGTTGCCGATTTCTTGGAGAAACATCCGATAATAACGCTTCCTGAATACTTAGATTTAATGGACTCCACACAAATGATTTATGAATATGATAGTAAGTATCTGACTCGTGGCGATACCATTGTCATTCAGGAATACAACAACTATGTTTTGTACAAATATGACAATTATAGCAAAGTGCATAACTCTTCCTACGACACGCTTTTGATCGAACTGTCCGAAACCAGATACCTCATGGCTGATACGTTTGTCCCCCTGTCCCACACAGATACTACCCTCCGCCATTACGACCATGTAGCGAAGTCATATTTTAACGAAAGAGACTATAACGAAAAACTATACTGGCTGCACAAGCAGATAATGGACGGGGACAGTATTCCCGATGAGCAGTTACTGGATGCTATGCCGAAAAATTCAGACCAGTTTCTTGTGTATTACATGGAGTATTACCCGTACAATGACCGTTCTTTTGTGATTGATAGTTTGGCTGTTTCCCGCGCCAAGAACAATCCCCTTTTCCGTGACGCATACATCACCATGCTTGGGTGGGCGGATGGTTTTCCGGCAGAAATAATTGCGGAAGGTTACTGTCCGATGTTCTTCTATTACGATTCCGTGTATTTCAGAGAAGCTGTTGCCCGCTTATCGCCTGAATGGATCGGATATTTTGAGAGCGATGACGACATATACGGCTGGCTCACATGGGTACGCGAACACAAAGACGAAATACTCAGTAGTCAGCCTTAATCGGCGGAAAATGAAGAAATTTTGCATTATTTTGCTCAAAAACTTGCATATATTCCAGAAATGTTGTAATTTTGCAGCGTTTTTGGAACGAATCGTATAGATGACGTACACGCAGTTTTATAATCAATGGCATTCGTTGGGCTGTTTTTCTATCCACCAAGTGCATGCAATTGTGCCTACTTTCAATAGGTCGAACTTGCATCAGTGGCAGCGTTCCGGCTACATAGTGCCGCTTCGTCAAGGCTGGTATGCGTTCGCGGATTACATCCAACAACCTGACTTCGCGCGGTTTATCGCCGGTAAGATATGCGCACCTTCGTATATCAGCCTGCACACGGCACTTTCGTTCTACGGCATTATTCCCGAAGCGGTGGTAGATATAACGAGTGTAACAACACAAAAGACCTGCCGTTATGAGAACGCGTTCGGTCAGTTCAGTTACCAAACCATTCGTCCTCGACTCTTTTGGGGCTTTGAACCGAAGACCATGCGGGACGGCAAGCAATACATGATGGCAACACCCGAAAAAGCCATCATCGACCTGCTCTACCTTTATCCGCAGTATTCGACCCTCGACGAAATGCGTGAACTGCGTTTTGACGAAGATTGGATGCATGATGAACTCAACAAAAAACGCCTCTTGGAGTACACGGAACGCATCAATAGCACGATACTCACCAAACGGATACATTTATTACTAAAGGCCTACGACTTATGATAGACATGGAATACATACGCGGCTTTTATCCGCCGTACATCGCGCAGAACGCCAATTTCCAAAAGCACATGCTCAAGGAATACGTGGAGTTACTGGCGTTGGAATGGATCGCCCGGTCGCCTTATGCCGCGAAGTTAATCTTTATCGGAGGTACAAACTTGCGCCTTATTCAAGGCATTGACCGTTTCTCCGAAGACTTGGATTTTGACTGCAAAGGGCTCAGCGAAACTGAGTTCAGGCAGATGTCGGACGAGTTAGTAAAGTACCTGCAACTGCAAGGTCTCAATGCAGAATTGCGCAATAAAGAGAACGCCCGTTTGACAGCCTTCCGCAGCAACGTCTATTTCCCGGAACTGCTCTTTGACTTGCAACTGACCGGACATCGTGAGGAGCGATTTTTGATGAAGATAGAGGCGCAAGATCAGGGCATCGATTATCCGCGTGAAATGGCAATCGTCCAACGAAACGGCTTCTCCTTCCCGGTACCTGTTCCTCCGCTGAGCGTGCTCCTTTCGATGAAACTTTGCGCCCTTCTCACCCGCCAAAAAGGCCGTGATTTCTACGACGCGCTGTTTCTGATGCAACGCACCGAGCCAGACTACGCCTTCCTTCAAAAACAGAAAGGCATCGCTAACAAGGAACAACTGTCTGCCGCGTTGCGTGAGATGGTCGCAAAAACAGACCTCAAAACCAAACAGCGCGACTTTGAGCACCTCCTCTTCGACACCCGCAAAAGTGAAACAATATTGAGATTTATAGAAACAATAGCCCTATGAAACACTTTATCCCCATCCTCCTCGCTTGTCTCTGTTTGACAGCTTGCAAAACGCAAGTAACGGAGTCTGCCGCTGAAAATGATTCGTGGCAAATGACCTGTGACACGGTGTCTCTCATCGGACAGATAGAGTTTATTCCCTTTCGGAATCAGAGGGTAATTTGTATTTCTCTTTGAAAACCGGCACGAGTCTTTCTCATTACGGCTACCAATTGGGTGACGATCAGCATTTTTGCATCACGCCCGATGGGCAGTTAAGCAAGACGTCCAAGAAGCCCAAAACACCAAGAGAAGGACTTATCCCCTTGGCGCAAACCAAAGAGTGGGATGTCAATTATGTAGATGTAGGCGAATGGGGTAACTATCTGAGTTTTACTGGCAAAAACAGTGAATATGTCTTTGACCAACCGGGATATCTCCGTGCGCTATTCATCCAGGATTCGGCCTTCCTTACTGTCAGCCAATCCGCGATCGCACGCATCACGAACCCGACTTCCGGTCGTCTGATGAAAATGCCCAAAACAGGTGATATATGGGAAGACGAATACCTCTATTATGAGAATGGTGCGGAAGGACAAGAGGTCCTTTGGGTAACGAATGCATTAAAGATAGAATGGGGTGAAGCAGATACGATCATTCACGGCGCCTTTATGGTGGATGACCAATTGATGCTGGCGATGTATATCGACGGAAACACGGGAATATATGCCTTCGACGGAAAGGATTTTCAGTTGGAATATGACCTGGGTGCGCTTTCATTGGAGGACTATTATTCTACCTTGATAAACCAATTAGATCATCCGAATTCCCTTCTAATGACCTTTACGGATTCGAATAATCGCCAAGGTATCCTGCATATCAAAGGGCATTCTATCCGTCTCATTTATTTCCGTTTCCCCGATCGCTCTTTGTCTGTAACACAAGAAGATCCTACGCTCCCGATGATCCGTTCCATGCTGGATCTGGCAACACCAACGATCACGCAAATCGATAGTATCGAACAGGTATATGGAGGTGTTTCGATGGACGAAGAGCAATACTATACCCTATTATCGGATAGTTCTTATCTGTGGCGCTCCTATAGTTACAATGATGCTACCGGCATCGTGGAATATGTGCAAATCGAACGCCGAAATCTAAACGGACATCTTCATAGGGAGGATTGGCACGAATGGCAAGATGCCTTTGTCGACGCCTTCTGGGACGAACTGTCTCCCATCGAATCCGATAATAGCAATTTCATCGCCTACCGTTCACCCCGTTTCCATCTGCGCCTTAGCAAGTTTTACTACAATCGAATGATTGTTTACTTCAGTAAATAGACGCATAAGGGGCTTATCGGAATCGCATCGGACCAATATCGTATCCCACCCACACCTATAATATATATTTATATATATTATCCCGTGATTTTGATTTTTTACTCGTAAAATCCCGTCTAATGAACTGCAAAATACACCCTGTTTTATATCATTTTTACCTCCGCCTCAAAGATACACTCGGCGCGGAGATCGTGCATCGCCGCAAACGCACCTCGTCAATGTCCATAGAGGTTATTTTCTATAGCGACGAGATGCTGGTCATGACAGGCCGTTTAAACACCCTGCCCGAGGCAGAAAAATGCGGCTACTGGATCATCTGTCGTCCGCAAACGAAACCCGATCGGATGTTCTATAAAGGTCATCGTGTGTACCAATTATTCCTCTCCCCCGTCCATCCCAAGAAACGCCGCGAAATGACCAAAATCATCACTCCGCTTCACCAGCCTGAATCAATCGCTATCGGTGCATAAAATATACCTTATTGGGGCAAAATTGCGTCAAAATGGCTAAAAACGCGAAAAAAATGGCATTCACTCTTGCGTATGTCATTTTTTTTTCGTATCTTTGCAGCCGATTTTGTGCGCGCGTGCGCTTGGGCACGCTATGCGGGTACTATAATAGGAATATAATAACATAAAAAATACAAATGGAAGAGCAACAAGAAAAGTATGATGGATCGAGTATTCAAGTGCTCGAAGGATTAGAGGCGGTGCGCAAACGTCCTGCGATGTATATCGGCGATATATCGCTCAAGGGTCTGCACCACCTGGTGTATGAGGTAGTGGACAACTCTATTGATGAGGCACTCGCAGGTTTCTGCGACGAGATCGCCGTTCATATCAACGAGGATAACTCCATCACCGTTCAAGATAACGGTCGTGGTATTCCGGTCGATATGCACCCGAAGGAGCATAAGTCCGCTCTGGAGGTCGTTATGACCGTCCTCCACGCCGGTGGTAAGTTCAACAAGGACAGTTACAAGGTGTCCGGTGGTCTGCATGGTGTGGGTGTGAGCTGTGTGAACGCACTCTCGACCAAGATGCACGTAGAGGTGTATCGTCAAGGCGCTATCCACTCGCAGGATTATGCCAAGGGTAAACCGCTGGCTCCGGTGCACACCATCTCCGAAGAGGAAGCAACCGGTAACTGGGAGCAGCGTAAGACCGGTACGTTCGTGCAGTTCTGGCCGGACGATACGATCTTCACCGAGACCGTTTACCATTGGGACATCCTCGCCAATCGTATGCGCGAACTGGCATTCCTCAATGCCGGCATTAAGATCGTCCTCAAGGACAAGCGTGTCAAGGACGCAGAGGGTAACTGCAAGAAAGAGACCTTCTATTCGGAGAAGGGTCTTTCGGAGTTCGTGCGTTACATCGACGGAACACGTACGCCGCTCATCAGCGAGGTAATCCACCTCAATACCGACAAGTTCGGTACACCGGTAGAGGTAGCGATGATCTACAACACCGACTTCAACGAGAACGTACACTCCTACGTCAATAACATCAATACCATCGAAGGTGGTACCCACGTAGCCGGTTTCCGCGCTGCCCTCACTCGCGTCATGAAGAAATACGCAGAGGAGAGCAAGATGCTCGAGAAAGCCAAACTCAAAGACAAAGAGGGTAACTCGACCATCGACCCGAACGATTTTCGTGAAGGTCTGACGGCTGTTATCTCCGTCAAGGTGGCTGAGCCGCAGTTCGAGGGCCAGACTAAGACCAAGCTCGGTAACTCCGAAGTAGCTGGTATGGTCAGCGCAGCTGTAGCGGAAGCGCTGCAGAACTACCTCGAGGAGCACCCGGATGATGCCAAGAAGATCGTGGAGAAAGTGATTCTTGCTGCTCAGGCGCGTATCGCTGCCCGTAACGCACGTCAGTCGGTTCTTCGTAAGTCGCCGTTGAGCGGTGGCGGTCTGCCCGGTAAATTGGCTGACTGCGTATCCAAAGATGCTGCCGAGTGCGAGCTCTTCCTCGTCGAGGGAGATTCTGCAGGTGGAACCGCCAAGACCGGTCGTGACCGTATCCACCAAGCGATCCTCCCGCTGCGCGGTAAGATCCTCAACGTGGAGAAAGCCATGGAGCACAAGGTGTTCGAGTCCGAAGAGGTACGTAACATCTTCACCGCACTCGGTATCACGTTCGGTACCGAAGAGGACCCTAAAGCGCTCAACCTCTCCAAGATCCGTTATCACAAAGTGATCATCATGGCCGATGCCGATGTCGATGGTGCCCATATCGCTACTCTGATTATGACCCTGTTCTTCCGTCATATGAAAGAGGTGATCGAGCAAGGACACCTTTACATCGCTTGTGCGCCGCTCTATAAGTGCTCGAAGGGTAGTTATAGCGAGTACTGCTGGAACGACCAGCAACGTATGGACTTCATCCGGAACTACGGCGGCGGTGACGAGAAAGCGATCAAGACACAGCGCTACAAAGGTCTGGGTGAGATGAGTGACGAGCAGTTGTGGGAGACCACCATGGATCCTGCACGCCGTGTGCTCAAGCAAGTGACCATCGAGAATGCCGCTGAGGCCGATCGTATCATCGCGATGCTGATGGGTGACGATGTGGCTCCGCGTCGTGAGTTTATTGAGGAAAACGCAACCTACGCAAACATTGACGCGTAATGAAAATAGCAGTTTATTGTAGTGCAAAGAACAGTATCCCGGAGGAGTATCTGCAACTCGGTGATGCGGTAGGACGCTGGATAGGCGAGCACGGTCATACGCTGGTGTATGGCGGTGCTACGGGAGGTCTGATGTCACGTACGAGCAATGCGGCGAAAGCGGCGGGCGCATACGTGATCGGAGTTATCCCGCCGCGTATCAAAGCAGCCGGCCGTCTGGCTGCGCACTGCGATGAACTGATCGAGGTGGCGAACATGTCGGAGCGCAAGCAGACCATGCGGGACCAAGCCGAGGTTATCGTGTGTCTGCCGGGCAGTTACGGCACGCTGGACGAGATGATGGATGCAACCTCTTCCGCGATCGTAGGCGAGCACCACAAACCGACGCTGGTGCTCAACTACCAAGGCTTCTACGAGCCGCTCAAACAGCAGATAGCACTGATGGAACGTCTGTGCTTCATCCCGCAGCAGCAGAGCTACAAACCCGTTTTCGTAGATACACTCGAAGCGTTATACGAACAAATAGAAAATTATAAATCATAAACAAACAATAGTATGAATCTATTCACAGCCAGATTAACCGGTAAAATGCTCTCGACGGATGCGTTCGAGAAAGAAATTGCGGACATGCAAGCGCGTGTCAAACGTTGGCGTGCCATTGAGAAATCGCCCGAGTTGGCGGAGTACAATGAGCTGAAGAAACTCATTGAGAGTTCCGACTTCCGGGAGCGCAAGAACGAGCTCGAGAAGCGTAAGTACAAAGACACGCAAGAAGGAAAGAAGATGATGGAATACGAGGCATTAGCCAACTCTTCCAGCATCCGCAGTTACCGTCGTGCGCTCAAAGACAAGGAGTTTCAGGACTTCCTCGTTTTCCGCGAGTCAGAGGACTTCCAGAAGATCAAGAGCCTCAAAGCGGTTCTTACCGATCCGCTGATTCGCAAGTACCGCATGTTGTACTACTCGTCGAAATACAAGAACTATCTGAAGATGCTCAATTCGCCGGACTTGAAGCGCTTGGCTGATTTGGAGGAGGAAGTACACACGGAGGATTTCCAGAAACGTCATGCCGTATGGGCAGACAGCAAGCGCTGGTCTCACTCGGACTTGTTCCAAAAAGAGCAACGCTACGAGCAGTTGGCTAAATCGGACGACATCAAGTTCTTCTTTGAGTCCCGCAAAGAGAAGATCGACTGGGCTGAGTTGTTCCGTCCGGCTTTTGACGACGACATGTCGAGCAACAAGAACTGGAAGCCGGGTTACGGCTATGCCAGTCCGGCGATGAAAGACGGTCACTCGCGTACGTCGGAGTTACAGGCCTACAACAACGGTAAGAACACTTTCTTTGCTGAAGGACGTATGGACCTGGAGACCCGCAATGAGAGCAAAAAAGCGATCGCATGGGACGAGAAGAAAGGTTTCACGGAGCATGTGTTTGATTATACCTCGGATGTGATGAACACCAAGGACGCGTTCATGCAAGAGGAGGGTCTGTTCATGGCGAAAGTGCGCAGTCAGGGAGCAGGACACCATTTCTTCGGACTCTCTACCGGTAAACCCGGTAACCCGATGGTGGCTCTGTATCACTGCAACGGTAGCAAGCCTCAGATGGGTCTGATTCAGGGCAACCGCACGCAAATGGTGGACCTGACCGGATTACTGCCTGCCAACTATTTCTACTTCATCTATTCCTTGCGTTGGACGAAGCACGAGTTGATTTGGTACGTCAATAACTTGGAATTGCTCCGCTTGCCGAACCGCCTGCCGAAAGAGGCGATGTTCTTCCTCGCTCAGTCGTTCCTGCCGAGTAACGAGAAAGGCGGCGAAGGTAAGCTGAAAGTGCGTTGGGCACGCGTCTATCGCTCCGTGGAATAAATCGTTAAATCGTAAATCGTCAAATCGTAAATCATTTTATGTTCCTGATAGCCGGACCGTGTGCGATAGAGAGTAGAGATGTGGTGATGACCACTGCGGACACACTGAACAAGCTGTGTTACGAGTTGGGTGTCACACTCTATTTCAAGTCCTCGTTTGACAAGGCGAACCGAACTTCGGCTTCGCCCCGCGGGCTCGGCATGGACGAAGGGCTGCGAATCTTACAGGAAGTGAAAGAGCAGTTCGGTCTGCCTATCTTGACCGATGTGCACGAGAGTTATCAGTGTGCACCGGTCGCCGAAGTGGCGGATGTGCTGCAGATACCGGCTTTCCTCAGTCGTCAGACCGACTTGCTGCAGGCAGCTGCCGCAACAGGGCGTATCGTGAACGTGAAGAAAGGTCAGTTCATGGCTCCTTGGGACATGGGTGGGGCGATTGATAAGATAGAACAAGTGGCTCCTAATGCAGCCCGGGAAGGGCGTGTCTGGTTGACGGAACGCGGCAGTTCGTTCGGCTACGGACGACTGGTGGTCGATATGACCTCGCTGGTCGAGATGCGTCGTTTCGGATGCCCGGTCATCTTCGATGCTACTCATTCGGTGCAACAGCCTTCTTCACAGACAGGCGTAACGGGGGGAAATAGAGAGATGGTGCCTTATCTGATGCGTGCCGCGCTGGCTGTCGGCATAGACGGATTATTCATCGAGACCCATCCCAACCCGGACAACGCTATCTCTGATGCCGCGAATCAAGTACGTCTGGCGGATATGAGAACGCTGCTGCAACAAGCATTGGAAATCAATAATATAGTTAATTAGCATCTAACACGATTATGGAAGCAACCATCACCGTTTATTGCAAAAACACGCATACGTATCATGAGGTGCCGCGCGGAATTTCACTCATTGAGTTGAAAGATATACTGGGTATCGAGTTGAAGTATCCCATTATAGCTGCGCATGTCAATTACAAGGTAGAGAACCTTGATTTCCGGCTTTATAAGCCGAAAGATGTCGAGTTCCTCGATGCCAGTTCGCCTTCGGGCATGCGTGCTTACGTGCGTACGCTCGGCATGGTGATGGGCGCTGCGGTGAATGAGTTGTATCCGCGTTATGACCTGCGTCTGGAGCACCCCATCAGCAAAGGCTATTACTGCACGCTGCAGTGGCATCAGGACAAAAACACCGATATGGAGGACGAACAGGCGGCACCGGTTCTGACTCCGGAGATGATAGCCGCTATCAAACAGCGTATGCTCAAGATCATCGGCGAGGACCGTCCTATTTACGAAGAGGAGAAGCAGACCAAAGAGGTGATCAACCTGTTCGCATCGCGTTATAACAACGAGAGTTCGATCTTCGAGACTTTGGGAAACCCCTACTGCCGTTACTTCCGCATGGGCGACTACATCGACTATTACACCAACGTGCTGCTGCCCAGTTCGGGCTATATCACGCTGTTTGATGTCGAGCCGTTCCAGGATGGTCTGTTGCTGCGCATCCCGAACCGCAATAACCCGACGGTGCTCGAGGATGCGGTGTCGCAAGACAAGATGTTCTCCATCTTCCGTGAGTACAATCGCTGGAACAAACTGCTGCACATCAACAACGTCAGCGATTTCAACGTGGCGTGCAAGCAGAACAAGTCGTTCGAGCTCATCAAGTTGGCAGAGGCCTTGCACGAGAAGAAGATCGCGCAGATAGCCGATGCAATCGCGGAGCAGCGGCCTAAGTTGGTGTTCATCAGCGGTCCTTCCTCTTCCGGTAAGACCACTTTCTCCAAACGTCTGCAGATCCAGTTGTTGGTGGACGGTATCAAGCCTGAAGTGCTGTCGATGGATGACTATTTCGTCAACCGCGTCGATACACCGCGTGATGAGAACGGTGAGTGGGATTTTGAGAACGTGAACGCAGTCGATCTGCCGTTCTTCCGTCAGCAGCTGCACGAGTTGTTGGACGGTAAGGAAGTGGACCTGCCGACCTTTGATTTCTCGAAAGGCGAGCGCGTGTTTGAAGGACGCAAACTGAAACTGCAGAAAGACTCCGTGCTGGTCATCGAAGGACTGCATGCCCTCAATCCATGTATCCTTCCGGACGTGGACAAGAGTCTGACCTTTAAGATTTATGTGTCGGCATTAACGACCATTAATATTGATAACCACAACTGGATTCCGACAACCGATATCCGTTTACTGCGCCGTGTGGTACGCGACTATAAATACCGCGGATTCTCCGCCAAGGAGACGATCGCACGTTGTCCTTCGGTCATTCGCGGTGAGCAGAAATGGGTTTATCCGTACCAAGAGGAAGCGGATGTGATGTTCAACTCGGCCCTCATCTTCGAATTCGCCGTGCTCAAACGGCATGCCGAACCGATCCTGGCAGAGGTGCCTAAGTTCTGTGAGGAATACACCGAGGCACACCGTCTGCTCAAGTTCCTGCAGTACTTTGTACCGGTTCCGGAGAAAGAGATTCCGCCTACATCGCTCTTGCGTGAGTTCGTCGGCGGCAGTTCGTTCCACTATTAATGGCACAGTTATTGTTGAACGTTTAGTGTTTAGAATAGAGAGAGATGAAACGTTTTTGGATCATATCGTTGATCGTGCTGGCATCCGCACAACTGTGGGCGGAGGACTCGATCGTGAGCCCGATGCGTCCGCGTATCGTAGATGCTATGCCCGGTGTGGAGTTGGTGCAAGACTCAACGGTAAACGTGTTGCTGGAGGCAGCAATGCGCGGTAAAATGGAATTGGTAGAGATAGACGGCTATCGTGTGCAGGTCTATTCCTCTAACCAACAGCAGACGGCGAAGACGGAAGCCTTGGAACTGGAAGAGAAACTGAAAGCGAAGATCGAACAGACCATCTACGTGCAGTACCTGCCGCCGTTCTGGAAAGTGCGTTTGGGCGATTTCAGAACTTACAACGAGGCCAAACAGTACAAGAAAGAGTTCGTGGAGATGTTCCCACAGATGATGGGAGACACCTATATTGTGCGGGATAAAATACAAGTGTTGCAATGAATTTACAAGATTTTCACTCGAATCCGGAAGTCTCTGCCGCAATCGCCAAGGCGGTAGAGCAGACGCTGACGCAGATAGGAGAAGATCCGCATCGTGAGGGATTGGTCAAGACCCCGCATCGGGTAGGTGAGGCGTTGCAGTACTTGTGCAAAGGCTATAACGAGGATGCCGAGGCGATTCTGCGATCCGCTCTTTTTGAAGAGGACTATCGTCAGATGGTAGTGGTAAAGGACATCGATTTCTACTCCCTGTGCGAGCATCATATGTTGCCGTTCTTCGGTAAGGTACATGTGGCGTATATACCGAACGGTCGCATCACCGGTCTGAGCAAGATCGCCCGCGTGGTGGATGTGTACGCCCGTCGTCTGCAGGTGCAGGAGCGTCTGACGACCCAGATCAAGGACTGCATCCAGAACACGCTCAACCCCTTAGGCGTGATGGTGGTCATCGAGGCCGAGCACTTGTGTATGCAAATGCGCGGTGTGCAGAAACAGCACGCCATGACCGTAACCTCGGATTTCACCGGTGCCTTCAACCGACAAGAGACCCGGGACGAGTTCTTGAAACTAATAGGTCACTAAAATCTTCACTACTGTGTGTCCGCCTTGTGCATTGCACAATGCCGTATAGACTCCCGGAGTAGCACGTCTACCATCCGGGAGTTTTCCGTCCCAGACGGCAGTGCCGCCGTGGCTGCGTGTCTTACAAACGAGGTTACCGCCTGCGTCCACGATGTTCACGACGGTGTTATCCATTAGTCCGGTGATGCTGATGACACCGCCGTAGTCAGGGCGTACGGGGTTCGGGTACGCATACGCGCCGCTCATCGTCTCAGCCGCTTTGCTCGCATCGCTACGATAGGAGGCAATTCCTTTGTCCGTACCGACAAACACTTCGCCTGTGTGCGGCATGATTGCAATCGACTGCACGCTGTTAGAGGGCAGCAGCGAGTTGTTCTCCGTGAAATGGGAGACGGTGATCGTATCGTCCTCAATGAGGTACAGACCGGAATTGGCAGTACCGATCCAGATACGGTTACCTCCGTCCACGGCCAGGCAGTTGATCTGCTCGTCGCCTAACAGGTAGTCGCCTAAGTTCGTGCCATCATTGCGAGGAATGATGATGCGTCGGCAAGCGTTGGAGGTAAAGAAGTCCACCTCTTTAGGAATGAGGATGAGTCCTTTCTCTGTACCGATCCAGATACGGTTCGTATGGTCTTGCGCGAAGCAACGGAAATTAGTCGGGGTAAGCACATTCCCGTTCTGGTCCACAAACGAACTGCGCGCCATACACCGGTCATCGCTGCTGACCGTAGGTGTGCCGCCGTCATCGAGCAGGATGAGTCGGGACTCGTTGCGCTGATCCATCAGCCATTTCCACTGACTATGCCGTTTGTCCACCCATATACCGGCCGGCGTCTCCAGGTGCAGTTCGACACCTCCGCTACGCAACTGCAGACCATGCCATTGACCCGTTGGGGACTTGACATGTACGGCCTGACCGGTTGTGGTCGCATTGAGCACCCATACGTTTCCTTGCTCGTCCCACATTGCTCCGTCCGTACGGGTGTAATAGTAGTCCTCCGTGTCGGGAGCTGCTTTGCGTAGTGTGCTGTTATTACTATCGTAGTGCTGTACGGCCTTGTTGTTTCGGAACTCAAACAAGCCGGTTCCGTACGTGGCGACATAGAAGTGTTCCGGATCGGATGCATCCACGGCATATTGTACTGCATCGCGTATGTTATGATTGGTGTAGTACCAGGTGTCGGGCCAAGGGATGCCTGTCCACTGTGTTCCATCGTAGATGCTCAAATTGCTCTGCCGTGCGTACTCCGAAGCCCAGCGGCCTCCCGGAGCAACGTACAGACGGTTATGGGCTACGTCCATGTGGTAGCCGAAGTTACTCAGCGGCCCTTCGGGTTGGAAGCGGCTGTCTCCGCCGGAACCCAGACGCACCAGCCCTTTCTCTTTCTCGGCCAGCCAGTACTCGCCGTTCGTATAGACGGCATCCGCTGCCGTGTATTGGTTGGAGATGCCTCTCCATGTGTTGCCATCCGTCAGTTGGAAGAGCCCTTGGTTCGGCTGATAAGCCAGCAACTGCTGGCCGCAGACATGTATCCAACTCAGTTGATTCGGTGTGAGCAATGACCAGTTCGTGCCATCATAGCTATAGAGCGAGTCATGTGCCAGAACCATCAGGCTGTTGTTGTAAGTCACGGCTTGTTGTACTTGCGCGAACGGCAGCGCTTCGGATGACCAGAACGAGTAGTCCACTAAGTTGTCGTTGAGCGAAGCTTTGTACATGCGGTCATAAGAGAACGCGTAGAGGGTGTCGTTGGCTTGAGCTACGTGCTGCACTTCGACTGCGGCGGCATTCGAACCGATATAATACGTGTCACTCACTTCGCCTTTGCTGACCGTCAGGGCAATGATACCGAACGGCATGGCCAGGTACGTCTGACGTGAACCGATGCAGATGTCGTTGATGGTCACAGCTATCGAACCTGCCTTCATGGATATATCCGGCATCTGGGTCACATCGCCGTTGTCGTCCAGCAGGTCGATCTGTCCGTTCTCGTAGGCAATGATCAGTTTGCCCGAGCCGGCATCGTACGCGATATGGGATACGGAAGTGCCGTTCAAACCGGTTGATTTGTTCCAATAGACGATTCGGTCGTCGGCTCTGTCCACGCTGAAGAGGGAACCATTCGCCTCGGCGAAGATATGCCGTGGCGTCGCCTCCTCCTGTTGCGGGTCGGAGTAGGACAGGTGTAAGCGCCAACGTAACATACTTCCTTCATCCTCCTCTGTCGTCTCGTTCTCTGAGCCGTTCAGACCTTCGTCGGGCCCGTTAGGATCGTACTCGACCAAACCTTCTCCCGTACCGATGAAGATGTGCCCCTGCTCATCGCTTGCGAGTGCCAGGATACCGTTAGTCGGCATGGAGGAGTTGTCTGTGGTGTATTGGGCTACGATCTGTGTCGCCTCACGGTTCAGTACGTACACGCCTAAGTTCTGTGTGCCGACCCATATCTGTCCTTCCGGTGTCTGGCATAAGGCATAGATACGAAGCGAGGTGAGCGGGTTCTCGCCGTTGTTATCCGTGAGGTCGGGCTGAATGATGGCATCGGAAGTGAAGAAATCCGTGTTGGCATCAATATACGCCACACCCTGTTCGGTTGCCATCCATATACGGCCGTCCATGTCTTGCATCATGGCGTGCATGTTCTCCGGTTTGAAGGTGTGACCGTGCTGATTGGTCCATTCACGGCGCAGGCACGTGCGGTCATCCGATGCATCCAGCGGTGTGCCGTTGTCGTCCAGCAGGACGATACCCATTTTCTTGTACGCACTACCGAGCCATTTATGGTTGGTGTTACGGTGATCTATGAGGATGTCACACGGTATATCCATTACCATCGTCTGTCCTTCCACCACGAGCGGCAGACCGGTGAAGGTGTCGCCCTCTTTAATGATGACGGGGTAGTTCACCTGGCCCGCATCCAAGAACCAGAGTCGGCCGGCGTTGTCAAAATGGGCGCCGATGAGACGGGTGTAGGCGGACGGGTTGGATTCTACGGCTGAACCGATCACACCATTTGCTAAGGTGTGCCCTAAGCAGGTGTTACCGCGGAACTCGTACAGGCCTGTTCCGTAACTGGTGATGAAATAGTGCTCGGCATCTTGGGGGTCAACCGCCACATTCATGAAATCCCGTACGGAAGAGTTCGTAATAGCCTGAATCGAATCGGAAAGGAGGTTATACCATGTGTGGTCTTTGTACCGCATGACATGACCCGGCATGTAGTTCTGGGTCGTCCATCGTCCGCCGGACAACATATATATTGTTCCGCCTGTTGCTTGCAGGTAATAGGGCGTGTTATTGACAGGTCCTTGCGGTTTGTATGCCAGGCGTGCGGTCGGTGTGAAGCGCACGATACCCTCAGCCTGGGCAGCGTACCAATGGTCGGTTGCGTCCTGGTAGTGTGTGCCTTTCTCAGCCTGCGGCTGCACACGACCGGCTTTCTCCCGTTTCCAGACGGTGTAGTCCACTACGTTGTCTTGCCGCGAAGCGCAGAAGAGGCTGTCTGCCGTGAACGCGTAGATGCTGTCGCTGCTGAGCAGCACGTCTTGCACAGGTGTCTCTTGTCCTCCCGGGCGCAGCCAGTAACTGTCCACCAGTTTGTTCTCACGCAGGTCCAGTGTCTGAATGCCGTAGTGCGTGGACAGATAGGCGGTGCGGCCTTCTATGGTGACGTTATAGATCGTCTTGCGCTGTGTCATGTCCTTGTTGTACAGTTCACCGATGTATCGTGTGCCTTGTGCGGACAGCAAGTCGATCTTGCCGTTGGCGTAGCCGATGATGAGCTGTTTGCCGGTCGCGTCATAATGGATACAGTTGATGCCGGTACTGTGCAGGCCCGACTGACTGTTATAGATGCGTATCTGCTCCGTCTGTTTGTTTACGCTGTACAGGCTTCCGTCCGAGATGGCGTACACCTCATCGGGCGTCATGGCAATCTGAGTGACGTTGTTGTAGGCAAAGTGTGTGGTCCATTTGCCTGCATGAACAGGAAGCAGGAGCACGAATGAGAGCGCAAGGAATATGGTGCGATGTAGTTTCATAGGATGCATTATAGTATTTGAACGAGCGCTTGCAGTGCGCGTGCGCGGTGGCTGATGCCGTTCTTTATTTCTGCCGGCAGTTCGCCGAAGGTCTTGTCGTAGCCTTCCGGAATAAAAACAGGGTCATAGCCGAAGCCGCCTACACCATACTCTTCGGTAGCAATGCGTCCGCGAACTACGCCGCTAACCTGAATTTCTGACGGCTGACTGCTGATGGCTGATAGCTTAATCAGTGTGATCACCGTGCGGAACTGTGCGCCTCGGTTCGTCTTGCCGTCCAATTCACGGAGTGCTTTGGCTCGGTTAGCCGCAAAAATATCTTTTTCTGTTAATGGGGTCCCCGAAAATTTTAATTTTTGGGGAGAGCGGAGCTCCCGAGGACTTCCTACCAAAACGGGGTTTTGGTACATGTCCGAGGGGTGCGAACGCGAGTACCAACGCGCGGTGTACACGCCCGGTTGGCCGTTCAACGCATCGATCTCCAAACCCGTATCATCAGCAAAGACGCCATCAATGCTTTCACCATTAAGCGCAGCGTCACCATTCATCAATCCATCATTGATAAAAGCGGCGACTGTCGATGCTTTTATATAGCTGTTGGCTTCCAGCGTAGTACCGTTCTCCTCGATCTCTTGCTCAAAACCGATATCGTGCAGACTGAGAATCTGTACCTCTGCGGGCATGATCGCACGCACTTCGTCTAACTTATGGGCATTATTGGATGCAAAGACTAATTTCATAGCTTTTATTTTTTCGTAAAAATAAATTCGACTGCAAAGGTACTACAAATTTTCCAAATTTGCAATATTTTTAGTAAAAAAATATCGTCTGTGCTTGCACAAGCGTAGTTTTATACTAAAAATATTGAAGTTTGCACGACAGTGCGAACGGACCTTCGAGGGGCCCCTTTAGGGTAGTAGGTCGAAAGTACGAAAAATAAATGACATACACAAAAAAAAGTGACATAATCTTGCGATTACATCACTTTTGTGCGCAGGATGAGACTCGAACTCACACGAAATCTGGGTCGAAACCTCATTTTTCTCCCTGACTATCAATCAGTTAGTTAGCAATTTCAAATATCATTTTACGTTAGGATGGTTTGGGCAGATTTTGGGTCATTTCCTTTCCATCCAAATCGACTGCAAAGGTACAAAAAATATTTAACATGTGCAAATTTTGGGGCATAAAAATGCAAACTTAGCACGATTTTGTTAATTTTCGTATACTTTTCATCTTCTCTTTATTATCGAAAGTATCCTAATGGTTTGAATACCATTTTACCAGGTTCGCAAAATTCACACACGCACGCATATACGCGTCGCGCATATATATAAATAAAAGGAGTTATTGCCCAGCATCCTCAAGATCTTTTTTGATTTGAGGTTCAAGAATTTTCTTCTGATACTTCTTATGTATCTTGGCGCGTGCCTTTGCCTCACGTTTCTGCTTCTCGGTAAGGTTGGTATATACTTGCGTTTCCCCTACACTTTGCATATATGGAACTATCAAGTTGAACTCTGGTAGCGGCTCTAACTCACCAATAGCCTCCGGATGACTCTGAATATATTTCAACCGGCTCTCCAGTTCTGCCACACGATGCTTTAACTGCTCCAGCATGTACTTGTTGGCGTCATCCAATAATTGCGAAGCATTGATGGTGGTCTCTTGATATTGGATTAGCTTCTTCAGATAGCCATTCTCCATATCTGTCTCCGTCGCGTAATCAATCGGTTGACGCGTACGCACAAACAGGGAGTCGATAGTTACATTAAAGAAGTCTGCAACCTTCTCTATTGTCGAGGCCGTAGGATTCTTATAAAGGTTATGCAAACTACTGTTGGGTTTACCGGTCACAGCCATAGATAAGTCTCGCTGTGACTTCTTCTGTTTGGCTAATAAAAGCCTGATTGCATCTCCGTCGTACATAGGTTTTTGTTTCAAAAAGTAATTATAGTGCGCATCTGCGTATTATAATTACTAAAATGCTATAATAATACGCATTTAATGCTAAATTCGTTGGGTATGTCACCGAAAAGCACTAATTTTGCACCACAAAAGTACAACAAAAATTGCAAATA
>CACZZL010000022.1 GCA_902785605.1 uncultured Bacteroidales bacterium
TGACGGCTTAGAGACCCTGCTACGCTCGGCATAGGATATATACAAGTGCATATCCTCTGCCCTCGCTTAAACGCAGCGTTTGACGATCGATATGGGACCGTTGTTCCAGACTCCGGCAGAGGCAGCTAAACAGGCGGTGGAGAACGATGTCCATGTACTGGGTGTCTCCTCTCTTGCGGCAGGTCACAAGACCCTCATCCCGCAGGTTATCGAGGAACTCAAGAAACTCGGCCGTCCGGATATCATGGTCACCGCCGGTGGTGTCATCCCCGCGCAGGACTATGACTTCCTCTACAAAGCCGGCGTTGCCGCCATCTTCGGCCCGGGCACTCCGGTAGCCTACTCCGCCAAAGTGGTTATGCAACTCTTGATGCAAGAGTAATCCATTCGGTATTCCGATATATCGGTATCTCGCTATACCGCTATATCAGTAACGTAGAGAGCGGCCCGCGAGGGTCGCTCTCTCTTCTCTCATCGGCTGGACATAGCGGTGTCCTGTGTGCGCGATTTCCGTGAGCGAGTATTTTTCGTCCTTACGCTCCCATATCGCCTATTCTTGCCTAATTTTACCTAATTCGTACGCCTCTTGCAGTTTGGTATTGCCGGAAATCTCTTTCGGTTCATTCACGCCGCCGCAGAAAAGATGGGCTTTAAGGGTCGCCTTCTCGTAGCAATCAATCCAACCTTGCAGACCGCTCTCGGCGCGTTTGGGCGTAAACTCCTCATCCTCAGCAGCCGTGGTCAGCAGATAGATGTCGCGGAACTTGTAATCCTTCGGATACATAGCGTTCATCCGGTCGATGAGCGTCTTCATCTGACCCGACATCTCATAGTAATAAATCGGCGTCGCCCAGCAAACAACATCGGCATTGAGCACGGACTCCATGATCGCCGGCACATCATCCTTGAATACACACGCACCCGTCTCCTGACATTTGAGACAACCGATACAAAACTTTATCTCCTTGCCCCGCAGCGAGATCAGTTCCACTTCATGTCCGGCACTCTTTGCGCCCTCCGCAAACTGCTCTGCCAGCGCGTGGCTGTTCGATCCCGCACGGAGACTTGTAGAAATAACAACAACTTTCATATTTGCTATTTATTTTAGATTCTTCTCAAAGAACTCCGCCAACTTGTCCCACGGAATCATATTCTTGGGTTCGCCTTTGCCGGCCGGCTCGGTATATCCGCCATCATAGAGATCGCAATGCGAAGCGTCCGGAATGATGAGCAGCTCTTTGTTCTCGGGACAGGGATTCGGAGCGACCACGGTTTTGTAGCCGTCTGCTTTGCCGTCCACCATGTAATGGTACGCCGCTTCGCCGAAATAACGGCTGTGGGCGTCCGCGCCGTGCATAATCAGAACAGCAGAACGAATCTCGTTGATGTAATACAGGAAACGGCTGTTGGCATAAGCCTGCGTGCCGATGACACGCCAACCGTCATTCGAGTTGCCGGAACGGGCGTGATAACCACGGGCGGTCTTGTAGTAATCGTAGTAGTCCTTGACGAACTGCGGTGCGTCGTCCGGCAGTGGGTCTATCACGCCTCCTGCCATAGCAGCAGGGGCTGCAAGACGTTGTGCGGCGAGTGCCACACGCGCTTCGTGACGCGCCTCTTCGGTGTCAGCGGAATCGAAATAACCGTTACCGCTGACACGCGTCATGTCGTACATCGTGGAAGCCACCGTCGCTTTGATGCGTGTATCTGCTGCAGCCGCATTGAGTGCTATTCCTCCCCAGCCGCATATACCGATGATGCCAATTCTATCAGCATCCACTTCCGGCAGTTTGCTTAGATAATCCACCGCTGCCATGAAGTCCTCGGTATTGATATCCGGTGACGCAGTACGACGCGGTTCACCCGAACTCTCGCCGGTAAAAGAAGGATCAAAAGCCAATGCAACAAATCCGCGCTCTGCCATTTTCATTGCATACAGACCTGAACTCTGCTCTTTGGTTGCGCCGAAAGGACCAGACACGGCTAAAGCGGCGTATTTGTGATTTGACATTTGAGATTTGTCATTTGCCTTCGGCGTGTAGAGATCAGCCACCAAGGTGAAGCCGTACTGGGTCTCGAAGGATACCTTCTTATGATTTACTTTCTCACTAAGCGGGAACACTTTGTCCCATGTGTCATTTTCACAATTATTCATTTTGTCATTTGAATTTGTGCAAGCAGCAAAGGTAATGGCTGCAAGCATTAGGGTGAAAAACTTTCTCATTATTGTACGGTATTATATTGTGTGTCATTAACGGGTTCGAGCCATTCGTTCGTGGCGTCCGGTTGCTCTTGGGTGTGAATCGCCAAGTGCTGCATCCACGAGTCCTCCGCGGCTCCATGCCAGTGTTTGACGCCTTCGGGAATAGCAATCACGGTTCCCGGAGTAAGCGGAACTGCGGGTTTGTTCCACTCCTGATACCAACCCTTGCCGCTCACGCAGATCAGCACTTGTACCGCTCCGTGGTGAACATGCCAGTTATTGCGGCAACGCGGCTCGAACGTCACATTCGCTACACCGTCAAAATACGGTTGCAGAAAACTCTGTCCCACGAAATACTGCGCGTAAGCAGAGTTGGGCGAGCCCTGCGGCCAGGGAGAGTTGAGAGTTGAATGTTGAGAGTTGAGAGAAGTTGGCAAGTTTGAAGTTGACAGTTCATCATAAGCTTTCGCTAAGCGTCCGGCTTCGTTCAAAAGGCCATTTGCCGCGAGAGCAACTACGATACCTTGTAACTGCTCTTCGCTCACACCCATATTGCGTGCGCCGGCGATGTGTGCTTTCAGTTGCGGCTCCACACCTTCGAGACCGCTCAACGCAGAGACGGTCACCAACTCGCGGTCGGCGTACGTCAGGTTATCACGGGCAAAAATATCCCCGAACAAATGCGCCTTCAGGTAATAATCCGTCGCTTCCGCAAACTCATACTCAAAAGCCTTGCCGACCAGTTGCGTCTGCACGCGCGTACCTTCTTTAAGTGCATCGTAGTCATCGCTGAGCGGACTTGCATCCTCGCCCATAATAACCTTCACGCCTTTCGCCTGACGATCTCCTATGACGCGCTGCAAAACACCCAGCGCATTCAGACTCCGCGGAAAACCCGTATAAGCATACAGTTGCGAGAGCGCTTCCTTGATCTGGCTAACCGTCAACTCGGCCTCCAACCCGTTATGAATAGCCGACTCCAGTGCCACCAAATCGCCCTTAGCCTCATCGCAAGCGATAGCACTCATCCACGCTGCCTGTTCGGTACTAAACGAAAGCTCATTCATATCTTTTGTTTCTGTCTTATGCTTTGGACTGCATGCAACCAGCAAAGCTGCCAAAGCAAGGGTCATGAATTTTCTCATAGTTTCGCTACTAACTCAACGATTTTCTGTTTCGTAGCCTCTGTTTTCTGCTCGTCGATTTTGGCGGTTACAACGCCCATGTTCTCGGCATGCCAGTAGTTGCAGATGTCGCGGAACTCAGCCGTTGCGCCATCATATACACCCGGCGAATAAGACGAACAGAGCAACGCCATCTTCTTTACCTTAGCCGGCGCGTTGACGCAGTACATGCGCTGGATAGGCGCCTGGATCTGCGCGCAGAGCGTGAAATAATAAATCGGCGCAGCCAGAACGAGCACTTCCGCCTCTGCCATCAGCGGATAGAGTTCCTGCATGTCATCTTTCTGGATGCACGCACCGTTGCCCTTGCCGTGGCAGTACTCGCACGCCAGACAGCCAGCGATATGTTTGTGCGCCACATTCACGAGCGTCACGTTATGACCTGCAGCCTCGGCTGCGTTCTTGTATTCGTCCGCCATCCAAGCGGTGTTACCCTTCGCTCTCGGCGAAGCCTGAAGAATCAATACGTTCATAATGTATTCTGTTTTTTTCTAAAATTAATACTTCTTGAAAATCAGCGGCATAGCTTCCGGTGCAAGTTTTCGTTTTTTGGCGCGCAGGCAGCGAGCATCGCCGCTACACAGGCATAAAGAAAGATTTTTTTCATTGGATAAACGTGATTCAACTTTTCCTATTGTGTAATAACGATGATCTTGTCCGATTGGAGACGCACGGAGAGCCAATGCGAGATGCGCTCCTGCTCGTTTCCGCTGAGGGGCTCCTTTGCGTGGAGCACCGCCAGGATGACTTCCTCGTTCTTCTCTTTGACAATCCGTTGCCCCCGAGTCAGCGTCACTTCGGTCACTTCGGGCCACTGTGCACAAATCTCTGCGGCAATCTGCCCGGAGGGCAACTCCATCGCCTCAAAAGCTTCAATCCGCGTCTGCAGAATATGAATCGAATCGTCACGCTGCTGCATTTGTTTCTCCGTAGAAGCCAGCCAATCACGCATGACCTCTGTCTCGTTGAGCCGGCGAACCTCTATCGTCGCGTCTTCGCGTATCTGGATCTGAGCAGGAGAGATGCCGTTCTTCTCCGCCTCGGCATACAATCGCGCACGGTTGTCTTGGGTCAGACTCTCACCCGCCAGCCGCAAGGTCAGCGTATAGGGCTTCTGAGATACGTCGGTCGTGTAATCGTAAATATATGTGGACCCGATGGACCTGTTTTCCTTGACAAAATGCCGTGCGGCGTTGCTGAACTGGTTTTCCCGAACGATACTGTATGCGCTGAAAAAACTCGGCACAAGCACGATCGGAATCAGCACTCCATAAGTGATTGCGCTCTTGTAAGAACGGTTTTCTACCTCTACCGCAGCGGGAAAATGGAGATACTTGACTACAATATAGGTCGCCAGCGCGATGAAGACGCAGTTGATGAAAAAGAGGTACAATGCGCCGCCCGCGTAGTGCCAGTTAAGATTGGCGATACCGTATCCGACCGTACAAAGCGGCGGCATCAAAGCGGTCGCAATCGCTACACCGGACAACACCGTGCCTTTCTCCTTGCGGGACATCTCTAACATACCGGCTATGCCTCCGAAAAATGCGATAATCACGTCATAGACGGATGGATTGGTTCGCGCCAACAGTTCTGTCGGGGTGTCGGTCTCCAACGGGGTCACAAGGAAATAGAGCGTTGACGCTACCAGACTGATGATGAACATGATACCCAAGTTCTTGAGCGACTTCACCAGCAAATCCGTGTCGTACGTTCCCAAGCCCATTCCAAAACCGATTATCGGACTCATAAGCGGCGATATGAGCATCGCGCCGATGATAACAGGAATAGAATTGACATTCAATCCCACAGACGCAATGACAATCGCCACAAACAGAATGTAGATATTCGGCCCGCGGAAAAAAATGTTGTTGCGGATGTTGTTGCCCGCTGCCTCCACGTCGATATAATCCGTCAGGCTCAACTGCTCACGCAGGAAACTTTTAGCGCTTTTCTTGAATTCGTGGTATGTCATAAAATTTCGGTGCAAAGTTACTACTTTTTTTTGAGATACACAAACATAAATTTGCCGAACAACTACCATTTTTGCAGAAAACGCAGAAAAACATCATTTTTTGAGCGGCCGTAGCATCAGCGAAACGGCGTATATGTTAGGCTTTGATTACCCGCATCATTTCACCCGCATGTTCAAAAACAAAACCGGCATCACTCCCGGTGAGTACATGCGTGGTCATGCGTCCTGATTATTTTCTCGGTGCATGAACCGAGACGTCTATGGGTGTATTGGTTCATTTCACCTCTTCCCAATCGATGTCCGTTACTTCACGAAGACGGTCATGCAGTTTGACGAAGCGTTTCTCCACTTTGTTAACGACGGCCACTTTAACCCAGTTGCCGATACCGTCAAGGATGATACCCAAGCCGACGACCCAAGCGATGGTCTCTGCGCTCACATTCGGGTTAACCAGGCAGTACACGCCGAAGCATGAAGCCAGCACACCAAAGCAGCAGACGATCCACCAGCGGCGGAAACCGACGCGCTTGAAATCAAACGAACTGATCGCGAGGTTGATGCCTTCAAACATCAGCCAGAAAGCGAAGATGAACGGCAGCGCTACCATCAATGGCGCCGGATGGAAAACCATGACTGCTCCGAGGATGATTTGCAGCAAAGCCGAGAGGAACATCAGTCCGCTCATAGGGATAAATCCGCGTGTAGCCGACCATGCAGCCATCTCTGTGCAACCGCCGAGGAAGAACATCAAACCAAATACCCAAGCCAGGCTTAACAATGTGGTTCCCGGGCAGAGGATACACATTACGCCGAGTGCTACGAGTGCGACACCCGCAATACACATCCAAATTTTAGTACTCGTTTTCATATAAATATTGATTTAAATGTCAATTCGACTGCAAAGTTACAACATTTATTTGAAATAAGCAAATAAAATGGAACATTTTTGCCATTTAGGTCGTCCTTGCCGAGCTACTTATGCAAGAATAAATTAACGAATGAATGAGAAAAATGACATGCGTACTTGCGTATGTCATTTTTTTTGTGTAATTTTGCACCAAATTTGACGTAAAACAATGAGAGTACTATTGATTAATGGTTCGCCGCATAAGGGCGGGAATACGTATCTGGCGCTGAAGGAAGCGGCGCAGGAGTTGGAAAGGAATGGTATAGAGACCGAGATCGTGGGTGTCGGAACGAAGCCCGTAAGAGGCTGTATTGCTTGTTCGACGTGCAAGACAAAGGGTAATGGCAAATGCGTGTTCGACGACGATCTGTGCAGCGAGGTAAGTGCGAAGATGGCTGAATGCGACGGACTCATCGTGGGTTCGCCGGTCTATTATGGACAACCGAACGGAACGGTGATTGCGTTAGTACAGCGAATGCTGTATTCGAACGGAGCGGCCTTTAACGGCAAGCCTGCAGCAGGGGTAGCCGTGTGTCGTAGAGGAGGCGCAACAGCTGCGTTGCAGACGCTGAATATGCCGTTTCAGTTGCTGAACATGCCCATCGTGACGAGCCAGTACTGGAACATCGTTTACGGTCGGTTGGAAGGTGAAGCCGCTTTGGATGCCGAAGGCATGCAGACCATGCGTTCGCTGGCGAAAAACATGGCGTATCTGCTGAAAGCGACGGAAGGTCAGCCCAAGCCCGAATACGAAGAACGGCAGGCTATGCATTTTATTCGATAGGAACAAATGAGTTTGGAGCAATATATCGAACAGGCGATTCTGCCGCAGTATGATGCGTTTGACGGCGGGCATCAGCGAGACCATGCGCAGATGGTGATAGACGAGAGTGTTAAGTTGGCGCGTGCGCACGGAGCGGACGAGCAGATGGCGTATGTGATTGCGGCGTACCATGATCTGGGTTTGCGTTTTGACCGTGAGACGCACCATATCCATTCGGGTGAGATTCTGATGGCAGACGAGCGGCTGCGTGAATGGTTCACGGAGGAGCAGTTGCATATTATGCGGGATGCGGTCGAGGACCATCGAGCGAGCAGTAAGAATCCGCCGCGTACGATCTATGGCGCGATTGTGGCTGAGGCGGATCGACAGATTAATCCGGAGTTGGTGATTCACCGAACGATGGCGTATAGCGCTAAGTTGTTTCCGAATGGAGATTTTGAGACGCTGTATGCACGAAGTAAGGAGCACTTGCTGGAGAAATACGCAGAAGGCGGGTATATGAAATTATGGCTCAACAGCGAGCGTAATGTGCGAAGTCTGGAAGAGTTACGGGCGATTATTCGGGACGAAAGGCAACTGAGAGAGTTGTGCAAAGCGTGGTTTTCTTCGAAAAAAGCCTAAAAAATTTGTGTATGTCAAAAAAAAGTTGTACTTTTGCACGCAATTTGTAAATTAGGTATACTATGTTTGATAATTTATCAGAACGATTAGAACGAAGCTTCAAGATTCTCAAGGGTGAGGGTCGAATAACTGAGATTAATATTGCGGAGACCGTGAAGGATATCCGCAAAGCCTTGTTAGAGGCGGATGTCAACTATAAGACCGCGAAACAGTTCACGGACCAGGTGAAAGAGAAAGCGCTGGGTCAGAACGTGATGACGAGTGTGCGTCCCGGTCAGTTGATGGTCAAGATCACGCACGATGAGTTGGCTGCGTTGATGGGCGGTGAGGCGCAGGAGATCAACCTGAAAGGTAATCCGGCAATCATTTTGATGTCGGGTCTTCAAGGTAGTGGTAAAACCACTTTCGCCAGCAAGTTAGCCAATTATCTGCAGACCAAGAAGGGCAAGAAAGTGATGCTCGTGGCGTGTGATGTGTATCGTCCGGCGGCTATTGAGCAGTTGCGTGTGCTGGGAGAGCAGATTAATGCCAAGGTGTATACGGGCGAAGGCGAATCGAATCCTGTGAAGAAAGCGCAGGCAGCGATTGACGAGGCGAAGCGATTCGGTTACGATGTGGTGATTGTCGATACGGCAGGTCGTCTGGCAGTTGACGAACAGATGATGCAGGAGATTGCCGCTATCAAAGAGGCGATTAATCCGTCCGAGACCCTGTTCGTAGTGGATGCGATGACCGGTCAGGACGCGGTTAATACGGCCAAGGAGTTCAACGACCGTTTGGATTTTGACGGCGTGGTACTGACCAAGTTGGACGGTGATGCCCGTGGCGGTGCGGCTTTGAGTATTCGTTCGGTGGTGAATAAGCCGATTAAGTTCATCGGTACGGGTGAGAAGATGGAGGCGCTGGATGTGTTCCATCCTGCCCGTATGGCGGATCGTATCCTCGGAATGGGTGACGTGGTGAGCCTTGTGGAGCGTGCGCAAGAGCAGTACGATGAGGCAGAGGCACGTCGAATCAGCAAGAAGATCGCCAAGAACCAATTCGATTTTAACGATTTTATCGGTCAGTTGAACCAGATCAAGAAGATGGGTTCGATGAAAGAGTTGATGGGTATGATCCCGGGCATGGACAAAGCGCTGAAGGATGTGGAGATCAGCGACGATGCGTTCAAGCCGATTGAGGCGATGATCAATTCGATGACTCCGGCCGAGCGTGCTAATCCGAGTCTGCTGAACGGCAGCCGCAAAGCGCGTATTGCCAAAGGTGCAGGTGTGGATATTGTGGCGCTGAATCGTTTCCTCAAGCAATTCGAGCAGACCTCGAAGATGATGAAGAAAGTGCAGCAGATGGGGAATAGCCGGAGGCGGTAAAGGTTAAGGGTTATAGTTTAGTGTCCGAAGAAAAGACATATCAACCGAAGTGGGAGAAACACGTTGAGTATCAGCGGAGTAAACACCATCATCACCATCATCGCGAAGATGGTGGGTGTAACCGTAGTTCGGAGCCGGATAAGTATACCAATAAGATGGGCGGTGCGCTGCGTATGAAAGACAAGAGCGCGTATTACGGGCTGATGGTTATCATTGTGGCTGTGGCGTTGTTCGGCGCGTATAAACTGGTGAAGATGGCTGTGCACGAGATTCGTCAGATGCCGTTGGATGATCCGGCAACGGAGCGGAGTGTGGATGAGTTGCGTATTCACAAAGTGGATGAGAAGAACGCGTTGTTGCTGGGTGACAGTTTGGCGCAGGCGTTTCAGGTTGACTCGTCAATGATCCATCGTGTGCAGATTGAGACTCGCCCTGTGTATCGTCCGCCGAGAAAGGAGAATAAATGGTATATCACCAAACGCGAATGGAAAGCGATTTGGCGCAATCTGAAGGTATGGCGCTGGGAGAAACGCCGTGAGCGTGAAGAAGCAGAAGCCGCAAAAAACGCTGAGAAAGAGAAAGATAACGAATGATTTTAGACGGAAAACAAATAGCAGCACAGATCCGTGGCGAATTGCGTGAGCAAGTGCAAGCGCTGTTGGCTTCGGGTCAACGTGCACCGAAACTGGCTGTGGTGATTGTGGGGCATAACCCTGCGAGTGAGACCTATGTGAACAACAAGATCAAGGCGTGCGCGGAAGTGGGCATTGAGGCGGAGAAGATTGCGTACGAGGAGTACATCACCGAACAGGCTTTGCTCACGGAGGTGCGTCGGTTGAACAGCGACGAGACGATTGACGGGTTCATTGTGCAGTTGCCGCTGCCGGCTCATATCAGCGAATCGAGTGTGCTGAGTGCGATTGATTATCGCAAGGATGTGGATGGCTTGACTCCGCAGAGCATGGGACGTGTTATTCAGGGTCTGGATGCGTTCATTAGCGCGACGCCGAAGGGTATTCGGGAATTGCTGGCGCGTTATAAGATTCAGACGGAAGGCAAGCATGTGGTGGTCATCGGTCGCTCGAATATCGTCGGCAAACCGATGGCGATGCTGCTGATGCAACGTCCGTACCTGAGTCTGCCGAATATGAGTGCATCGTCGTTAGGCGATGCGACGGTGACGGTGTGTCACAGCAAGACGCGGGATCTGAAGTCGATTTGTCTGACCGCCGATATCCTCATTGTGGCAGCCGGAAGTCCGAAGTTGCTGACGGCGGATATGGTCAAAGAAGGTGCGACGGTGATTGATGTGGGAATCAACCGAGTAGATGATCCTACTACTCCGAAGGGTTATCGTTTGGTGGGCGATGTGGATTTTGAACACGTGGCACCGAAGGCGGCGTATATCACGCCTGTTCCCGGAGGAGTAGGACCTATGACGATTGTGAGTCTGTTACAAAATACGTTACAAGCATACAATGAACATACTCGATAAGATAGATGGCTTGGAGGCCAAGTTCCATGAGGTTTCGTTACTCATTACCGATCCGGCGGTGATTGCTGACCAGGCACGCTATGTGCGTCTAAATCGCGATTACCATGACTTGGAGCGTGTGCTGGAGTGCGCTCATCGGTATAAGAAAGCGGTGACGGACTTGCAGGACGCGAAGGATTTGTTCTACAACGAGTCCGATCCGGAGATGAAGGAGATGGCAAAGGCGGAGATGGAGGAGCTGGAACCGCAGATTCCGAAGTTGGAGGAAGAGTTGAAGTTGCAGCTGCTGCCGCAAGATCCGGAAGACGGTAAGAACGTGGTGATGGAGATCCGTGGCGGTACGGGAGGTGACGAGGCGGCTATTTTTGCCGGAGACCTGTTCCGTATGTACTGTAAGTACTTTGAGATCAAGGGATTTAAGTACACCGTGTCGTCGTTCACCGAAGGTGCGGCAGGCGGATACAAGGAGATTATTTTCAATGTGACCGGTCAGAATGTGTACGGTACGCTCAAGTACGAGAGTGGTGTTCACCGTGTACAGCGTGTTCCGGTGACCGAGACGCAAGGACGTGTACATACCTCGGCTGCGACGGTCGCTGTGTTGCCCGAGGCGGATGAGTTCGAGGTGCATATCAATGAGGGGGAGATTAAATGGGAGACGTTTCGGTCAGGCGGTGCCGGCGGTCAGAACGTGAACAAGGTCGAATCGGGTGTGCGGTTGCGTTATAACTGGAAGAATCCTAATACGGGTGAAGTGCAGGAGATACTGATTGAGTGTACCGAGACGCGCGACCAGCCGAAGAACAAAGAGCGCGCGCTTTCGCGTTTGCGTACGCAAATCTACGACAAGGAGCACCAGAAGTATATTGACGACATCGCTGCACGAAGGAAGACGATGGTCTCGACGGGCGATCGGTCTGCGAAGATACGTACGTACAATTATCCGCAGGGTCGTATCACCGATCACCGTATCGGATACACGGTATATAACCTGGCGGCGTTCATGGACGGCGATATACAGGGAGTGATCGATGCGTTGCAAGTAGCCGAGAACGCAGAGCGATTGAAAGAGAGCGAGTTATAAAGGCGAAAGGCGAATGGTTATAGGCTAATGTATCTGTTTTATTGTCCAAATATAGCAACAGAGCCGGTTCTCCCCGAGGAGGAGAGCAATCACTGTGTGCAGGTCTTACGCCGAACGGCTGGGGATGAGATTCTCGTCACGGACGGAGTAGGGACGTTGTATCGGTGTGTGGTGACCAATCCGCATCGCAAGCATTGTGAGGTGCGCATTGTGTCGCAGGAGCGTCCGGAAGCGTTGCACGAAGGATGGGTACATGTGCTGCTGGCGCCGACGAAGAACATCGACCGTACGGAATGGGCGATTGAGAAATGTGTGGAGATGGGCGCGGATGAGATTACGCTCTTGCTTTGTGACCATTCGGAGCGTAAGACGGTGAATATGGAGCGACTGCAGAAGATTGTGGTATCGGCTGCCAAGCAGAGTTTGAAGACACGTTTTCCGATATTGCATGCGTTGACGAAGATGACGGAGTTGCAGTTGGAGGGCGATCGGTTCATTGCTCATTGTATCGAAGGGTACAAGGCGACAGATGACAAAAGGGCGCTGAAAGATAAGATTGTGCGCGGTCACAAGACGGCTGTGCTGATCGGGCCGGAAGGTGATTTCTCGCCCGAGGAAGTGAACTGGGCGTTGCAGCACGGTTATGAGCCGGTGAGTTTGGGCGCAGCACGTCTTCGTACCGAAACAGCGGCCATTGTGGCATGCCATACGGCGGTACTCGTTAATGAGTAATGAATTGGGATACCGACATATTGCTATGGATCAACGGGCACTACGCAGATTGGTTGGATAGTGTGATGTGGGTGATCAGTAAGCCGACGACCTGGATTCCGTTGTATGTGGTGTTGGTCGCGTTATTGGCGTACCGGTATCGGGATTGGCGGACGATGGTACTTGTGCTGGCGGCATTCGGTATCGCGGTAGGCTTGAGCGATTTGACCTGCAGCGGTGTGCTCAAACCACTGGTCTGCAGGTTACGGCCGACCCATGAACCGGCGATTGATCCCATTCATTTGGTACATGGATATACGGGAGGTCGATACGGATTCTGCAGCAGCCATGCAGCCAACAGTATGGCGGTTGCGTTGCTGTTCAGTTTGCTATATCGCAAAAAATTAGCTACCGCAAGCTTGATGGCATGGGTAGCTATCGTATGTTATAGTCGGATGTACCTGGGCGTTCATTACCCGACCGATATAGTGGCGGGTTTGGCTATTGGGGCTCTGATGGCATTATGGGTCTACTTGGCGCTTTCACGTTGGCAGCTCCGTGTGGACGACGTGGCAGCTCAGCGGGATGGTTCATAAAACGCTCGAATTCCTCGGGGGTGAGCAACAGGCGTAACTCGTCGTAGATACTCTGCAGACGCGACATGTTCTCTGCCCGGGACAGTCCTTTTTGCCGAATACGCGCGTACTTGAGGTGCATGCGATAGATGGTATCAAACCGTACTGAATCGGTAATATTCAGTTCCCTTACCAGCCTTGTGGTCTGGGTTAGCGCCTCTTCCTCGGGAGTGCGTTGCGGCCGTTCAGAAACCGGATCCTGTGCCCACATGGCTCCTGCGAAGAGAATAGATAAAAGAAGTAAAGAGATTTTTTTCATATAAAAAATACACAACAAAAATCGTGCCGAAAATACCTGAAATAGCATTGGCCAAGCGACTTTATTTTTCGCAGCGTGACGAAGATCGTCATGCCCGTCCGGCAGTGCGTGTAGCGTTGTTGGGAATGATCGTGGGTGTGATGGTGATGATTGTGACCATTTGTGTGGTTGTGGGTTTCAAGCGCACGATCACGGAGAAGGTGGCAGGATTCGGTGCGCATATCCAGTTGGTGTCGTTTGATAACAACAACACGTACGACCTGCAGCCGATCGAGGTGAGTGACAGTCTGATGGAGCGTTTGGGGCGCTATGCGCATGTGGTGCAAACGGCTCCGTTCATTACCAAACCGGGCATGCTCAAGACCGACAGCGCGTTTGAAGGCATGGTGTTGAAGGGCACGGATTATTGGGATTTCTTTGCGAGCAATGTGCGGGAAGGGGCAGTTCCGAGTTCTCCGCAAGAGGTGTTGCTGTCCGTGCGTATGGCCTCTAAGTTGCGGTTACATTGTGGCGACGCAGTGTTGGCGTATTTTGTGGACGATGACGATGTGCGTGCACGGCGGTTCATTATCTCAGGTTTGTACGACACGGGTTTTGCGCAGAACGACGATCTGTTTATTTTGACGACGTTGGAGACGGCGCGACGGTTGCAAGGTTGGGACGAGCATACGTTCTCGGGTGTGGAGATGGTTGTGGATGATATGCGTTATCTGGACGAGACAGCGGATGAGATCTATTTTGCAACGGTTAATCATCTGGACGAGAACGGCTATAATGTGTATTTTGTGCAGACCTTGCTGGATCAGAATCCTGCTATTTTTGCCTGGTTGAGACTGCTGGATATGAACGTTGTGGTGATTTTGATACTGATGCTGTTGGTAGCAGGGTTTAACATGGTGTCGGGCTTGATTATTATGATTTTGGACAGCGTGCAGTTCATCGGTATCATGAAGGCGCTGGGTGCGACGAATCGTTTTGTGCGTCGTGTGTTCCTGACGCAAGCCGCGATGCTGATTGGCAAAGGCGTGCTGTGGGGCAATGTGATTGGTCTGGGTCTGGCGGCTATGCAGTACTGGGGGCATCTGGTTCCGCTGGAGCCGTCTACGTATTATGTGGACACGGTGCCGATTGCATTTGCATGGGAATGGCTGGTTGTGCTTAATGTGGTGACGATTATTCTGTCGATGCTTATTCTGCTGCTGCCGTCGCTTATTATCACACGTATCAGTCCGTCGAAGGTCATGCATTTTGAGTAAGGGTTACGGGTTACAGGTTATAGGTTATGGTTAAGTTACAGACAATCGTGGATATTCAGCCGAGTGAATGGAAGATCGGGTATGAGGATAAAATCCTGATGCTTGGTTCGTGTTTCTCGGACGAGATAGGTGCGCAGATGCAGCAACGGTACTTGCAGGTGACGTGTAATCCGTTTGGCACGCTATATAACCCGCTGAGTATTGCTCAGGCGCTGACCATGACCGAGGTGCCGGAACTGGTCGAACACGAGGGTTTATGGCACTCGATGGCGCACCATGGGAGTTTCTCGCGGGCAAGCAAAGAAGAAGCAGAACAGGCTGTGCGTGCGTCGATAAAGACGATGCAACAGGCGCTTAATGAGGCGAGTGTGGTGATTGTGACGTTTGGCACGGCGTGGGTGTATGAGATGAAGGGTGAAGGGTTACCGGTTACAGGTTACGGGGTCGTAGGTAATTGTCACAAGTTGCCGGAGCGTTGTTTTGTAAGAAGGCGATTGACGGTAGAGGAGATTGTGGATGCGTGGAAGCCGATACTGGAAAAGTACAGCGACAAACACTGGTTGTTCACCGTCTCGCCGATTCGGCATATCAAGGACGGCTTGCACGAGAACCAATTGAGCAAAGCTACACTACTGCAGTCCGTAGAACAGTTAGGTGATTATTTCCCCTCTTATGAGATTATGTTGGATGAGTTGCGGGATTATCGGTTCTATGCGGACGATTTGGTTCATCCGAGTTCGTTGGCGGTAAATTATATCTGGGAGCGGTTTGTAGATACGTATTGTACGAATCAAACCAAAAATGAACTCGTGCTTCAGCATAAACGCTGGAAGCACGAGCATCATCGATTATTACATTAGCCTTTAGCCTTTCACCATTAGCCTTTCAAAGCTTTGATAGCTTCTTCGAGTGCGGCGATGCGGGTTTCGGCATCGCTTTTCTTTTTGCGCTCGAGTTCTACGATCTCCGGTTTGGCGTTTGCTACGAAGCGTTCGTTGCTTAGTTTTGCCATGACACCGCGGAGGAAACCTTGCTGGTGTTGCAGGTCGGCCTCGAGTTTCTTGAGTTCCTCTTCTACGTTGATGAACTGATCCATCGGGATGGCGAACTCGGTCGTGCCGACGATGAACTTAGAGCAGTTGCCGCTCACTTCACCGTTGACTACAACTTCAACATTGGCGAGTTTATCCACGAGTGCATTGAGAGCAATCGGCGAGATGAGCGTGAGGCGCTCCTTGACCGGGATGTTCTTCGACGCACGGATGGCACGGATCTCAGTGATGATCTTTTTGAGATTCTCGACCTCGGTGAGGATCTCAAGATCTTGAGATGTCGAGACTTCGAGTGTTGAGGTCATGATACTCTCGCCTTGTTTGCGCTCGTAGAGGTTCTGCCAGAGTTCCTCGGTGATGAACGGCATGAACGGGTGGAGTACACGGAGCAGACGGTCGAAGAACGCGAGGGTTGCTTCGTAAGTTGCGCGGTCAATCGGCTGTTGGTACCCCGGTTTGATCATCTCCAGATACCAGCCGCTGAACTCATCGCAGTAGAGTTTGAAGATGGCCATGAGGGCTTCGGACAGACGGTATTTGCTGAACAGGTCGGCAATCTCGGCTTCTGTCTGTGCCAATTGAGCATTGAACCAATCGATGGCGTATTTGGAGGTCTCGGGTTGCGGGATGTCCGCTACTTCGAGTCCTTTGACCATACGGAAGCAGTTCCAGATCTTGTTGCAGAAGTTACGTCCTTGCTCGCAGAGCGAGTCATCGTAGAGAATGTCGTTGCCGGCAGGAGCAGAGAGGAGAATACCCATACGGACTCCGTCGGCGCCGTAGCGCTCAATGAGGTCGAGCGGGTCGGGTGAGTTACCGAGCGATTTGGACATCTTACGTCCGAGTTTATCGCGCACAATACCTGTGAAATAGACGTGCTTGAACGGCATTTTGCCTTGGTACTCATAGCCTGCCATGATCATACGTGCTACCCAGAAGAAGATGATATCCGGACCTGTTACGAGGTCAGCGGTGGGGTAGTAGTACTGGATCTCTTTGTTGTTCGGTTCTTCGATTCCGTTGAACAGCGAGATGGGCCAGAGCCAGGAACTGAACCAAGTGTCGAGTGCTCCTTCGTCTTGGACGTAATTGCCTTCGGGTGCCGTTTCAGAAACGATGATCTTGTCCTCCGGGTAGTTCTCGAGGCCGGTCTGAGCGAGCAAGTCGGCATCGTAGTACGCCGGGATACGGTGTCCCCACCAGAGTTGGCGTGAGATACACCAGTCTTTGATGTTCTCCAGCCAGTTACGGTAGGTGTTCTTGTATTTGGCGGGATAGAAAACGATGTCGTCGTTCATGACAGGCGGCAGGGCGATGTCAGCGAAGTGCTGCATCTTGACGAACCATTGGAGCGACAAACGCGGCTCGATAGGTACGTTGGTACGCTCGGAGTAGCCGACTTTGTTGTCGTAGTCTTCGATCTTCTCCACGAGGTTGAGCGCCTTGAGGTCCTCGATGATGGCTTTGCGGCAATCGAAACGGTCCATGCCGTGGTACTTACGCACGTTGGCTTGGAGTTCGGGTTCGACGGTATCCATGTTGAGGTGCGCATCTGCGGTGAAGATATCGATGGTACGCAGGTTGTATTTCTGTCCAAGGGCGTAGTCGTTCACGTCGTGTGCAGGGGTGACCTTGAGGCAACCGGTACCGAAGCCGATCTCAACGTATCGGTCCTCGATGATGGGGATGACACGACCGACACCGGGGACGATGACATGTTTGCCTTTGAGCCATTGGTTCTTCTCCTCCTTGGGGTTGATGCAAACGGCTATATCGCCGAAGATGGTCTCGGGACGAGTAGTAGCGACGATGGCGTACTTACCCGGCTCTTCCGCTACTTCGTAGCGTAAGTAGTAGAATTTGTTATGCTCGTCGTGGTAGATCACCTCCTCGTCGGAGAGAGCAGTCTGGCGCTCAGGGTCCCAGTTGACCATACGCAGGCCACGGTAGATGAGACCTTTGTTGTAGAGGTCGCAGAACACTTTGATGACGGCTTTGGAGCGCGTCTCGTCCATGGTGAAGGACGTACGGTCCCAATCGCAGGAACAACCCAGTTTGCGGAGCTGCTTGAGGATGATACCTCCGTGTTCGTCGGTCCAGTCCCATGCATGTTTGAGGAACTGCTCACGAGTCAGGTCAGACTTATTGATACCTTGCTCTTTGAGGCGCTTGATGACCTTGGCTTCGGTAGCGATAGAGGCATGGTCTGTTCCAGGCACCCAGCATGCATTCTTACCTTCGAGGCGTGCACGGCGAACGAGGATATCTTGGATGGTCTCGTTGAGCACGTGTCCCATGTGGAGAACACCCGTCACATTGGGCGGCGGAATGACAATGGTGAACGGCTCGCGACCGTCAGGTTCGGAATGAAATAACTTGTTGTCCAGCCAGTATTGGTACCAGCGGGCTTCAATGTCAGTAGGATTGTATTTAGAGTCCATATGATGGAATTAAAAATTAAAAATTACAAATTAAAAATTGCGCTTTTTTCAAAAGCGGGTGCAAAGGTACTACTTTTTTCTGACATACGCAAGTGCGCGCGCGTTTTTTTGCAATTTTATAGTTTGCTCAGTTCAATGCATGCCAGAATGAGCGGAGCGACCCCTTTGGGATCATCGGGACGAATCCGCTCGTGGACGTAGTAGTCGTAGGTGCCGTTGCGGTAGGGATTACCTCCTAAACCGGCCACGGCGCAGCAGTCGATGAGGGAGAGTGTGCCATCTTCGTTCTGGATGATCTTATGTGCCTTGAGTCCTTCCATGACTTGGTAGGCTTCGGTCTTGTAGTGCTTGGGCAGCACGCCGAGTCGCACGCCTTTGGCCATGGCGAAGCAGTACATAGCAGAACAGGTGGATTCCAAGTAGTTACCTTCTTCTCCGGCGCGGTCAGGTACTTGGTACCACAGGTGGGTATCCTTGTCCTGCACGGTCATCAGCGCGTCCATGACGCGGTTGAGGATAGCGACCAGTTCCGGTCGTTTGGGATGGTCTGCAGGCATTAGTTCGAGCACATCGCACAGCGCCATGACGTACCATCCTTCGGCTCGTCCCCATGTCTCGGGACTACAACCTGTGATCGAATCGCTCCAACCCATTTGGCGACTTTCGTCCCATCCGTGATGGTTGAGCCCGTTGGCTTTGCGGGTGTGGCGGTCAACCACGAGGAACTGGTTGGCGATGTCGTCCCATGCCTCGGGTTCGGGTTTCCACGCCGCATAACGAGCGTAGAACGTGGTGCCGGTGAACAAGCCGTCCAGCCACATCTGGTGCTCATAGACCTGTTTGTGCCAGAAACCGCCTTCGGAAGTACGCGGTTGTTCACGCAGTTGGTCGCGCAGGGTCTCAATGGCCGTGAGGTATTGGGGGTGCGGCGCGATGTCGTTGAGGAGAATGAGGTAGTTACCGCCTTGGATACGATCCATGTTGTAGAGGCTCTTTTTGTAGGTTAGGATGGAGCCGTCCTCGTTGATGAACTGATCGGTGAATTGCAGCACGTGGTTGAGATAGAGCGTGTCGCCTGTGGCTTGGTACAGTTCCAAGAACGCCCGTGCCATGAGAGTAGGGGTGTACTCCCATTTGGGTTTGGCGGCTCCGTCACAGGTCCATAACTCGGGGTTATGGCTCATCTCACTCTTAGCAATGTCTTCTGCCAGAGGCAAGTAGGTGTTGTTGGTGCAGGCTGTCAGCGCGATAAGGCCTGCGAAGAAAAGGTTTCTGATATGCATGGTTGCTTAGTGTATTTCTTGTCCTAAAATATTGTATTTCTTACCGTTGGATTCAATGACGATCTGTCCGTTGTGCAAGGTTTTGGTAACGGTTATCGGTGAACGGTTATCGGTGAACGGGGCTTCATTGTCCCATGTCGCGGGTTTGGTGCCTTCGCCCCATTGGCTGTAGAGCCATTGGATACGCCAATCGTAGCGCCAAAGGAAATCGTTTAGTTTGCCGCTCATATTGCTGTTGTCATTGTATCCCTGTGTGTTACGCCATACGTCCGCATCTCGTGCAGCAGCGGTTGAGATGGTTGCCGCGAAGTCAGATATTTGGGTCCGCACTTCCTCTTTCTGCGTATGGTAGTATATCCACCATTGTTCTCGGAGTGCCTGTTGGAACACGGGCCATTGTGCCAGTTGTCCAATCCAGTACTGCGCAAAAGTCGGATTGTTGTATATCCATGTCTCCTGATGGCGGTTGTACGCATTGCCGAAGTCCCACACGGGTCCGAATTTCCACGGGTCGGTGACACCGAGGCTGTCGCGGTCTTTGTACAGGAAACAACTGCCGTGATACGATTCGCAATCCTCCATGATCTCCTGCACGAGGTAGTATCGGGCTGCTTCGTGGATATCGAGCCGTTGTATGAGCTCGTTTTCGGAAGAACCGTACAAAGCGTTGTTGAGACTATAAATCTGATTTTCTATGTATTGGCGTTGTTGTGAAGAGAGTGATTCGGGCTCTTTGAGCGAGACCATGACGTGCTGCCCGTTGCCTTCCTGAAAGGTGATATTGTTCTCCGACGGGTAGTTGTCTATCTCTACGAGCCAGCCACCGGAGATCGAATCGCGGTGTGTCTCGTTGTCCGCTTGCTCGTGTATGTGCACGCGATGAGACGCTATGCGCACGTGTTCTGTAAGGAAATAGAGTCCCATGTATTGGCCGTTGAGCACGAGTTCGACGGGGCGTGTGCGAGGTGTCCAACGCAGCCCGAGCGCTTTGCTGATGAAGAAACCTGCCGGCATCTTGAGGAAACCGAGATAATCGTCTGTATTGGCCATCAGACACCAGTGTCGGTTATTGGGCATGCCCAACACTTTGTGTTTGGTGTCGAACTTGATCTTGTACGGTTTCTTGTCAAAGCCGTTCCAAGTCCAGTTACCGCGTCCTTTGATGGTGCCGGGAATGGGTGCTTGTGCAGAGCCAAGCGGGTGATAATCAGGGATAACCGAATCGATATAGAGCGTCATGGGCACTTGTGTCTCGGTATCGTTGACGGCCTGTTTGTTCTGGGTGTTGATATAGACGACGGGTAAGGTGCGGGTAGGGTTGACCGCTCCCAGAGTGATGGCTGAAAGCAATGTGCACAGTATAAAAAAGAATCTTTTCATGAACACTTTTGATTCTCACATGTTGGCATTGTAGTACTGCGGTTGGCCGGTTACTTCTTCTCCGAGCCATTCGGGACGGTCGAAGGTCTCGTGCTCATCTCCGAGTTCCAGTTCGGCGAGTACCAGCCCGTCCAAGCGACCGTGGAACACGTCCACTTCCCATTTTCGATCGTTGTTTGTCGGGATGATATACCGTGTCTTGGAGATGGCGCCGGGCAGGCAGATCTGCATCAGTTCGCGTGCGTCGGCCAGGTCTATCTCCCGCTCCCATTCGAACTTAGCGAGTCCTTCACGCAGGCGCGACGACTTGATGGTAAGGAATGCGCGCGTATCACGAATGCGCACGCGAATGGTCTTGCCCGGCTCTTTGCACAGATAGCCTTGCATAATTTCGTAATGAGTGGTTGCTTGTGCCATGAAGGCATCAGAGCGAACGAGAAACTTACGTTCTATTTCGGTGTTGTTCATCGCGTGATTCTATTTGACGGCACAAAATTACAAAAAAAAATCCATATATCCAAATAAAGCGACAATTTATTTGTGTATATCAAAAAATTTGTGTACCTTTGCACGCAAAACCGAAAAAATAGTAAAATTTATATATCATGAGCGCAAAACAAAAAACTTCGCTTACAGTGATCACGATCATTGCAATGATGTTTCTGTATGCAATGATTGCTTTCGTAACTAACCTCGCAGCTCCGGTCGGTAAGATCTGGGAGCAGACGTTTGAAGGCAGTGCCCATGCCGGAATTTTGGGTATGTTGGGTAACTTCTGTAATTTCCTTGCGTACCTGATTATGGGTATTCCTGCCGGTAATTTCTTGGCTAAGTTCGGTTACAAGAAAACGGCGCTGACGGCTATCCTGCTGGGCTTTGCCGGTATCAGCATTCAATGGGTCAGCGGCTACACGGACAATTTCTATGTGTATCTGTTAGGTGCCCTGTTTGGCGGTTTCTGCGTATGTATGTTGAATACGGTGGTGAACCCGATGCTTAACCTCTTAGGCGGCGGAGGTAACCGAGGTAACCAGTTGAACATGATCGGCGGTACGCTCAACTCCCTTTCGGGTTCGTTGACTCCGATGCTGGTTGGTGCGTTGGTAGGCGAATCGCTCAAGGGTAAAGAGATCGATGATGTGAACATCGTGCTTTATATCGCGATGGCCGTGTTTGCAGTTATCTTCCTGATTATTCTGTTCACTCCGTTGGCAGAGCCGGCAGGAGCCGGTGAGAAAGTGACGTACGAACGCAGTCCGTGGGCTTTCCGTCACCTGACCTTGGGTGTGATTGCTATTTTCTTCTACGTAGGTGTGGAGGTAGGTATTCCGGCTTCGCTCATCTCGTATCTGGAGAAGGGCGGTTATGCAGGTTATGACGACGCGACGTTCATTGCCGGTTTGTACTGGCTGTTGATGCTTGTGGGCCGTACGATTGGTTCGTTCATTGGCGGTAAGGTAAGCAGCCGAACGATGGTTGTTTGTGTGTCCTGTGTAGCGATTGCTCTCATGGCCTCGGCTATGCTGTTAGGCAACACGGTACAAGTAATGATGCCGACTAACTGGAAGTTCGTCATGGAGGCTATGCCTATCGCCGCGCTGTTGATTATGCTTTGCGGTCTGTGCACGTCTGTCATGTGGACCTGTATCTTCAATATGGCGACCGAAGGACTCGGTAAGTACACAGCCAAGGCTTCGGGTATATTTATGATGATGGTAGTCGGCGGCGGTATTGTTCCGCTGGCACAGAGTGCGTTCACGAACCATTTGCTCGGTTATATTGTGCCGATCATCGGTGTTGCTTATATCCTCTTCTACGCGCTGGTTGGAAGTAAGAACGTGAACAAAGATATCAAGGTAGATTAAAAGAAGGGGATTATGAAACAGAAAATTTGGCTAGTCGCTTTGTTGGTATTCTGTGCCGGTTCGTTGATGGCGCAGGACCCGATATCGGAAGGCGTGATGGGTGTAGCGACGGTAGCCGGAGAGACGCGTACGGTGGCGGACAGTGTGTCGGTGGAAGTGCCGGTACCGGAGATACCGCTGTGGAAGCAGAAGTTGTACTACGGTTATAACTTCGACATCTATTTCCACCATGACTCGAAGACGGATAAGAAGGAGAACGGATGGTCGATAGCGCTCACACCGGAGATAGGATGGAAGTTGAAGGAACGGGTGTATCTGGGTTTGCGCGTCGGAGGTTCGTTTTCGGATACATACACGACGACGAACTACCTCAAGGATGACGGTACGAAATACGAGGAGAGTATTCGTGTAATGCACGGATCGTGGGAAGCGGCGCCATATGTGCGGTATCGGATGAAGACGCTGTTTGATGACAGAGTGGGAATATGGTTAGAAGCCCATTTGTATGCGGGGATGGCGTTTCCCCGTGTGAAGGACGGAATAACGAAGGGTACGGATTATGAAGGTTTGCGTCACAGTGTGACGTACGGATGTCAGGTGTCTCCGGTGATCACGTATCAGTTTAATCGTAAGAGCACGTTTCAGATCTTCTTCTCGATTATGAGTTTCGGATATAGTGGTACGACGCGTTTCTATGAGGATGCGGTGACCGGTGACAGGCATAATGAGTACAGCAACGATGTGATTATCTTCTCGGGCAAACTCAAGAACCTGCTGGCGAACCAGTTCACTCCGGGATTGTACGGCTTGAAGTTCGGTGTACAAAAGACTTTTTAAAGGTGGGATTCGAAAATTGCCATAGGCAATAATCGTTCGAACGAAGTGAGATAAGAACTCCCGACCGTGGAGGTGAGAAGGCTCCCTGCCTTCTCAAAAAGAATTAGGGACACCCTTGTGGATGTCCCTAATCTTTTTTGCGGAGAAAGGGGGATTCGAACCCCCGGTACAGTTACCCGTACGACAGTTTAGCAAACTGTTGGTTTAAGCCACTCACCCATCTCTCCCCGGGTTTATAACCTAAATTCGAATGCTTTCCATCGAAAGCGGCTGCAAAGGTACTGCTTTTTTTTGATATGACCAAATATTTTGGCAAAAAAATGATGCAGAACCTTATTTTTTTTATTTTGGAGCCCCAAACGGAAGGAAAAGTGCGTTCCCTACGACATAAAAAAAAGCAGGTTGTCTCACGACAACCCAATCTTTTCATTTAACCTTAAATCTAATACCATGAAAAACACGATGCAAAAGTACTGCTTTTTGGCCATATGACCAAATATTTTTGCAAAAAAGTGTTAAATTTCTAAAAAATGTAAATTTTGGTTTGCAAAATGTCAGCATTAGTCGCATAAAGAGAACAAATCTTCACGCGGGTTGACTAACATGACCGGCACTAGTGCACGTTGGATGGCTTTGCGCTCCGGCGGGCCGAAAAGGATATCATCCAATCCGTAGTCGCGGCTGGCAGTGAGGACGAGTAGGTCGTGCTGAAAATCGCGTTGCCGCTCCGACGCTTCCTGGATCAGTTTGAAACTGTCCTTGCGTGCTTGGGCGATTTCGTAGGTAATGCGTGAGGGGGCACCGGTTTCGGGGGAGGCGTTCTCGGACAAACGTTCGTTGATCTTGTTGATGTGGGTGATAATACGGTTGACGTTCTGCTTGGCGTGGGAGCCGTAGTCATTGGCTTGCAGCAGAATGATATGTGCGCCGGTTTTACGGGCGATGTAAGTGCATATCTCTGCTTTGTAGGTCTCTTCCTCCAACATGGACACCGGCACAAGCAGACGACGTAAGGGTTTGATGTTCATCGTGTTGGTGATGAACACGTACGGTCGTCTCTCCTCTCGGCAATCGTTGAGGTGATGTTGGATCGTGCGGGCGTTGTTGGCGCACTCAATGAGGCGTATGTCGTCGTTATTGTCCCAGATCATAGGTTGTCCATCATGTTGTGGTATTCGTTCGCGGCATTGATATGCTTGGTGAACGAGGAGGAGAAGATATGGGTGCCGTTGAGGGACGGATCTGCGCACATGAACAGGTAGTTGGTCTCCGGCGCGTTGAGCACGTAGTCAATAGAGCGGGGTAGCGGGCAACGGATCGGTCCGGGAGGCAGGCCGCGGTACATATACGTGTTGTAGGGCGAGTCGGTCTTGAGGTGCGAATAGAGCACGCGGCGGAGCTTGAAATCACCTACAGCATAGATGACGGTCGGACATGCCTGCAGCAGCATGCCTTTCTTGACGCGGTTGAGGTAGAGGCTGGCGATGATCGGCAGCTCTTTTTTGTTGTTACTCTCGCCCTCGATGATAGAGGCAAGGATCATTACCTCTACGGGTGTCAGCCCTTTCGCCTCCGCTTTGTCACGGCGTTCCAAGTCCCAGAAAGCGCTGAACTCTTTTTCCATGCGGTCGAACAACTGTTCCGGTGTGATGGTCCAATAGACCTCGTAGGTGTTGGGGATGAACAGACAGCGGCTGGTCTCTTTGTTCATGCCGTATTGGGCGAGGAATGCTTCGTCCTCCAGGTATTGGAGCAGTGTCACGCTGTCCATCATCAGGTACGACGACACTTTGCCTGCCAATTGCTCACGCGTGCGAATGGCGTTGTTCCATGTGATGTTCACCGGTGTCTGCGCACCTATCTTGAGTCGCTCGATCAGTTCGCGGTTACCCAATTGCGGTTCGAACTCATAGTGGCCCGGTTCGGGGTAGTTGAAATGCATCATTCGCGCATGGAGTTTCATGTCCTGCGTACTACCGATCTGGTAGTCCTCTGCCATCATCGCCAGCACGTCATCAATAGAGGTGCCGGGGTAGATGTTGTAACTGTGCGGTTCGCCGTCTTTGGCCTCGAAGTTACTGATCTCCAAGCGGTAGTAGTGCTTGAGGGCAATAGCGGCCGTTGCCGTCATTACAATACCTAAAATCGCTAATACCAAGCGAAGGATGTATCGTTTCTTTAATCTTCTTTTCTCTTTCATATCGTTCATTTGCCTCCCACAAGGCGTTTTATCTCTGACAGTTTATTGAGCGCCTCCAGAGGCGTTAAGTTGTTGATATCGAGTGCTGTTACCTCATCGCGAATCTGCTCGAGCACGGGGTCGTCGAGTTGGAAGAAACTGAGTTGCATGCCTTCGCGTGTCTCGCCCAGATGGGCTCTGGCGTTCGTGTTGGCAGCGGTATTGGCGGAGCCTTCCAGGTCTGCGAGGATCTGGTTGGCACGCTCCACGATGGAGGCGGGCATGCCGGCTAACTTGGCCACGTGAATACCGAAACTGTGCTCCGAGCCGCCGCGTACCAGTTTGCGCAGGAAAATGACCTTGCCGTTCACTTCGCGTACGGATACGTTGTAGTTGCGGATTCGGTCGAAGGTCTTCTCCATCTCGTTGAGCTCGTGATAGTGCGTCGCGAAGAGGGTCTTGGCGTGTCCTTTGTTCTCGTGGATATACTCGACGATGGCCCAAGCGATCGAGATACCGTCGTAGGTGCTTGTGCCGCGCCCAAGTTCGTCGAACAGCACGAGGCTGCGTTCGGAGAGGTTGTTAAGGATCGAAGCGGCTTCGTTCATCTCGACCATGAAAGTCGATTCGCCGAGCGATATGTTATCCGACGCGCCGACACGCGTGAAGATCTTGTCCACGATACCGATGGACGCGCTCTCGGCGGGTACGAACGAACCCATTTGGGCCATGAGCACAATGAGTGCTGTTTGGCGGAGTAGGGCGGATTTACCGGCCATGTTCGGACCCGTGATGATGATGATCTGCTGCCCGTTGTTGTCCAGCAGCACGTCGTTGGCGATGTACTGTTCGCCGGGAGGCAGCTGTTGTTCGATGACCGGGTGACGACCCTGACGGATATCGATGACGAGGCTGTCGTTGATGTCCGGGCAGATGTAACGATGCTCAGCAGCGACGGTGGCAAACGAGAGCAGACAATCGAGTTGTGCGAGCACGTTCGCGTCCAGTTGCATCTGCGGCACCCATTCGCTGAGGGCGAGCATCAGTTCCTGATAGAGTCGGTTCTCGATGATCTGGATACGCTCTTCGGCGGTTGTTATCTTCTCTTCGTACTGTTTGAGTTCGTCGGTGATGTAACGCTCTGCGTTGACCAGTGTCTGCTTGCGAATCCACTCCGGCGGCACTTGTTCTTTGTAGGTGTTGCGCACCTCGAGATAGTAGCCGAAGACGTTGTTGTAACCTATCTTAAGGCTTGTGATGCCGGTACGCTCTATCTCGCGTTGCTGAATCTGCAGCAGGTAATCCTTACCGTCCGATTGGATCGCGCGCAGTTCGTCCAGTTCGGTGTCCACGCCTCGTGCGATGATGTTGGGTCGGCCCTGTGCCAAAGGCGGGTCGGGTACGATCTCGCGTTCAATACGCGTGCGCATCTCCGAACACGGGTCCAGTTGTTCGCCAAGCAGGTTAAGGTACGCGTTGGTGTTGGCGCCGGAGCAAATCTCTTTGATGGGTCTGACCGCGCGTAGCGCACGTCCGAGTTGCACCATCTCACGCGGGCCGATTCGACCGGTGGAGATCTTGCTTACGATACGCTCGAGGTCACCGACCTGTTGTAGCGCCTCGCGGATGGTCTCCCGCGCCTCGGGGTTTTTGAACAGGAACTCCACGACCGTCTGGCGGTTGCGGATGCGGCGTGCGTCCTTGAGCGGGAACGCGATCCAGCGGTGTAACATACGTCCGCCCATCGGTGTGATCGTGCGGTCGATGATATCAAACAGCGTGCGGCTCTCTTCCGTCTGTCCGCCGATCAGTTCCAGATTGCGGATCGTGAAGCGGTCGAGCCAGACGTATTGGTCTTCCTCGATGCGGCTAAGGTGCTGTATATGGCCTGTCTGCAAGTGTTGCGTCATGTCGAGGTACATGAGAATACCTCCCGCTGCCGTCACACCTGCCGGCATCTTCTCCAGACCGAAGCCTTTCAGGGACGATACGCCCCACAGTTTCTGCAAACGTTCGCGGGCTGTCGATTCGACGAGCATCCAATCTTCAAGTTCGAAGGTAAAGAACTTGGAGCCGAACAGGTTCTCCAGGTCCGCTTTGCGTCCGCGGAGATGCAGCACCTCTTTGGGCGCGAAGTTGGTCAGCAGTTTGTCGATATAGTCGCTGTTGCCTTGTCCGGCAAGGAACTCACCGGTCGAGATATCAAGGAATGCGACGCCAATGATATGTTTGTCAAAATGGATACAGGCTACCCAGTTGTTCTCTTTCTGGGTGAGGGTGGTGTCGGAGTAACTGACACCGGGGGTGACAAGCTCGGTGACACCGCGCTTCACCAGTTTCTTGGTCAGTTTGGGATCCTCCAGTTGGTCGCAGATGGCTACGCGCAGACCTGCGCGCACCAACTTGGGCAGATAGGTATCGAGTGCATGGAACGGGAAACCCGCCATCTCGAGAGGTTGTGCAGCGGAACTGCCGCCGTTGGAACGGTGGGTGAGGGTAATGTTCAGGATTTTGCTTGCGCGCACGGCGTCCTCGGCGTAGGTCTCGTAGAAGTCGCCGCAACGAAACAGCAGCATCGCGTCGGGATACTGCGTCTTGATGTCGCGGAACTGCTTCATCATCGGAGTCAACTCAATTTTATTTTCCATGTTTTTGATAGTTGAAAGTTGATAGTTGAAAGTTGAAAGAAGTCGTCTAGTTGATAGTTATAAGTTGATTTTCTCTGTAGTGAAACTTTTTTGTAAACCTGAGATTAATCGTGCAGTTTCGGCAATAAGACTTTCTATGTTTTTGAAATCTGTTTCGGAGATATAATTTTCTTCAAAAGCAACTTCCAACTGGCTCATTAATTCCATCAAAGAACCAAATGATAGTTCAAGAAAGTGAGTTTTTTCTTTTACTGAATATCTAGTCATTCCTTCGGCTATATTCGATGTAACAGAAACAGCGGCTCGTCGCATTTGATTGCATAATGCAAACTCTTCCTCTTTTGGAAAAGATTTTAAAAGGCGATATACAAATCTCCTCACTTCGCATGCGCGCACATATGCTACAAGTTTTCTATATCCGAAAAACTCCATACCCGTAAATAAATCAATTTTGCGGCGCAAAATTACAAAAAATTTTGCACATATGCAAATTTTAAGGCGATTTTTTGCCAGCAAAGTGATACTTTGCGATGATAGATAGCGGACAATGGAGTGACTAAAGTCTAGGATTGCTCCGAGATTGCACCGAAAATAGATCGAGAATGACTAAGGAATGGTTAAACAATATATAAGCAATATATAAGGAATAACTAAAGTTCTGAACGTACTGTATTATATACATAGTATATAATACTATAGATGAAAGGAGAAAAAATGCACTGGCGAAAGTGGCGATAATGGCGATATCGTCATGAACGTCAAGATCGCCATGCAAAAAATTGCATGGCAAAGTTGACCAACTTGACCAACTGAAAGCAGAACTTTGCCAACTTGGTCAAGTTGGTCATGTAAAATTTGCATGTCATTTTTTTTATATAGAAAGACAGATAGGCGAGACTAACCGGCATACAATGCCGGAGAATGGACCTACGAAACCCGCATAAAATGCGGGGCTAATTGACAAAGGAATGGCGATGACATCGCCGGAAATAGACATAGAAAAAAATCCGAGGCGCGCAGTGCGTCTCGGATAGTAGAGCGGGCAATCTGATTGCCCTGTAATAGAAGAAAGATCATCTCACTTCCTGCCCGGTGAGGGTGTAGGTGCGATTACCGCGGAGAATGAGGATTTGACAAGATATATACTAATATTCTCTGGCCAACCAGTGCATGAAAAACACATCATAAACCTGGTAGGCGGTTACGTGTTGATTTATAACATTTTACAACGTAGCCTATTTTAGGTTGCCTATTTTAGGTTTCCTAATTCCGGCGCAAAGGTTCAAAAAAAAAATCCCACATATGCAAATATATGCGGGACTTATTAGTTGTATTACCAATCATCGTTATCTTGAATAACATTAGGATGAATATTCTTATTTAAATAATCTAAGAAAGAGCGAGATAGCGATAGTGAATTGTTGCAAAAGTTAATGTAGGATTGTGAGAATACTTCTTTGTTAGATAATTTTTCCTCTTCAGCAAAAGGGAATACTGTACCAGGAACAAGCAAATCATTATGTGATCGCCCAGAAGAATCGCCAGAGACATATTGATAGTGGTGTCCTATAATCTCAAATTTTATACGATTCTCTTTGAAATGCATAATAACATCGATTTGAGCATGGACCTTAATAATTTTATAATAAAATACAGCAGGTATTGTCGTTTGACCAATCATGTTATATTGTCCCGCCCCTAAGATATAGTTTTCCGTTTGTTCTTTAATTGCACTATTCTGTGAGGAGAATGCAATACCATACCAATTCGCACATACTTTTTTTACAAGCTCCATGTCTAAAGTCGAATCAGTACGGACAATATAAGTGAAATGGAGTAAATTGTCTTTATCTACAGGAAAAATACTTCTTAAAGTTGTTGCCCATTTGATATTGTCTTGTTTATGTCTTTTCCAAATGGTATTATAGTTAGTTATATCTACAAACATTTCATTGCACTTAAAAAAAGTGGTGTCACATTCCATAGACATTTGACCATAAGAACAAACTGCTGTTATACATAAGATAACAATAACTAATAATTTTTTCATATCATTAAAATTTTAAGTTAGTACTCTGATTCCATATATCTTTCGTACAGCGAAAGAAGTACTTTGTCGTTATGGGTGTTGACCCAAAGTAGAGCAAAGTTGAGAATATCATCCTCGGTCATAAAACTAAAATCGAACTTCTCTGATTTATTGCGATTGTAGTAGTTTTGTATCATAAGAATATTCTCATCTTTCTCTCCTCGTCGTAGTTTTTCTATAGTAGAGTTGCTTAATACAAAGATCTGAATCTGTGATGACAGCATATGATTGCACCAGGCCGCTAAATTACCAGCTATTTGCGATATAGCATATTTGTCTTTTCGGAAGCCTTCACAGAAATATAGTTCTTTACCGGCTATCCTGTTGCAGACACCGTTATCAAACATATAATGATGTTGGTTGAAATGCTCAATGGTAAAGTTTAAATCCTTAACAACTTCATTCGATGTTGCGTACTCTTCCCACTTCTCGCCCCGTAATATATAATCTAAATCTTCTTGAGACAAGCGACGGATAGTGAAACCGTCGTGCTGTAACGTGTCCAGCTTTTGGATCTTCTCCGTGTCTGGATTTTGTCCAACGAGCACAAAGCGCGTGGATTTTGAGATAGTGTTATTGACATCTGCTCCCCATTCTTTCAGAAGTTTAGACAGCGTACGGCTTTCTAATGAGAAACTACCGGTATAAGCTACTCGTCTATCATAAAAAGGATTGCTCTTGATATCCTTTTGCGTTGAAAATAATGTTGTTTCCATATATTAGATGGTACTATAATCCCCATTAAGTATTTGTGTTACATCGTCTTGACCCAATTGACGAATTGAATAGCCTTCTGCTATAAGGGAGTGTAACTTAGCTAATTTTGCAGGACCCGCTTCTTGTCCTACAAATACAAAATTGGTTCGTTTGGTGATGCCCGTGTCTAGATCTGCACCGAACGATTTGAGTTTTTGCGCTAACTCATTGCGGTCAATATCAAAGACTCCTGTAATAACGACTTTCTTGTTGTAGAAAGGATTGTTTGAATCTGCAATTGTTAAATCCTTGCGTAGCACATTGCCTTTGAGCGAATCATGTCGGACAATTTTAGCAGGTCGTTCTTCCTCTGGAATATAATTTGCTAGTCTTGACAAATCCGGATAGACTCCTTCTAAATAGAACTTATAGAATTGCGCACAGCGCAGTGAGTCAAAGCCAGCATCATGGTGTTGGTCATCATGTAGGTTAAATGCCCAGCATAACTTATCTAACGAAAGCGAATATATTTGATATGTACAAATGAATTTGGCTATGTTATTGTGTGGAATACCGTAATAGTCCAAGTTGGCACGCAAAACTGATTCATCAAATGGTGCATTATGAGCAACTATCGGGTATTTTTCAAATAGTTCCTCGTAGTATGGCCAGATTTTATCAAATGTAGGCGCGCTCATCGTTTGTTCTGGAGTAATATGGTGTACTTTTATGCAGCCTTTTTCATACTTATTTTCAGGTGGCTGGATATAGTCTACCGCAGTGCCTTTGATGACACCGTCCTCCACAATTGTAACGCCTATTTGACATGCCATTTTACTAGATGTGGCCGTTTCAAAATCTACTGCTATAAAACTATTTGTTGGCATAATAAAAAGTGCAAACTTCTGATAATTGGTTCTTTCGGGCTTGGACTCCCATCACTTCCAATACATGCAGAAAGTTCGCACTCATAGTACGAACATTCGCATTATTTCGGAAAGTGATTTTCAAAGTGTCCAAGTTTGAAAGAATCCTTAATAAAGCAAACGCTTAGTTATCTATTTAGCGCAACGCCTTGCGCTTGTCCTTGCTGTTTTACGTCGGCAAGCGACGACCGGTTTTTACGCTGTCGGTAGCAGCGAGAGATTAAATCGATACCGTAAACGGATCGACTTGAGTCACAACACCATTCTCACTAAAGATGAGCGGCTGGTTGTCACGACGATGCTGCTCTACAACACGGCGGAAAGACTGTTTTAAGCCTGCGCTTAATTTTGCTTCTAATTCACGTTCGCTCATATCTTTTGTATTAATTGGTTCCACATTTCTGATTTGTATATTTGGGTCTCGCCAATAGTTTTGCTATGTTTAGCAACTAAAATAGCGTCACCATGCGCATTATTATAAACATGTACGTTGTCGCAAATCGGCATATACAGATTTATCAAGTTATAGATGCCGCGCGTAAAACGACGACGGATATCTTCTTCCGGGATGTCATGTCCTCCGTTGCTAACGCGTTGCGCAACACGGGCTTTCGCTTGCTCCTCATTCTCCAAAAAGAAGAAAATCAAATGCACTTTATATCCCAGCGCTTGTGCGCGGTGTACAAGCTGCATATATGAACGGGTTGAGAGTGTCGTTTCTATCGCGAAATCCACTTTCTGCGGCAATAACTCGTCTATGCGTTGCAACATAATTCGGCCCGCTTGAATGGAAACAGTCTCCGGTGCAAATGGCGACAAACCACGCGCTATCTCATCCGCATTCACAAAGTTCGGACAATGCAACACTTCCGGTAATATGTTATACGCAGCGGTGGTCTTCCCTGCGCCGTTTGGACCTGCTATTATGTACAAATTCGGGTGTTGCATCTCCGTCCTTCTGATTTTGCGCTGCAAAATTACACAAAATTTTTGATATGAGCAAATAATTTTCTATAAAAATAGAAATTTATTCTTTTCTGCCCGGAAGGCCGAGGAGGGTGTAGTTCCTGCGCCATACCAGCCCCATTGGTCCGTATCGTACAGGTAGAGGTTGACTTTCTCGGGAATATGGAAACCGGCCTCAGGACCTATCTCCACGTGCGTACCGGGAGGCATCTTACCGCAGATCGACGGTGACCTTGAGGTTGTATCGCCTGCCGGTTAGGTAGTTAGGCGAAGCCCATTGTTGACCATAGGCGTCGGCTACCCAGAAATAGGAGTTGACGTTCCGCCAGCCGATGAGGTTGAACACCTCAAACTGGATCGCCCACTGTTTGACGTGCTTGGCGCTCGGTTGCCGCATAAACTTAGCCGTCTGGGCGTTGAACACGTAGGTCGCGCCGAGGTCGATGCGCTTGTAGGTCGGCATGCGTCCCCAGGATTGGTTATTGCGCGGTGCGTAATAGGGTTGTCCTTCCGAGAACTGCATTTTGAGGTGGAACTTGAGTTGCGGCAGTTGGGGCAGGTAGTCCTGGAAGAGCATGGAGAAGTTCCAGCGCTGCTCCGTAGGGCTGGGAATCCAAGGGGATGGGTTACCGGTTATGGGTGATGGGTTACAGGTTCGTTGTCTGGCTGTCATGGTGGAGAAAGAGATCCAGGAGTCGGCTCCAGGGACCAGTTCGCCGTAGAGTTTGAGGTCAAGTCCTGCTGCGTAGCCTTCCGAATCGTTCTTACCGGAATAGCGTACGCGCACGTTGTCCACGGTGTAACTCTCCAAGCGGTCAATGTACTTATAGTAGCCCTCAACGGTGAATTTGAACGGTCGTCCCCATGCTCGGAAGTAATAATCGCTGCCGAGCACGACATGTACGGAGCGCTGCGCCTTGAGGTTGCGGTTGAGTTGGATACGTGTCACGCCGAGTGCGTCGGTTACGGTGTCGCGCAGTTCCTTGTAGAACGGGGCTTGGTAATAGAGACCGGTAGCCAAGCGGAAGCAGACATCGCGTTTCCAGCCCGGAATCCATTCGACAGACGCACGAGGGGAGGGGAGCACTTCGTTGTTCCATGACCACCATTGGAGTCGTCCGCCTACAGTGAGAATCCATTGTCCGGACTCGGTATGCCATTTATGCTCGTTCTGGATGTAGCCCTGAACGCGTGCGGAGGCCATCGAACTGTCACCGCGCATGGCGTAGTACAGTTCCATTGTGTGACCGTTGTCGGGCAGCGAATAACCGGCACTGTCGCGCCATTCCCATTCGGATATATGGTCACGGATGAGTTCCGCCTGTCCGCTCACACCCCATCGGAGTGTGTTGTCCCCGCGTTTCCATGAACCGTTGTGCGCGAGTGTGATAACCCCTGCCTCGAGGCTGTTGCGGGCATGCTGGTGGAACAGACCGGTGCCTAGCACCTCCGCTTGTCCGTCGGTCGGGTTAATCTGCTCCGTGCTCACGTTCCCTGTCGCACTTTGGTTGTTACCGTTTGTAAGAACGTACTGACCGGTAATGTCAAAGTTCTCTCGCTCGTTGGTGTAGAAACCGGAGAGATCGAAACCGAGTTCTACTTCCTTGCTTACATGCCCCTTCGCACTCAAGGCTGCGAAGGCGGTGAGGAACTTGTCTTTCTCCTGTCCATCGTAGTAGATGGCCAGATGCTTGGCGTTCTGTCCGCCGAAGGACTCAGAGAGCGAGTCGGGCGTGAAGCGGTAGTCGTTCTGGCTGACGTTGCCCAAGAAGGACATGGTCCATGTGGAAGCTACCTTCCACGTGATATAGGTCTGATAATCAATGTAAGTCGGTTGGTAGTTGCCGGCCGTGGAGAGACCTCCGAGCATGTATTTGGATGTCTTGTAGCGCAGTCCGTGCATCATTGACCAAGTGCTGTCACCGTGTCCGACATAGACCTGCGCGCCCAGTAGGCTGGCGCTGAGGCTGGCCTCGAAATGGTCAGGACGTTTGTATTGGATATCGAGCACAGAGGCCATCTTGTCACCATACTGCGCACCGTATCCGCCAGCCGAGAAATGGACGTTCTCCACCATCTCGGGGTTGACGAAGGAGAGTCCTTCCTGTTGTCCGGACCGAATGAGCAGCGGACGGTGTACCTCGATGCCGTTGACATAGACCGAGTTCTCGTCAAACGAGCCGCCACGGACGTTGTATTGGGAACTGAGTTCGTTGGTCTGACTAACACCGGCGAAGGTGATCAGCAGGCTCTCGATAGAACCGCCTGTAGCGTCCGGCATAATACGCGTGGCGGTGGCATCTATCTGATCCATTGTACCTTGCGTGTGCCGAATGCCTCGCACCTCAATTTCTGTCAGCAGTTGCTCATCCGTGAGCATTTGAACGTTGATATTGATCACATCGTGCAGGTCCAGAATACGCTGCTGTACGGAGGTGTAACCGATCATGGAGAAGTTGAGCACGACTGTGTCTGCTTCCTCCAGTACCAGTTCGTAATAACCGTTTTTGTTGGTCGCTGTGCCGAAAGGCGGGTTGGAATTGACCACCGCCACATTCGCTAACTCGATACCCACATTGTCCTGATCTACGACATAGCCGTAGATACGCGCTGTGCGGGCGAGTGCTTCGCTCGGAATAAGGAATAAGGAGCAAAGAACAAGGACTAATATGTATCTTTCAACTTTCAACTCTCGACTTTCAGTTGGGCATTTATGCCCTCGATATAGTTGGTTAATTCTTCTCCGCCGAGTCCTGTTTCGGAAGAGGTGACGAACACAGGCGGCAGTTCTTCCCATTCTTCCAGCAACCGGTTCTTGTATGCCTCTACGTTCTCCTTAAGACGCATGCGACCGAGTTTGTCTCCCTTGGTGAAGACGATCGCGAACGGCACACCGTTCTCGCCGAGCCAGTTGATGAACTCGAGGTCTATCTTCTGCGGCTCGTGGCGGCAATCAATGAGCACGAACAAACAAATGAGTTGCTCGCGCAGCAGGCAGTACCGTTCGATCATTCGTTTGAGCGCCTCGCGTTGTTTCTGTCCTGCTTGTGCATAACCGTATCCGGGCAGATCGACCAGATGCCATTCCCCGTTAATCAGGAAATGGTTGATCAACAAGGTTTTGCCGGGCTTCTGGCTGGTTTTCGCCAGTTTGGGATTGTGGCACAGCATGTTGATGAGGGATGATTTTCCCACATTACTGCGTCCGATGAACGCGTATTCAGGCAGCGTGCTCTGCGGACAGGATGCTACATCCGGATTAGAGATGATATAGGAAGCGGACTTTATCACAATTACGAATTAAAAATTAAAAATTAAGAATTACGTTTGCTTGCCCAGAACATAAAGCCGCAGAGGCAGCACAATGTGATCACGCCGGCAACAGCATAACCGATCCAGCGCAGTTCATGTGCGAGGTTGATGCCTTCTTCGGCAATGAAGATATAACTGCTGCAGACCATGGTCATGAATAGGGCAGGAATGAGTGCAATGAGGTAACCGTAACGGTAGGAACCGTTCTTGAACAGCCAGATCGTACCGGCCCAAAGCGTGAAGACGGCGAGTGTCTGGTTTGTCCATGCGAAATAACGCCAAACAACCTCAAAATCAACGAATACCATTCCGAATACGCACAGGAACAGCGGAACAGCGATCACCAGACGCTTCGGTATCGGACGTTGATCCAGATGCAGGAAATCCGCCACGATGAGTCGTGCTGAACGAAGGGCCGTATCACCGCTGGTGATCGGTGCGGCAATGACTCCGATGATGGCCAATATACCGCCTACGGTGCCCAGCCAGTTGCGGCTGATGACATCTATTACAAATGCAGGAGTATTGGGTTTGGGCATTTCCGGCGTTTTGAGACTGGCGGCATATTCTTGCAGACCTGCTATACCGTCCACGCCCGCTTCCGGATTGGCGAAGAACGTACCTGCAGCAGCTGCCCAGATAAGCGCCAGAATACCTTCGGCTACCATGGCTCCGTAGAAGATCCAGCGTCCTTGGCGTTCGTTGGTACAGCAGCGCGACATGATCGGGCTCTGTGTGCCGTGGAAACCGGAGATGGCACCACAGGCAATGCTGACAAACATCATCGGGAATAACGGGTAGTCTTTGTTGTGGCGATTTGCCAAGCCGTCAAACACTTCCGGCATCTCGCTGCTGTGCCAGCCAAGCATAATGACCATGATACCGATACCCATGAACAGCAACATCGCACCGAAGATAGGGTAGAAACGACCGATCAGTTTATCGACAGGCAGGACAGTTGCCAGCGCGTAGTAGGCGAAGATGATGAGTACCCACACGATAGGAATCGTGCTGCTGCCCCACGAGAGAGTTGCGAAAGCATGCATTTTCTGCAGCAGAGCTGCCGGACCGCTCAAGAAGGTCGTAGTGAGCAGAATGAGCAGCACCAGCGACAGAATGAGCATAAACACCTTGACTCCTTTGCCGAGTTCGTCACCGATAATCTGCGGCAGGGAAATACCGCCTTTGCGGATGGACATCATTCCGCTCAGGTAATCGTGTACACCTCCGGCGAAGATGGTGCCGAACACAATCCACAGGAAAGCGGCAGGGCCGTAGAAGATACCCATGATCGCACCGAAGATAGGACCCAGGCCGGCGATATTGAGGAACTGAACGAGGAAGATACGCCACGGAGACATCGGAACAAAGTCCACACCGTCTGTTTTGGTCAACGCCGGCGTCTTACGATCCGGCTCCACTCCGAACACTTTCTCTACCAAAATGCCGTAGGTAAAAAATCCCACTACCAGCAGCACTAACGCAATAATAAAAGTAATCATAATGTCATATCCAATTTTGCGGCTGCAAAATTACGAAAAAAAAATGACATGTGCAAGGAAAAAGACAAAAAAAAGAACATCTTGCGATGTTCTCTCACCCTTTCGGGTTGTGGGCGTTTACGGATTCGAACCGCAGACCCTCTGCTTGTAAGGCAGATGCTCTAAACCAGCTGAGCTAAACGCCCTCAATGTTGCTCTCTTTTTCAAAAGCGGGTGCAAAGGTACTGCTTTTTTTTGATATGACCAAATTTTTTAGCAAAAAAATGCACATTTACCCTCATTTTTTTTGAAAAAGGCGATAATTGTACCATTTTTGGTCTTCAAAACGGACAAATACAACATAACATAGAAGGGTGATACCAATACCGACGATGGTGCCGCCGAAGACATCTCTTGCGAAATGTTGGCTGAGGTAGATGCGGCTGTAACCACCGAGTGCGGCTGCTGCAAAAAGCAGCAACTGGAGAAGATAACTAGTCGTCCTAGGGTACCTAGAATTCCTAGGATTCCTAGTCAATAGAATACAAACCACAAAAGCCAAGGCAAAGAAGGAGGTCGTATGTCCGGAAGGGAAAGAGTACCAATAGTTCATTTTAACCCCCTCTACCAACGGCAGTTGGGTATCCGGCATAAACAAATCAAACCAGGATAGCGGCCGTGGTGCGTTGAAGATATGTTTAAAGAGTTGTGTGCTGAGTGCAGAGAGTAGCATAGCAGCACTGGCAAATGCACCGTCACCGATGCGACCGAAGAGGAGTAGGGCAACGCAGATGACGTAAGGGAACCATTCGGCTACGTGCGTGTAATACCTAAAAAATATATCACGCGCGTGCGTGTGATGATCGCACAGCAGCAGATGTAATTCTCCCTGTGGAATATACAAAAGGGCTAAGCCCAATACTGCAAGCAGTACCAGGCTTAGTCCGATAAAGACGCTGTTGTTACGCAGTAGATTTGTGTTACTCAACCCGTTGTCCATACATATCATAGATACGTCCGTCGATACGAATGCACATTCGGTTGTTGCGAATCACTTTTTGTGCTGCCGGCGCGTTGTTCTGTTGGTCATTGAAGTCCGGCACGTTCTCCCATACTTGCGGGCAGGAAGGCAGGGTAAAGCCGTTATTGTCCGTCAGTACAACATAGACCGCGTCGTACTGCTCAAACGGCATGTCCTGGTGATAAACGGATTGGTCACCGCCGATGATGGTGTCTTGACCGTTCCGGATCAGGTGCCACTCGTAGTGGGCGAAGTCATACCCGCCGTTGTTCTGCTTGTTGTATACTGCCAGCACATTGTTGAACTTGCGTTTGAAGATGTCGCTCGGGTAGTAAACCGTGAAGTTGACGGGGAAGGAGATTGTGTCGCAGTACATATCCGGGATGATGAGTTGTGCCTGATAGTTACCCGGTTTCTGCAGCACGTAGGTAGGCAGCGAGATCGTTGCGGAAGCGACGTTCCGGTTATCTATATCAACCAGTTCATCTGCTACGCCCGGAATCACGAAACGGGCAGCTCCGTCGATGTCACCTTTGGTCTTGGAGTAGGTGATGCTCAGCGCGTCACCCGGGCAGATGTGTTGCTCCTCGGGCACGTTGTTGAAAGTCATGTCCAGACACTGGATGACGTGCACATGGCAGAATACGGACAAATCACATTTCGGATATTTGGGGTTCGGAACGATGTAACTGATGTCTTGTGTGACATAGTAGGTTTGTCCGTTTACTTTGACGCTGTCACGTCCTTCGGCAGTGATGGTCGCAGTAGAATCTTCTCCATAGACTACATAGTTGATATACACCGGATCATAGCAATACTCCGGGGTGATGGTATCATTTTCACCGTACTGGAGCAGGTAGGCACGTCTCTCGGGATTGTCTGCCAGCGTGTCAATCGACAAACAGTGGTATACGGCTGTTCCGGGGAGAGTATCCTGCTGAACTACACGGAATGAGAACTGTACCGTACCGAGGAACTGCTCACTCTCGTCCGTACAAACCTGATGACCGTATAAGTCGGCCGATACATCGTACCATCCGGGGCTCATGTATTGGTGCTCTTTCTGCGGAGTACTATGGTCTTCCGATGTTCCGTCACCGAAGTTCCA
>CACZZL010000023.1 GCA_902785605.1 uncultured Bacteroidales bacterium
CGGCATAACGAGGACAAAATTGCATTTTTTTGCTAATTTATTTGCATATGTCAAATATTTGTAGTACTTTTGCAGCCGCAAAAGAGTTTATCTCTTTTATTTAGTAACTAAAAGTAGTATTATATGGACGATTATCACGCGGAGAATGCAACAAGTACGTGCCAAAAAATTTTTGGGGCAGCACTTTTTGACGGACCTCACGGTCGCCCAAAGAATAGCTGAAACCCTCACCTCGGGCCGAACGATTGAAATCGGACCGGGTATGGGTGTGTTGACGCAATACCTTCTCAAGAATCCGAACATTCACCTGACCGCCATTGAGATCGACCGTGAGTCGGTCGCTTATCTGCGTGAGTGGTATCCGGAACTGGATTTGGTAGAAGGGGATTTCCTCAAACTGGACCTGGACCAGTTGATTCCGGAAGGGGAATTCAACGTGATCGGTAATTATCCGTATAATATCTCCTCGCAAATTTTCTTCAAAGTACTGGACTACAAAGAGCGTATCCCCGTTTGCTCGGGTATGATCCAAAAAGAAGTAGCGGAGCGTATCGCTTCCAAACCAGGCAAGAAAGCCTACGGTATTCTGTCCGTACTGTTGCAAGCTTATTACGATATAGAATATCTGTTCACAGTGGACGAACATGTGTTCAACCCGCCTCCCAAGGTGAAGTCGGCTGTGATCCGCATGACGCGTAACAAACGACGACGGTTGGACTGTGATGAGGCGCTGTTTAAGACTATCGTAAAGACCGCCTTTAATCAGCGACGAAAACAGATGCGAAATTCCTTAAGGAATTTAGTTGAGAGTTTAAAGTTGAGAGTTGAGAGAAGTTTAGAAGAAGAAAGTCGTTTAGATTATTTTCTCACTCGAAGGCCGGAACAGCTGAGCGTCGATGAGTTCATAGAACTCACGACTTTAATTTCAAATTTATGATTTCAAATTTCAAATTTAATATTTAAGATTATGAGCGAAATCAAGATATTCTATAAAGATAAGGAGAAGATCAAAGTAGCCCGTTCTATCTCCGCACTCAAAGAACTGGATAAGAAAGATATCATCTGGATTGACCTGCTTGACGTGAGTGACAAGACAGAGGACACCTTGGAGGGATTCCTCAAAATCGATATCCAGGAAGATGAAGAGATGGAGGAGATCGAGCTCTCGTCCCGTTATATCCAGACGGACGATTCGATTGTGGCCAACTCTAACTTCCTTAAGAATAACTTCGAAATGGAGCCGGTTAACTTCATTTTGAAGAACAGTATTCTGGTGTCTATCCGCGACAATGAGTTGGATACGTTCAACGAGACATTCAAGAAAGTGTTCGTGAACACCCGCAATTTTCCGACCGGCTATCACGTGCTGGTAGCACTGTTCGAGACGCGAGTGGAGAAGGATGCCGACCTGATCGAGGATACGACCGATATGATCACCGAACTGTCGCAACAGATCAACGCCGAGTCCGATCACGTCGATGAAGATTTGCTCGTACAGATCAAGGACTTGCAGGAAAAAGTGACCATCATCCGACAAAACATCATGGATAAACAGCGCGTGATCTCCAACATCCTCAAGTGCGATTTCTTCCCCGAAGAACTCAACCCGCGCCTGACGATGATCATCAAGGATATCAACTCGTTGTTTGACTATACCCGTTTCGGTTTTGACCGTCTGGACTACCTCCAGGATACCTTCCTCGGTTTGGTAAACATCGAGCAGAACCGTATCATCAAGATCTTCACGGTCATCAATATCATCTTCCTGCCACCTACCCTCATCGGTAGCCTGTACGGTATGAACTTTGATATCATGCCCGAACTGCATTGGCAATACGGATACCTGTTTGCACTCGGACTGATGGTTATGTCTGTTGTAGTTATTTTGCTTATTTTCAGACTTAAAAAGTGGCTCTGATAGCAATTAAAAATGAAAAATGAAAAATTAAAAATTATAGTTATTAACAAATTATAAACAACTGTTTTGTTACACATATAATAACTTGTTCCACATTTCATTTTTCAAAACAACTAACAATCTGACACCCAAAAAATAGCATTATAACCCGTTGAAATCGAATAAAATCGCATATTTATTTACAATTTCAACACCCTATAATATTCATTGGTTTAAAAAGAAAAAATATATATTGATAAAAAGTGATAGCTGAGATGGAGGATTTGAAACAACAGATTAGACAATTAGCGAAAGAAAAGAATGCCGTCATTTTCGCACACTATTATACGCGTCCGGAGATACAAGAATGTGCCGATTTCATCGGAGATTCGTTGGCGTTGGCACAACAGGCTACGCGCGTACAGGCGGATATACTAGTAATGTGCGGTGTGCATTTCATGGGTGAGACGATGAAAATCCTCTGTCCGGACAAGAAAGTGCTGATACCGGATACGAACGCCGGTTGTTCGTTGGCAGACAGCTGCAAGGCGGAAGACCTCGCTGAATTAATTAAAAATGAAAAATTAAAAATTAAAAATAACGATGCCGGTCAAGAGTTGATCGTAGTAAGTTATGTGAATACGAGTGCGGAAGTGAAAGCGCTGACGGATGTGGTGGTCACTTCCTCCAATGCCAAGAAGATTGTCGATCAGCTTCCTGCCGATGCCAAGATCATCTTCGGTCCGGATCATAACCTCGGTTCGTATATCAATTCCGTCACGGGACGTAACATGCTGCTTTGGAACGGTGCCTGTCATGTTCACAGTCGTTTCTCGTTGGAGGCCTTGCTTCAACTCAAATTCGAGAACCCGGGCGTGGAAGTGCTGGCGCACCCCGAGTGCAAGGCGCCTATCTTGGCGCAGAGCGACGTAATAGGTTCAACCAAGGCACTGCTCGAGCACACCATCCGATCGTCCGCCAAGCGCTTCATAATCGCCACGGAAAGCGGTATTCTGTTTGAGATGCAGCGTGCGTGCCCGGATAAGGAGTTTATTCCGGTTCCGCCCGAAGTGACGGAAGGCGTAGGATGCTCGTGCAACGAGTGCGAGTACATGCGGATGAATACGCTGGAGAAACTATATACCTGTCTGCGCGATGAGCAGCCTGAGATGATTGTGGATGAACAGATAGCCGGCAAAGCGGTTTCTTCTATTGAGCGGATGTTGGAAATGAGTTGATAAATGGGGCAGATTCAAGACAGAGACAGGTGGTATGCATTCTTTAGGCCGTACGTGGATTGGATGTTCCGCCATTCGTACCGGCATTTCCAATACGTAGGTAAGGAAAATATACCTACGGACGGAGCGGTTATTTTTTCTCCAAATCACGCCAATGCCCTTTGTGACGCGATGGCCATCTTAGGCATCGACCGGTCGCGTAAGGTGTTTGTGGCCCGTGCGGATATATTCAAAAATCCCCGCACGGCTGCTATCTTGACTTGGCTTAAGATCATGCCGATCAACCGCATCCGCGACGGAGTGGATGAGGTGAAGCACAATGATCAGACGATCGAGAAAGCGGTAGATACGCTGCAAGACGGTGTGCCGTTCTGTATTCTGCCGGAAGGTACCCATCGTCCTATGCACTCCCTTCTGCCGTTAGGTAAAGGAATCTTCCGCATTGCCCTCCGCGCCAATGACAAGTTCGGGCACGAGAAACCCGTCTATATAGTACCGGTTGGTTTGGAGTACGGGGATTATTACCACTTGTGGAACGATCTGACGGTTAACATCGGCAAACCAATCAATGTTACGCAGTTTGTGAACGAGCATAGCGATCTGGAGCGGCCGCAGCTGATCATGGCATTGCGGGAAGAGCTGACGCTACGAATGCGGGAGCAGATAATGTGGGTGCCGGACGATGAGCATTATGAGGAGAATTTTGCCAAACTGCGGGAGAACCCTCCTGCGCCTTTTAATAAGTTCAAACACCATCGTATTCCGCGGTGGCTGCTGTTCATTATCTTAGTGTTACTGTCTCCGCTGTTTCTGATCAGCCTGGTGTTCACGGTTCCGCTATGGGCAGCATGGCTGTTAATCCGCTGGACAGTGAAAGATCCGGCCTTCCATAACTCCGTACAATACGTTTGGCAGCTATTGTGCATTCCGCTTACTCTCTTTATAACTCTTCCTTTCTGGATGTTTTTACAGGAATACATGTACCAGGCAAGGAATTTAAAGTTGAAAGATTAATGTTGAAAGTTTAAAGAATATGATGAGAGTTTATTTGATTATCGCATTGTACGTCTTAGTGCCGGTGTTGATCATTGAGTGTTTCAAGCGCTGGACGTGGATGCAGAAAATAGGTACGGTGGTAGCCGCCTATGCAGTAGGAATCATTTTTGCACTAACCGGTTTTGTGCATTTCGAACCGGAGACGGCTGAGGCTTTGTCGTTCGGTAAGATCCAATCTACGCTGATGTCGATAACAGTGCCGTTAGCTATACCGCTGATGTTGTTTAACTGCGATTTCAAGTTATGGACCAAAGCACTGCCGAAAACCATCTGGTCGTTGGTAGGCGGTATAGTAGCGGTGCTGGTAGCGGTAATAAGCGGTTATTTCATCTTCCGCAATCCGGACATCCCGGATTTTAACAACGTAGCGGCTATGATGACCGGAATCTATACCGGCGGAACGATGAACTTCAATGCGTTAGGTGCATCGTTAGGTGTGGACAAGACCCAGATGGCGATTGTGCTGGCATTCGAAATGGTACTCACTACGCCCTACATCTTCTTTATCATAGGCGGCGGGTACAAAGTGTTCCGTAAGATCCTGCCCTATCAGGATATAACCCGCAAAGGACGTAGGGATGAAGAGGTAGAGACGAAAGATGTGGAGAACTACCGCGGTATGTTTGCCAAAAAGAACATTGGTGGTATGCTGGCCGGTCTCGGTCTGAGTGTACTGTTCCTCGCTATCGGTGCCGGTTTGGCTTTGTTACTCACCGGCAAACTGAATGAACTGGTAGTCATCCTGACCATCACCACACTCTCCATCATCGCTTCGTTCTTTAAGAAAGTTCGGGAACTGCCCAAGACCTTTGAGCTTGGTATGTTCTTCATCCTCATCTTCTCGGTTATTGTAGCTTCGCTGTTCGATATCCACAGCGTCAACGGCGGTTCGCTGTCTATCGGTCTGTTCGTAGCATGGGTGATGATAGTGGCAGCTGTTCTACACCTTATTCTCTGCCGCATTATGCACGTGAGCGGAGACCTGTTTTGCGTAAGCCAGATAGCGCTGCTCTGCTCACCTCCTTTCGTCCCGCCGGTAGTGGGTGCTATGCAAAACAAGAAAGTGCTGATCTCCGGTATAGTCATCGGACTGGTAGGTTATGCGATAGGTACCTATCTGGGCGTTGCGATCGCATTGATTTTGAATTAAAAATTAAGAATTAAAAATTAAAATGAAAAGATATTTAATAATTGCCCTTAGTGCTTTGTTCCTTGTTCCGGTGTATGCGAAGAAGGAGAAGAAACCGCAGGAAGTGGATTCGCTGGGAAACAAGATAAAGACAGGTTGGAACTTCGGTATTTTGCCTTCTATTGCCTATGATGCCGACTACGGTTTTCAAGGCGGTGTGCTGACCAATGTCTATTACTACGGCGACGGATCCCAGTACCCCGAGTATATCCATTCACTCTATCTCGAGGCTGCTTATACCACCAAACATCATGGTATATTCCGTTTTAACTACGACTCCAAGTACCTCATTCCGGGCTATCGTCTAACACTCGATGCCACCTATTTGCCGGATGCGATGTGCGATTTCTACGGATTCAACGGCTACCAGTCCCAATACAACTTCGATTGGCACAACTGGAAGAAGAAAACCAGCAAAATGGCGCACCCGGAAGAGTACCAATCGCGTGTGTTCTATAAGTACAAGCGCGACCTGATTCGTGTAGCCGGAGACATCGAAGGAACGATCTATAAGGACCTCAAGTGGAATGCCGGATTAGGCGTGCTCGGTTACATCATCGACGACTGCGACATCAACATGCTCAACGGTAAGAATAAGTTCGATCCGACCAAAGAGCGCTATGAGCAGAAAGCACTCGATCCGTCTGTACAAGGCTTATACGATAAGTACAAGACCTGGGGATTGATTGGTGCCGATGAGATGAAAGGCGGATGGCACCCCTACGTACGTGCCGGCCTTACCTACGACACGCGTGACAAGCGTCAGGGACCGAACAAAGGTCTGTACATCGATGCGTTCTTCACCTACTCGGCTGCGTTCAATGCCGCCTACGGACAGCAAGCGACTGCCGGCTATAACCACCTGCAGTTCAACTTCACTTTCCGTCATTATGTGCCGTGTTACAAGGACAAGAACGGTATAAACCGCATCACTTTTGCATACCGTATCGGTACGCAGAACAACATCGCCGGACGTTCGCCGTTCTATATGAACAACTACATGAACACCCTTTTCATCCAGCGTGTGTACTACGAAGGACTCGGTGGTGGTAACTCGATCCGTGGTATGATGGCGAACCGTATTCTGGCGAACGGCTTTGCGTTTGCCAACGTCGAGTTCCGTTTCCGCGTGGTTAATTTCGACATCGGTCGCCAGCATTTCTTCATCGGTCTCAATCCGTTCTTTGACTTAGGTGTGATCACCCAGCCGTATAATCTTGACGACCTCGTAGCTCTGCATACCGGCGGACAGTACACGACCCTCAAGCAGATCATGGCTGACAAAACGCCGACCGACAAGTACGAGGACTACTTCAATACCACCGATGACAAGAACGCCTATATGCCGCATATGTGTGCCGGTTTAGGTCTCAAGATCGGTATGAACGAGAACTTTGTCCTCTCTGCCGATTGGGCGATGCCGATCAACAAACAGGACAATCAGAAGTGGGCGAACTTCTACGTAAAAATGGGTTACCTGTTCTAACCGGTAATACCTATCGTAGAAAAATTTCCTATTATTAAGATAAAAAACACTATCGGTCATATTTTGTGACCGATTTTGTGTTTTTATTTACGATTGTTGGAAAATAGTTGCGTATGCCGTAAAAAAGCAGTACTTTTGCAGTCGATTTTGGTAAAATGATACAAAAAAGATTGGAAAAGTATGAGAATTCTGTTTGTAGTAAATAGCTATTTCAGTCAAGGAAACGGCCTTGACGAGTCAGCCAGACGAACCGTACAGGCCCTGCGGGATGCAGGACAAGAGGTGCGGGTGTTATCCGGAGAGAACTTTGAGAACCCGAACGGGCCGCAGCCGGAATACCGAATGAAGAAGTTCTATTTTCCGTTGATGCAGCCGATGTTGGATTCGTTCGGTTATGCGTATGCGGATTGGCACGGCCCGGTCGTGGAAGAAGCGGTTCGGTGGGCGGATGTGATTCATCTGGAGGAGACGTTCTTCTTACACCATGCCGCCATGAACAGGGCGCGTAAGTTAGGTAAACCGATCACGGGCACGTATCACGTGCATCCGGAGAATATCGTGTACAATTGTCTCGGACACAGAGCCGGTTTTTTGACTTGTCAAATCCTCTATCGGTATTGGTGCCGTGTGTTCTATGACCACTATAACTACCTGCAGTGCCCGACGGATAATGTGCGGGAGCGTCTGGTGCGCCATCATGTGAAAGCGCACTGTTTCACCCTCTCCAACGGGGTTATTCCCGATACCTGTATCCGTCCGACAACACCTCCTGCCGACTACCTGGATGAGAACCGTCCGTTGGATCTTATCTACATCGGTCGTACAGCCATTGAGAAGGATCAGCCGACCCTCTACAAAGCCATTCGGTTGAGCAAGTACGCCAAGCGTATCCGTCTGCACATAGCCGGACGCGGACCCAAACTGGAGCAGTACACGAAGATGGCGAATCAGTTGTATGAAGAAGGCGTTCTCACCTACCCTCCCGTAGTCGGTTTCTATAACCGCGATCAGCTGCGCCAATTGGCTGCCCATGCAGATTTGGCGGTACACTGTGCGTACGTCGAAGTAGAAGGAATGAGTATCACCGAAGCGCTGCAACAGGCGGTGGTGCCGGTCATCGCGACCGCACGGTATTCCGGCACAGCTACGTATGCCCTGGATGACCGCAGCCGTTTTCCGGAAGGGGATGCCAAAGCATTGGCTGAGAAGATCGACTACTGGTTCGACCATCCGCAAGAGCGCTGGGAGATGGGCTTTAAGTATGCCGAATCGATGAAACAGTATGAGATCGCCAACTGTGCGCAATCCCTGATACAGATGTTCCAAAATGCAATTGATGAAAAGAATGGCGAAACGCATGCTACTGATCGTCCTGTGCTTTCTTCCATTAAGCGCAAGGCCCTCGGAAAACTCCATAAGCACACCGCATAACATCCTCCATAGTTGGTGGTTTAGCCATTCGGAGAACATATACCGCCGTGTAGATATCTATCTGCCGGCGGCTTATGATACCTGCTCGCAACCGCTGCCGATCGTCTATCTCATTCATGGCATCAACGGCTATGAGGGTTCCTGGCAGGACATGGGCGATGCGGTCGATACACTGGAGTCACTCGTCGCGGCCGGACGGTGCCAACCGATGATACTGGTCATGCCGGACTGTAACAAATGGCCGTTCTTCGAACGACCTACCAATCATGGGAACTTATGGAAATGTGTGTTTCACTATGGTCGGTTGAGTCATGAGCATCAGATCGAATATGCCATCAGCGACCTGATGAACAGCATGGATTCGCTCTATCACCCAGCTTTCACTGCCATTGCGGGCCTCAGCGACGGAGCACGTATGGCAGCTAATGTGGCGAATGTGCGGCAGAGCTCCGTGCAGGCGGTCGGATTGTTCTCACCGGTGTTGCACAAAGACCAGTTGCCGGACAACACTACCTCGTGCTACTATATCTATGCCGGGAAGCAGGACTTTTTTTACGGGCACGCCAACCGGTTTCATAAACGGATGGAGAGAGCGGAGTATCCGCATCAGTTTATCGCATGGGAAGGTGGGCATAACTGGCATATGTGGCGCCGATGCCTGGCCGATTTCTTGCTGCAGTTATAAGTGCAACAGCAACACAATCGGCAAATGGTCTGAATAGCCGTTTTGGTATTGATAGCCGTTGTAGGTTCGTTTGGGTTTAAGGCCCAGAAACTTCTCGTCAGGTTCCTGTATCCACTCCGCATCGTAGATCGTCACCTCCGACACGCTATCCAAGGCAGGAGAGGTATAGAACTGATCCAGGCATGTCCAGCGGCCCTGGTGCTTATGCGTGCCTTCACCACGTGACACATACTGCATCATGCGGTTGTTCAAGCCTCTTATATCCTCTTGGGGAGCGCTGTTCATATCGCCCATCACCAGGATGCGGGCCTGTGCATCGATAGTCAACACGGAATCCACGGTATGTTGCAGCACCTGTTTGGCCGCTTCTCTTTTCCAGGCACTCTCTGCCGCTCCGCCCAACTGACTCGGCAAATGGCAGACGAACAGATGAAGCGTGTCCCGTCGGTCTGCTATACATTCGACGTACAGGATATCCCGAGTCGTCTCCAAACCCAAATCCACCCGTATTGCTTGGGTCCGCAGGGTGTCTATGCGTGCTTTCTTATAGATCAGCGCCACATCAATACCTCGTTTGTCCGGGCTGTCGTAGTGTATCCATCCGTACTCGCCCGGCCGCAACGTATAGCACAACCGCTTCACCACGGCTTCGTTCTCCACCTCCTGCAATCCGACGACATCTACCCCATCCCACTCTCCGATAGTCGTCAGCACGCGGGCGATGTTCTCATCCTTGCGAAAATACCGCGCAAACGACCATCGGCGTTTGCCATCCTGTGTCCACTCGGTGTCCGGGTGGATGCTGTCCTGCTCCGGATGAAACAGGTTCTCTACATTATAACTCACCACCCGCAGCGACTGCGCCGATGCGCTCAGCGCACCGCAAAGCAGTACCAATATGAGAAAACGGTTTCTCAACCTAAAATAGCTATACTCTTCTGTAAAGCCGCAATGAACGCATCCACATCCGCCCGGTCGTTATACAACCCGAACGACACCCGCACTGTTCCCGGTACGCCGATCTCGTCAATCAGCGGTTCGGCGCAATGGTGTCCCGTGCGTACGGCGACCCCCTGCTGGTCCAACAGCGTCCCGATATCAAACGGATGAATGAGCTCCTTCCCGTTGTACACATTGAAACTGATGACCCCTGCTTTGCGTTGGCCTGCCGCGTAGATACGGATACCGTCTATTGCCCGCAACTGCTGTTCACAATACGCCGTCAATTCCTGCTCATGCGCCTCCATCGCGTCCCAACCAATGGCTTGCATATAGTCCATCGCGGTCTTCAGCGCCCAACTGCCCACATAATTCGGGGTGCCGGCTTCGAACTTATACGGTAACTCGTTATAGCTTGTTCCGCTCCAGCGCACATGGTTGATCATCTCTCCCCCACCCTCGTGCGGCGGCAGCTTCTCCAGCCACTCCCGTTTGCCGTACAGCACACCGATGCCGGTCGGACCGTATAGCTTATGTCCCGAGAACACCAGAAAATCACAATTCAATGCCTGCACATCCACCGGCATATGCGGTACACTCTGCGCCCCGTCGATGCACACCGGGATATTGCTCTCGTGCGCCAGACGGATGATTTCTTCTACGGGTTGGATCGTACCTAACACATTGCTCACATGTGCTACGCTCACCAACCGTGTCTTATCGTTTAGAAGGCCTTTAAAAGCCTCTATATCGAGCGATAGGTCATCTCGTAAGGGAATATGCCGCAGCACGGCTTTCTTGCGCTCACAGAGCATTTGCCACGGTACGATGTTCGAGTGGTGCTCCAGTCCGCTCACGATGATCTCATCACCTTCGTGCACCAGCAGTTCGCCTAAGCAGAACGCCAAGGCATTGATGCTGTCCGTTGTGCCCTTGGTGAAAATGATCTCATCGCTGCTCTCGGCACCGATAAACGCCGCCACAGCCTTACGGGCTTCCTCGTGCTTCATCGTCGCCACCTGGCTCAGATGGTGCACTCCTCGGTGGATGTTACTGTTCCAATGGCTGTATGCCTCTACGATTGCGTCCATCACCGGCTGCGGCTTCTGACTCGTAGCGGCATTGTCCAGATACACCAACTCACGTCCGTGTACGAGCTCTTTGAGTATCGGAAAATCGTTTCTATTCATATGCTTTTTGATCTGCTAATCGTTTTAATTGTTTATGAAACCGCACGTGGAACAGTACGGCAGGGATGGCCAATGCGATCACGAACGCAATCCACATGCCTTGTGCACCCCACCCCACAGGGAACGTGAGCGCTAAACCCAGCGGTAATGCTACCCCTATATAGGCGAATAGCGCAATGCGCATCGGTACCCGTACATCCTGAATACCACGCAGCATTGCCGCTCCGATGCATTGGAGTCCGTCCGCGTATTGGAGCGTGCCTGCAATGATCAACAGGGATGAGGCAATAGGTATCACTTGCGGATCTTCGGTGAAGATATACGGGATATAATGGCGTCCGAAGATCATGATCGCTGCCCCGATGGTGTTCATGGTCAGGCACAGATGCACCGAAGCCCGACTCGCCATCTTTACTGCATGCAGGTCGCCTTTTCCTAATTGGTGACTGACCCGTATGGTGGTAGCCGAACCGATGCCCAGCGCCAACATGAATGTCAGATCCGCCATCTGGTTCGCGATATGATGGGCTGCCAACGCTTCCTTATTGATCCATCCGATGATGATGAACGATGCGGTAAAAAGGAAGGCTTCTGCAAAGGACTGCAGCCCGATCGGCGTACCGATATGGATCAGATGTTCGACCTCGCGGCGGGTGATGAAACAAAGGCGGATAGCCTGTATATACCGTCTCCATTCGTCCTTGAGCAGCATTGCCACTAAGAAACAAACGGGCATCAGACAACGGGCGATAAGGGATGCCCACCCCGCTCCTTCTGCACCCATCGGCTCCAGACCGCAGTGACCGTAGATAAACACCCAGTTGAGCGCGATATTCAACAGGTTACAACCCAGCGTAATGAGCATCGCCACCCAGGTGTTGTCCAGACCTTCCAGGAACTGTTTGCTGAAGCAAAACAGCAGAAACGGTATGATGGACAGCACAATTAGCGTATAGTACGGTCGGGCACAGGCTACCACTTCCGGCTCTTGCCCGAACCGATCCAGAAACGCGATACACGGGACTAACAGTAACAACGAGAAGATACACATCAAACCCGTGTAAACCAATCCGTTAACCAGATACGAGGTGATCTGTTCGTGCTTGTGTGCAAGCTCTTCTTCCGGTGCGTTGAGTTGTTGCAGTTTCTCCAACCGTCCGTGCACATGTCCCACCAAGGGCGTGATACCCATCACAGCACCCATCGCAAACACCATCACAGTAAAGAAGATGGCATTCGAGAAACTGACGGCTGCCAGATCCGTTGTGCCGTAGTGACCGACCATGATCGAATCCGCCAAACCCACCATCGCTGCACCCAGTTGGGTCAGCATCACCGGAAGCGCCACCTTCAGATTGCGTTTGTAATAGGGTAGATATGTCCGAAACGAATAGGCCATTAGGGTTTATAATAACTGTCTTCCAGTATCTTCTGTGCATCCCCTTCAGCCATCAATTGCTGAAGTGTAACATCCTCATTATGTTCCATATAGCTCTCTACAATACGCCAACCAAGCCATATACCCAACCGTCCCGGTGCGTCTTGGGACACCTCCGATGTGAACGGTCCGTCGTTCAGGTAGCCGGTCAACACCAGACTCTCGGTCTTGAACAGATCCCTTTTATCCATCACCAGATGCCAGATCGCTTTTTCGTTCTGTTCACACCATTTCCACTGCTCCTTCGTCCAACCCATGACCTCGTATCCCGGCGTCTTGTCAAAGATCTGTGCCGTGAGATACATGATTTTACCGCGGTAGATCATCTGATCCAGCAACCGGCTCTTGGAACTGGTGTAGGGGAGTGTCCGAAACAAGTACGCACTCACCACATCGACCGGGATACACTCCTTGCGCATCGTCTGTTTCTGGTACTCGTACACCACGCGGTTGTAGTACTCATAATGGCTGCCCAAATACATATCCGCCCCGACGCCGATGAGCTCGTCGTTGAAGTAGATCGGGGTCTGAAAACCGGAGATGAACAAGTAGATACTCGGAATATCCGTCTCCGGATAGAGATATTGAATACGTGCAAAAGCATGAGAAAGAGCGGATTGCAAATCCGTCACATCCTCAAACTGTTGTCTTTCGACTGCGTTCGTTTGCTTGAACCCGTACAAGGTGTCGTTCAAAAACTCCGGTAGCGCCTGCTCCAGATAAGCTGTGTCTGCGGACGGAATACCCAATATATCTTCCACCCAGAGCGGCATGAAAAGCGGATACTCGTCGTAAAGCACGCGGATATCCTGTGCCACCGTTGCTTCGTGCACGTTCTGTATAGCCTGGTCAAAACGCACAATCTCAACCTCTTGCTTGGCTATATCCTTGGGAAAATAACTCCTTCCTTTTTGGCAACTCGTCAGTGCCAATGCACATAGTATGATGCAAATCAGTTTCTTCATTATCCCATCATTTAATGATTCCGTCCTTGATCTCAATCACCCGGTCGGCAATGCCTGCCAACTCCTTATCGTGTGTCACGAGCAAGATCGTCTGCCCGTATTCCTGTCTCAATTGGCGCAGCAGATCACTCAACTCTTTCTTGTTCTTCTCATCCAGACTGCCCGTCGGTTCGTCTGCCAGAATGATATCCGGTTTCATCATCAGCGCTCTCGCTGCGGCTACGCGTTGTTTCTCACCGCCCGACAGCGCATTCGGCTTATGATGCATGCGCTCATGCAAGCCCAACTCATTCAATAACCGTTCTGCACGAGCCTGATAATCAGTTTCTTTCTCACGTGCAATCATCGCTGGGATACAGACGTTCTCCAGCGCGGTGAACTCCGGCAACAACTGGTGGAACTGAAAAATGAACCCGATATGCTTATTTCGGAATGCTGCCAACTCGCTGTCGCGCATCCGGAACACATCCGTTCCATCAATCACCACCTGACCCTTCGTCGGGCGGTCCAACGTGCCGATGATCTGGAGTAGGGTGGTCTTACCGGCACCGGACTTGCCGACAATAGCCACGATCTCACCTTTCTGTACCTGCAGGTTCACACCCTTCAGCACCTCCAAATCGCCAAACGATTTATGTATGTCTTTAACTTCTATCATACCGTTTATGTCTAATCAACCTATCTCCAATCTTCGATCACCGTCTGCCATCGGTGTGATCTTAACACGGACGGTGTCTTCCGGCAGCAGCGGCGCAATCATCTCCGGCCATTCGATGAAGCAGTAGTTGCCCGAGTACAGATACTCCTCTGCACCGAAGTCCATCGCCTCGCGGATGTCTTTCAATCGGTAGCAGTCGAAATGGTACACCTCTCCTTGATACGGTTGTTCCACGTCGTACACGTTGACAATGGCAAAGGTCGGGCTGTTCACCACATCCATCGTTCCCATCTCTTCGCACAACTTTTTGATGAACGTCGTCTTGCCGGCACCCATCTGTCCGTCGAACGCAAACACCCGATGCGGTTCGGCTACGCGCAATATATCCAACGCACTCACTTCCTTTCCTTGCTCGTTGAGCAACAAAAGACCTTCTTTTTCGTGTTTTTTAATCGTGTATATACTCATGTTCTTGCTTTTCATTCAATTCTCAGAGGCTTATTTGTGCCTGAATTTGTTCGTAAATGGCTGAACCTCTGCGTGTTCCGAGCAATTCTATCCATTCGTCCTTTTCGGCTGTTCTAGCACGCTTCACGGAACCGAAATGGGTCAATATCTTATGCTTGGTAACTTCGCCAACTCCTTGAATATCATCCAGTTGGCTATGTATTTGTGCCTTGCTTCGCTTCTGTTTGTGGTACGAAATGGCAAAACGGTGCACTTCGTCCTGTATGTTGGTCAGCAATCGGAACACTTCGCTTGTCACCGGCATGCCGATCTCTTTCGGAGGGAACCCGAACAGCAGGGTCTGTGTCCGGTGCTTGTCGTTTTTCTTCAGTCCCGCGATCGGTATCTGCAGTCCCAACTGATCCTCCACCGCTTCCCGGATGGCATGCATCTGTCCCAAACCACCGTCGGCAATGATCAGGTCCGGCATCTGTCCGCCTTCGTCGATCAGGTGTTGATAGCGTCTCCTTACTACCTCGCGCATGCTCGCGTAGTCGTCTGCGCCTTGCACCGTCTTGATCTCAAACCGTTTGTAGTCGCTCTTGCTCGGTTTAGCCATCCGATAGACGACACACCCTGCCACCGCATTGGTGCCCTGTATATTCGAGTTATCGAAGCACTCAATCCAACGGGGCAGAGTAGGGAGACCTGCCATCTGTTGCAGTTCGGTCAAAATACGTACGCCTCTTTGCTCCGGATTCAGTTTGTCTTCCTGTTTGAGCCGGTCGAGCTTATACTGCCGAACGTTCTGCATAGCCAGATCCAGCAACTTCTTCTTATCTCCACTGGTGGCAATGTAGATATGCAGCGAATCATCAAATACGTCCGGAATGAACGGAACAATCACGTCCTGCGTATGACTCTCCAGCTGCTGTCTCAATTCCATCATTCCCATCGCCAGCAACTCCTCTTTCTCTTCTTCCATCTTGCGGCGATACTCGATCGTCTGTCCGCGTACGATACATCCGCCGTGCACATGCAGCATCGATATATAGACACGGTCATCCTGCTCGTCGTATCCGAACACATCCACATCTTTTGCCGATGAATTCGTGATGATCGTCTTGCTCTTGAACTGCTCCAGCAACTCGATCTTACGCTTCATTTCTGCCGCCTCTTCATACTTCATCTCAGCCGCTAACCGCATCATCTCATCCTCTAACTGCCGTCCGATCTCGTGTGCATCACCCTTAATCAGTTTGCGCGCCTGATCTATCCACTCTTGGTAATGCTCACACCCGGGCTTCATCTCACAGATACCACAGCAGTTCTTGAGGTGGTATTTGAGACACACACGCACCTTTTTTTTCTCGATCGAATCGGTTGTTAACGGCATGTTACAGGTTCGAATCGGGTAGAGTTTATGAATCAACTCCAGCACCAAATCCACCGTATAACCAAAACTGTACGGACCGTAGTACTCGCCGGTTTTCTTATTGATCGTTCGCGTCTTGAAGATCCGCGGATACGGTTCACGCGTGATGCATATACTCGGGTAACTCTTGCCGTCCTTTAGCAGAATATTGTAGTGCGGCTGGTATTGCTTGATGAGGTTGTTCTCGAGCAAGAATGCGTCTTGCTCACTCGCTACCACCACATATTTGATATCCGCTATATGGGCGACTAACTGCCTGGTCTTGCTGCTCTGGTGATCTTTGTTGAAGTAACTGTTTACACGCCGGTGCAAGTTTTTAGCCTTGCCGACATAGATGATCTGCCCCTCTTTGTCAAAGTACTGATACACTCCCGGACTCTCGGGAATGCGCTTTAACAGTAGGGCAATATGATCATCTTTCTTATTCATTCACCTCAATTCCAAACAAGCACTCTAAGCCATCCGACTTGCCTTCCAGGTACTGACGACCGTTCAGACCTTCCAACTCAATCAGGCAATTCACATAAACCTTCTTTACACCGAGTTTCTTCACCAACTCAATCGCTGCCTCCATCGAACCGCCGGTAGCTAAGATGTCGTCGTGAATGAGCACGATGTCGTCCTTGCTCAGTGCATCTTTGTGAATCTGGATAGTGTCATCTCCGTATTCTTTTTTGTAGGTGACGGAGATCGTCTCTGCCGGCAGTTTGTTGTGTTTGCGGATAGGTACAAAGCCTGCACCCAACTCGATTGCCACCGCCGGGGCCATAATGAAACCGCGGGACTCAATACCCACCACTTTCGTAATACCCTTGTCACGGTACAATTTTACAATTTCATCTCGCATCCATACCATATACTCTGCTTTGAGCAAAGCGGTTGTGATGTCTTTAAACTGTATGCCCGGTATGGGGAAATCAGGCACATTGCGAATCGCATTTTTAACTTCTTCTGCTGTCATATGTTTTGTAGTTTGTTTCACGTGGAACATTCCAGGTAGTTTGCTTTGCAAACTAAAGTTCGTATTATCTTCCCATGAGTACCAGTAATACGCTTACATCATTCGGGCTGACACCCGGTATACGTTGTGCTTCTCCGATGGACTTGGGACGAATGCGGTTTAACTTCTGCCGTGCCTCAGTACTCAAACTTTGCACTTCGTCGAAATTAAAATGGTCGGGTATGCGTATCTGATCCAATCGTTGCAGTTTGGCGGCTTCCAGTTGCTCGCGTTTGATGTATCCGGCGTACTTGATCTGAATCTCGCAACTCTCTATGATTTCATCGGACAATTCTGCCGTTTTGACCTTCAATTCCGGTACCACTTCGGCGAGTCCTTTAATCGTCACTTGCGGGCGTAGTACCAACTCGCTTATTTTGCATCCTTCGTGCAGTGCCGAGCTGCCGATGCTCTCCAGCCACCCGTCGATGGTGCCTTTACGCACAGAGGTCTGCTGCATATATTCGATGAAATCGGCACAAGCTGTTTGTTTGTGGCAGAGCAGATCGTACCGTTCTCTGTCGGCCAGGCCCATCTCGTAACTGCGCTTCGTGAGCCGTTCGTCCGCGTTGTCCTGGCGAAGCAGGATACGGTACTCGGCACGGGACGTGAACATACGGTAGGGTTCGTCCACACCTTTGTTGACCAGATCGTCAATCAGCACACCGATATAGCTCTCATTGCGTCCCATAGTGAACGGACTACCTCCATGCACATTGATATGTGCGTTCACACCGGCTACCAATCCTTGTCCGGCTGCCTCTTCATAGCCGGTGGTGCCGTTGATCTGACCAGCGAAAAACAGATTTTCAATCTGTTTAGTCTCCAGGGTGTGGTGCAATTGGGTGGGGTCGAAGAAGTCATATTCGATCGCATACCCCGGTCGGTAGAGCACCACATCTTCCAATCCCTGAATAGTGCGCAGACCTGCAAGCTGTACCTGCCAAGGCAGACTGCTGGAGAATCCGTTGACGTAATACTCGTTACTATCCACTCCTTCCGGTTCCAGGAAGATCTGGTGCGCTTCTTTGTCGGCAAACGTAACAATCTTGGTCTCTATGCTCGGACAGTAACGCGGACCGATGCTCTTGATTTGTCCGTTGAATAGGGGCGAATCTGCCAGTCCTGCGCGTAGCGCTTCGTGCGTAGTTGGATTGGTGTACGTGATCCAGCAGGGCATCTGTTTGAGTTCCCGTTTGACGCTATGCAGATACGAGAACTGGTGCCAACTGTCATCTCCGTCTTGGCGCACCAGTCGCTCGAAGTGAATAGACCGAGCATCGATGCGTGCAGGGGTTCCGGTTTTCATGCGGTCGGTGCGGAATCCTAATGAGGCCAGTTGTTCGGTGATGCCGTGTGAAGCGGGTTCGGAGGTACGTCCGCCGGGAATCTGTGTCTTGCCGCAATGCATGAGACCGTTCAAGAACGTACCGTTGGTCAGTACCACTGCCTGCGCTTCCATCTCAATGCCTAACATCGTCTTTATACCGCATACCTTATTATCTCTGATAATAAGACCAGTCACTATATCTTGCCAAATATACAGATTGTCGGTGTGTGCCAGTACGTTGATCCATTCCTCGATGAACCGCTTGCGGTCGCTTTGACTACGCGGACTCCACATAGCCGGACCCTTACTCTGGTTGAGTAAACGGAACTGGATAGCACTGCGGTCCGTCACGATACCCATCTGACCTCCGAGCGCGTCAATCTCACGCACAATCTGACCCTTGGCGATTCCGCCTACGGCCGGATTGCAACTCATCTGGGCGATCTTGTTCATATCCATCGTGATCAGCAGCGTCTTGCTGCCCATACGGGCTGCAGCACTCGCCGCTTCGCAACCGGCATGACCGGCCCCGACTACTATCACATCGTATCTGAAATCCATCTTTCTTACTCGTTTACTTGTCTATCTCTTCTTTTTTCGCCATTTACCGGCACCGCTGAAACTGCCGGTGTTGCAAGTCCGCAGCGTGGGCGCAAACACATTTTCCAAGTGATTGCAGTAGGTCACTTCTTCCGTCTCGGGGTTGACCAGGATACCGATGATATCAAACCGAGGCGATTTATCGGTATGGGTCTTTTTCATGTATGCATTGGCAGTTACCAGCATACGGTGTTTCTTGTCTTCATCCACGTACTCCTCCGGGCGTATATTGCCAAACTCAGTTGTTCGGGCTTTCACTTCGACAAACGCTATCTCCTGTCGGTTCTCTGCAATCAGATCTACCTCCAGATGCCCCATGCGCCAGTTGTGCTCCAGGATCTTGAATCCTTTCTTTTTGAGCACCTTGGCGGCCTCTTCTTCTCCGATGATTCCTATGGGATCAGTAACAAACGCCATACTAATTCAATTGCTCCATACGGGCTGCATCCAGCCGCAGTAAGATGAATAACAGCATCGTGAATCCCCATAGCGAACTACCGCCGTAACTGAAGAACGGCAGTGGAATACCGATCACCGGAAGCAATCCCAAGACCATGCCCACATTGATCGTGAGGTGGAACAGGAAGATGCTGGCCACAGCATAGGCATAGATACGTGTAGCGATGTTACGTTGTCTCTCCGCAATGAAGATGAGCCGTAGAATAAAGAACAGATAGAGGGCTAAAACGCCGATGGAACCGACGAAACCCCATTCTTCACCTACGGTGCAGAAGATGAAATCGGTGTCTTGCTCCGGTACAAACTGCAACTTCGTCTGGGTGCCGTTCAGATACCCTTTCCCTAAGAACCTTCCCGATCCGATGGCAATACGTGCCTGATTGACGTTATAACCCGCTCCGGCCGGATCTTCTTTCATACCCAGCAGCACTTCAATACGGATCCGTTGGTGCGGTTGCAGCACTTTTTGGAACACGAAATCGCACGCGTGCGTATATCCGATACAGAACAGCGTGAACCCTGCCAGCACCAGCAACAGGTACTTACGCCAATAGAAACTGACGAAGATATTGTACAGCACCAGCAGTACGACAATGCCCATGGAGATCCAATCGAACGGGACCTTGACCCATATGTTGATGAGCAGGCATATACCGTAGATCAGCGTCACGCTGCCGACCATGATCAGGGCTTGCCAACGTATCCGGTGCTCCTTGCAGATAAAATAGATCTCTACCGCTGTCAGCAGCAGCATACAACTCAAGATACCGACGCTTCCTGTTCCGAGCGGAAGCGGAACCGAACCGAAACGGATACTGAGGATGAACAGCGCCACAGCGGCAACACCCATCCAGAGTACATAACCGCTCATACCCTGTCGGTAGAATACTAACAGGAACGCCGCAAAAACGAGTGCCGAACCGGTCTCTTTTTGCAGTACCATGATGATGAGTGCCGGTACACCGATGAGCGCAAAAGGTACGATGAGATCGCGCCAAGTGCGTATTTTGTATTCGTATCTACCCATGTATTTGGCCACGGCCAACGCTACAATACATTTGGCAAATTCCGCAGGCTGCAGACTGACAGGACCCAGCGAGATCCAGGACATGGATCCTTTGATATCCCGTGCCAAGAATGGGGTGGCTAACAGTAGCAGTAGCATCGCTCCGTAGGCGACATAGGTCAGCGTGTCGTAGGTCTTGTAGTCAATCATCAGGAGTACAAAACCCAAGATGAGCGAACCCATCATCCATACAAACTGCTTACCTGCACGGTTGGAGAAATCGAAGATGCTCGTCTGGTCAAATGTATAGCTGGCACCGTAGATATTGAGCCAGCCGAAAACAGCCAGCGCAGCAAAGATACCGATGGTGATCCAATCGACATGTTTCCATATGTTACCACTTCTTGACGCCCTCATTGAGTACTGTACTGCCTATTCGTTTACGTAAATCTTTGCGTTTGACCTCACCGGTGAGGTATTGCTCCATCATCATGGTGGCAATCGGGCACGCCCATGTGGCACCAAACCCGGCGTTCTCTACCACCACAGCTACAGCGATCTGCGGATCCTCTATCGGCGCAAAACCGATGAAAATAGCGTGGTCGCGGCCATGCGGGTTTTGGACCGTACCGGTCTTACCTGCCATATGCAGACTGTCTATCGCATGATGGCGTCCCGTACCAAACACCATCACACGACCCATACCTTCTTTCACTACTTCGAAATGCCGTTGGTCGATATCCAGTTGGTGAACATGGGTCAGCATCGAGTCGTTCTTGTTGAGGTGCGGCGTGATGAAGTAGCCTTCATTGGCGATCGTGGCTGCCTGGTTAGCCAGTTGTAGCGGAGTGACTAAGATCTCACCCTGTCCGATACTGAGCGAACGGATCGTGATGGCTTTCCAACCGGTTTTACCGTAGAATTTATCAAACAACTTGGTGCTCGGAATGCTGCCGCTGGACTGCTCGCTCAGGTCCGAGTCGGTGAACTTCTGACCCAAACCGAAGGACATGACCGCATCCCGCCATAACTCGTACCGGTGACGAAAATCTGCATTGTCCTTACCATACCCGTCCATCTGCAGCAAGTCGCGGAATGCGCACCAGAAATAGGGGTTGCAACTCTGCTCGATAGCACGGTCCAGTGCTACCGGTGAACCGTGATGGTGCGTGCACTTGATCGGCGTACTACCCGGTCCGGAGCAGGGATAGAGCGTGTTCGGTGTGATAGCACCTTGGTCCAGACATACCAGCGACTGAATGGTCTTGAACGTAGATCCGGGAGGGTAGGTGGCTTGTGTGGCACGGTTCATGAGCGGTTTGGTTTTGTCCTTGAGCAGCATGTTGTAATTCTTGCTGCGCTCTTTACCTACCAGCACTCTGGGGTTCCATGTCGGGCTGGAAGCCAGCGCCAGGATCTCGCCTGTCTTAGGCTCAATGGCCACCACACTGCCTATCTTACCGGCTAACAGTTCTTCTGCCAGCAACTGTAATTGAATATCCAGAGTCGTGTGCAGATCCGTTCCTGCTTTGGCTGTGACGTCCAACTCACCGTCTTGGTAACTACCTTGTATACGCCCGCGCACATCGCGCATGAGCACGCATACACCTTTCTCTCCACGCAGTTGTTGCTCGTACGTACGCTCCAATCCGTCGCGACCCGAGTAGTCACCGCGCGAATAGTACGAGTCGCGGTCTATATCGTTCTGATTGACTTCCCCCACACTGCCCAGCACATGAGCGGCAGCGTTGTAGGTGTAGTCGCGTAGGGTACGTTTCTGAATCTGTACGCCCGGGAACAGAAAAATAGACTCTTGCAACGTGGCAATGTCCTCTTTCTTCAACTGACTCATGAACACCTGTGGGGTCCAACGGGAGTAACCGCGGTTTTTCTTACGGTCCTTAATATCCTCCATACGCGCATCGAACTCAGCTCTGCTAATCTGCAGACACTGGCAGAAAGCGAGTGTATCCCACTCTTTGCCCATGTCACGCATGGTCATGGTCACCTCGTAGATAGGTTGATTGAAAACGAGCAGTTCGCCGTTTCGGTCGTAGATCAGACCGCGAGAAGGGTAGATGGTCTGTTTGACCAATGCGTTGTTATCCGCTTGGTCTTTGGTGGATTGGTCGATGACTTGCAAAAAGAACAAACGCAGACCATAGACCAACACTACAGCGACAGCAATACCGCTGATGACATATCGACGTCTATAGTACTTGTCGTTAATCATCTGTATCTCAAAGCATTATATCCTAATAGTACAACCAAAGTGAGGACGCTGCTGACCAGGGTCTCAATCAATATAAACCCGATGTGATACCAACTCCATGCTCCCAAAGCGAACACCATCAGGTGGTGAACAGCCACCAGAATAGCGGCATACTTAAGTAACGGAACCAAGCCGATGGTCTGCTGGTTGATCTGCTCGGTCAGACGTTCCTTGTCGTTGATGATCACACCCAGTATATACGGACGGAGGAACATGAGCAGGATACAGGCCGACATATGGATACCCAGCGAGTTGCAGAACACATCCATGATCAGACCGACCACGGCTCCAATCACCATATCCACGCTGTGCGGGAGTGTGATCGGCATCATCAGCAGACACATCACATAGATGTACGGATGGCATACTCCAAACAGTTGTAGCTGGTTGAAGAGCAACACCTGCAGCAGCATCACAATCGCATAGCGTCCTATCTGTTTAGTCCAATCCATGGTTCAACTCCTCCAATTCGTTTTGATGCTTGTTCTGAATGACCTCCACATATTTCAATCGCTTGAAATCAGTGTGCAGGCGCACGCGTATGGTGTGGTACGAATCGCCTTCCTTGAGTACGCTGTTTTCTACGGTTCCAACGGGAATTCCTTCCGGGAAAACAGGACTCAATCCACTGGTTATGATGGTATCTCCTTGGTTCACCACCATGTGTGCTGCCACATCGGTGAGCATCGCAAACCGGCTGTTTTTACCGTCCCATATCAGGGTACCGATATAGTCGTTTTTTGCAAAGCGGCAACTGAGGTTCGTGTGGGTGTTGATGATCGGCATCACCACGCTGTAGTTACGTCCCACAGTGCGCACGATACCGACCACACCGTCTCCATTACGTACTCCCTGACCGCGTTGGATGCCGTCTTTGCTGCCGCGATTGATGGTGAGGTAGTTGTGCTGTTCATCGGTGGTCATCTGCACCACTTTAGCAGCCGCATAATACAGTGCTTCGCCCGTTTGGACCGAATCGATCGCACTCAACTGATTGCGTAGCGCCGCGTTCTCCTCCGCCAATAACTCGTTCTGATGGCGCAGACTGAAATAGCCGTTGATCTCGCTCACTTGCTCGTGCTGCCACGCTACCACCTGATTGGCAGTGCTGAGCACACTACTCCTCGGATAGGGGTTGTTGAAGCCGATCAGCAAAAATGCAGCAACTTCCAGGACAATGAATACCAGGAAGTTGCTATAACGCAGCAGTATCTTGAGCAAATTCTGCATAGGCGGCTACGATGGGTTAACGCAGCAGGAAGCCGAAGTTATTCACGTTCTTCAGTGCCACGCCGGTACCGCGTGCAACAGAGTGCAACGGATCGTCTGCTACGTGGAACTGAATCGTGATCTTGTCCGTCAGACGTTTGGCCAGACCATGGAGCAATGCACCACCACCGGTCAGGTAGATACCACGTTTAACGATATCCGAGTACAACTCCGGCGGAGTCGTCTCCAGCGCCTGAAGGATAGCGCCCTCGATTTTGCTCACACTCTTCTCCAGACAGTGCGAGATCTCTTGGTAACTAACCGGAACAGACATCGGCAGCGCCGTCACTTTGTTCGGGCCGACAACGATGAAGTCCTCCGGAGCGTCCTCCAGTTCCGGCAGTGCCGAACCGACCTGAATCTTAATGCGTTCAGCCGTCGGCTCATCGATACGCAGGTTGTGCATACGACCCATGTATTCGATGATATCCTGGTTGAAGTCGTCACCTGCGATCTTGATGGACTTGTTGCTCACAATACCCCCCAGCGAGATCACGGCGATCTCCGTCGTACCACCACCGATATCTACGATCATACAGCCCTCCGGACTCTCTACGTCAATACCGATACCGATCGCTGCGGCCATCGGCTCGTAGATCATGTAGATGTCACGTCCTCCTGCGTGCTCCGAGCTGTCACGCACGGCGCGGATTTCCACTTCGGTTGAACCCGAAGGAATACATACCACCATACGAATAGACGGAGAGAAGAGTCGCGTCTGCTTCGGAATCATCTTGATCATACCGCGGATCATCATCTCGCAGGCATAGAAGTCTGCGATCACACCGTCGCGCAGCGGGCGTACGGTGCGGATCATGGTGCCGCCTTTACCAATCATCTGTTGTGCCTTGCGGCCGACAGCAACCATCTTGTTGTCTGCCATTGAGATAGCTACTACCGACGGCTCGTCCACTACGATCTTATCATCGCACATGATGATGGTGTTGGCCGTTCCCAAGTCAATAGCAATCTCTTGTGTAAAAGAAAAAAGTCCCATATAGTTATTGTTTTAAGTGCCTATTTCTGCAAATTAGCGTGCAAAATTACAAATAATTTTTGATATATGCAAGCGTGCGCGTAACTTTTTTGTGCAAAAAAATTCGCAGTATTTTTCTTAAAAATGTAAGTTCATTCGATTTCATCGGAACTATTTTCGTTGTTTCGCGGTGGAAATGTATTTGTCTGACCCGCGCTTTTCCTTGTTCGACGTTTTTCTTTCTAAAAAAATACGCGCGCGCTTGCGTATTCCAATTTTTTTTACTAATTTTGCAGCGTTTTTCGGGGAGGGGAAAAAAGAAAGCACCCACGGAAACCGTAAGTGCCTTGGCGCTCCCTCTAGGACTTGAACCTAGGACCCCCTGATTAACAGTCAGATGCTCTAACCGACTGAGCTAAGGAAGCGTGTTCTATGCTCTCGTTTTTCGAAAGCGGGTGCAAAAGTACTGCTTTTTTCTGACATGTGCAAATTTTTTGGCAAAAAAATGCATGTAGAGGTCACTTTTTTTGAAAAACAACCCTATTTAAGGTCAAAAACATACAAAAATGAAGAAAATTTTAGGATTAGGTAATGCGTTGACGGACATTCTGCTCCAGGTGAGTGAAGATGATTTGCGCGAACTCGGTTTTCCGAAAGGAAGCATGAACCTCATTTCTAAAGATCAGGCAGAGCAGATTCAGTATCGTTTTCTGTCGGTTCGTAAACGTATGGTAGCAGGCGGTTCTGCTTCTAATACCATCAACTGTATTGCTTCATTAGGCGGAAAAGCAGCCTTCATCGGTAAGATCGGAAATGATGAGGTAGGTGATTTCTACCGCGAGGACATGCTCAAGAACGGTGTCAAGCCGATCTTGTTGCTCTCGACCCAAAACGCTATGTCGGGTGTGTCCATCGTCTTGGTGACCCCGGACGGTGAGCGTACGTTCGCTACCTATCTGGGCGCTGCGGCGGAACTGTGCGCCGATGATATCTCCAAAGATGCGTTCAACGGGTATGATATTTTCCATATCGAGGGCTATCTGGTGCAGAACCATGAGTTGCTGGAGAAATCGCTTCGCCTGGCCAAAGAGTCCGGTTGTATGGTGTCGCTCGATCTGGCGTCCTACAACGTGATTAACGAAAACCATGCTTTCCTCAAAGACCTCGTTAAACAGTACGTCGATATCGTCTTTGCCAACGAGGACGAGTCGTTCGCTTATACGCACCTCAATCCCGAAGAGTCCGTACAGATGATCGCTGAGCAATGCGACATAGCGGTTGTCAAAGTAGGTAAGAACGGCTCCTATGTACAGCAGGGCAGCAAGCGTCACCACATCGGTGCCATCACGACCAGTTGTACCGACTCGACCGGTGCCGGTGACTATTTTGCAGGCGGTTTTTTGCACGCACTCGCAGACGGCTTTGATATTCGTCGTTGTGCGGAGATCGGTACGATTGCTGCCGGTCGTGTTGTGGAGGTGGTCGGTACCAAACTGAATGAAGATACCTGGGAAGAGATCCGTCGTATCTGTGCCCTCTACCGCGGTTTTATGCAGAAATATGATAAAGACTAACGAATCATGAAATATATATTTCTTCCGTTTTATTGGTTGTGGCAGTATCTGATTGCATGGCCGATTCTCTGTGGTCTGACCGTGTTCACTGCCGTATTCACCATCTGCACGTTCCCTTGGCGTAATGCGGAGTTCGTGCACAAAGTGCAGCAGTTCTGGTCCCGTTCGTTCTTCTGGCTGATGTTCATTCCCGTCTCGGTGGACGGAGAGGAGCATATCGTGAAGGGGCAGAGTTATGTGTTTGTGGCGAACCATCAGTCGATGTTCGATGTGTGGCTCGTGTACGGCTGGCTGCCGGTGATCTTCAAATGGCTCATGAAAGCCGAACTGCGCCATGTGCCGTTCGTCGGCATCGGGTGCAAGGCTGCAGGACACATCTTCGTCGATCGCCGGAATGCGAAAGCGGCGATGGAGAGCCTCAAAGAGGTGGGTAAGCAATTGGTGAACGGAGTATGCACCGTCATCTTCCCGGAGGGAACACGTTCCAAGAACGGTGAGATCGGACGGTTCAAACGCGGTGCGTTCCAGATCGCTTGGGAACTGGGTCTGCCGGTCATCCCGCTCTCGCTGGACGGCTGTTTTGAGGTGCTGCCCAAGGGCAAGCCGTTCGTGCATCGTCACCCCGTGCATATGCATATCGGCGAACCGATGGACCTGAAACAGTATGCGGACGCCAACGAAGCGATTGAGGCGGTGCGGAATGCCGTCATCAACGGACGAATCAAAAAATAGTATCGAGACGTGCTTTTTCGCGATATCATAGGGCAAGAGGCAACCAAACAGCAGCTGCGTCAGAATGTGCGTGAGGGACGAATCCCGCATGCACAACTCTTTGCGGGCATATCGGGTATCGGCAAACTGCAGTTGGCGCTGGCCTATGCGCAGTACCTTAATTGCCCCAACCGCACGGACGAGGACAGTTGTGGCACGTGTCCGACCTGTCTGCAGTACCAACACCTGCAACACCCGGATCTGCATTTTGTGTTCCCGATCGTCAAAACAGACGCGGGAGACACCTGTGATGCGTTCTTGGAGCCTTGGCGCGAGATCATCCTTAACAAGCATTATTTCAATCTCGAAGAATGGCATGAGGCGCTTGGCGTGGAGACCAAGCAATCCATGATCTACGAGAAAGAGAGTGGGGAGATCCTGCGCAAACTGAGTCTCAAAGCGTACGGGGACGGTTATAAGGTCATGATCATCTGGCAGCCGGAGAAGATGAATGCCGACTGCGCCAACAAGTTACTTAAGATCCTCGAAGAGCCGGCCGAGAAGACGGTGTTCCTGCTGGTGAGCGAACACCCGGAGAAACTGCTATCCACCATTCAGTCCCGTGTGCAGACGGTGCGTGTGCCGCGGCTGGAGACGGAGACGATTGCTGCCGCGCTGATGCAGAGAGGGATCGATGCAACCAAAGCGACCGATATCGCCCGAATCGCGAACGGCAGTTATCTGGCAGCGGTTCACAAAGCCGCTGAGACCGAGGAGAATCAGCAGGAATTGCGCGATTTCATCGCACTTTTCCGAGATGCTTATACGGTGGGCGTGCTCAGTGATCCGCAGAAGAAATACGAATCGCTCAAGCGCTTGCGTCAGTGGAGTCTGGATATGGCCGATGCCAAAGTGGGCCGAGAGCGTCAGAAGCATTTTCTGCAGTACGCTCAGCAACAGGTGCGCGAGAACTATATCCGTAACATTGGGCAACCCGAACTCAATTACCAGATGGAAGCCGAGCGCGATTTTTCCGTCCGCTTTGCGCCCTTCATTCATGACGGTAATGTGGAGGCCATCATGAACCAACTGGATCTGGCAGAACGACAAATAGAACAAAACGGCAATGCGAAGATGATCTTCTTCGATCTTTGCCTGCAAATGATAGTGTTGATTAAACGTAAAAAAGTATGAAATCATATACAACAGGAGCTGAACATACCGAGCTGGAAGCGGCTGCTACCAAGCGGAACTCGGCACATATGTTGCCGGTGTGTGATTGGTTAGCCGACCTGCCGGAGAACACCCGACTGACCGACCTGATTGAGGTGCAGTTTAAGAACACCCGCAAAGGCTATTACCACAACAGTGCGCACTTACCGCTGGAGAAAGGCGTGCAAGTGGTTGTGGAAGCGAACCCGGGTTATGACGTGGGCGAAGTGGTGCTGACGGGTAAACTGGTGGAACTGCAGATCAAAAAGAACAAGATTGACTCGTCCCGATATGAGATCCGTCAAGTGCTTCGTATCGCGACCGAACAGGATTTGGAGCGTGCTGCACAGGCGCATGCGCGGGAGCACGAGACGATGATCAAAGCGCGCGAACTGGCCAAATCGCTTGGTCTGGAGATGAAGATAGGCGATGTGGAGTACCAGGGAGACGGATCCAAGGCCATCTTCTTCTATATCGCAGACGGTCGTGTGGACTTCCGCCAACTCATCAAGGTCTATGCCGAGACTTTCCGTATCCGTGTGGAGATGAAACAGATCGGTGCACGTCAGGAAGCCGGTCGTATTGGTGGAACAGGTCCGTGCGGACGCGAGTTGTGCTGCTCAACCTGGATGATCAATTTCTCGTCGGTCGGTACCGGTGCTGCCCGACTGCAGAACATATCTCCCAACCCGCAGAAGTTGGCAGGTATGTGCGCGAAACTGAAGTGCTGTCTCAACTACGAGGTGCCGGTCTATGAGGATGCCTCTAAGTTATTACCGTCCCGTCATGCGGAACTGGAGACCAAGGATGCAACGTACTATTTCTTCACGTCTGATCCCTTGGCAGGCACGGTGACCTATTCGTCTGACCCGCATGTGCCGGCTAACCTCACGACGCTGACGGCCGCCCGGGCGCATGAGATCATCGCCATGAACCGAAACGGCGAGAAACCCGATACGCTGGAAGGATCACGGGCTGTGATGAACGAGATCGGCTACCAGACAGGACACGGAGACGTGACACGATTTGATCGGAAAAAGAAAAAACACCATGACCGGGATAGGAGGGACAGAAGATGAATAGAAAGGTGATAGGTTATAGGTTATGGGTTATGGTGATTGCTTGTTTGGCATTCACGTCGTGTCAAAACGACATCGTCTATAGTCAGTTTTGTTCGATTCCATCGGGCGAATGGTCGATAGACGATCAGGCTTCGTTTGACTATACGGTGGCCGATACGACCGCCGGTTACGACATGCTCCTCTACGTGCGTCACACGGAGCGCTATCCGTATCAGAACATGTGGTTGTTTGTGACCAATAACAATCGCGTGGACACGATTGAGTTCTATCTGGCAGACGACCGCGGACAGTGGTTGGGTGATAAACACCATGGGTTCATCGAGATGCCGGTACTGTTGGAGGACCATTATCATTTTACAGATACCGGAACCTACCACATGACCGTGCTGCACGGAATGCGCGACAGCCTGTTGCGCGGTGTGACGGATGTCGGATTGGAAATACGCAAGAACAACGATGGGAAAAAATAAGCTAAAGAAGTTCGCGGAGATGGAGACATTCAGCAACGTGTTCCAGTGCGGAGCGCGCGAGATGCTTCCGTCGGGTGGTATGCACGAGATGGCAGGTCATTGGCGCGACCGATATTTTCATAACGACCATCCCATCGTGTTGGAACTCGGCTGCGGCCGCGGCGAGTACACGGTCGGTTTGGCGGAGCGGTACCCGGACAAGAACTTCATCGGCGTGGATATCAAAGGCGCGCGTATGTGGGCCGGTGCCAAGCAGGCCGAACTGGCAGGGCTGAAGAACGTTGCTTTTCTGCGTACTAACATAGAGATCATCACTGCGTTCTTCGCCAAGGATGAGGTGGATGAGATATGGATCACGTTCTGTGACCCGCAGATGAAAAAAGCGACCAAACGTCTGACCAGCACGTACTTCATGCAGCGCTATCAGCAGATTGTCAAACCCTCCGGGCTTATTCATCTCAAGACCGACAGTCCGTTCCTCTATACCTATACCACGGAGATGCTGCGGCTTAATCCGTATCCGGTCATCGTGCATACAGACGATCTGTACGGCGCGGAATCGGCGCTGTTGGCGGATGCCAAAGCGCTGCAGACACACTACGAGAAGCAGTGGTTAGACCGCGGGTTGAGCATCAAGTATATCGAGTGGCAACTCACTCCGCTGACGAAATGGGAAGAGCCGACGATTGAGATTGAGAAAGATACCTACCGCTCGTATGGGCGTAATTATCAGGTGAAGCATGACAGAGAGCAGTAAAAAAGCATTCCTGTGGGTGGCTAAGGTCACCACGTGGCTGGGCATCATGATGGTGCTGGGCCTCGGTTTGGTGTTGGTATGGGCGCTGGTGTCACATGGGAGTACGGATGTGACGAGTCTCAAGTGGGGACAGTTCGTTCAGACGCTCGGCGTGTTCCTGCTGCCGCCGCTGTTGTATGCGGTCATATGGGATCAACGTAGCAACCCGTTCAACCTGCTGCGGCTCAATAGGGGCGCGAACTGGAGCGTGTTCCTGATGGCGGTGGCCATCATGTTGTGTGCCTTCCCGGCTATCAACCTGTTGGTGGACCTGAACGGTCGTATCGTACTGCCGGAATGTTTGCAGGGTGTCGAGCAGTGGATGAAGAAAATGGAGGACGCAGCGGAGCAGCTGATGACGGATTTTCTGAAGGTGGACAGCATATGGGGTCTGCTGATCAATGTGGGCTTGATTGCGTTGCTGCCGGCTATCAGTGAAGAGTTGACCTTCCGCGGAGTGCTGCAGCAGCTCTGTCACGGGGATGCGTGGCAAGAAGGGCGCGCCAAATGGAAGATCCATATGGGCATATGGGTAGCGGCGTTCATCTTTTCTGCCATCCATCTGCAGTTCTACGGTTTCATTCCGCGTATGCTGATGGGCGCTATGTTCGGTTACGCGTTCGTGTGGACGGGCAGTCTGTGGGTACCGATTGTCATGCATTTCACCAATAATTTCATGGTGGTCGTGGTCAATTATGCGCTGGACCAATACGCACCCGAGGATACAAATTATGCCGACACGTTCGGTGCCGGCACAACTTGGTGGTTAGGCGTTCTGAGCCTGATCGTGGTCTGTGCACTGCTGGGACTGTTGTACCGCAGCACGCACAAAGAGTGAATTACATCTCCGGATCTACGAGAATACGTCCGCAGAACTCGCACACGATGATTTTCTTGCGAGTGCGGATATCCAACTGCTGCTGAGCAGGGATCTTGGCGTGGCAACCGCCACACGAGTCACGCTCGATCTTGACCACAGCCAGACCGTTGCGGGCGTTCTTACGGATACGCTTGAATGCGGTGAGCAGACGCTCGTCCATTTTCTTCTCCAGTTCGTTGGAACGCAGAATCAGGGCCTCGGTCTCAGCCTTGGTCTCCGACAGGATCTGGTCGAGTTCCGAACGTTTCTGGTTCAGATCGACGGTGCGCTCCTCGATATCCTTGGTCGTCTTGGCCTTGTCAGCCAGACGTGCCTCGAGTTCAGCGGTGAAGTGTTTGATCTTACGCTGCGAAGCCTCGATCTCCAACTCCTGATACTCGATCTCCTTGTTCAGGTTATCAAACTCGCGGTTGTTACGCACGCTGTTCTGCTGCTCTTTGTAACGCGAGATAGAAGCGTTGGCGTTCTCCGTGCGTACACGGTGATCCGAGATCTGGGTCTCACACTCCTTGATGTCGTTCTCGATATTGGTCAGACGGGTCTTGAGACCTTCCACTTCGTCAGCCATGTCTTTTACTTCCTGGGGCAACTCACCGGCCAGGGTGCGCAAGTTATCAATCTTGGTGTCCACTTGCTGCAGTTCGTAGAGCACTTTCAAACGGTCCTCTACCGTTAATTCTTTTGTTCTTGCCATACTATAATTGGTGTTTTATCTGTTTGACT
>CACZZL010000024.1 GCA_902785605.1 uncultured Bacteroidales bacterium
ATTTTGCCGGTTTTGCTAAACAAAATGCACAATTTTAAGAAAAATTCTTAAAAAAAGAGCCTGATATTTGCGTATTTGCAAAAATTGTTGTAATTTTGTAGCGCCTTAAGAAGCGCACAAAAAAATGAAGACCAGAAAATTGATTTTCGCAGGAGTGTTATTCTCCGGTTTGGCATGCCTTATCGGTATGGTTTCGTGCAACTCTCAACCGACCGAAGAGACGGCTCGAGCTGCCGTCGAAAAGAAAGGCGGCATGGTGGTTACGACAGAGGTTGCTCAGCCGGAAGCTACAGAGGCGGTAGCCACTGTTCAGCGGACCCGTCTGGAGCAGTTTGGTGCTAAGAAGGCATTCGTAAAAGTAACCGACGATAATGAAATCATCGCTATTATTCCTGATGTAAAAGAACCCGAACGTGTACGCCGATTGCTGCAAGCAGCCGGCCGTCTGGAGTTCTGGGAGACCTACGAGAACAGCGAAGTGTATCCGCGTTTGCAGCAACTGAACGATGTGTTGCTCGCGAACGGAGACGAATCGTTGATCGGTCTGCTCAATCCGTTCGTGACGGCAGACGGTGAGGCGATGCGCGGTCCGGCTGTGGGTTTGGTTCATGCGTCCGACACGACACGTCTCCGCGCCATGCTCACGAGTGCTGAGGCGAACGACATTCTGCAACGTGATGCGCGTTTGGTATGGTCTGCCAAGCCGGTTCGCGAAGATGCGCCGTACTATCACCTGATTGCCCTGAAGGCCATGCGTGACGGTCGTGCTGCGCTGGGAGGAGAAGTGATTACCGCCGCCAAAGTGGAGCACAATAAGTGGAGTCCCGAACCGGTCATTGACTTGTCGATGAACGCTGAGGGAGCCAAGTGCTGGCAGTACCTGACCCGGGATAACGTCGGCAAATCGATCGGCATCGTAGTGGACGGTCAACTCTATTCGTACCCGACCGTGATGTGTGAGATTGAGTGCGGGCGTAGTCAGATCACCGGTAACTTCACCGAAGAAGAGGCAGCCGACTTGGCGAATATGCTGAGTTCCGGTGTGATGCCGTGCCCCGTTCGGATCGTAGAAGAGCAAATCATTGAATCGCAAAAATAATTAAAATAACAACTAAATATTTTTTAACATGAAAGAATTAGATCTTACCAAGTATGGTATCAAGGGCGCAACAGTCATCGCCCACAATCCGTCCTACGAGTATCTGTTCGCAGAGGAGACGAAGCCGGAGTTGACCGGTTATGCAAAAGGTCAGAACACCGAGCTGAACGCAGTGAACGTAATGACCGGTATCTACACCGGCCGTTCGCCGAAAGACAAATACATCGTGATGGACGCTAACTCGAAGGACACCGTATGGTGGACCACCGAGGGTTACAAGAACGATAACCACCCGATGTCGGAGGACGTTTGGGCAAAGGTAAAAGAGCTCGCAATCAAGGAGTTGAGCGGTAAGAACCTGTACGTTGTTGACGCATTCTGCGGTGCTAACAAAGACACCCGCATGGCGGTTCGTTTCATCGTTGAGGTTGCTTGGCAGGCTCACTTTGTAAAGAACATGTTCATCCAGCCGAGCGAGGAAGAGTTGGCTAACTTCGAGCCGGACTTCGTGATCTACAACGCTTCGTTGGCAAAAGTAGAGAACTACAAAGAGCTGGGTCTGAACAGCGAGACTTGTGTGGCATTCAACACCACGAGCCGTGAGCAGGTTATCCTCAACACCTGGTATGGCGGTGAGATGAAGAAAGGTATGTTCTCGATGATGAACTACTACCTGCCGCTGAAGGGCATCGCTTCGATGCACTGCTCGGCTAACACCGACATGGAAGGCAAGAACACCGCTATCTTCTTCGGTCTGTCCGGTACCGGTAAGACGACCTTGTCTACCGACCCGAAACGTCTGCTTATCGGTGACGACGAGCACGGATGGGACGACCAAGGTGTGTTCAACTTCGAAGGTGGTTGCTATGCAAAGGTGATCAACCTCGACAAAGAGAGCGAGCCGGACATCTACGCTGCTATCCGTCGTAACGCCCTCCTCGAGAACGTAACGGTAGACGCCCAGGGCAAGATCGATTTCGCAGACAAGAGCGTCACCGAGAACACCCGTGTAAGCTATCCGATCAACCATATCGAGAAGATCGTTCGCCCGATCAGTGCAGGTCCGGCAGCTAAGAACGTGATCTTCCTGAGTGCTGACGCTTTCGGCGTTCTGCCTCCTGTATCGATTCTGACTCCGGAGCAGACCAAGTACTACTTCTTGAGCGGTTTCACGGCTAAGTTGGCAGGTACCGAGCGTGGTATCACCGAGCCGACTCCGACCTTCTCCGCTTGCTTCGGCCAGGCATTCTTGGAGTTGCATCCGACCAAATACGCTGAGGAGCTCGTTAAGAAGATGGAGAAGAGCGGTGCGAAGGCATACCTCGTTAACACCGGTTGGAACGGTACGGGCAAGCGTATCTCGATCCGCGACACCCGCGGTATCATCGACGCTATCCTCGGTGGTGACATCCTCACTGCTCCGACGAAGAAGATTCCGTTCTTCAACTTTGAGGTTCCGACCGCTCTGCCGGGTGTAGATCCTGCTATTCTCGATCCGCGTGACACCTACAAAGACGCTGCTGAGTGGGAAGAGAAAGCAAAAGACCTCGCTGCTCGCTTCATCAAGAACTTCGACAAATACACGTCGAACGAAGCAGGTAAGGCCCTCGTTGCTGCAGGTCCGCAACTCTAATAAGGGTTACGGGTTAACGGTTACAGGTTAACGGAATCAGGCGCCCATTCGGACGCCTGATTTTTGTTTGTGATACATGATTTTGTTATCCCTGATCGACATCGTTGATCACATTGCGCCGCACAAGCAGCATCATCTGACACGTGATCGCCGGCAGGACAGCCGGCCAATTGGGATAGAGCGTGGCGAACTGCTGGTCGGATATCTTCACGGCGTAGTAAGCCATCAGCACGTAGTACGAACCGGCTATCAAGGCGGTAACAAAGGAGATGGTCACCCGTCCGCGCCAACTGAAGAAGCACAGCAGGCACGCAATACACCCGATGAGCATAGCCCAATAGCAGTAATACAGACCCTTGACAGACATCGTAGCCTTTACCGCTTTGATATGGGTCTCTTTATCCGTCTGGTACACCTGAATGGTCTTTTGGTTCATGGTAAAACTGCGTACGAAAATCTGCCCTGTGTCCTCCTGAAACGAGAAAACGGGCGCGTACTGAAGCATCAGTGTGGCCGCTATTGCGACCACCATATAAATCCACCTGCGATAGGCGGCTTTCCAGTTGAATGGTTGGGTTTCTGTCTCCATAATTGGCCGCAAAGGTACAAAAAAAAGTTGAAAGATGAAAGATGAAGGGTGAAAAAAGTGAATTTTTTTACTTTTTATTTGCGTATATGATTTTTTTTTTGTACCTTTGCGCACTTTTTGTGTGTCGTGCGCATATATACGCGTTGCGTACACATGAAAATTGCATGTAATTGCATATACTAATTAAACTAAATTAAATAAAAACAAATTATGCAAAACAAAGGACTTGTTAGAATTTTGGCGGTGTGCCTTGTAGTGGTATGCGCCTTTTATCTGTCGTTCTCTTTTGTGACGAACTACCATGACGGTAAGGCCAAAGAGTACGCAGTAGCTAATGAAACCTCGGAGAGCGTTTACTACGACTCGATTGCAACCAAGAAAGTATGGTTGTGGCGTTACACGCTCAAGGAGTGCCGTGAGAAAGAAATCAACTTGGGTCTGGACCTCAAGGGTGGTATGAACGTTACCATGGAGGTTTCGGTACCGGACATCTTGGACGCTCTGAGCGGCCACAGCACCGATTCGATCTATGTGAAGGCGATGGCTGCGGCTCGTGAGAAACAGAAATCCAGCGGTGACCACTTCGTAACCCTGTTCGCTCAATCGTACAAAGAGATCGGTGGCGAGGGTGTACAGTTGTCTCCTGTTTTCGGTTTCGCACTGCAGAGCAAACTGGCAGAGAAGAAACTGGATGCCACCAACGAGAACATTGAGAAAGTGCTGCGTGAGGAAGTAGATGCAGCTATTCAGAACTCGTTCAACGTGCTCCGTAACCGTATCGACCGTTTTGGTGTTGTTCAGCCGAACATCCAGCAACTGGCACAACCGGGCCGTATCCTGATCGAGCTTCCGGGTGTGAAAGAGCCGGAGCGTGTTCGTAAGCTCCTCCAGGGTTCCGCTAACTTGGAGTTCTGGGAGACCTACGAGGCTGCTGAGTTGATGCCGAAGTTGATGCAGATCAACCGTGAGTTTGCTGCTAACGCTCCGCAAGAGGAAGCAGTAGAAGAGGTAAAAGCAGAAGAGGCGAAGGCTGAGGCTGCTCCTGCAGCAGAGGAGAACGCTGAGTTGGCCGCATTGGTAGAGAGCATGGCTACTGATTCGGTAGCTCCGGAGACCAACGATGCTAAACTGCGTGCTGAGTACAAGAAGCAAAACCCGCTCTTCGGTATTCTCAACCCGTATATCACCGCTACCGGTCAGACCGTACGTGGTCCGATCGTAGGTAGTGTACACTATGTAGATACCGCTAAGGTGAGCGCTATGCTCGCTTCGCAGACCGCTCGTGCTATCCTGCCGCGTGACGTACGTTTCCGCTGGACCGTTAAACCGGATTCGACCGGTTCGTACTTCCAGCTGATTGCACTCAAGGCACAGCCGAACGGTCGCCCAAGCCTCGAGGGTAACGTCGTAACTGACGCTCGCGCTGAGTTCTCGCAATACAGCGCTAACGCAGAGGTTTCGATGACCATGAACACCGAGGGTGCTAAGACATGGCAGAAAATTACCCGCGATAACATCGGCAAATCGGTGGCTATCGTTCTGGATGACTATGTATATTCGTTCCCGACGGTACAAAACGAGATCGCCGGCGGTCGTAGCCAGATCACCGGTAACTTCACCGTAGACGAGGCAAAGGACTTGGCTAACACCTTGAAGTCCGGTAAGATGCCGGCTCCTGCTCGTATCATCGAGGAGAGTGTGGTTGGTCCGTCTCTGGGTCGTGAGTCGATTGAGGCCGGTCTGTGGTCGTTCGCCCTGGGCTTCCTGCTCATCCTGATCTACATGCTGTTCTACTACGGTGTCATCCCGGGTCTGATTGCCGACTTTGCGTTGATCTGCAACGTGTTCCTGTTGGTAGGTATCCTGGCTTCGTTCAACGCCGTTCTGACCCTGCCGGGTATCGCCGGTATCGTCTTGACGATGGGTATGGCGGTCGATGCGAACGTGCTGATCTACGAGCGTATCCGTGAGGAGCTCCGTCTCGGTAAGGGTATGCGTAAGGCAGTGGAAGACGGTTTCAAGGGCGCTATCAGTGCCATCGTCGATGCCAACGTAACCTCGTTCCTGACCGGTGCCATCCTGGCTATCTTCGGTTCGGGTCCGATCAAGGGCTTCGCTGTTACTTACATGATCGGTATCGTTTCTTCGTTCTTGACGGCTGTGTTCATCACGCGTCTGTTGCTCGATGACTACTGCAAGCGTGAGAACGCTAAAGAGTTGAGCTTCACCACCGCGCTGATGAAGAACTTCCTCCAGAACATCCACTTCGATTTCGTGAAAGCACGTAAGATCGCTTACTGCGTATCGGGTGGGGTTATCATCTTCGCATTGCTCGGTCTGGAGCCGCATATCTTCGGTAAACTGAACCTCGGTATCGACTTCACCGGTGGACGTAACTACGTCGTTCGTTTTGACAAGAACCTCACCGACTCCTTGGCTGCTTCGAACAAAGACTTCTCGTTGCGCCAAGAGGTATATAACAACCTGGCTCAGGTGATCAACCCGCAGGAGTACTCGTTGAGCGTGATCACGTTCGGTAACGAGGCTAACCAGGTACGTGTATCGACCAACTACCTCATTCACGAGGAGAGCGCTGAGGCTGACGAGGCTGTTGACTCGCTGCTGTTCGTAGGTTGCAAGCCGTTCTTGACACAAGAGTTCCTCCAAGACGAGGAGGCTGCACGTCATCAGTTCAGCAATACCGAGGAGCAGATTGGTATCGTTTCGAGCCAGAAGGTAGGTCCGTCTATCGCAGACGACATCAAGACCAACGCCGTTTGGGCTGTGCTCGCTGCGTTGGTAGTGATCTTCCTCTACATCCTGGTTCGTTTCCGTAACTTCGCATACTCGGTTGGTGCAATCGCTGCTTTGGCACACGATACCGTCATCATCTTGGGTCTGTATGCGATCCTCTGCCAGATTATGCCGTTCTCCATGGAGATTGACCAGGCGTTCATCGCAGCTATCCTGACTGTTATCGGTTACTCTATCAACGATACCGTGGTCATCTTCGACCGTGTTCGTGAGTACAACAACCTGTATCCGAAGCGTGAGAAGAAAGTGAACATCAACGACGCGTTGAACAACACGCTCAGCCGTACGTTCTCGACCTCTATGAGTACGTTCGTCGTATTGCTCGCTATCTTTATCTTCGGTGGTGAGACCATCCGTGGTTTCGTATTCGCACTCCTCATGGGTGTGATCGTAGGTACCTATTCGTCTCTGTTCATCGCTTCGCCGATTGCTTACGATATCCAACAGGCACTCGCTAAGCGCGCAGAGAAAAAAGCAGCTAAGTAATGCAGAATGATTTCTTGAAATACGCAGTTTCGCAGGGTTTGAACTCCATGCATGTTGAGCACATCATGTCTCGCAGCATGGATCAGACCCGCGCGAGCGGCGGATATATATCGCCCACTATCCTGGAGGAGCGTCAACTGAATGTGACGCAGATGGATGTGTTCAGCCGTCTGATGATGGACCGTGTGATCTTCCTCGGCACCGAGGTGAACGACTACACGGCTAATGTCATTCAGGCCCAGCTGCTCTATCTGGACTCCGTGGACAGTGAGCGCGATATCAATCTCTATCTCAATACACCGGGCGGGTCTGTGTATGCCGGACTTGGTATCTACGACACCATGCAGTTTGTCAAAGCGAACGTAGCGACGATCTGCACAGGACTCGCTGCCTCGATGGGAGCGGTGTTGCTGGTGGCCGGCGAGAAAGGTATGCGCGCAGCGCTGCCGCATAGCCGCGTCATGATTCATCAACCTTTAGGCGGCATCCAGGGACAAGCGTCCGATATTGAGATAACAGCCAAAGAGATTCTCAAACTCAAGGAAGAACTCTATCAGATCATCTCCGATAAATCCGGTAAGTCCATTGAGCAGATCCGTCAGGATGCCGACCGTGACCACTGGATGACGGCCGCTGAGGCACTGGAGTACGGTATGATAGACAAGGTTTATACGAAAAAAGCATAATGGCGAGAAAACGCGAAAATACCTGCAGTTTCTGCGGACGTCCTATGCCCGAGATGTTCTCCGGTCTGGATAACGATGCGCTCATTTGTCATGAGTGCATTGAGGCGGGGCATAAGATGTTGGCTACCATGCCGAAGAAGACAGAGAAGAAAGACGATTCACTGAGTTTGTCCAATCTGCCGACCCCGCAAGAGATCAAGGATTTCCTGGACCTGTATGTCATCGGACAAGATGACGCCAAACGCTTCCTCTCGGTAGCCGTTTACAACCACTATAAGCGGGTGCTGCAGGAGATCAGCAACGACGATGTGGAGATAGAGAAGAGTAACATCCTGCTGGTAGGTTCTACCGGAACCGGCAAGACGCTTCTTGCCCGCACGATCGCCAAGATGCTCAAAGTGCCGTTCGCTATCGGTGACGCAACCGCTCTGACGCAAGCCGGTTATGTGGGAGAAGACGTTGAGTCGCTCCTCGTCCGTCTGCTCCAAGATGCGGACTACGATGTGCAGAAAGCACAACGCGGTATCGTGTTCATCGACGAGATAGACAAGATCGCCCGTAAGTCGGAGAACATGTCTATCACCCGCGACGTGAGCGGAGAAGGCGTTCAGCAGAGTTTGCTCAAGATGCTGGAGGGCTCGATCGTCAATGTGCCGCCTCAAGGTGGCCGTAAGCACCCGGATCAGGAACTGATTCATGTGGATACGAAAAACATCCTGTTCATCTGCGGTGGTGCTTTTGACGGTATCGAGCAGAAGATCTCTCAACGAATGAATACGCAAGTGGTCGGTTTTGCCGCACAGCAGCAGTCCGCACAGGTGGATAAGAATAACTTGCTGCAATACATCGCACCGCAAGATCTCAAGTCCTATGGTCTTATCCCCGAAATCATCGGCCGTCTGCCGGTACTGACCTACTTACAGCCGCTCAACCGAGAGGCACTGCGTAACATTCTGACCCAACCGAAGAACGCCCTGACCAAGCAGTACAAGAAATTGATGGCGATGGACGGCGTGTCGCTCACGTTTGATGACGAAGCACTCGATTTCATCGTAGATAAAGCGCTGGAGTACAAGTTGGGCGCACGTGGTCTGAGAGGGTTGATGGAAACGGTGATGACGGACCTCATGTTCGAAATGCCGAACCATAAGAAACTCGGTCAATCACAATCCTTCACCGTCACCAAGGAATATGCAGCTCAGAAACTGCGAACCGAGAAATTGGTACAATTAAAAAACGCGGGTTAACCCTCGCGTTTTTTAATATCTTTCATCTTTCATCTTTCATCTTTCACCAATCACCAATCAGAACCCGCTATAAACCATTTCCAGTTGCATGCCGTTCTTGGCAGACTTGATCTTGGTCGCCGACATCGTCTGTTGCTGACGCACCGATGACACAACGGTTGTGCTGGAGGAGGTGGACGTGCCGACAGATACCGGTACTAACAGCATGTTGAGCACGGATTCATCGGACGCGTATTTGCGTTGATTCTCCGGTAACATGCGGTCGCGTACCCAATTGGAGATGAAATCCGACATGTCGTACGAGTAGTAATAGATCGTGTTACCGTCCGCATCCTTGTCTTGGGTCAACTGACCCAGCAGTGCACAGGTGTCGGTCGGTAACTCCTTCTCGGCAAAGAACCGCTCCATACTGCTCTCTTTGATAAGCAGCATATAGTTGGACGGTTGTAACCAATCGTTGCGGGTGATCTCAGACTTCGAACCGCTGAACACGTTCTCCACGCTCACGCGTACCTGCGCTTTGTTAACGTACGGACGTTTGATCGTATCTCCTGTGACCGGATCGCGCATCTGGACGATGATCGAATCGGCTATCTGAGCCATCGGGAAACTCATACGCGTGTACACGCCCGCGGGCGCGATAATATAATTATAGGTGTCGGAGTCTTGTTTCAACTCATCCAACCATTGAGCTTTGTCCTGGTAGTACAGGTGGTTGACGGTGCGCACCTCCGAGTTGGCGTAGAACGCCTTCATGTCGTTCACAATGGTATCCCGTCCGGCCTTGTTGTACGAGAAATGGTAATACACACCTAATGCGATGTCTGTCACATTGAGCATAGTGGACGAACCGAACGAAGTCTCAATCAGCAGGCCTTTGAATAGTTCGTTGAAAGCATCCTGGTCGTCAAACGATTGGATCGAGGCGAACTCGCGGGTGAAATCATCATTGACACGCATGCGCACCATCGGGATATACTTACCGCTGCTGTTCTGAACCGAATCCAGTTTCTCGGAAGCCACCACAATGCGGTGGTTGCACAGAATACTCTTGTCACGGGAACAATAGTCGTCTATGTTCAGGTCGGTCGGGTAGGTGCTGCTGTATCGGAATGTTTTCTTATCCAGCATATACGCATTGACCGCAATCGGCGAATTGGCATCCCCGACCCAGCTGGAGTAGTACATAAACAGACAGATTGAATCGACCGAATCTACCGAGAAATCAGCCGGATAATGATACCCTTCCGGGCAAGCCAATTGGGTCAGAATAGACGCGCGCAGCAGGCCGTAGTCGGTCTCCAACTCGCCCAACAGGAACGAGTCCGCTTGCGAGATGATAGCCGCACAACTGTCAATGCGCGAACTGAAAGAGAACGTGTCTGCGAGCACAATGATCGCATCTTCCTCGCCCAGTACGGATTGACCGGTATTGGCTACATCATTCTTACAACTTGTCCAAGCGCATACCAGCGCACAAAGAAACACTATCCACGAAAACCGCTTACGCATTCTCTTCTTTTCCCTCCGACAGTAATTGGTGGTAAAACTCCCATTGACGTTTGCAAGCCGCCGTCAGATCTTCCGTCTCTACGTACGGCAGAATAGGCTTGCCTTTCGTCTCCGCATAATTCATGATCCGCTGGTTCACCTTCGGTGTCGCATAGACGATGGCATCGGAGAAATCAACAGCCAGACGCATCAACTCCTCGTATCCCACCGGGAAACCGGCAATTGAGCGCACATCTGTGTTGCTGATGCCGTTGATGCGTAACTTGTCTGCAAACTTGGTCGTGAAAGGTTGCTTGTATTCGTTGTCGTCCAGCGACAGCACGATCTTGGTGTTGGCAAAGAACGGTTCGTCGTTGAACGCACGCTTCAGATAGAGCGGAACTAACGCGCTCATCCAGCCGGAACAAACGATCACATCCGGTGTCCAGCGTAACTTCTTCACCGTCTCAATCACACCACGGGCGTAGAAGATGACACGGTCATCGTTATCGGCATACTCGACCCCGTTCTCATCCATCACACCTTTGCGGCGGTGGAACAGATCGTCGTTGTCAATGAAGTAAATCTGGATACGTGCGGACTGAATAGAAGCGACCTTGATCAGCAGCGGATGGTCTGCATCTTCGATGATCAGGTTCATACCGGACAGACGAATCACCTCGTGCAACTGGTTGCGACGCTCGTTGATCTCACCGAACTTAGGCATGAACGTGCGGGTCTCAAAACCATGCCCCTGGAAGTACTCCGGTAACTGGCGGTTCAAAAGACGTGTCGGCGTCTCTTCCGCAATGTATGGATATATCTCTTGTGAGATAAAAAGGATACGTTTCGGATCTTTCATAGGCATGAGTACATTTTATTCGTGGTGCAAAGTTACGAAAAAAAATTGATATATGCAAAAAAATATGCAAAATTAAACGATTTTGCTTGCAAAATACGGAAAAAAGCAGTAACTTTGCATGTTTTTTTGAAAAACTGACACTATTTAGAGCTTTTTTATATGCAAATTATTACTACCAAGCAAGAGTTACAATCTATTGTAAAGGCTTGCAAAACGCAACAGAAAACAATCGGTTTGGTGCCCACCATGGGTGCCTTGCATGAGGGACACGCATCGCTCGTTCGCCGTGCGGTGGCGGAGAACAATGTGTGCTTCGTCTCGGTGTTTGTCAACCCGACCCAGTTTAACAACAAAGAGGATCTGGCCAAGTACCCGCGTAATATTGTACGCGATGCGGAACTGTTAGAGACGATCGGTGCGGATTTTGTGTTCGCTCCGACCCCTGAGGAGATGTATTCGGAAGAGGAGATGAACACTACGTTCGAGTTCGATTTTGCCGGATTGGACCAAGTGATGGAAGGAAAGATGCGTCCGGGTCACTTCAACGGCGTGGTACAAGTGGTCAGCCGTCTGTTCTATCTCGTACAGCCGGACAAAGCTTACTTTGGCGAGAAGGATTTTCAGCAACTGGCGATCATTCACCATATGGTGGAACGCAGTTCGTTGGCCGGTACGTTCGGTGATCTGAAGATCATCGGTTGTCCGATTGTACGTGAAGCGTCCGGTCTGGCGCTCTCCAGCCGTAACGAGCGTCTGTCGGAGGCAGAAAAACAAACCGCACTCGGTATCTCCAAGACCCTTTTTGAGTCGTTGAAATGGGCGAAAGAGGACGGTGCGACCGTCGCAAAGGTACAACAGCGCGTGATCGACACGATCAATGCGATTGAAGGATTGGAAGTGGAGTACTACGAGATCGTGGACCAGACGACCCTCCTGCCGACCGATACCTTCGACCACGCTATCGGCTGTGTGACCGTTTATTGCGGGCCGGTTCGACTCATTGATAACATCAAATATAACGGTTAAGGGTTATTGGCTAAAGGCTAATGCTCATTATTACTGACGCACATATTCCGTTTCTGGTAGAGGCTGTTCGATGCGAATGGCCGGAGGTTGATATTTGTCCGTTGAAACCGGAACAAATCGATGCGGAAGCGGTGCGTCATGCAGACGTGTTGGTGGTGCGAACCCGTACGCAGGTGAACAAATCCCTTCTCTCGGGTTCGCAGGTGCGGCTGGTCTGCACCGCCACCATCGGTTTTGACCATATCGATACCGAATTCTGTGACCGGCAGGGTATTCGCTGGATATCCTGTCCCGGTTGCAATGCGCAAGCTGTGTGTGACTACGTAGAGGAAGCGATAGAAGAAATTAAAAATGAAAAATTAAAAATTAAAAATTCTTCTTTAACGCTCGGCGTGGTTGGAGTCGGGCATGTTGGAAGTCTGGTAGCGCAGATGGCAGAACGAAAAGGCTTAAAGGTCTTGCTCAATGATCCGCCGAAAGGTATCGGTGTCTCGCTCGATGAGATCGCACAAAACAGCGACATTATTACGTTCCACACACCCTTGGATAAGAGTACGTATCATCTCTGTGACGAGGCGTTCTTGCAGCAATGCAAACAGGGGGCACTCATTATCAACGCTGCCCGTGGAGGCATCGTCAATGAGCAGGCTTTGCTCAGTAGCGGGCATCCTTATATACTGGATACTTGGGAGAACGAGCCGGACATCAACGCTGAGGTGTTGGCCAAAGCCCAATTGGCTACGATGCATATTGCCGGCTACAGTGTAGAAGGCAAACGCAATGCGAGCCAGATGTGTCTCGATGAAATCGCGGATTTGTTCCATTTGAAGCGCATCGATATCTCGACATCTCGAGATCTCGATATCTCGAAAAAGAAAGGAGATTCAGCTCCCGGCTGGATCTCCCGTATATCCTCTCAACTCAAATCTCATCCTACGGGTTTTGAGTCGCTGCGCAAATCGTATCCACTGCGCGAAGGATAGGTTCAATGGACGGTGCTTCGCCCACCGCTTCTATCATCCACTCTTTCGGAGTCAACCGGCCTAATCGATAGATACGCGCATACTCTTGCGCGAATTCCGTTTGTGTCTTACACTTCGCCAGGTGCTCTTCCAATTGGAACTGCACAATATGTCCGAGCGGGTAGTTGGGCAGGTACATTGGTGCATTGACCATATGGCTATAGACAGCCAGCAGGATACAGTCGTGTTCGCCCAGAACCGGTTCGTAGTATTCGTTCCAGACCTCTTTGGCGATCTGTTGGGTAGCATTGCACAGTTCTTCCGGAGTTGCCTTCGGGTGGGCGTATATCCACTGCCACATCCGCATATCCACCAGACTGACACCCATGATCTCGTACATCGACCAGAACTGGTCGAACACCTCGTTCGGGTTGTTGATACCATTTCCCATTTTCGCTCCCGGCAGCAACTGCAGATCACGGTGTTGCCACAGGAAGGCACTGGCTTCGGTATAGGCCGTGTTAGGTACACCGGAGAGCATGTAGTGGTCGATATAGTACATATCGAGTACCTGCTCCACGCAGTGTCCGAACTCATGCACGGCGATGTTGTATCCCTTATAGTCCATGCCGGAAGCCGGAATACGGGTGCGGAGACGGGCATCCTCTTTGCGACCGAGACAAGGCCATGCGTGACCGGAACCGCGTGCGGGTTCAACAGCGATATGATGCGCTATGTTACGTGCGTCTTCGGAGTAGAAACCCATCTGTTGCAGCAGTCGCGGCATGTCGGCCGCAAACGCATTGGCATCGGGATAGAGTCGGCGTGTCTGTTGAGACAGTTCGTCTTCATTGAGGGCAGCACGCGCCTTGAAGCCGTCGTACCAGATATCGTACGGACGCAGGTCGCGACCCAAGCGCTCGCGGATGAGCGCTGCTACCTGTCCTACCTGTTGGGAACTGATCAACGCGCGGAACAGACTATCCAGTTCGGCGGCAGGGATCTCGACTCCTTCTTCGAAGTTACGCTGGATACCGGTCGGAGCCGTCGGACAGTATGCATCTTCTGCCCTATAGGCGTGCGCGATATTGAGTATCTTTTGATAACGCGTGTACGGCTCTGCCGCGTCGGAGGTCTGTGCGTACGGCTGCCAGATATAGTCACTGCCGTTCACCGCTGCCTGCGGGATCGTTTGGTTCACAATGCGGGTCATGACCTGATAGATCATCTCCTGCATCTCCCGGTTCTTGCCTCTGGACTCCAGGTTGTCCGATTGGTAGAGTGCTTTCAGTTCGTCGCGTAGGTTCCAGTGACTAAGCAGGATCTTGTCTTGGGGCCATAACTGCCGGCCGTCTTCCGTGCGGAGGTTACCCATGTAGATGTTATAGTCCGCGATGTAGTTCTCTGCGTCGGCGAGTGCTTGTGCCATGCGGGTATTGACTTCTGCCGGTACGCGGGTGGTGAATACATCTCCCATGCGCGCATACGCCCACTGTTGCCGCGTCCACTGCTTGCCGAGCGTGTTCTTCTGCTCCAGCGAGTAGTGTGGGAAATTGATGATGGTGATGAACGCCAGTTTGTTGGCGAACATGTCGTCTGAGAAATGGGCCAGCGGGCTGTAACCGGACATAATCCAATCGGTTGCTTCCGGTTCGGCGGCATTGGTCAGTTGGGTCGGGCGCAGTAACTCCACGGTCAGCATGTCAGCCGACTGATAGACGTTCTCCAAGATGCGGCTTAGGGACTCGTACAGAGCCAGCCGTTCACTGTCTGTTTGGCAATAATAGTCCGCAACAAGTTGGTTGAACTCTTCCGGGGTGCCATCCTGTTCGGTCCATAGAGCAGCTGCTTGTTGCACACCAAGCGGTGCGGATTCGTCCGGTTTCATCGGACTTTTTGTAGTACACGAGGCTAACATAACGAAGCCGAGAAAAAGATATTTAACTTTCATACACGTATATTTTGCGCTGCAAAATTACAACTTTTCTTGCACATATGCAAATTTTTTTGTACCTTTGCAGCCGATTTCGAAAAATTGAATACATCGATATGGCAAATTATCAGAAACTGACTCCTCGTAGTGAGGACTATTCAAAGTGGTACAACGAACTGGTGGTGAAGGCGGATTTGGCAGAGCAGAGCGCCGTTCGCGGATGTATGGTGATCAAACCGTACGGTTATGCTATCTGGGAAACTATTCAGGCCGAGTTAGACCGTCGATTCAAAGAGCAGGGTGTGAAGAATGCGTATTTCCCGCTGTTGATCCCCAAATCGTTCTTGAGTCGTGAGGCGGAGCACGTAGAGGGCTTTGCCAAAGAGTGTGCGGTGGTGACCCATCACCGTCTGATGAACGATCCGAACGGTAAGGGTGTGGTGGTTGATCCGAACGCACGTTTGGAAGAAGAACTGATCATTCGTCCGACCTCCGAGACCATCATCTGGAGTACGTATAAGAACTGGATCAGTTCGTATCGTGACCTGCCGATTTTGTGCAACCAGTGGTGTAATGTGATGCGCTGGGAGATGCGTACCCGTCTGTTCTTGCGTACGGCGGAATTCCTCTGGCAGGAAGGTCACACGGCACATGCTACCAAAGAGGAGGCAGAGGACTACGCACGTCAGATGTTGGATGTCTATGCGGACTTCGCGGAGAACGTGATGGCTATTCCGGTTGTGAAGGGTGTGAAGAGCCCGAACGAGCGTTTTGCAGGTGCTATCAATACCTATTGTATTGAAGCCATGATGCAGGACGGTAAGGCGCTGCAGGCAGGTACGAGTCACTTCCTGGGACAGAACTTCGCCAAGAGTTTTGATGTACAGTTCCTCAACAAGGAGAATAAGTACGAGTATGTATGGGCGACCAGTTGGGGTGTATCGACCCGTCTGATGGGTGCGCTGATCATGACGCACTCGGATGACAACGGTCTGGTACTCCCGCCGCACTTGGCTCCGATTCAGGTTGTTATTGTGCCGATCTTTAAGAAAGAGGAGGACCTGAACAAACTGCTCGTTAAGTTGAATCCGATCGCAGACGAGTTGAAAGCGCTCGGTATACGTGTTAAGTTGGATACCGAAGAGAAGTATACGCCGGGATATAAGTTCGCGGACTACGAGTTGAAGGGTGTGCCGGTTCGTCTGGCCATGGGCGGTCGTGATCTGGAGAACAACACGATTGAGATCGCACGCCGTGACACGCAGACCAAAGAGACGATTTCTATCGATGGAATCGTAGCAAAAGTGAAGGATCTGCTGGAGGAGATTCAGAAGAACCTGCTTCAGAAAGCACTCGATTTCCGTATCGCCAACACCCGTGAGGTGAACAGTTACGAGGAGTTCAAAGAGGAGTTGAAGAAAGGCGGATTCATATTGGCTCATTGGGATGGAACGGCAGAGACCGAGCAACGCATCAAGGACGAGACGAAAGCAACGATCCGTTGCATTCCGTTGGCAGACCTGCCGGGTCATCACAATGAACCGGGTACCTGTATGGTGACGGGTAAACCGTCGGCAGGACGTGTTGTGTTTGCGCTGAACTATTGATTTGGCATACTATTTGCAAGTAGCCTGATAGATGAAACGACTACTGCACATATTGCTATTGTTGGCAGTGGGCATGAATATGTTCGCTGCCAAACAATATCTGGACTCATGCATGATTCGTATTGAGGACGGGGACACGCTGTATATGGCGTGGTTGCATGATGTGTGGGTGTATCCGCCGCTGAAGTTCAAGAACAAAAAGCAGGAGCGGTTCTACTGGAAGACGGTAAGGGATGTGAAGAAGTGTCTTCCATATGCCAAGATGATCACGGCCGATATGGCATACGCGGATGCGGAGTTGGCGAAGTTACCGGACGACAAGAGCCGCCGTAAGTGGTGGAAGAGTTATGAGAAGTACCTGTTCAAGAAGTACGAGAGTGATTTTCGGGGTATGTATGCCAGCCAGGGTATGATGCTGATGAAACTGATGGACCGGGAGACCGATCGTACGAGTTACGAACTGATCAAGCAGTACAAAGGCAAAGCGTCCGCTAACTGGTGGCAGTTTGTGGCTAAGTTGTTCAAGAACGACCTCAAGGAGGAGTACGATGCCAACGACAAGGACAAGATCGTAGAACGTGTGATCAACCTGGTGGAAGCCGGTCAGTTGTAGGAAACAAAAAAGAGATGCCCGAATGACATCTCTTTTTTTTAGCTTTCAGCTTTCAGCATTCAGCTTTCAGCCATTATTACTTGAGCTCTGCCAAGTACTTGATCGTACGAACCATCTGGCTGGTGTAGCTGTTCTCGTTGTCGTACCAGCTAACAACCTGTACCTGATAGGTATCCTCGTCGATCTTAGCAACCATAGTCTGGGTAGCATCGAAGAGCGAACCGAACTTCATACCGATAACATCGCTCGATACGATCTCATCCTCGGTGTAACCGAAGGACTCGGTCTGAGCAGCCTTCATAGCAGCGTTGATACCCTCTTTGGTGATGTCTTTACCCTTAACAACTGCAACCAGGATAGTGGTCGAGCCGGTCGGCGTCGGAACACGCTGTGCGCTACCGATCAACTTACCGTTCAGCTCCGGAATAACGAGGCCGATAGCTTTTGCAGCACCGGTGCTGTTCGGAACAATGTTCTGTGCACCTGCACGGCTACGACGGAGGTCACCCTTACGTTGCGGACCATCGAGGATCATCTGATCACCCGTATAAGCGTGGATGGTCGACATGATACCGCTCTGGATCGGAGCGTATTTGTGCAGAGCAGCTGCCATCGGAGCGAGACAGTTGGTCGTACAAGAAGCTGCGGAGATAACCTTATCTGCCGGAGTCAGG
>CACZZL010000025.1 GCA_902785605.1 uncultured Bacteroidales bacterium
GTGTACGTTGATGAGACCGAGTTTCTTGTTACCCTTAGCAGCCTCATAATCAATCACTTCGCGGATAGCCTCGCAAGCCGAACCCATACAGATGATGATGTTCTCTGCGTCAGCAGCACCGTAGTAGTTGAACGGACGATACTCGCGGCCGGTGATCTTGCTGATCTCCTTCATGTAGTCGGAAACGATGTCTGCTACGCCGTCGTAGTAACGGTTGCAGCTCTCGCGGTGAGCGAAGAAGACATCGGGGTTTTCCGCCATACCGCGCATCTCAGGACGCATCGGGCTGAGAGCACGCTCACGGAACTCCTGGAGTGCCTTGTAGTCTACTAATGGACGGAGGTCCTCCATATCCATCGCTTCCACCTTCTGATACTCGTGGGACGTACGGAAGCCGTCGAAGAAGTTGAGGAACGGCACGCGGCTCTTGATGGTAGCGAGGTGAGCTACACCTGCGAGGTCCATCACCTCTTGTACGGAAGCCTCAGCGAGCATAGCGAAACCGGTTTGGCGGCAAGCCATGACATCCTGGTGGTCACCGAAGATACAGAGCACGTGCGAAGCAAGTGTACGAGCCGATACATGGAAGACGGTCGGGATCAACTCACCGGCGATCTTGTACATGTTCGGGATCATGAGGAGCAGACCCTGCGACGCCGTGAAAGTGGTGGTCAGCGCACCTGCGTTCAGCGAACCGTGAACGGCACCTGCTGCACCGGCCTCAGACTGCATCTCCTGCACGAGTACGGTCTCGCCGAACAGGTTCTTGCGACCTGCGGCAGCCCATTCATCCACGTTCTCTGCCATCGGAGACGACGGCGTGATAGGATAGATAGCAGCTACCTCGGTGAACATGTAAGCCACATGTGCCGCAGCTGCGTTACCATCCATGGTCATAAATTTTTTTTCTTTTGCCATTGTTGTTGAGTTTTAAAAAATATGTTGTTTAGTATAAGAATCCTAAAAGCCACAACGGGATTTGATTTCCGCGACCGGTCTCGAGTTCACCCACAGCGGTCGGACGAATCGCGTCACGCGAAGACGCTTTCTCTTTCACGTCGAAGTAATAGTTGTTATCGACAATGAACATCGCCGAACGTTCGGTTGCGTTCACCTTGTGCGAGCCATGCACGGCCATATAGAAATAGGTCTCGAACAGATCCATCTTGTCGATCTTGCGCGTGAAGATCATCTGTGCCAGGTTGGTGTTGTGCATATAGACCTTGGTCGGCTTCATCGGGAAGTTCTTGCCTTCCGGATAGAGCAGATTGATCAGACGCGAGTCCTTGAGGTACTTGATGTAGTTCATCGTGGTGGCACGGCTCAGTCCAATCTCCTCGGAGATGTTGCTGACGTTGAGTGCCGACGGTGCTTCGCGCATCAGGATATAGAGCAACTTACGCAACTTGTGCAGACAAGCCACATCGATCTGTTTGATCATCAGCACATCCACCTCGAGCTGCGAGTTCATCACCTTCAGCAGCTCTGCCTCAAACGACTTGGATTCGAGGTAAGAGGGGTAATAGCCGTGATCGAGGTACGCCTTGAAATAATCCAGCGGGTGCACGCGTTCGCACACTTCGCGCGATATAGAGGCGTGACGCTGAATGATCTCATCCAACGTATAGGAACGGAACCGCAGACCGGTCTGGCGGTTGAGGTACTCACGGAAGGAGAAACCGCGCAGGTTATAGGTCTTGACGATATCCTTGAGGTCGTTGTTATCCTCATCGATCGGCATGACCGGCGTGGCGCAGAAGACGATATGCAAGTCCGGGTACTTCTTATAGCACCGTTTGAGCTCACGGCTCCAGTTCGGGTACTTGAAGAGCTGGTCCAGGAACAGGTATTTGCCGCCGAACTTAACGAAGATACTCGCCAAGTCTAACAGGGTATGCTCGGTGAAATAGAAATCGTTGAAGCTCACATACAGACAAGGGCGCACCTCGCGCGTAATCTTATTGGCGCGTTTGGTCACCACCTGCTCCGTTTCCATGGAAGCTCTCCACTCCGTTTCGATCTCTTTGACACGTGACAACAGGAAATCGGTCTTCCCCACTCCACGACCACCTTTGATGGCAATGAGTCGGTCGTCCCAATTGATTTCATCCATTAACAACCGTCGGATAGGCATTGATGCGTGCTCTACCAGGAAGTCATGGATTCTGAAAAATGCGTCTAACATGGCGGCCTGCTGCTCTCTCTGCAACTCTTTCTCGTCCATTACAGCCTCTTGGGCAGCATCCATAATAGGTTCTTTCTTCTCCATTTTGGTCAAAAATTTAATTCATTCTGAGCCTTATGGCATTGGTTTTTCTGAAATTTGCCGCAAAGGTACGAAAAATTTTTGGTTTTTGCAATACTTACCTTACATTTTTTAGTAAAAAAATGAGGGGCTACGGCTGTAGTCCCTCAAAATTACACATTTTTCGTTAAAAAATCCACCTTCTTTAGAGGCTGATAGCGCCACTCGGGCAAACATCAGCGCAGGTTCCGCACTCGGTGCAGATATCCGGATCAATCGAATAGTGCTCGCCCTCAGAGATTGCGCCCATCGGACACTCGTCAATACATGTACCGCAAGCAATGCAGTCAGTTGAAATTTTGTAAGCCATGATATTTATAATTAAAAATTAAAAATTACAAATTAAAAATTGTTGCATTTCATTTTCCGCTGCAAAGGTAGTACTTTTTTTTGAAACTACCAAATTTTAGGGAGAAAAAAATGAATTATTTTTTCTTCTTTACCGTCGCAAGCGCCGCCGCCAATTGGGCTGCAGGACCGGTTAACCCTTTGTCGGTGAGCCCTTTGCGTTTGGCATAGGTCGTCCAGTCCTTCGCTCCGCCTTCGGAAACCGGCATCCCTAATTGTAGGTAGTGACAATACGCGATAGCGAGTGCATCGGTCGCATCCAGTTTCTTGGGCATGTCCTCATCGGGGATATGCAAGAAACGCTGCAGCATACCCGCCACCTGCTGTTTCGTCGAATGACCGTTGCCGGTAATGGCCATTTTGATCTTCATCGGTGAGTACTCGTAAATCGGCACATCTTTGCTCAGCGCAGCCGCAATCGCCACCCCTTGGGCATGGACAATCTTAATCATCGTCTGCGGGTTCTTGTCCACAAACTGGGTCTCGATAGCTAGGGCGGACGGATGATACTTATCGATGATTTCCTGAATGAAGAAAAACTCCTTTTGCAGACGCGGGTACTGCCCTTCGAGTTTATGCACGTCGTAGGCATCAAACTCCAGAATCTCAACCTGTTGTCCGACAGTGTGCAGCACAGCATAGCCCATGAACAAAGTGCCGGGGTCGATGCCTAAAATGATATGTTCCTGACGAACTTTGTCGAGCATTTAAGAGGGTTTATTTTCGTCATCCCGCTCATGGTTGCGAATGAAACCGCGGGCAAAAACAACGAGTGCGCCGGCAACGAGGACGTAGTCCGCATAGGGTTCAATCTTTGCGACACTCAACGCGGCTCCTACCGCTACAATCACCAGGCCGATGATTAAAATTATCGTGGATGTTCTCATTCTTCTACCAAATAAATCTCTTCGTTGCTGTTATGCATGTAATAATGTTCGCGCGCGTATTGCTCCAAACTGTCGGGATGGTGCAAGGTCTGGATCTGCGATTGTGCCTCTTGGGTCGCTTCCCGGTACATATCGCGCTGCTGTTCGAGTTGACGAATCTCCCGTCCGCGACGCGCAAACTGAATCAGACTCTGATCGCCTATGAACAGATAGACAATCAAAAAGACGAGCAGCGTAATCACATACTTGCCCCATTTTTGCACTTTCGTCTCCGTCCAGAACTCAGAAAATTTCATACAGTTTACGTTTTTTTTCAAAATTCGCTGCAAAGTTACACTTTTTTTTGCAAGTTTGCAAATTTTTTTGTAACTTTGTGCCCGATTTAACAAAAAAGACACTATGAAGACCCGCTTAACATGTATTCTGTCCACGCTGCTGCTATGTGTTACGATGCTGGCAGAGGTGCCTCATATCACAATCGACAACCCGACCACCTGGTCCGCGCAGGAGTTAGCACCCTACGTCGGGCAGAAGGTGATCTTTGATGTTCCGATGGTCGTGTGCGGCAATGCGAACGGCAATTATGTCGTTTCTCCTTGGCGTCGTTATCAGCCTGAATCACAAGGCTATGTCGGCACAGCAGAATACAATGAGACGGTTCGTATCAACAGCAATTGTATGTTCAGTCTGAACGGTGTGAGCGGGTATCACCGTTGTGGCGAGAAGATCTACGGTTTGCAGGTCACGGTCAGCGGTACGAAGAATCTGACTTGGGTCAGCGGTACATGGCGCGGCAACACCCGTTCGGACCTGGAGAAAGGTATTCCGGACCTGGGTGATTACCGGTTGCTGGTATGCGGATTCAACCTGGAGAACTACTACATGACCTGGGGTTCGATGGGCGCAGACAGTTATTCGGAGCATCAGGACCAGCGTGCCAAGATCAGCAAAGCGCTCAAGAAAATCAATGCAGACATATTCGGTCTGGTGGAGTTGCAGCAAGGTAATGAAGCGGTGGAAGAGATTGTGAACGACCTGAACAAGAACCTGCCCGGCCGCAATTACAAATATTTCTCCGACGCGTCTTCCGGCACGTACCAGAAAGTGGAGTTCGTCTATGACGCCAACACCGTGGAGCCGATCAGTAACAAACCCGCCGAGACCAATGTAGAGGTGCAGAACCGTAAGAAGATGATGTGCTTCCGCGAGTTGGCAACAGGCGAGAAGTTCATCTACTCCATCAACCACTTCAAGGCGATGAACACTGGCGGTGCAGACCGTCGTGTCAATGAGGCCAATGCGGTCATGTCGCTATACAGCTCGTACAGCGGCAGTAATAACGTGAACGACAAAGACCTGCTGATCATGGGTGACCTCAACTGCTACGCCTTCACCGAAGCGACCAAGCAGTTCCTCAACCGCGGTATGCTGGACCTGCACCGCGCGTTCCATGCCGACAGCAGTTACAGTTATATGTTCGGTGGTCTGGCCAGTTACATCGACCATGCCTTCGCCAACCCGACGCTATACAAGCAGGTGACCGGCATGGCCGCATACCACATCAACTCGGACGAGGATGATAAATACACCTACGACAAGTCCAACGACCTGACCATGTTCCGCTGCTCGGACCATGACCCGGTACTGGTGGGGCTCAAACTGGACAGCACGCTGACCTACAACCCCGACCCGCAGATCAATTCTGCCGACATCCTCTTCGGCGACGCGCAGACGATGTTGATTCAGAATGCCTACAAAGGCGACTCCAAAAGTTTCTACGCCATCTATGCGGTACAGGGTTGGCTGGTGGAGCGCAAAGAGATCACGTCCGATTATTTCTCCGTGACTCTGCCGCAAGAGCCGGGCATGTATATTGTGTATGTCTATTATAATGGAGAAACCTATCAGCGCAGATTGATTGTGAGATGATGGATCTTTTTTCTGAAATAGAAGAGCCGGAGCGGGAGGAATTGCGGAGCCTGCGCAAGGAGTTGGAGGAGGCCAATTACAAGTACTACGTCCTCAATCAACCTACTCTCTCGGACCAGGAGTTCGATTTTAAGATGCATCGTCTGCAGGACCTGGAGGCGATGTTCCCCGATATGTTCGATCCCAAGTCCCCGACCCAACACGTGGGTTCGGACTTAGCGGTTAAGGGTTACGGGTTACCGGTTACGGGAAAGGGTTTTGAGCAAGTCAAGCACAAGTATCCCATGTTGTCATTGGCGAATAGTTATTCGCGCGAAGAGATTGAAGAGTGGGTGCGCAAGTTACCTTCGACCGCAGAAATCGTGTGCGAACTCAAGTACGACGGGTTGTCTATCTCGCTGTGGTATGAGCATGGTGTGCTGGTCAAAGCCCTCACTCGAGGCGACGGACAGCAGGGTGATAATGTGATCGATAACATCAAGACCATTCCGTCTGTTCCTTGGAAGATTGACCGCACAGATATCCCGGAATTCTTTGAATTACGAGGCGAAGTGCTGTTGCCGTGGGAACGGTTTGAGGCGCTCAACAAAGAGCGCGAGGAACAGGAAGAACCGCTTTTCGCTAATCCGCGAAATGCCGCTTCGGGAACACTCAAACTGCAAGACCCGCGGGAGGTGGCACGGCGTGGACTTGACGCTTATCTCTATTACATGCTCGGCGAGAACCTGCCCGGCAAGACCCATTTCGAACGACTTGAGACCGCCAAAGAATGGGGATTCCATATATCCGATGCGATCAAAGTGTGCCACAATGTGGACGAGGTCATGGCGTATATCGCCTATTGGGACACGGAGCGCAAGAACCTGCCGGTTGCGACAGACGGTATCGTGCTGAAAGTGAATAACCTGGCACAACAGGACGAACTGGGTTATACCGCCAAGACTCCCCGTTGGGCGATTGCGTATAAGTTCCCCGCAGAGAAACAGTTGACGTTGCTCAAAGAGATCACGTACCAGGTAGGCCGAACCGGTGTGGTCACACCCGTAGCGAACCTGGAGCCGGTTCAACTAAGCGGCACCATGGTGCAACGCGCCACGCTGCACAACGAAGATTTCATCAAATCGTTGGATATCCGACCGGGAGATAAAGTATGGGTCGAGAAAGGCGGAGAGATTATTCCGAAAATTGTCGGTCGTGCCGACCGAAATGATGAAATGAGCGCGACTGCGTCGCTCAATGATGGAATGATGTATTCCTTCCCCACCACCTGCCCCGAATGCGGGACTCCATTAGTACGCGTAGAAGGCGAAGCCGCTTGGCGGTGCCCGAATGAAGCGGGCTGCCCACCGCAGATCAAAGGAAAGATGGAACATTTTGTATCGCGCAAAGCGATGAACATAGACGGTCTGGGCGAGGAGACAATTGACCTACTCTACCGCCAAGGTTTGTTGCACAACATCGCCGATATCTACGACCTGAAAGCGGAAGACATTGCAGCCCAGGAACGGCTTGGCGAAAAGTCCGCGCAGAACATGATCGCCGGCATCGAGGCTAGCAAACAAGTTCCGTGGGCACGTGTGCTGTTTGCACTCGGTATTCGCATGGTGGGTGAGACTACAGCGAAGAAGATTGCGAAAAAATACAACACAATAGACACACTCATGTGGGCGACTGCCGAACAACTGTGTGCGATCGAAGATGTGGGTCCGCAGATTGCGGAGAACATCGTCAAGTATTTTGAGGATATCCGCAACCTGGAGATCTTAGACCGTCTCCGCAAAGCGGGATTGCAATTCGAAGGCGAAGCCGAAGCGGAGCCGACAAGCGATAAGTTAGCAGGACAGACCATCGTCATCTCGGGTACGTTTGCGCATCACAGCCGCGATGAGTACAAAGCGATGATCGAAGCCCACGGCGGCAAGAACAGCGGTTCAGTCAGCAAGAAAACGAGTTTCATTCTTGCCGGCGAAAACATGGGTCCCGAGAAACGCAAGAAAGCAGAGGATTTGGGTGTTAAACTAATGACAGAGGAAGAGTTCCTAGGACTCCTAGGCTCCTAGTTTCCTAGAATAGCTTATGAATATAAAACAGAAGATATTTGAGTATTTGCTCAAGAAGCAACCGGCACGCGAGCCCCTGTTCCCGCATTTGGATCAGCCGCTTAAAATGCTGATTATCTACGAGAGCGACGTGCTGGAGCGCAACGATGCCATTAAGTCCATTCGGCAAGATCTGCTGCGCCGTCAGATGGATGTGACCATGTGGGGATACGTGGCCAAGAAAGAGATCCAGACGCTCATTCTGCCGCAGAGTCGCATTCTCGGTCTGACCGATTACAACTGGCTGGGCAAGCCCAAAGAGGATGTGGTCACCGATCTGCAGGCCGAACACTACGACCTGATGATTGACCTGACCACCAAACCCTGCCTGCCAATGCGCTACCTGGCTATGTATGCCGATGCAGATTTCAAAGCGGGCCTGAATTTAGGTGAAGGCATTCACGATATGCTGCTTTCCCTACCCGACCTGACACCGGAACAAGGAGAGATAGCCACCGTGGAAGCGACATGGTTATATGACCAGATTATGCGATATTTAACCACCATCAAGTCTAACGATTAACGACTGAAAGAGTGAAAGAATGAAAGAATTAAAGGGATTAGGCACGGCACTCATTACGCCGTTCAAAGCAGACAAGAGCGTTGATTATGAAGCGCTTGCACGGTTGTTAGACACCCAACTGACGGGCGCTGTCGATTATATCGTCGTGCTGGGTACAACCGGCGAAGCGGCAACCATGACCGCAGACGAGAAATACAAAGTTCGTCAGTTCATCGTCAACTATGTCCATGGTCGTTTGCCTTTAGTTCTCGGTGTCGGAGGTAACAACACAGCCGCTGTAACATCGGAGTTAGAAGCAATGAGGAACGGAGGTATCCTAGACTTTACCGCCATCCTTTCGGTATGCCCGTACTACAACAAACCGAATCAAGAAGGCCTCTATCAGCATTTCTGCGCAATCGCAGAGGCTTCGCCTATACCGGTTATACTCTATAATGTACCCGGGCGTACGGGCGTGAACCTGCTGCCGGAAACCGTCATGCGGATATACGAGGCGCACACCGACAAGATTGCCGGCATCAAAGAAGCGTCGGGCAATATCGCTCAAATCAAAGATTTGATCGCTCTTGCCAATTCAAAATTAAAAATTAAAAAATACGAATTACCATTCCTTGTTATTTCAGGAGATGATGGGATTGCTTGTGAGATCATGGAAGCAGGCGGTGCAGGACTTATTTCGGTCGCCTCGAATGCCTTCCCCGAAGACTTTTGGGATATTGTGCATAAAAAGGACCAAGTAAAGCAGGCACAATACGACGAAATGGTCAAACTGCTGTTTAAAGAAGGCAATCCCGTCGGCATCAAAGCCGTATTGGCACAAATGGGAATTATACAGAATTATTTGAGACTACCACTCGTTCCCGCCAGCAAAGAACTGGAAAACCAAATAGCAGCTATCTTACAATAGGTAAAAACAATAAACATTTATGACAAAGAAGGCATTTTTATTAATTGTTTGCGCATGGATCTCTACTCTTGCATGGAGTAGCGAAAGAATAGAGGTTAACGGCGTTTATTATTTGTTTCATGGTGATAGTGCAACTGTTACGTACACAGGAGTTGAGAAATTGGGGCCATACACTTTCCCAGTAAGCAACTATAGCGGAACAGTCATTGTTCCGGATTCGGTACAATATGAGGGTAATTGGTATCACGTAACGGAAGTAGGCAATAACGCGTTTCAACAAAGTTATGTCAGGTCTGTTACGCTTCCCGAGAGCGTGACCAAGATCGGAACGGATGCATTCCGAAGCGCGACAAACTTGCAATCTATAAATATTCCTTCCGGGGTCACATATATTGAAGACAAGACTTTTGCCGGTTGCAACAGTTTGCCTGTGATTAACGGAATCCGTTACGCTGATACATATTTGTTAGCTACGACGGACAAAACACAGTCCAACTACACTATTTCGGAAGGAACGAAATGGATAGCGGAAGAAGCGTTTAAAGATTGCTCTGTTGCCACTTCTATCACATTACCAAGCAGTATTCTATCAATTGGTACCTCGGCTTTTAGAGGATGTACCTCATTGACCTCCGTCACGATTGAAAACAATCCCCGCTATACAAGTGTGGATGGCATTTTATATACTGCTGCATTAGATACGATATTATGCTATCCCGCAGGGCGTGAAGAAGAGGAAATAGTTATTCCCGACCATGTTTCCGTAGTGGCGGCAGGCGCTTATGCTGATAATACACATATCAAATCACTTCAAGTGCCTGAAAATGTTACAAAAATTGTCAGTACAGCCTTCACGGGTTGTGGTAGTTTGACAAAACTAACTATTTCTTCACCCTCTATCGTGGAAACTAATTACGATAGATATACGGCGAATGGATTTTTTACTCTTTTCGGATCGCAAGTCAGCGGCACTACATTAGCAGAATGTATTATAGAATCGCCGGTTAGCGCCATTGGAAAGGCGTGTTTTGAAAACTGCGGCAACTTAAGGAAAGTTACTTTGCCGGACGGAATAGTACAGATTAGGGATGACGCTTTCCTGAATTGTCCCAACTTGCAAGTAATCAATATCCCTGAAAGTGTAAGAAGTATTGGCTCTGAAGCATTCATGTATTGTTCTCAATTAAGCAACTTGCATTTGCCGGATAGTCTTTCCTCATTAGGGACCTATGCTTTTTACGGTTGTAGTGCATTAACGAACGTGCATATACCTTCTTCGCTGACCACTCTGTCAAATAGTGTGTTTAGAGGAGCCGGACTAAGGTATATACATATCCCATCTAATATCACCACCATTGACCCCGGAGCCTTTATGGCTTGCAAACAACTGCAAGGAGTCCGATTGTCTGAAGGCCTACAAAGCATGGCGTATGGAGCATTTTATGCCTGCACAGATTTGAAATATATTATCTGCGAGGCACAGACACCTCCTTCGTGCAATAGTGAGTGTTTTAAAGATGTCAATTACGCTATTCCTTTGTATGTGCCGGCAGATAACATCTCTGCTTATCAGACTGCTGAAATCTGGAGCAATTTTACTAATATACAGGGCATCGCGTATGCTGATATGGTAGAGACAAGCGAAGAATTTGCGATAGATGCCAATGATTCCACTATTACCTTCACATGGACATTGGCAGATAGTGCCGTTCTGTATTCGCTGGAAATCACTTCTGCTGATTCCTTGATATGCAAACAATTGTTCACACAAGATGCCATCTTAATAGACTCCTCTGCGCATGTGTCTGTACAATCATCAACTACTGCGCAGGCTCCGATGACACTTCCGGCACGAATGGCTAAGACTAACGAAAGCGAAACTTTCGGAATACTGTATTCGGTAACCAACATACAACCGGACATTCTATATCACTATCAACTGACGGCATTAAATGATGCATTTGAAGTTGTGCAGCAATACAACGGGATATTCACAACGAATGGTAGTGCAACCGGTTTGGATGAAATCCGGAATGATTCAACGGGAGAGAAAATGAATGATAGCGTCAAAAAAGTGGTTCGGAACAATAAAGTGTATATCATCCACGGTCAAGATATATTTGACTTATCCGGTAGTAAAGCAACTATCTATCATTAAGCGACCTGTTTTTTACTAATAACACAAAGCTGGAAAAAAAAAGAGCCCGCATGATTGCGAGCTCATTTTTTTTGTAAGAACCTTACTTAGCAGCTTTCTTCTTCGCTTGATCAACAACTGCTTTGAAGGCAGCGGGTTGGTTCATAGCGAGGTCAGCAAGTGCCTTGCGGTTGATAACGATTCCTGCTTTCTTCAGGAGACCCATCAACTGGCTGTAGCTCAGACCTTCGAGGCGAGCGGCAGCGTTGATACGCTGGATCCACAGAGCGCGGAATGTACGTTTTTTGTTCTTACGATCGCGGTAAGCATACTGCAAACCTTTCTCCCATGTGTTCTTTGCTACGGTCCATACATTAGCACGACCACCAAAGTTA
>CACZZL010000026.1 GCA_902785605.1 uncultured Bacteroidales bacterium
TCCTCAACACCTGCCAATACACCGAGTTCTGCCTCAACGGTTACATCATACTGATGTGCGTAGTCAACCACTTTCTTCGTCAGGGCGATGTTCTCCTCGTACGGAAGGGACGATGCATCGATCATCACGCTCGAGAAGCCGAAGTCTACACAGCTCTTGCACAGTTCGAAGCTATCTCCGTGGTCGAGGTGCAGACAGATCTGCGGGTGCTCCCAACCGAGTTCCTTAGCGTACTCAACAGCACCTTGTGCCATATAACGGAGCAGGGTCTGGTTCGCATAGTTACGCGCACCTTTCGATACCTGCAGAATAACCGGGCTCTTGGTCTCAGCCGAAGCTTTGATGATGGCCTGGAGTTGCTCCATGTTGTTGAAGTTGAATGCCGGGATAGCATAGCCTCCCTTAATTGCCTTTGCGAACATCTCACGGGTGTTCACCAGGCCTAATTCCTTGTAACTTACCATAATAAAATTAAAATTTTAATTTGTTATTTGTGATTTGTGATTTGACATTTATTCTCTCCAGAATTTGTCTGCGTGATGGCCACGGATGAGCAGGTGGTGGTTGGCAATCGGCGAGGTGAGGAAATACTGGCTCACGATCGGTGTCGATTGGATCCATACCTGCGTACGACACATGTTCTTCTCATATTGGCACTTGGTCAACGTGACGTTCACCGCCAACAGACGTTTCATGTCACCGCTCAGCTTGACCAGCGTATAGTCACCGGTCGGCAACTCACCGTGAATAGCCACACCGATACCCGACTCAAAATGAGTCGTGTACTCATGCTTGTTCGTCATCTTCAACGGAATCGTACAGTGCGCCATCAGCATCTGACCGTCTTGCTGAATACGGGCAGGATTAACCATGAAGCCCGGTTCGCCGGTCAGTTTCTTACAAGCCACCATCGTCAGCAACATCGGTATATCGCTCTCACACGATGCCGGAATACCCTCGTCATTGAGCTTGCTGACAGCTATACAACCGGTGTTCTTCACCGTCTTGAGCAGATCGAAGCAACGGATGGTGATGCCGTCCAGTTGGTACTTGGCAATGATGGTTTTCAAACACTCATAGATCGCCTCAGCGCCCTTCATGCCCGGGTCCACTTCGCCTAACGCAGTCACTTCCGTAATGGGCACATCTACCAATTCGGCATTCATCTGTTTGAGCACGTCTTTGTAATTGACGCTCGATGCGATCAACCAATCGGACGGAGCACCGATCACACCCAAACGAATCTTCTTATCCCCGTGCAGCACTTTCTCCAGTGGATGACGGGTGAGCGAATCCGTCTCGTTCACGTCCGGGAAGATCGTGTCTTTCGCATGCTGCATGATCTTACCGATGCCTTCGCGCTGACGAATGAAACTGAGAATCTCCAGGGCAGCAGCCAAGGAATTGCTATAGCCGCTCACCTGCAGATAAACAGGCCGTTTGAGATCAATCTTCTTCTCTCTTACCAATTCTACAAACTGCGCCTCTGTACCACCGGACAGAACGGCAACTACCTGATTTTCATTAATAAATGAATCCGATACCTTGAACGGTACACCGGATACCTCCGTGTGGAGTTGTGAACATAGCGTGTATAACATGGCTGTGCAATTTTAAAAATTCGCCGCAAAGTTAATAAAAAAATTTGACCTGTGCAAGATTTTCATAGGAAATTAAGAAATTATTTTCTATAAAAATAGAAAAACGTATCATAAATTTGCGCATTTCGATTTTTTTTAGTACTTTTGCACGCTATTTTATGGATTTGTAGACAAACAATCGATACCCATGATCAAAAAACTGGCTACTATTTTTACGGTACTGCTCGTCTTTTTTGCTCCGACTTTCGCTTCCGATGGCCGGTTGATGACCCATACGCTGCGAGAGTTAGAGAACGAATTGCGAACGGCCTATCTCCAACTGCCGTCCTATCAGGACTATTTCGATGAAGCATACGCAAGCCGGCATCAGGAGATGCAGGATGCACTCGTCAAGGCCAACGAACAGTCTATCATGCTCTACACGCAGCATCAGTACATGACGTTTGACATGTCGTATGCGTTGCAAAAAGCCAGTTCCGAATACAAATCGCACAACCAGCAGCGCAGTTCGTACGAATGGATGCTCAACCTGTTGAATTTTGAGATTACCCGATATGCACGGTTGATCGAATCTTTGCGTCGCCTCCCGCCGCAGCTGGAAGAGATCGAGTACTGTGTTGTTCCGGACAGTTTGATGTACCGCAACGATTCGCTGGACATGCCGCTCACCCGTTCGATCACGATGCTCGAGAAAGAGATCATACGTGCCATCGAGGACACGGCCAAAGCGCCGTTCGTGCTCGACGAAGAGGGAGAGCTGTACCGCGATTCCTGTATCTTCTACGCATCGGAGGTGCTCAAACTGTACGCGGAGAATCGAACGATCATCCTGCAGGATACAGCGCGCTACCAACAGACCTACATGCGACTCAAGGAGAACTACGACTACGCCCAGGAGCGCTATCAGGAACTGCAATCTTATGTGTTCGAGGACGGACAGTTGCCGTTCATCACCCTTCTTAAGAATTTCAAGGAATTCCGAAGCCAGGTGAAGATGGACCTGGCCGACCAATACGACACGAGTCTGTTGGGCTCGGACGATGAGCGGGATCTCCAAGAGATCTCCACGAAGGAGATGCGCGTAGTCCAGATCATCGGATGCATCATCCAACTGATAGCCTTGTCCCTTTTCTGGCTGGTCTTTTTCATCCTCTTCTGGATCATCTCCCGCTTTGTCAAGAACAGCTACCTCCAACAGAAGAAACACCTGCTGTTACTATCTGTTTTAGGCGGTACGATCTTATACGTATTGGCTTTCCGCTACGCCTGGTCCGGCTATGAATACCTTCAGATGGGTGTGCGTAACATCAACACGTTCCTCTGGTTGCTCATTGCCATCACCGGTTCGCTGCTGCTCCGTGTCAAACCCGACCAGATCAAGAGCAGCATCCGGATGTACTCGCCGGCTTTCCTGATCGCGTTTGTGATCATCGTCTGCCGGAATACCTTCATGCCGGACAGCCTGATGGTGGGTATCTTCCCGCCTATTCTGCTGGTGGTGATCGTACGGCAGTTGCTGTTCTGCATCAACAAGAACAACAAAGCCACCTCCATTGACCGTAAGTTAGGCTGGGCTTCGCTCGGTGTATACATCGTCGCGTTTGTGTTCGCGTTCATCGGATACACCTTCGTCTGCCTGCTTATTCTGGTATGGTGGTATTTCCAACTGGCACTCCTGTTGACCGTCGTATGCCTGATGGACCTCATGGACCGGTTCAAAGAGAAATGGCTCAACAAACGGATTGATGCCATGCGGGAGCGCATCACGTATGTGAGCGGAGAAGATCGCGAATCGCTGCTGTTCGGTGCCACCTGGTTCTACGACCTGATTCGCCAAGTAGGTATCCCGGCGCTGTTTGTGCTCTCCGTACCGATGTGTGCACACTTGTCGCTTAATATCTTTGATTTCAGTGACTTGTTCATGAAATACTACACCGCCTCGTTCATCAGCATCATGGGCGATGACGGCGTGGAGAGTCTCTGTATATCCGCACAGAGTCTGGTGTACCTCACCATTCTCTTCTTTGCGATTCGCTACCTCAGCCGGGCGATCCATGCCCTGTGGCAATACACCCGCTATGCGATGTTCCTGCACACCCACAAACGCACCAGCATCCGTCCTAACGAGATCAACCTCTCGCTGGGTAACAGCATCATCAGTGTGGCTGTATGGATGATCTTCATTACCACCGTCGTGGTGCAGTGGAAGATCCCGACCGGTTCGCTCGGACTGATCGCCGGAGGTCTGTCTGCCGGTATCGGTTTGGCGATGAAAGATATCATCAACAACTTCATCTACGGCATCCAACTCATGGGAGGTCGTCTGCGTGTGGGAGACTGGATCGAGTGCGACGGTATACGCGGCAAAGTGACCGCCATCAACTACCAGTGCGTCCAGGTCGAGACGATCGATTACACGGAGATGTCGTTCCTCAACTCGTCTCTGTTCGGTAAGAACTTCAATAACCTCACCCGCAACCACTCGTACGAGATGACCAAACTGACAGTCGGTGTAGCATATGGTACGGATGTGGAGAAAGCGCGCCAAGTGCTCGTGGAAGCCATGCAACAGATGCGCACCAAAGATCAGTACGGACGCGAGATTGTGGATCCCGAAAGAGGCATCTACGTCATTGTGGATGAAATGGCCGACAGCGCGGTGGTCATCGGTGTCAAACAGATGGTACTCGTGGCCGAGCGTATTGCGTACGTAGAGCGCGCCAAAGAGGTGATGTACAAAGCACTCAATGATGCCGGCATCACCATCGCTTTCCCGCAATGCGATGTGCACCTTATCAACGACAAGAAATGACAAAGAAGCATCGTAACATACTGGTTTGCGCAGGGGTAGCAGTCGGATTGGTACTGCTGTCTGTTGGGGTGGTTGGCGTGCCCTTAAGCCGGGTTACGCGCACGGAGGTGCTGCAGAAAGGGGTTGAACTGGCCAACGAGCACACGGGCTATGATATCGATCTGGGTGACCTCTATCTGTCGCCTCTTCACCATTCGCCAATGGTGCTCTACCATGCCTACAAAGGGCATACGGACCTGCCGTTGGAGGTGCGGGTGGACAGCCTCTTTGTCGGTCATCGCGGACAGGATACGCTGATCTATACGCGCTGTCTGCGCCTCAAAGCGACCCTGCTCACTTCGCAGGAAGCCGACGGGTTCACGGCTATTCCGATTGTGGTGGAGCGTCTGCTCGCACAACAGACCACTTTCCACTCCGACAGCATGATTGCCGCGGTGGGCATTGATGCCATCATCGGTCATCTCGAACTCAACAGTCCCGAACTGATCATTGCCCAAGGACAATATCCCTTACATAACTTGCGGTTGTACGATTCGTACGTAGGCATTGACCTGCGCGAGACACCACCGGACACCACGGCCAAGGATACGACCGTCACTCCGATGGCGTTCGAAGTGCCGAACGGCGAGATCAGCCACTTCCGTTTTGTGCTCACGCCCTTGGGAATGGACATCCGAACGGACACCCTGGCCCTCAATGTGCTGGCCGATGTGGGCGGTAACAAGTACGATGTACACCGTCTGGATGTGGGCGGCATGAAACTCGGAATCGGCTCTTTCACCCTGCCGCTGGATACTATCTACGGCGATGCCTGTGTGGACCTGGAGCGCAGTCTGATCACCAGCAACGGGCTACACACCCGCTGCGACGAGATGGGGGCTGAGGCACACTTGTCCGCTACCGAAATGAGTCTGGAGACCATGCGGGTAGATGTAGTCGGTGATGCGGATTTCAAAGGCAGTAAAGCGCGTTTGCGCGGATACTACGACATAGACGACGAGTCGTACGACATGCATGTCGATGTGGACAAAGTGGACCTGGCAGCGCTGATGAACAACCATACGCGGGCCGTCATAGCCGGACAGATCGATGCCAAAGGTAAAGGAATCAATCCCACTTCGCGCGCCATGCGGACCCAACTCAAAGTGAACTTGAGAGACGCGATCTACGATAACATCGAGGTGTCCGGTATGCGGCTGGATGCCCAGTTGGCGGATGGCACCGTGACAGGAGACTTACACCTGCCGTTTGCCATGACCGACGACAGTATGCAGATAGCGGCGCAGACGGAGCATCAGTTCCGCGTAGCGCGGTTCATGGACATGAAGAAGATAGCGGTGGATTATAGCACGCAGATGCGCGATATCAACGCATACGTGGCCGGCGAACATTTCCGCGCGCAACAGCTCGATTTGCACTTCGTCACGGACACCGCTACGGCACTCAATCTGGCGACAGACGGACTCACCATGGACCTGTCCGCTCCAATGCACGTGATGAAACTGATCGATGACATCCAGCCGCTGCTCAATGCAGTAGGTGACTCCACGATCATCACACCTATCACCTCCCTCACCGACCTGACCCAACTGGATACACTGCGTCAACTGATTCCGGATATCCAAGCGAACATCGCCCTCTCGCACGGTAGTCCTGCGCAAGGTCTGATCGAAGGAATGGGATTGGATATCAACGAGATCGGCCTCCATCTGTCTTCCGACAGCGAGCAGACGGACTTGGCGCTCGATGCCTCGATCCCGGAGATCAACCATCCCGAAGACAGTACCGCCATGCGGTTGCCGGCTGCCAAAGCGGCGATGCGCATCACGATGAAGGACGGCAGCACGCTCGCTTCGCTTCATGCGGACAGCAAACTGACCGACGGTGTGATGTCGCTGCACGGGCTACGGACCCATGCCGGCCTAAGCATGAACCTGGAGCGGAGTGAAAAAGAACTGCGGGGCAAGGGACGCTTGACCCTGGACACCCTCTCGTTCGGAGACATGGACCTGGGCAGCCGCTCCGTCGATATGGAGATCATGCCTTCCGAGGCCTACTCCAATGCCCTCCGCGCGAACGTGCAGTTGGATGATATACCGCTCGAGATCGTGGACAGCATCATTAAGATGGCGGACCTGGATCTGAGCGGTGCCATACGGGCCAAAGCGGTGGCAGACGGACTGCCGGCCCAACTGGATCTCTCGGCCGAAGTGCTGCCGCTCCAAGTCGCAGCGCTGTACAAACCCTATAACGTACAACTGGGTCTGGGTGAGACACCCATCGTGATGAATCACAACAAAGTAAATCTCAACGGATTACCCATCTACGGCGTGGACAGCACTTACTTGGCTTTGAACGGCGGAATAGACCTCAACGACATGCGGTTGGATGTCACGCTGGCAGCGGACAGTTTTGCGCCGGCCAAGCTGGTCAAAGGCGGTCCGATGCCCGTTTACGGTGACCTGGCGACCGACATACAAGGTTCCGTCACCGGTCCGCTGGACAGCATTATAGCGGATGTGGCTGTCACGATCCTGCCTACCACGGACATCACCTACCCGATTGATAAGAAGAACCTGGCACAAGTCAAACCGCACGGTACGGTCAAAGTGCGCTACCAGTTGGCGGAAGACACGCTGCTGTTAGGCGGTAAGATCAACGTGGACGACGGTTTCATTCGCTACTCGCCCAAAGCCTATCCGATCATGCCGTTCCATGTCGATTCGGGCAGTAATGTAGCCTTCAACGGACCGGTCGGACAGACGATGCTGGACATCTCTGCTTCGCAGCAGGTGAAGGCCGATGTGGAGTCCGAAGGAGAAGAGACACGACGGGTGGATTTCCGAACCGGTGTACGGGTGAACGGTATGTTGGATTCGATCGGGTTGAACACCATCGGCTTCTTCCTCGAGGCGCCCAAAGATGAGACCATCACCCACGAACTGGCCGGCTTGGACGAAGATACACGAGAAGGGTTAGCAGCTACGCTGCTGGCAACCGGTATGTACGTAGGCGAGAGCAATGTGGCAGCCCAACGCGGCGGTTATGCGTTCTCCTCCATCGTCAACAGCCGTCTCAATGCCGCCATGGCCAATTCCAAAATGGGTAAAGTGGTGGACATCGACCTCAGCAGCGCCCAGACAGAGCACGCGGGAGGTAAGACCAATGACCTCAATATCACCATCAGTAAGTCCTTCTTCAAGGACCGGTTGCGGATCACCGTAGGTTCGACCTTCACCGACGATCCGGAGATCAACCAGGCCAGCGGATTGCTCAATAACCTGTCGGCCGAGTACAAACTGACCAAAGAGGGCAATGTCCTGCTGCGTGCATTTGCCCAGCGCGACTACAACAACATCCTTGAAGGTGACCTGTACAAAGCCGGTCTCGGTGTGCGGGCCCTGCAGGAATGGCATAAGCAACAGCTCTACAAAGGGGATACGCTCGATCGCACCTATGGTCTGACGGCAGATGCCGGTGTGGCATACCGTTCGAACAACAGTATCGGTCCGGACCTGACCCTCAAATCGTCCATCAAGAACCTGTTTGGCAAAGGTGAGACGTTCACCGTCAAGGGCAACGGTGCTTACTACTGGGCCCTGCGTAACCGCCATCCGGGCGATCCGAAGAAAACCGATACCTATAAGTTCGGTGTCAACACCTCGCTTATCTTCCCGTACCTGCATTGGTTGGGCGATAACAACCCGGCCGGTGATACGCGCTACATGCTCGGCTACCAGTACGAAAACATAGCCGGCGGATACGGTGTACACAAAGTGTCGGGATCGTTCACCTATTTCATTCACAGCTCGCGCTACGTCACCCATGCCTTCACACCGTTCTCGCTCTCGTTCGTGCATATGAATGCCGAATCGGCGGACCTGTTGGACAAAGCGGCGGAGTACCCGCAACTCATCAAGATCATCGCCGGAGACGAGTTCGTGCCTTCGATCGGGTATAACTTCATCTACAACGACTACCGGGATAAACGGGCGGTGAACACCATGCTCGATCTCGGTGTGAAAGAGTCCGGTAACCTCATCAACGGCATGTACTGCCTGTTCGGTTATAAGTGGGACGACAAGCGCAAACCGCTGGGTAAGATCACGTTCAACCAGTTCGTCAAACTGACGGCTGAGTTGCGCAATAAGTTCAACCTCACCGACCAGGTTTGTATCGCTACGCGTTTGTACGCCGGAGCGAACATACCGGTGGGTAATTCGTCGGAATCGCCGCTCTCGGAAGCGTTCTATGCCGGCGGTCCGAACGGTATGCGTGCCGCTTCGCCCTATGCTTACGGACCGGGTAACTTTTACTCCGAGAAGTACAACCAGAACTTCTTCCATGCCGGCGATGTCAAACTGGAAGCGAACTTCGAATTGCGGTTCCCGATCGTGTGGAAACTGTACGGTGCCACTTTCCTCGATGCAGGCAACGTATGGTCGTGGTATAACACAGGAGACATGTTCAAAGAGGCAGGTGTGACCGATTACGTGACGCAGCTGCAGTTGCGCGAAGAGCTGTACGACGGCATCATTGACAACCCCTATTTCGCACGTCAGATTGCTCTTGGAACCGGTGCCGGCTTGCGTCTGGACCTGGACGGACTCGTCATTCGTCTGGACCTCGGTGTGGCGATCCATGCGCCGTACCAGACCTACAAGTACGACAAGAAGACCTGGCAACCCGACAAGACGCAACCGATCAACACCTATTTCAATATTCCTTCGGCACTGGATGCCCTTCGCCTGAATTTCGGTATCGGCTATCCGTTCTAACAGACAACGGATCGGCTATTTTTGGACTCGGAATGTGAAGTATTTCTGGCAGAAGTAACTGATGATGACCGTGACGATGGTGATCACCATCTTGCTCGGTGTCGGGTACCAGCCCAAGGTCTCGACGCACAACTTGAGGCCGTAGTAGTTCACCGCCAAGTTAATCAGAACGACTAGGATATAGCGCACCAGCTGACGCGCGCCGTGAAGGTTGGATTGCGTGAAGGTCACATATTTCTGCAACCAGAAACCGGTCAGCAGCGTGATCGGAAAAACGATGCACAGCGTCGCGATGTGCGGCGTAATCACTTGCGCAAACTGCATACTGAATACTGAGAACTGAAGGCTCACATTCTCGTGCCCGATCACGAAGTTATAGATCAGGAAATACAGCAGCCAGTCGAACACAAGGTTTCCCCCGCCACACGCCGCATACCGAAACAGCTCTTTCGACACCCATCTATCAAACGGGCGTTGAAAAAAGTCAATGACGGCTGTTATGACGTGTGCAAGTTTGTTCATTCCGGCTGCAAAATTACTGCTTTTTTTTGATATACGCAAATAAAAATGGAAAAAGCGTCCTTTCGGGCGCCTTTTC
>CACZZL010000027.1 GCA_902785605.1 uncultured Bacteroidales bacterium
TCGTGCTTTTGATGATCTCCGTGATGCGCTGCAGAACTCGCCGGTAGAAGACCGTATCCTGCGGAACTGGGTTGTACCTCTCGCGGCCTGCTATGCACTCCGTTCGTCACTCGATTTGCCATTCACGTACCAAGACCTGCTGCGCGTAGTCATTGACGGCGTACTGCACCAAAACCGGCAGACCAAGAAGAATAACGAGTTGGCTACCTATTGGGACACCGTCAGCTACCTTCGCGGAACAGGTGACCTTGCGTACGAAGGCGATTACCGCGTTGAGTATGTCTCTGAACTCAACACCCGTGATCGTGAGTTATGTCGCTTCGAGCAACCTAAACGAGTGCTGTATCTAAAGATCAAGCAGACCGCTCAACTGTACACCCTACACGGTCATCGTACCGGCGAACCGCTGCTGCCAAAGAACTCACTGGAGTACTATCTGGAGAACAGTCCTGCCTATCTCGGAAAGAAGATCGTGCGCTATAAGGATATCATCCAAGGAGTGCTACAGTATGAAACCAAAACGGACGAACGAGGTAACACTCGTAATATTCAAAAGTCCAGCACGGAACTCTCTTATTGTTTCGACTACGACAAACTGGTTGAACACGCATTAACATCGTACACATTGTACACATCGCTTATTATCAGCTCTTTACACGCATAGACCAAGTAAACATCCGTTAACATTTGTAAACATTGTTAACATTATATAAGAATATTAACATTGTTAAGGATATATAGTTTTACTTAAATGCCTGTAAATCAATACTGTGTACGCTGTTAACGGTGTGTACTCCAAAATGTATGTTTGTGATGTCTTTGCGCGCTTTCCTTTCTACAATAGAAACATTTGCTACAATGTTGATTTTGCGCACTTTGCGTTGTGTAATCGCGTCCGCAGTTTTCCACGATTTTCCACAATGAGCATTCTTTTCTACTATTTTCCACAATATAGATGTATTTTCCACATTTTTACACCCTGCTTTTGCCCGTAAATTCAGGTTGTGGCAATTGGGTAAGATGTTTCTTGTTCGAACTGTACGGCTTATTCCGGCGAACGGATGAGTATCATACTCTTGTGCCTTTGTTCCCATCGCAGGTTAAATGGGCTTGTGCTGCTTGTAATAGGAGGAAGATCTCATGCTTACTGTGCCTGTCTCACGGGCTTGCATTACTCGGTGCTACCGCTCAATGGTTGCGATGCATCGTTCACTTGTGCCGGTCATTTCTTGGCTTTCAAGTCCTGCCCCTTGAATTACATATTGCCTTGGAGATTTATGTCGTTCCTTTTAGCAATGCAAAGGTAGTTGGTTCTTTCCGTATGGCAAGGCTAAACATGTTCCGGCGCAAATTTTGCGGAAGTCTTGCTGTTCACGGAATGGCGAACTGTACTTGCGTCAACTCTGAAAGCATTGTAAAAGAAACAAATCTCAAAACAATATGTTAAACAATTCAAAAAACAGTACAGTTATGAAAACATCTAAGAAAAACAACCAGGCAGTTGAAGTGAACAACAATGCAGTTGCACAACCCTTAACAGAGCGTCAGTCGCTCCGGGCACTCTGCAAGCAACTCCGCGAGAAGTACGGCACAGAAGAGCGCATTAACAATCTCCTCTGCATCTATTACAAAGAGCTGCACAATCTTCCCATCTTGAAAACCCGCGAGCAATGGGAACGTGAAGGCTACAGAGTATTCGATAACAATCTCACTCGTTTCCCCGCTTGGGGCAAGCCGGTTAGCCGTCAGAACAAAGAAACAGGTGTACAATACACCTTCTTCCCAATCACCCACTTTTACGTTCCGCAAGCAGTTTGTCAAGCATAAATGTAGAAAGCCACTCGCCTCAAATGGCGGGTGGCAATCACCTCTAAAAAGAATGGCTTTATGAAAAATCAAGTTACACAACTCAGTTTTGATTTCGAGTGCGTTCAAGAGCAAGTTTCTCTTACGCAGAAAGAAGTTAAGCGCGAAATAAAAACGGTCCGCTACTCCATTTCCAGAGCAGAGTTCGAAGCTCAAATGGAACTTGAAAAGGATTTGATGTACGGCCGTGGCGCATGGCTCTACGCGCAATTGGAGCGCGAGATGGCGCATGAGCGCAAGAATGAAAGAGCACTGGCTGAGTTCGAAGCTATGAGAGCTGAAGCCTATAAGTATAATTTTTAAACAATTACTACTATGATTCCTATTCAACAAATCCTCGTTCGCTGCACAGAAGAGCAGCTGGAGTCCATCCTTTCTTCCTGTCAAACCATCATGTCGCACATGGAGTTCGTCAGTACTGGAAAATTTACGGCTTGAATTGCCTTGTGTTTACCGAGCTTGCAGCCCGCGCACAGGGCAAAACAAAGCGCAACCCGAACCCGCTCATGAAATGAATTTGGAGGCTTAGTCCTCCATTTTTTCAGACCGGTCGCAGGCTCTTCCGGATGACTGGCATCCTGTTCGTCAGCATGACTGCTATCGTAGTATTTTGTCCGACTTGTTTTATTTGGGCGTTCCCGGCATAGTTCTGCAGATCATTCTCTCCAGAGCTAAGTCGGTCGGGCTTTGCTGGGGTTCACAAGTTCCGCATTGTTGCACAATACCATAGCCCTTCCAATCCCTAACGCGAAAAATAGCGTTTTCCTTCATAAAAAGTAAAAATTTTTATAATTTTTACGCAAAACGCTTACATTTACATGAAAAACTTGCATATGTCAAAAAAAAATAGTATCTTTGCGCCGTTTTTTATAAATTGCGGGTATATATTGATAATTACATAAATAATGAAGAAAATCTACACTCAGCCACGCATAGAGACCGTGGCAACCACACCGCAGCAGATGCTCTGCGCCAGCGGAGGTATCAAAGCGCAAATCTCCGGTTATAATCAGAACACCGGCGGCGGTTTCAGCCAGACTTTTATCTGGCTGGCAGGCGTAGTCTGCTCGTCGCTGCTATTCTTAGGCACGGCGTGCAGCACCAACAACAATCCCGACCAGCCCAAGCAGCAGGCGGAACTCAAACCCCGCACGCTCGTTGTCACGCAGACAGAAGGAGCTAATCGTACCCAGGAAGTCCGCCGTCTTCTGCAGGCTACTATCACAGAGAACGGGGATGTGCTCGATGCTATCTGGAGCAGAGGCGATGAGATATCCTTCCGCAACATAAGCCATGCAACCTATACCGATCCCGAAACCGGTGCCCCTGTTTACCTCGACGGCGTATTGGTGGCGGACAGGGATGCACGCATCGCTTCGTTCGCGAGCAACAACGAAGTGTGGTGTGATTTGGGAGACCAGTTGCTGCTCGTCTATCCGAAGGCTACTGACCCTGCTATTACTGTCAGTGGCAATCCGCTGAAGGCTACATACACTATTTCCCTTACCGGGCAGGACGGCACGCTGGCGACCATCGCCAATAGGTATCACCATAGCTACGGTATCGCCACGATAACCGAGGTGACCCCCACAGTGGCGAATGCGGTGGTGGCTGAGATGCAGAACCTGCTGACGGTCTGCAAGTTCTCTTTTGTGGACGAAAGTGACCAACCCCTCACGATAACATCGCTTAGTATCAGCTACGGCGACGGTGACTATGCCGGCACGTACCCGGAGACAGCGACCGTAACTGTGACGCAGGGCACACCCTGCACGGTAGCAGTGACTCCATCGGCAGGCGGCTATGCGCTCGCCATCTCCCCTGACGGCAACCCGAAGGAGGTCTATGTGGCACTCTTCCCCGAAGCAACTGCCACTAAGTATTCCTTCCGCCTCGAAAGCGGTGAGAATATCTACACCGGCACTGCTACGGCTCGGCTCATTGCGGGCGAGTACGTAGTCGCCACAGGACTGAAACTGACAAAAGAAAATCACTAAAATAGCTATACAATGAAACGATTATCTACTCTTCTCCTTGCACTGCTGTGTGCAGTGGGAACCCTGTATGCCGGCAACGGCTGGACACCGAACGACAAGTATTGTAAGTGGGGCGACAACTTCCGGTTTGACCATGCCTTTGAGTTTTATAACGCCGGCGCGTATGATAACACGTACGGAGATGGTATGGTTGGCTTTCAGCGAGCACAAGGTATCATTGCTTTCAGTTTCCGTGCGTGGAACGAGTTCAATCTGCCTACCGGTGACAACTACCTTGCCGGAGCGGTGACGGTCTATCTGACCGCCAACGGACAGAATGATATGCCCTTGGTAACCATTCACATGAAGGACGCAAACAATTACAAGAGATGGAAAAAGACCTTCGAGTATGAATGCCATTTCGACCGTGTGGAGCCCTTTAACGACTGTACCGCCTATTTCTTGCAGAAGCGGCAAGTGAATGATGGCGACGACCAGTACGCCTATTTCAATATCGTATATAGCCAGACGGTGTTTAACTATATCCACAACAACAAGAACAAAGGCCTCGGTCTGCGTTTGAATGTGTGGTGGGATGGTAATAACTATGACAACTCCCGTCTCTTTGAACAGGGCGAGTTGAACGACATCTTACCGGCGGTACTCGACCCGACTCTTGATAATTTCCGTTGGACGAGGAGCAATGACGGCAAGACCGCAATCTCATTTACTGTAGGTGATGTATATAATAGCCAGTATTATGAGCACGCTACGGGGCGTGGTATCAATGATAGTATATCTTCGTTTGTGCCCCGAAGCGGTAGTCTCAACCGTGAGCGCACCGATGTAGCCGATCTCACGCCCGCCCAACTCAATCTCATGGGTCGGGAAACCCCTCCTTATGTACTGAAAGTATCACGCCGCGCTTATGCCGATCTCAATTCCTCGTACTATGACGGTACACACGGAGGTCCCCGTTCGCCCTTTGTAGGACCGCAATCAGACTGGAAAACGATACGTATTCCGGCGCTTTATCTGCCCCAGGAGATCGATTTGTTTCATGAGGGTGGCGACACCATTTATACGACCTTCAAGATCCCCAAGAAGGCGTACGGAGAAGAAGAGGATCAATCCGCCATCATCATTGAGTATTCGACCGATCCGAGCTTCGGCTCGTTTGAAACGGTGCGCGAGGATTTCAACACCACCAACCGCAATCAGGAAACTGCCTATAAGGTCGGGCTCCCCATACCGCAGAAAATGTTCAATCAAGGACGCAAGACGTTCTACGTGCGCTTTAGCCGCGAGTTCGTTGACCATGCCACTACTTGCACTAAAGAGTCGATTCTCATTAATACCGACCTCAGAAAGATAGGCGCAGTAAATGCAGATGATAAAGGCGGTAAGATTGAGGTCAGTTGGACGCACGAAGGGGATTATAAAGGTATATGGACCTCGGATATGTTCTACCGCGTGCAGTATAATGTGAACGGCACGCCCTATCAAAAGGAATACTCGGACCGCAACCTCACCTCGGTCGAACTGACCGAGGGCATACCTACCTGCCAACGTATAGAGTACACCGTCCAGGTGTGCACGGCAATGCGGACAATCAGTTCTATGACCAGTGAGCCTTCCAGTATGGCTCCCACCCGTGAGGCGGTTATCACTTCGCTCACGGCTACCAAGGGCGATTCCAACAACCGCGTGCGGCTGCAATGGACGGTACCTAAGGACAAAAACGATTTCTCCTTTTTTACTATTAAGCGCGGCGTGCGCGGGGATAGCGTGGGTACCACACTCGTGCCGCAGATGCCGATGAACAAGTCGCTCACAACGTTTAGTTACGAAGATAACTCGATGGAACTCGGTACGTATTACAACTATACCGTAACGGGCTATCGCGAGTGCGACGGCGATGTGTCGCCTATGTCTTCGCTCACTGAGACAGGCTTCGCACTGCCGTACGGCGTTATAACCGGACAAATCACCTACGACGGTCGCCAAGGCGTACCGGGCGTGCTCGTCACTGCCACCACCGAAGACGAAGTCCCCGTGCCGCAGAAGGTATTTGCCGATACAGTACAACAAGGACTAAGAGCACTCAATATCCGTTCACTAAAACCCACAGATAGAAACCATGTTGGTAGTTCTAAATATTACGGTACCCAAGGAACTGCCATGTTCTGGATCCGCGTCTCTGAATATATTAGAGATAGTTACCATACGAATGTATTCAATCTACCGAGATTTGCTATACGGTTAACCAATGATGGGCGAATATGGACTGAAGGACATAGTAGTGATCCTAAATGTTTCTACTCATCCAAACTCGCCTTGAATGAATGGTACCATATAGCGGTCAGCTATACGAAAGATACTGCATACATATATCTGAACGGAAAATATGAGGGAAAGCATCCCTATACCCCTGATTATTATCCGGCTATCTTTGGTATAGGTGATTATAAATCAAAAGGATACGAGATGGCAGATATTCGCGTATACAACTATCGCATGGACTCCACGGAGATACGCAACTCCGCTCTCACTATTCCGCTCAAAGGCGATGAGCCTGGTCTCGAACTCTACTATTCCGCGATGGAGAAAGGCAATGAAGTACACGACCTTTCCGGTCACGGCAGACACCTCAAAATAAGCGGCTTGAGTTTCAATGAACTCACAACAAAAGAGATGCCTCCACAAGTGCAATTCCGGATGGTGGACGACTCAACGCGCGCTAACTACATGGCGTACACCAAAGCCGACGGTACATACGTCATCACCGGTATTCCTTACCGCGAAGCGGGTACGTACTACAAGGTCGTTCCTACGCTCGGCACGCATGAGTTCGCGCCGGCTAACCGTCCGCTCTATTTCAACAACAACACCAACACCCACAACAACGTCAACTTCACTGACCGCACATCGGTTACCGTGTCGGGTGCAATCTACTACGAGGGCACCGACTACCCTGTAGAGGGTGCATTGCTCAGTGTCGATGGCGCTCCGTGTCTCGTAGGCGGTGTGCCTGTAGTGACCAATGCAGACGGTCAGTTCTCCATCCTCGTGCCGATGGGCAACCACTATATCACTGCGACGAAGAAGGGGCATACTTTCCTGTATAACGGCCGCTACCCCGAGGATCCCGGCAACGCGGGCGTAACCCATGAGTTCCTGCACGACATAAACGACCTCCGTTTCTACGACAACACCAAACTACTGCTCGTGGGCCGAGTAGCCGGTGGTGACGAAGAAATGCACAAGCCGCACGGTATGCATCTTGGCAAAGCTACTATAGGCCGCGCCATCATTACGCTGCAGGCCTCGGAGATTTATTCGCTCAACACCGACTCCGTCGAGCGCGTATGGCCCATGCCGACCGATAGCATCGTAGCCGCAGGACGCGTAGTGACTGCTGCTTCGGGCACCGACCTCAGCCACAATGTGGTTATCTACACCGACTCCGTAACGGGCGAATATACCGCCCTGCTGCCGCCGCTGACCTACAAGGTGAAGAGTATCGTCATTCCGTCGAACGAGGACTACCGCTTCAATCCGTTGTCGTACAACCCGATTGAGTTAGGCGCATGCGCAGGACAGTCAATGATGCAGGACTCCCTGCGGCTCGATAGTACCACCGTCCGTCGTGTCAGATACCATCTGGCGTTTGATGCACCATACTATGTACAACCTGTGCTCACCGTCACAGACGCCATGCGCCATGACCTTGCCTTCGGCGAAGAGTGGCTACCATGGGTGGACGAACAGGAGAAACAGCACATGGTGCCCGCCTTTACTGTCGACTCGGCTACGGGCAAACCGGACTACCGCATGACCTATCCGCTCTTCCGTCAAGGCGCATCCTACCGCTGGCGACTTAAGATAACCGAGACCTACATTAATAAAGATAACTCCGCCCACCCTGTCACCACCGTTTTGCCATGGAAGAATGGTATAGTCACTGTCAAGAGTGAACTGGGCAACCGTATAGCCGCTGAGCGTGATACCATCATGCCGAAGAGAGGAGAAACTATTGTTCTGGGCGAGAACCAGATTGCCCTCGATTCCACAGGAATGGGTATATACCAGTTCCGCGCTTCTGACCCGAACCTGACCAAGCCCTACACGCTTGGTGTGAATATCAGTTACCGCAACGTCTATGGCACACGCAATTATTCATGGACGGAGAACGGCAAGTTCTACGGCGTGGTACTCGGCTCGATTACCAACGGATCGGATATTCTGACCAGCGGACCGGATGATATATTCTATATCCTCCGTAACGCTCCGGGCGGTGCCTCCACCGTCTCTGCCACCAAAGGTACTACCTTCACCAAAACCAGCAACAACACCTCGACCGCACACTGGGGCACAGCGGTTGATTTAAAGTTCTCACTCGGTTCCCAGACGGCTAATCTGATGGTGGATCCGACCGCAATCGGATTTGTTTCACTGTTGTTCATGGGCGAGAGGTTCCACTTGGGAGGCAATGCTACCTACACCGGTAATAAATCGTGGTCGAAAACACAGACCACTGTGAATACCCTCACGAAGACCGTGAGCACCACGCCTGGTTCGGAAGGTGCCGGCGGCGATGTGTTTGTAGGTCAAGCCACCAATGATGTCTTCTCCAACTCCCGCCGCGTGGATATACAGCGTGACCCGGCTGACTCGACACGCTATATCATCGGCGATTTTGACGGATTTGTATTGGGCAAGAAGTTTGGTACGCAGTTCGCTTATACGCAGAGCCATATAGAGAACAAAGTGATGCCGGACTATCTGCGTATGCGCAACGCGCTGCTGCAGACCATCGATGCCGCCACTATTGAGCGCTACAGAAGCGGCGACTCAACGGCCATTGTCAACACCACCGACAAGATGCAGTACTATACCGCACTGACGGCTGCTGATCCGAACTTTGGTGCAGACAGCACCTATGAGGCCGTACCGCCGAAACTGCCTGAGGACGGACAACTGCACGTGTTGAAAGATATGGTGCACTACTACAACGAGCAAGTCAAGCAGTGGAAGAAACTGTTGGCGCACAACGAGAAGATGAAAGTAATGTGTCTGCAGCGAAGCGGATCGTTCAAGGCCGACCAATATGAGGCGGCGGTACAGAAAGTAGCTCGTCTGCGTGAAGTGATGAGCGCGCTGACCGAGGCACGCGACAAGAAGGCAGGTGTGGAGCAATACAACATCGACAGCCTCAAGGCCTTCAACAATCGCACCTCGTACGGCGACGGAAAGCAATACATGGGCTTCAGCAAAGGCGAGGTAGAGCGCCTCATCAAGACCTATGAGGATAACGAGAAGAAGGAGAAAAAGCTGCTGGATACACTCGAACTGGAAAGCCTGGACACGCTTCGTCTGAACATCTCCGACCAGTCCAGGCGCGTCCGTAGTGTTAGGTAAGACCAACGCCGTATCGCATGGCGACAATGTATCCGTCACACATGACGGCGCATTCACCTTTGGTGGCGGTTTTGTTCACAAGTTTGCCAAGTTCGGTATGGTGTTCGAAGGCAATGCCAATGCCGGCGGCGGCACAACGGCTGCAAGTGGTTCGGATACAAACGAATCTTTCTCTTCCAACAT
>CACZZL010000028.1 GCA_902785605.1 uncultured Bacteroidales bacterium
CTCTGATGCCCATCACGGTTCGTTAAAGGCTCCTATTATCCTGAAACCCGGCGAGACCAGCCGTCCGTATAAGATCATCGAAGATCAACATGTAGTAATAATTCGCAACAATGAACGCTATGATGTTACAGGTAAGAAATTATAAATCACTCCTGCTTGCTGCCCTGCTCGTCGGGGCAGTAAGCACAGCTTCTGCCGGCACACCATGCGGAAATAATCTGGAGTGGGTACTGAACGGCTCTACGCTTGTCCTCTCCTCACCTAATCCTTATAGCGCGGCGACAATCTATGCGCAGGCGTTTAGGAATAAAGGGAACTTCACGGATGTTATCATCCCCGATAATGTGACACAGATTCACACCAAAGCCTTCGAAAACTGCACCGCACTTACCAACGTGGTCATTCCGGCTTCGGTGGATAGTATCGGTGTAGAGGCCTTCAAAGGCTGTTCGGCACTTTCAGACGTGCTCTGTCGACGGTATTACGCACCAAAACTGGGTACGGATGCTTTTACCAACTGCCACGCATCTCTGAAAATCTGCGTACCCGCACTCGGTACCTATCGGAACGAGACAAACTGGAGTCACTATGATGATGAAACGCGACTTACAGCATGTATCTTCCTCGATGAGAACGATGAGCAATCGAATACGGAGGCAAAGATTAACGCGTACAGGACAGCGTCACTAACCGACGTCGATATCTTCCGTACGCTACGCAAGGCAGGTTGTTTCAATACCTTGACCTTGCCCTTCAACGTACCCGACATCGCCGCATCACCGCTTGGCAGAGATAACGTGGAGGTCTATGAATTCGTTGGCGCAGAGGTTCTCGACGGTGCGCTGCAACTTGACATAGCGAAGGTCACTTCCATCAGCCTTTCTGCAGGCACGCCTTATCTCATCCAGTGGAATAGTACCGGCGAAGTGATGACGCGACTCCATTTCTCCGGTATCACCGCATGGGATAGTGACAACAATGCGGAGTCTACCAGCGGAAATGTCAAACTGCACGGCTTCTATGGTAAAACACATATCAACGATGCCACCGACGGTGAGCAACACCTCAATCTCTTCCTGCAAGGCGGTAACCAACTCTATTGGCCGACCGATGGAAGCAATGACGATGCCAAGATGCTCGGCTTCCGTGCCTGGTTCCAAATAACAGGAAATACCCTCGCCGGTGCTCCTATTCGTCGAGATATGCCCGCCTCCCTCCGCATCGTATCTACCCCGACGGACATAGAGAGCATTAAGCCGTTAGAAGTCAGCGTTCAGAAAGAACTGCGTGACGGGCAAATTATTATTAACAGAAACGGAGAGCAATACTCCATAACCGGACAGAAATTATGAGACAGTACACATCCCCGCGTACAGACGTAGTTTCTGTACAGATCACCTCAACCCTCCTCGCCGGAAGTGACCGCACTACGCCTATCGAAGGTGGTGATGAACAAGTCAAAGCATGGTAAACTAATAAACGAATAGATATATGAAAAAGTTGTATTTTATCTGTATGCTGGCAGTCGTGGCATTATGCTTTGCAGGCTGCAAAAAGGACAAGAACGATCCGGAGCAACAAACTCAGCCGCAACAGACGGAAACGCTTGCCGGTAATGTAGCACGTCCAACGTGGACCGCTCCCGAAGTGAGTGATATGAGCTCCTCCATGACCGCCGTAGTCAAGGTGGATCTCAAAGCGCAGTACCTCGAAACAGCTGCTGACTTTGTTCTTGATAACAACGATCTCTTGGCTGCGTTCTCCGGCGAGACCTGCCTCGGCACGGCTCAACCGCAAGAAGGCTTGTTCTTCTTGTATATCGCGGCTCCCGTAACCGGTAACCCGTCATCGGTCACACTTCGTTACTACTCCGCGCACTATAAGAACCTCTTTGAAGCGGTGAATGCCCTCACCTTTGCCAACGATGCCCATCTCGGTACAATTGCCGAACCGTTCAAACCTGCTTTTGTAGTAGCTAAGTAAAGAGTATCCCTGACTTGCGTACTACTGCGCAAGTTCTCTCTTTCCCTAAGCAGACTC